>NZ_CP011273.1:0-650710 GCF_001610895.1 Planctomyces sp. SH-PL62 | reverse complement strand
GGCCGCGCCGACGTGCCGATCGGCCTGGGGATGCTCTACATGCAGATCGGCCGCGAGGATGAGGCGTCCAGCCTGTTCAACTCCGCGTTCGCCGCCGACCCGTTCAACGTCCGCGCCGACAACATGATGAAGGTGCTCAAGCACATGAGCGGCTACAAGGCGCTCGAATCCGAGCACTTCGTCACGACCTACGTCCCCGGCCAGGACGAGCTGCTGGCGCGGTACATGTCGGAATATCTCGAATCGGTGATGCCCGAGCTGACCGCGATGTTCGGCTACACGCCGCCGGGCCGGACCAAGATCGAGATCATGAAGGACCACCAGTGGTTCAGCGGCCGGACCGTCGCCCTGCCGTTCATCCCGACCGTGGGCGCCTGCACCGGCAAGGTCGTGGCGATGGCCAGCCCCCGGTCCACCAACAAGCCCTACAACTGGGCCCGGGTCATCAAGCACGAGTTCGTCCACGTCGTGACCCTCCAGCAGACCGAGTTCAACATCCCCCACTGGTACACCGAGGCCCTGGCCGTCGAGAGCGAGGGGGGGCCCCGGCCCCAGGAGTGGAACAAGCTGCTGCTGGAGCGCGTGCCGGCCCGCAAGAAGCTGATGAACCTGGACGACATCAACCTCGGCTTCATCCGGCCCGACGAGGCCGACGACCGCCAGATGGCCTACTGCCAGGCGCAGCTCTACGCCCAGTACATGGCCAAGCGGTTCGGCCCCGACGCCCAGATCAAGATGCTCGCCGCCTACCGCCGCGGCCTGACGACCGCCCGCGCGATCCAGGAATGCTTCCACGTCGACAAGGAAGACTTCGAGAAGCAGTACCTCGCCCACCTGGACGAGGTCGTCAAGACGATCCGGACCCGCGTCGACGCCGAGGAGCCGATCAAGTTCTCGCAGCTCGAACGCGAGCTGAAGGCGAAGCCCGACGACGCCGACCTGAACGCGAAGATGGCCTACGAGCACTTCGCCCGCCGCGACCTCAAGGCGGCCCGGCCGCCGGCCGACAAGGCGCTGGAGCTCAAGCCCCACCATCCCCTCGCCAGCTACGTCAAGGCCCGCCTGCTCACCTCGATCGGCGACGACGACGCGGCCCTGGCCCTGCTCGAACCGGCCCTCGACCCCGAGCACCCCGACGAGCGCGTGGTCGACCTGCTGGCCGACCTCACCCTCAAGGCCGGTCGGCTCGACGAGGCCGAACGCCTCTACGAGACCGCCCGCAAGGGGGACCCCCGGCGCACCAAGTGGATCGCCAACCTGGCGCGGGTGCACCTCCGCCAGAAGCGGACCGATGCCTTCCTGGAAGACCTGGCGCAGATCGCCGAGAACGACGCCGACAACCTCTCCGTCCGCACCAACCTCGCCGAGCGCTGGCTGGCCGCCGGCGACGCCGCGAAGGCCGAGAAGTGGGCGAGGGAGTGCCTCTACGTCGACGTCTACAGCCCCACCTCGCACGTCCTGCTGGCCGACGCCCTCGCGGCGTCGAAGAAGTCCGCCGAGGCCGTCGAGGAATACCGCGTCGCCCTGGAGTTGAAGCCCAAGAAGCCGGACGACCTGAAGGTCAAGCTCGCCCGGGCGCAGCTCGACATGGGCCGCAAGGACGACGCCCGGGCCACGCTCGACGAGGTCCTGAAGGCCGACCCCGAACACCCCGAGGCCAAGGCGCTCCGCGAGGAAGCGGATCGCGGCCCGGCGGCGTAACCACCGGCGGCGCCGCTTGCCGCCGCCCACTCGCAGGAGACCCCGATGCGACTCTCCCTCCCTCGGCTCCTCCTCCCCCTGCTGGCCGCCGCCCTGGCCGCCGCCCTCGCCCCGGTTCGCGCCCAGGACGCGCCGCCCCCGCCGGTGATCCCCGAGGGGCTCGGCGTCAACATCCACTTCACAGACCCGGCCCCCGGCGAGATGGAACGTTTCGCCGAGGCCGGCTTCAAGTGGGTCCGCATGGACTTCTTCTGGGCGGGGATCGAGCGCGAGCCGGGGAAGTACGACTTCTCGGCGTATGACCGGCTCCTCGGGCATCTGGACAAGGTCGGCGCCCGCGCCTACCTCATCCTGGACTACGGCCATCCCCGGTATGACGGCGGGTTGTCGCCGCATTCCCCGGAAGGCCGCGCCGCGTTCGCCCGGTTCGCCGGGGCCGCCGCCGCCCACTTCCAGGGTCGAGGCGTGATCTGGGAGATCTGGAACGAGCCCAACATCAGCTTCTGGAAGCCCCGGCCGAACGTCGAGGACTATGCGAAGCTCGCGCTGGAGACCGCCGAGGCGATCCGAGCGGCCGACCCCAAGGCGTACGTGGTCGCCCCGGCCTCCTCGGGCTTCCCCTGGGAATTCCTCGACGCGCTGTTCGCCTCCGGCGTCCTGGAGCAAATCGACGCCGTCTCGGTCCACCCCTATCGCGAAAGCCACCCCGAGACCGCAGCCGAGGACTACGGCCGGCTCCGCGCGCTGATCGCCCGCCACGCGCCGGCCCGCGCGACGATGCCGATCCTCTCGGGGGAGTGGGGCTACTCCACGGCCGAGAAGCGGTTCAGCGAGGCCGAACAGGCCCGCTACCTCGTCCGCGAGTACCTCTCGAACCTCGCCAACGGCGTCAACCTCTCGATCTTCTACGACTGGAAGGACGACGGCCCCGACCCGAAGGAGAACGAGCACCGCTTCGGCACCGTGCGGCAAGACCTGACGCCCAAGCCCTCGTTCCTCGCGGCGAAGCAACTGATCGACGCCCTGCGTGGCTATTCGTACCGCCATCGCCTCCGGGGGGCGAGCCCGGCCGACTGGAAGCTGCTCTTCCAGAATTCGGGTCAGGAGGACAGCCCCCTGGCGATCGTCTCCTGGACCACCGACGCGGACGCCGACGAATCCGCGCGGACGCCTTCGATCCGACTCGTGAAGGGCTCCGACCCCGACGCGGCCGATCTTCGCACGCTGGCCTCGATCCAAATCCCGGCGGGGCCGCTTGTCGAGACGACGGGGAGCCCGGTCGAGTTCCACGCCTGGATGCCCACCAGCCTGGGCGATCGTGCCGTCGAGTTCCGCATTCCCGGCGTCGCCGAATCGCTCTCGAAAATGTCGACCTTCAACGGCGCGTCTCGAATGGACCTGATCCGTCTGCCCGCCTCTCCGCTGCGGGCGCCCCACCGGGAAATCCCCCTGGAGATCCGCCATAAAGCCCGTCCGCTGCCGGCGATCGTCCCCTTGCAGGTCTGGCGAGTCGACCCGCTCTCGCTGGCGATCGCCCCTCGAGGAGACGTGCTCGAGGCGACGATCGCCAACCCGTCGAAGCGGGCTTTCGAGGGCCGCCTGGTCGCGAAGAGGCCGGACGGACGCGAAACGGCGACGGCCGTCGCGTCGATCCCCACGGGAGAGTCGGAGGGCCGGGCGAGGCTCGCCGTGAAGGCGTCGGACGCCGACGTCGACCTCGTCCTGGTCGACGCCCACGGCGCTCCGGTCGTCGAGCCGGTCTCGGGAAGGTTCGAACCAATCATGGGGCCCGATCGTACGGACCTTCTGGATTCGCTCGACGCGGTCTTGCACGTGGAGAACACCCCCGCACCCGGAAAGGCGTCGAAGCCTTCGAGGGTTGCGACGGAGGGACAGAGCGAGCGTGCAATCAAGATCGCGTACGAGTTCGACCCCGGATGGCGTTACCTGACGGTCCAGCCCCGCAAGACCCTGCCGATCCCGGAGAAAGCTCGGGAGGCGCTCTTCTGGGTCAAGGGAGACGGTTCGAATGCCTACTTGCGCTGTCGATTCCGGGACGCCTCGGGGCAGACGTTCCAGCCCGACCTAGGGCGGCTGGACTTCGAGGGCTGGCGAATCGTGCGGATTCCCCTGGACGGCTCCGCGCCGGGGGGCGCTGGGGAGGCGCGGGGGACGGGGTCCCCCACTCGCCGCTGACCTGGGAGGCCGTCGTCCTGCTCGACTCGCCCGACCGCGACGCGGGGGGCTCGGGCTCGGTCCTCCTCGCATCCCCTTCCTACCGGATGGGCCGGTAAGATGGAGAGGCTCGGGGAGGGAGTCGCCGTCCCGATCGGCGGCCGCCTCGATCCCGGCTCGCAAATTGACAGATTTTCATAATTCAATCAGTCTGGAGCCGGTTGGATTCCGGCTGATACAATTGGAGGCCAGCCGAGGGCCGCCCCGACCGGGTGCCTCGGCCGCGGGGCGGCGTGTGCCCCTCGCGACGTGTGGCCCCGACCCGGGGCCGATCTTGAGGGCTTGCGAGCCGGTGAGATTCCGCGACAAGGAACTGCTTTTCTGGGTCGAGGTCTTCGGGGTCCAGGGCTCGGCGATGCCCCTGACCATGCTACGCGTGCTCGTCTTCGGCGCGTACGCGCTGGTGGTGACGGCGTTGCACCTCAACAAGCACCTCGACTACAGCCTGCACATCGGCGTCGGACCGCACGAGGTCGCCGGTGCCGCGCTGGGCTTGCTCCTGGTGCTCCGGACCAACGCCGGCTATGAGCGGTGGTGGGAAGGTCGGAAGCTCTGGGGGGGCATCGTCAACCAGTCGCGCAACCTGGCGATCGACGGCCTGGCGTATGGGCCGGCCGACCGCGCGTGGCGGGACCAGTTCATCCGCTGGTCGGCCGCCTTCCCGCACGCCGTCCGGCTGAACCTGCGGGACCAGCGACATAGCACGTCGCTGGTCGGGCTGCTGGGCCGCGAGGCCGCCGACCGCGTCTTCGCGTCCCACCACATGCCCAACGCGATCGCCCTGCACCTGGCCGGGCTGCTCCGCCAGGCGCACGAGAAGCTGGGGATGAGCGCGTTCGCCTTCCATCAGGCGGAAGGCCAACGGGCGACCCTGATCGACCACCTGGGCGCCTGCGAGCGCATCCGCTCCTCGCCGCTCCCGCTGGCGTATCGCATCGAGATCCGCCGATTCATCCTGTTCTTCCTGATCACCCTGCCGTTCGCGCTGCTGGAAGAGGCCGTATGGCTCACGCCAGTCGTGACCATGTTCGTGGCCGCGCCGATCCTGGCGCTGGACAAGATCGGGACGGAGCTCCAGTTCCCGTTCTCGCAGACGAGCCTCAACCACCTGCCGCTGGATCAGCTCTGCCACAAGATCGAGACCGACTTGCTGGCGATGCTCGATCGGGGCGACACGCTGATGGAAGCCCCGCTGCAGGCCCGAGCCCGCGACCAGGAGGCCGACGAGACCCCCTCGCTCAGCCGCTCGACGGCGTCGTGAGGCCGGGCGGGGGGGAGGGCGGGTGAGGCGGCGGACCTTGCATTCTCGCGGTCGAGCCGTCACCATGGAGCTTTCCCCCTCGACTCGAACTCGAGCCGCTCCGTTCGAACGGTGAGCGGCTCGAGCCCGCCGCCAGGGTCGGAAAATCCTCCCGATGCGCCTCGCCCCTCCAGCGCAGGACCCCTTCCCTCCACCGACGGTGCCCTTCATGCGAGGGCGAGGCGACCATGTCGACCGCCTGCGGCAGCGACTCCGGCCAGGGACAAGGCCACCATCCCCCGACCGAAGCCGGAGGTCTGGACGAGCCCCTGCACTCCCCGACCGAAGCCGGAGGGCCGGACGAGCCCCCGCACCCCGCGACGCCCCCATCGAGAATCTTCGGCGACTACCAGATCCTGCGAGAGGTCGGCCGGGGCGGCATGGGGATCGTCTACGAGGCCTGGCAGATCTCGTTGCGCCGCACGGTGGCGCTGAAGGTCCTCTCCGTGGGCCTGAGCGACGAGAAACGACGGGGACGCTTCGAGCGCGAGGCGCGGGCCGCAGGTCGGCTCCACCACACCAACATCGTGCCGGTCTTCGGCTCCGGCGAGCATGAAGGGACCCCCTTCTACGTCATGCAGTTCATCCGCGGGGTGGGCCTGGACGCCGTGCTCGACGAGTCGCGACGACCCCCCTCCCGGCTCGACGCGACCGAGGAATCGACCGATCCGTCGGCGGACGGCGCGGCCGCTCGAGAGGCCGTCGGTTCGGCGACCGCCCCGGCGACCGCCGCACCCAGGCCGGTCGAGACCCAGGCCGACTCGGCGCGGGAGCGCTCGTTCCTCGCGGTGGCCCGGTCGCTGCTGGGCCGGGGAGCGCCGCCTCCCGGCGACGCCTCCGGCGCGAAGGAGCCGGGTGCCGAGGCGAGCGAGCCGACGGGTCCGAGATCCTCCCCGCAGGCGGAACGCGGCGACGACCGCCCCCCCTGGAAATGGGTCGCCGGGCTGGGCGTTCAGGCGGCGGAGGGCCTGGATTACGCCCATTCGCAGGGCATCTTCCATCGCGACGTCAAGCCTTCCAACCTCCTCCTGGACGAGCGCGGGACCGTCTGGGTCACGGACTTCGGGCTGGCGAAATGGGGGGAGCATCAGGACGCGACCCAGAGCGGCGACGTCGTCGGGACGTTGCGCTACCTCCCCCCGGAAGCGTTCGACGGCCAATCCGGGGCGACGACCGACGTCTACGGCCTGGGCCTGACCCTTTACGAGCTCCTGGCGCGACGGCCGGCCTTCGACGAGCGCGACCGCGCCCGGCTGATCCGCCAGGTGTCCGAGGCCTCGCCGCCGCCGTTGCGGAAGCTCGACCCCGGTATCCCGATCGACCTGGCGACCGTCGTCCACAAGGCCGTCGAAAAGCTCCCGCAGGATCGCTATCCCACGGCCGCCGCGTTCGGCGCCGATCTCCGACGGTTCCTCGAAGACCGGCCGGTCGAGGCCCGGCGGGCTTCGCTGGCGGAGAGCTACTGGCGATGGGCGCGGCGGAACCCGACGATCGCGATCCTCGGCGGCGTCCTGACGGGGGTCCTGTTGCTGGCCACGGCCGGCTCGCTGATGGCGGCCCGCTGGTTCCGCGACCAGGCCGAGATCCAGCGCTCGCTGGCCTCCGGCCGGCGCGAGGCCCAGGTCGCCCGCGAGGCCGCCGTCGTCGCGCGCAACGAGGAGCAGCAGACCCTCTACGACACCCGCGCCAACCTCGCCGCGTCGGCCTGGGAGGGGAACGATTACGGCCAGTTCCGGAGCCTGCTCGACCTGATGCGGCCGAGGGCCGACGAGGTCGACCACCGGGGCTGGGAATGGCGGTACCTGCGCGGGCTGGACGGCCAGGATCGGGCGACGGCGCGGACCCCCTGGGAACGACTCGTGTCGGTGTCGGTCGCCCCGGACGGCTCGAGTTTCGCGACCGCCAGCCTGTCGGGGGCGATCCGAATCTGGGACCTGCGCGACGCGAAGCTGAAAAAGGTGATCCAGAATCCGCCCCCCGGCGGCGCGGCGGCCGACCTCCGGCTGGGCGTCCACGCGCTGGCGTACAGCCCGGACGGCAAGCGGCTCGCCGGCCCCGGCCCCGACATGGGCGCCGGCGAGATCGGCATCTTCCGCGTCGAGACGGGCGAACTGGAACGGACCCTCCAGGTCGACCAGGACGCCATCCTCTCATTCGCCTGGTCCCCGGACGGCTCCCGGCTGGCGGCCTCCTCCTCCCGCCACGTCGTCCACTTCTGGGACGTCGAGACCGGCGCGAGGCTGCCGCTCCTCACCGGGAGCCACCTGGGGCCGATCGCGACGGTCGCCCTGAGTCCCGACGGCCGCCTCGCCGCCACCGCCGGGCTCGACGGGGCGGTCAAGCTGTGGCGGCTCGGCGACCCGCCGTTGCTGACCCACGACCTCGTCGGACACGAGGGGGAGGTGCGGGCGGCGGCGTTCAGCCCCGACGGCGCGAGGCTGGTCACCGCGGGACTGGACGGCACCGTCCGCATCTGGGAAGTCGCCACGGGCGTCTCCCGGATGGTGATCCAGGCGCACAAGGGGGGCGTCCTCTGCCTGACCTACGCGCCTTCCGGGGACTGGATCGCGACGGGGGGGAACGACGACGCGATCCGAATCTGGGAGCCCGGATCGAGCCGCCTGCTCCGCAAGTTCCTCGGCCACACCCAGGGCGTCCGCGCCCTGGCGCCGAGCCGAGACGGCCAAAGCCTGGTCTCGGTCTCGACCGAGGGGATCGCGAAGGTCTGGGACCCTCTCAGCCCGGCCCGGCCCCGGACGCTCCGCGACGCGTCGGTGCTCCGCTTCGGCGGCTCGGCCGGCTGCCTGGCCCTGAGCCCGGACGGCCGCCTGATGGCCTCCGGCCACGACGACCAGGTCGTCCGGCTCTGGGACCTCCCGACGGGCCGACTGCTGCGCCAGCTCGGGGGGCACGACTCGCGGGTCCGTTCCCTGAGCATCAGCCCCGACGGCCGTCTGCTGGTCTCGTCGGCCGGCGACCCGAGCCGCCCGCCGGAGGACCGGGGCGTCGTGATCGTCTGGGACCTGGCGTCCGGACGGCCGCTCCGGGAGTACAGGGAACATCGCGACGTGGTGGACGACCTCGTCTTCCTGGGCGACGGCTCCTGGATCGCCTCGGCCGGCGGCGACGGCACGGTCCAGATCTGGAACGCCGAGACCGGCGAGCGGCGGACGACCCTGGAGGGACATTCCGAATCGGTCCGCCGGCTCGCCCTGTCTCGCGACGCCCGGTGGCTGGCCTCGGGCTCCAGCGACGCGACGGTGAAGCTCTGGGACCTCGCCTCGGGCTCGCTCCAGGCCACCCTGAAGACCGGCGGAGAGGTCCTCGCCATCGCCATCGACGACACCGGACGGACGATCGCCACGGCCTCGCGCAACGGCCCGATCCGGCTCTGGGACACGGCCCACCTCGCGAACTCGCGACCCCTCGACGGCCATCTCGGCGAGGTCTTCGGCCTGGTCTTCACCCCGGACGGTCGGCTGGTTTCCGGGGGGGCCGACAAGGCGATCCGCATCTGGGACCCGACCCGGGGACGGACGATCCTCAGCCTGAACGAGCATGCGTCGGCGGTGACCGCCCTGGCCGTGTCTCGCGACGGCGGCGTGCTGGTCTCGGCCAGCCGCGACCTGACCATCAAGCTGTGGGACGCGCCGCCCGCCGAGTGATCGCGGCCGCGCTCAACGGCGGACGAGGAGCAGGATCGCGGCGATCACGAGGCTCGCGAAAGCCGCGAGGAGGGCCGCGGCGCGCAGGGGCCTGAGCCGCAGCCCCTCCCGGACGATGGTCCGCAGGATCCGGCGGCCGTCGCGGAAGGCCCGCAGCTTGCTCTCGGTCCCGGCGATCCGGGGATGGTACGCGACCTCGACCTCCAGCGTCGGGAAGTCGCCGGCCGTCGCCGCGACGGCCAGCTCGGTCTCGATCTCGAACCCCTCGGAGCGAAGGTCGACGGTCTCGACGAACCGGCGGCTGAACGCGCGATAGCCCGAGAGCAGGTCGCCGGCCCCGACGCCGATCAGGAGCCGGAAGGCGCCCCGGATGAGGACGTTCCCGAGGGCGCGGACGGGGGCCATGGCCTGCGCGCCGGGCACCGGCCTGCGCGCGCCGACGGTCATCGCGGCCCGGCCGTCCAGCACCGGCGCGACGAGCCGGGGGGCGGCCTCCGCGGGGTAGGTGCCGTCGCCGTCGGTCATGACGACGACGTCGTACCCCTTCAGGGTCGCGAACGCCGCGCGGACGACGAAGCCCTTGCCCCGGTCGGGGACGGCGACGACCCGCGCGCCGTGGGCGGCGGCGATCGCGGCCGTGTCGTCTTCGGAGGCGTTGTCGAAGATGACCACGTCCGCGCCGGGGAGGTGCGCGCGGAAGTCGTCGACGACGCGGCCGACGGCGGCGGCCTCGTTGTAGCAAGGGATGGCGACGGCGATCGTCGGCGATCGCCGGGGATCTTCGGGTCGTGTCACGGCGTACGGTCCCGCCTCGTTCTAGGGCGTGAAGGTTCAGCGCGCGGGGGCGTCGGCCCCCGAGGCGTCGAAGGCGACCGGCTGCTCCGCGACGATCGTGGCGACGATCGCGGCCGCGTCCGTTTTCCCACCCGACGCCACGCGGATCAAGAGCGAGCCCCGGCCCGCCGGCAGGTCCAGCTCGGCGGAGGACGGGGCGCCCTCGCCGGCCTTCGACAGCGAGACGGGACGGCCGTCGAGCCAGGCCGCCACCTCCGCCTGGGCGTCCAGGACCAGCGTCGCCTTCTGGGCCGTCGGCGAGACGATCGGAGTATGGGCGAAAACGGCCCCCTTTTCGCCCGCGGGCAAGAACGGCTGGAGGTCCGCGCGGCCCTCCGCGTCGGCCTCGATGCGGCGCCAGGTGAGCGAGCGGCCCGTCCCGTCGGCGACGGCCGCCTCCAGGTCCACGCGGGCCGTGGGATCGAACGCGGGAGCGCCGCCGGCCTCGGCGATCGGCCCCACGACCTGATATCGCCCCACGACGCCGACCGGCCGGCGCAGGGTGCCGAGATAGGCGATCAGGTCGACCAGTTCGCCGTCGGTCATCGTCGAGGCGAGGTTCTCGGGCATCAGCGAGACCTCGCTGGAACGACGCTCCTCGATGTCGGCGATCGGCACGACGACGCGATCCCCCTCCGCCGTCTTGATGACGATCCGCTGCGGCGATTCCTCGACCGGCAGCCCGGTCAAGATTCGACCGTCGGTCAGGGCCAGGACGACCGAGCGGAAATTGTAGCTGATCGCCGAGCTGGGGTTGAGGACCGAGTTGAGCAGCTCGCCCCGGCCGTACTTGACGCCGACGGTCGAGAGGTCCGGGCCGACCCAATGGCCGCGGCCCTGGACCCGATGGCACGAGCCGCACGATTCGGAGCCCTGGCGGAAAAAGACCTGCTCGCCGCGCGCCGGGTCGCCCTCGCGGCGGAGCAGCTCGGCGATCGGCGGCAAGGGACGGCCGCCGGCGGTCGACGGCGGGGGGAGGACGGCCGCGGCGGCCTCGCGGACGCGGGGGTCGCCCAGGCCGTGGATCGCCGTCGTCGCCTCGGTCTTCAGGTCGTCCAGGAGCTTGCCGTCGCGGGCCAGGTCGACGAGCCTCAGGCCCCCCTCGGGGAGCCGGGCCAGCGTCCGCACCGCCTCGCGGCGGAGGGAGACCGGGTAGGCCCGGTCGGTCAGGATTCCCAGGAGCCGGCTGCGGGCGTCGTAGAGCTTCGGCAGGGTGCGGACGGCGGCCTCGGCGCGGGCGTCGGACGCCGGGGCGCCGTGATGGGCGGCGATGAGGTCTTCGAGCACGCGGTTGGGGGTGACGTCGATCGCGCCGACGGCCTCCACGGCGGCGGCCGCCGTCTCTTCGGGCTGCTTCGGATCGAGGGCGATCCGTTCCAGCGTCCCGCGATACCGGCCGTCGCCGGTCGCGGCGGCCATCGCGATCCCCTGGCGCCGCCATTCGGGACGGCCCAGCGCGGCCTCGATCACCCGGAGGACCGGCGGCCGGTCCTTGGCCTCGCGCCACGGGCCGGCGAGCCGGCTCGCGAGCAGCTCGAGCAGGATGCGGCGGCGGACCGGATCGTCGGACTGTTCGGCCATCAGCGCCGCGACGTCGGCCGCGAAGGGTGAGCGGATCCGCTGGAGGACGTCGTCGCCGGCCTGCTGAAGGCCCGGCCCCTTCAGCTTCGGGAGGATCTGCTCCAGCAGGGGGAGGGCTTCGGGGCGTTGCAGCCGCCACAGGAAGCCCAGGAGCTTGCTCAGGGCGTTCGCTTCGGGTTCGGCCGCGCCGGCGGGGATGAACGCCTCGTTGCGATCGACCGGGAAATAGGGGGGGAGCGCGACCCGGTCGTCGCCCGCGAGCTTCTCGAAGTCGTCCGATCCGCCGAACAGCGAGGGGTCCATCAGGCCGGTCACGAACTCGGCCTCGCGGCCGTCGAGCGCCAGCCCCAGGGCTTCGAGATACCAGCGGTCGCGGCCGTCCCAGGCGGTGACCAGCTTGCGGAGCGCGTCGCCCACCTGCGGAGTCGGGGCCTTGCGAAGGGCCAGCAGCAGCTCGCGGCGGACGCCCGCATCGGGATCGTCGGCCAGCGGGAGCAGGAGGTCGAGGTGGGCCAGGGCCGGCGCGGGCTTGCGAGCCTCGGGATTCTGGTATTCGACGATCCCGTTCTCGCGACAGTCGCGGCCGAGCATGCGGACAGCCAGCTCGCGGAATCGCGGGTCGCCGCCGTGGAAGTCGCCGGGACGCTTGAGGATCTCGGCGGCGATCCCGGCGAGCCGGGGGATCGCGGAGGCGGTCCAGATCGCCCGAGCGGACTCTTCCGGCGTCCCCTCGCGGATCAGGGTCGAGACGGCGTCGGCCGCGGCGTCCCCCCGGGCGATCAGGGATCGCCGCGCGGCGTCCTGGGTGGCGACGCAGGGGGATTTCAGCCCCTCGATCAGCCCGGCGATCGAGGCGAAGTCGGGCTTGATCGCCTTCGGGCCGACCCCGACGGGCGCGACCCGATAGATGCGGCCGGTGTCCTGATCGGCGAAGGCGTGACCGCCGACGCCCGCGTCGTACCAGTCGGCGACGAACACCGAACCGTCGGGGGCGGCGGTCATGTCGACGGGACGGAACCAGGGGTCGTCGCTGGAGAGCATCACCCGGTACTCGGTCCCGAAGCTCGCGCCGCGGCGGGTGAGCGGGAAGAAGTTGATCTGGCGGGTGCCGGCCTCGGCTTCCAGCAGGCCGCCGAAGTAGCCGGGGAGGAGTCGCCCTTCATAGACGGCGATCCCGCAGGGGCTGCCGTTGCCGGTGCCGACGAGCTTGGGGACGTTGCCCGGGACGTCCTCGCCCCAGTGGCGGGGGCTGCCGGGGGTCTTGTAGCCGAACCGCCCGCCGTCCATCGTGTGGATCACGCGGCAGCCGCGGTTGCCGTCGTCGTCGTTGTCGCTGGTGAAGCCGTTGCCGAAGGCGTCGCGGCAGGTCTCGTAGTTGTTGCGCTGGCCGTCGCAGACGACCTCGAACTCGGTGCCGTCGCGGTTGACCCGGAGGGTGTTGGCATACTTGTCGGCGACGACGTGCCGGCCCGACTTATCCACCACGTCGAAGTTCTGGTAGCGCTCCGAGCGGTCCTCCTGGACCGAGCAGCAGCCGTCGCCGTGGGTGAAGTAGAGCTTGCCGTCGAGGCCGAGCGTCACCCCGTGGATGCCGTGGTCGGAGTCGAGCCCGCCGAAGCCGGTGAGCAGGGGGTAGCGCTTGTCCGCCTTGTCGTCGCCGTCGGTGTCTTCCAGCACGAGCAGGTTGGGGCTGTTGCCGACGTAGACCCGGCAGCCCAGATACTTCCCCTGTTCGTCGTAGCGTTCCTCGACGGCCAGGCCCATGGGGACGGGGAAGATCCGATCGGCGAAGACCGTGACCTTGTCGGCCTTGCCGTCGCCGTCGGCGTCCTCCAGGATCTTGATCTTGTCCGACTCCTCGACGCGGGCGAACTTCTTGTTGCCCCCGCGGGTCAGCCGGTAGTTGAGCCCTTCCGCGACCCAGACGCGGCCCCTCGAATCGACGTCCAGGCTGGTCGGGTTGAACAGGAGCGGCTCGGCGGCCCAGAGGGTCGCCTCCAGCCCATCGGCCGGCTTGAGTTTGCGCGCCGACTCCTCCGGTCCCGTCTGGGCGTGCAAGGCGGCCGGCGCGAGGGCCAGGCAGGCCCCGACGAGCGCCAGGGCGGCCCGACGGCGAGGCGATGTTGCGAGGGGTTCCATCGGCGGCTCCGCGAGATCGAGGGAGAGGGGCGCGTCCGTCGAGATGCGACGCTCCCCATTCTGGCCGAGCGGCCGGCGACGGTCCAGGCGCCGTCGGCCCTCGGCGAGATCCCGAGGGCCGACGACTCGGTCATTTCCTCGCGGGCTTCCCGTCGGCTCCCCGGGGTCCGTAGAAATCCATGAACACGTTGTCGCGCTCCAGGGGGAGCTGGAACCCGTCGGAGACGCGGGTCATGTAGAGGCCGCGGCAGAGCCACCAGAAGGTCGCCATGGCCGAGTCGGGGCCGAGGTCGGATTCCAGGCGGCGGTAGTCGTCGGGCGTCACGGTCCAGGGAGCCTTCGTCAGTTTGCGGGCGTAGGCGTAGGCCCGCTGCTCCTCGGGCGGGAAGGCCGACCAGTCGTCGCCGGCGAGCCGTCGCGTGCGCTCGGCGATCGCACCCTTGTCCAGTCCGGCGACCTCCAGCAGCATCTCGCAATGCCCCATGCAGTAGTTGCAGCGGATGGCGCGGGTCTGGACCCAGAAGAGGCTCTCCTCGAAGACGCGATCGGGACTCGCCTCGGCCCACATCGTCCGCGTCGCCCGGCTCCAGGGGACGGCCAGCTCGGGGACGTAGCCGGAGCAGACGAGGTTCCAGACGATCCGGGTCGGTCGCGCGGCGAACTCCGGCGGCAGCCCCTTCTTCACCTCGTCCCAGGCGGGGACGGGGAGGCGAGGCGTCCGCGCTCGCTGGCCTTCCAGGCGCGACTGGAGGTCGTCGTACGAGAGCCGCGACCATTCCGCGTCACGGTCGACGACCGTCTCCCCGCCGTCTTTCAGGGGCTTGAGGTCGGCCTGCGGGGGGAGGACCGGCTGCGACTGGAACGCGCCGGGGGCGAAGACGACCTCGATCGGCGGCAGCGGGCCGTCCGGCTCCATCGCCAGGTCCAGGCCCAGGACGATGCGGTCCTGGAAGTTGCCGTAGGCGCCCAGCAACACGGCCGCCGCCGCCCCCTTGCGGCCGTACGCCTCGACGAGCCGGGCGAACAGCTCGTCGGGGATCGTCGGCGCGTCGACGGTGTGCAGCCGGGCGAACTCCAGGGCGTCGCGATAGTCCGACGGCCATCCTTCCGGGTCGCCGGTCACGGCCTTGATCGTCGCCTCGTCCATCCCGGCGCGGCGGGCGTCGGCCAGGGCGTAGGCTTCCGAGTAAGCGCAGTGGTTGTTATGGGCGACGACCCAGCGCATCGCGGCGCGGAGCTTCGGGTCGAGCGGGCTTCGGGTGCGCTGGGCGAGATCCAGCTCCAGCATCGCGGCGGCGGTGCGGGGCAGCCGCGAGGCCACCCCCTTCGCCCAGCTCGGCAGCGGGCCACCGCCGCCCGAGACGGTCGCGGGCATGGCCTTCCAGCAGGCCGCGTCGTCCAGCGGCCGGGCCGGCGAGTCGCCGCCGTGGGCCGATCCCACGGTCAGGGTCAGGCCGGCCAGGCAGGTCCCGAAGGCTTTTCGGTCGAACGTCATGGTCGAGGTTCCTCTCGGTCGAACGGAAATGAGATGGGTCCGGGGTCGGGCTCAACGTGGGCGCCTCGACGCGCCGGCGGCCGGCATGTCGAGGGGGGAGCGGATGACGGTCCTCGCGGGGTGCGTGCTGATCGTGTAGGTCGCGACCTCGCGGGTGCGCTTGCCTTTCGGGGCCTCGAGCGACAGCTCGGCGGTGCAGGCCAGGTCGAAACCGGCCGCGTGCGCGTCGGGCCGGATCTCGTGGCCGACGAGCCGGAAGCCCGACTCCCAGCGGGGCTCGGAGAGGACGACGCCCGACTCCGCGGCGGCCTGGTCGATCGTGCGGCCGGCTTTCCAGGCGTCGAGCGCCGATTGCAGGAGCCGCCGGGCGTCGGCCGGGTCCTCGGCGCCGGCGGGGCCGCAGCCGGCGGTGGGCCAGGCGGCCAGGACGAGCAGGGCGGCGGCGAGGCGGATTCCTCGGGGATGATGCATCGTCGTCTCCGCATCAGTAGGCGTCGGAGCTGATGATCTCGCCCCCCGCGCGGGTGCCCAGGGCTCGCCAGACGTCGCGGGAGATCGCGTTCTTGATGAAACGGACCGAGCCGTCGCAGAGCAGGACGTTGACGCCCCCCGCGTGGGTGCTGGAGGCCACATTCAGGATCCGGCCGGGGGGGAACATGCACGATCGACCGTTCGGCGTGTCGCCGTGCCCGACGACGCACGAGGTGCTCCCCGCCAGCCAGGGCGATCCCTGGGTCGAGACCCCTTGCGTGCCGAGGGTCCGCACGTCCGTGGCCAGGCAGTCGGCGACGGCCGCATCCGGGGTCGCGGGGAAGGTCCTCGGCAGGAACAGGTCGGTGGCCGGGGTGGAGATGGCGTTGCTGAAGTCCCCCTTGAGCCGCTCGCTCATCGCCGAGGTGTTGCTGGAGCCGTCGCGAATCTCCGCGAGCGTGGTCCTGCTGACGCTGAAGAAGACGCCGTCCGGCGGGGGCATGGTCGCGTTCGCGCCGCTGCCCGCGTCGCTCGGGCCATAGGTGAAGAGGATGCCGCTCCCCTCGCTGAAGCGATAGTTGACGGGGGCCTCTCCGGCCGGGATCTGAACCTGCGGGTCGCTCGGGCAGGAGAAGACGGCCACGGCCGTGGCCTGGGTCGTCGTGTTGTCCGGCGCGTTCGGCAGCAGATCGAAATTGATCGTGTTGAAGACCTGGGTCTGCTCCATGTAGGCCAGCAGGCGGGCGAACCCGGAGAACGTCGCCGTGGCGGGGAAGTTCGGGGCCGGGGTGCTCAGCCCGCGGCTGTGCGGGAAGCAGCCCTGGACGTCGTGATAGTTGTGCAGCGCGATCCCGAACTGCTTGAGATTGTTGACGCACTGCATGCGCCGCGCCGCCCCCCGGGCGGCCTGCACGGCGGGCAGCAGGAGGGCGATGAGCACCGCGATGATCGCGATGACGACCAGCAACTCGATCAGGGTGAAGCCGCGACGTCTCATGGATGAAAACCTCCGAAAACGGGGGAGGGGAACGGATATGGACCGGGAACGGGCGCGACGCGGGCGCACGGCATCACGTCGCCGACGCGGGACGGGTCCGGCGCATCGGGGGATGGGCGTAGGCCGATGAATCGGCGCGACCGCGCGGCGACCGGGCTGCAAACGCGAACGAGCCCGGGGCGGTCGGGAGCGCGACGATCGGGGGATCTGGTCGGATGTCCAGACGGGGCGTCAGCGCGGGGGGTGGAAGGGGGTCGGCCCGCCGTGCACGGGGCGCAGTGCGGCGGACGCGTGGGAGAGGAGGGCGGCCCCGGGGTCCGGGGGCGGGGGAGGGGCGGCCAGGCAGCCCCAGCGATCGATCCGCGAGGCGGCGGCGAGCGTCGTGGGGGCGGCCGGCGTGGGATCGCTCGAACACCTCAGCCCGGCGCAGGGGGAGGCGGGGAGCGGGGGCGTCGGCTGGTCGGCCGCCAGCGCGCCGACGGCCGCGAGCAGGTCGAGGCGGGCCGCCTCGGGACGGACGTCGGCCGAGGCAGGGTGGCGGCACCCGGCCCAGGCCGTCGCGGGCGACGCCGCCCCGAACGCCAGCAGCGCCAGCAGGGCGCTCGCGGTCGTCCGCGTCGGGATGGGGGAAAGTGCCGCCATGGCCGCCCCGGGATCACGCGTCGGCGGCGAGCGACCGGAAGTCGGATCGCGTCGCCACGCTGGAGTCGAGACTTGTGAATGAGAAGGACTTTACCGCCCGAGCGCGCGGGCCGCAAGGGTGGCGAGCGGGAATCGGCGAGCGTCGCGCGATGCCCGCCGGGGGCGGAGCGCCCGCGCCCGGCGGGCCTTTCCAACGACGGCGAGGCGTTTACAATGGTCTTTCGGAGTGTCGAGGTTCGAGCCGGTCATGGCGAGGGGGGAGGAGCGATGAGCAACGGCGGGACGTCGCCGATGAGGACGATCGTCGGCCACTTGATCACGGCCGGGACCACGCTGGCCCTGGTGGCCCTGCTGCTGGCCTGGCGGCCCCACCCCCGGCCCGAGATCGCCGCCCAGGCCCCCGCCGCGCCGACGAGGCCCAGGCCGTCGCCCCGGCCCGGCCCAGGCGACGCCGGAGCGGGCCGCGAGCCTCCCGGACCTGGAGCCGGCCGACGGCGCGACCGCCCCCGGCGCGGCGCCCGACCCGGAGGCGTTGAAGGGCCTCGACCCCGAGGAGCGGATCAACGTCGTCGTCTACGCCAACGTGAACAAGAGCGTGGTGAACATCACCACGGAATCCGAGGTCCAGGGCTTCTTCGGCGCCGAGGAGACTTCGACGGGGACCGGCTCGGGGTTCGTGGTCGACAAGTCGGGCCACGTCCTGACCAACTTCCACGTCATCCAGGGGGCCGACGTCGTCCGCGTGACCCTCTTCGACGGCTCCGCCCACCCGGCGACCGTCGTCGGCGTCGACGCCTCGAACGACGTCGCCGTGCTCCGCATCGACGCCTCGGCGGACATGCTCCACCCCGTCGCCCTGGGCGACTCCTCCCTCCTCCTGGTCGGCCAGAAGATCCTGGCGATCGGCAACCCGTTCGGCCTGGAGCGGACCCTCACCACGGGGATCGTCAGCAGCCTCGACCGCTCGCTGAAGGCCAAGAACGGCCGGATGATCAAGGGGATCATCCAGACCGACGCCGCCATCAACCCGGGCAATTCCGGCGGCCCGCTCTTGAACTCGCGGGGCCAGGTGATCGGCATGAACACGGCCATCATCAGCAGCGTCGGCCAGTCCGCCGGGGTCAGCTTCGCGGTCCCGATCAACTCGATCGCGCGCATCCTCGGCCCGCTCATCAAGGAGGGCCGGGTCGTCCGCGCCGACCTGGGGATCTCCAGGGTCTACACGACCGAGTCGGGGCTGCTCGTGCTGGCGATCGCCGAGGGGGGCCCGGCCGAGCGCGCCGGCCTCCGGCCGATCCAGGTCAAGATCGAGCGGCTCGGCTCGGGCTTCATCAGGCGCTCGCTCGACCCCGAATCGGCCGACCTGATCGTCGCCGTCGAGCATAAGCGGGTGAAGTCCGTGGACGAGCTGCTGACCGAGGTGGAGAAACATCAGCCCGGCGACACCGTCCGGATCACCGTCGTCCGCGACGGGCAACCGGTCGACGTCCCGGTGAAGCTCGGCGCCTCGTCGTGACCGCCGCTCAGGCCCGCGCAGGGCTCGACTTCGACTCGGACGCCCGCCACCAGAGCAGCCCCGCGACGACCAGAGCGTGATCGATCCGGCCCGCCTGGATCAGCCCGAGGACGTCCCCGGCCGGGACCCGTTCAAGGGTCAATTCCTCGGTGTGGTCGAGCTTCGGCTCGGCCACGCGGCGGGCGTTGCGGATGACGAGCGTGAAGGTCCGCGAGGTCACCAGCGAAGGATTCGACCAGAGCGCGCCGATGAACTCCGGGGGATCGCCCGCATAGCCGGTCTCCTCCAGCAGTTCGCGAGGGCCGGCGACGAGCGGGTCCTCGCCGGAGTCCACGAGCCCGCCGGGGATCTCCAAGCTGTCCCTCCCCGACCCGGCCCGGAACTGCCGGACGAACAGCACCTCGTCCTCCGGCGTGATCGCGACCACGTGCACCGCGTCCGCCAGGTGGATGACGAAGAAATCGTGCGTCAGCCCGGAACTCCGCGACCGGAATCGCTCCTTCCGCAGCGCGAACAGCCAGTTCTCCTCGATCGTCCGGTCGTGCCTCCCCTCGTCCACGCGGGACCAGGAGGAGGTTTCTGGTTCATTCTGGGCCAAGGCGGACTCCGATGCTGGATTCGGTCCAGGAAGCCGTCGTTCGTTGTGCATTCCATCCCAGGCTCGGCCTGACCAACGACCTCGGCGGCGCGGCCTGACTCGGGGAGGATCTTAGCATCCTCGATCCAACGGGGCGAGCGGTGGTCGGGCCGTTCGCACTCATCCGTCAGGGGCGTTCCCCCGCGTGCTCAATCCACGAGTTCCAGCACCACCAGCAGCGGGCGGTGGTCGGAGGCGACGGGTTCGTCGAGGACCCGGGATTCGACGACCTTCCAGCGCGGGGCGGGGCGGACGAGGACGTAGTCGATCTGGCGGTCGGGCTTGTCAGCGGGGAAGGTGGGGAGGGGGGAGGAATCGGTGCGGGTCCAGTTCTCGCCGAAGGCCTTCATCACCCGGCTGTCGGGGAGGGAGTTGAGGTCGCCGACGAGCAGGGTGGGACGCTCGGGGTGTTCGCGGGCGACCTCCTCCAGCTTATTGACCGAGTCCATCCGCTCGGCGTCGTCGCCGCGATAGTCGATGTGGGTCGCCATGAACCGGATCTGCGTCTTCTCGGCGTCGGGCGCCGTCAGCTCGATCACGAGCGCCCCGCGCTGTTCGCCGACGTAGTGCGACGGGACGTGGACGTTCCGCCAGGCCGTGACCGGCAGGCGGGTCAGCACGGCGTTGCCGTAATCGCCCCCCTGGAAGACGATGTTGCGCTCGAAGATCGGCGTCATCCCGGTGAGCCTCGCCAACTCGCCCGGCTCGTCGACCCCCTGCGTCCGCGCGACGCCGCGATCGACTTCCTGGAGGGCGACGACGTGGGGGTCGACCGACTTGATGACCCCGGCGATCCGCTCCAGGTCGAGCTTGCCGTCCATCCCCTCGCCGTGGTGGATGTTGTAGCTGAGGATCCGCAGCCGCGTCGGCTCGTCGGCGAAGCTCGGCGCGGCGAGGGTGGCGGACAGGGAAGCGGCGAGGGCGAGCGTCCAGGTGCGACGATTCATCGGGCGGGCTCCAGGGGCGGGGCGGCGGTTCAGGGGGCGGGCTTGGCCTGGGGGGCGGCCTTGAACTCGTCGGCGGTCATTCGGCGGACGGTGCGGTTGAGGAGCAGGACGGCGCCCCCCTTGGTCGGGACGTCCTTGCCATAGGCCAGGATTTCCTCGTTGGGGCTGCCGCCTCCCTCCTCCTTCGTGTCCGGCAAGGGGGCGCCGTAGATGACCACGACGTCGCCGGAGGCGACCAGTTCAGCCCCGCCCGACGCCCCGGGGTTGGCCCGAAGCTCCTTGAACGACTTGGGGGCTTCCCCTTGCCCAGTTGGTAGTCGCGGAGTGTTTCGGCCACCTGCTCCAGGCGAAGCTCCTCGCCGCGATCGGGGGTGGGAGGGCCGCTCGGCGTGGCGTCGCAGCCGGCGACGAGGGCGGTGGCGAGCAAGGGGGCGAAGCAGCGGATCCAGGTCTTCATCGGGCACCTCGAAATACGCCCGCCGGACGGCGACCGGGACGAGTCCCCGGCCGCCTTCGGGCGATCTGCGTCATACAGACTCATTCGGGTCGACTCAGTAGGCGTCGGAGCTGACGACCTCGCCCCCCGATCGGGTGCCGAGAGCCCTCCAGGTCGCGGGGTTGATCGAATCCTTGATGAATCGGACCGAGCCGTCGGCGAACGAGGCGTTGACGCCCCCCGAATGCTTGCTGCGGGCGGCGATGTGGGCGCAGATGAAGTCGGAGCTGTTGGCGCAGTCGTAGGTCCTGGCGTTGGGGGTCTGGGTGTGCGAGAAGAAGGCCATCGGGGCGATCCCGCGATAATACTGCTGCCCGCGATACCGAAGGCGGGCGCCCGCGAGGCACGAAACGGGGGAGGGGAGCACGCTGGTCGTGAAGTCCCCGGCGGCGACGCTGTAGACGTTCAGCAGGCTGCTCGTGTCCAGCTCGCTCGCGACGTTGGCGTTCGAGGTCCCGCGGAGGGTCTCCGAGAACATCGACGTGTTGCTCGTTCCGTCGGAGATCGACGCGATCGTGCAATTTCCGGAGACCCGCTGGTAATCCGGGCTATAGGCTCCGTTGACCTGGAGCGGCGCGCCGTAGTCGAGTCGGACGTTGAAGACGCCCGCCTGATTGGCGTCGACCTCGGTCTTGTTCGCCGCGTAGCCGGCCGGCGGGGGCCCCAGCTCGGGGCAGGAGGTGCCGCCGATCGACCCGAAATAGTTGTTATAGCCGATCATCCCCTTGAGCCTGATGCTCGTCGGGTCGGACGGGCAGATATAGGCCGAGATCAGGAGCGCGCCCGCCGTGATATTGGGGTCGCCCATCGTGCCGTCGTTGATCTTGTTGTAGATGCCGTTCAGGTTATAGGAGAAGTTGTACGCGTTGAAGAGGTTCGCCCCTTCCAGATAGCCGAGCATCGTGACCAGCGGCGTGGGCCGGGGATGGAGCGGGACGTTGATCGTCGGCGTCGCGCCGAAGCCCGGCGGGAAGAAACCGTTGGTGGACTCGAAGTTGTGCGCCGCCAGGCTCAACTGCTTGAGGTTGTTCGTGCATTGCGCGCGGCGGGCGGCCTCCCGCGCCGATTGCACGGCGGGCAAGAGCAGCGCGATCAGGACCGCGATGATCGCGATGACCACCAATAACTCGATCAACGTGAATCCGCGACGATTGGCTCGGGACATGGACGGCGTCCTCCGACGATGCGATGAGAGAAAGATGCGCGCGGGGAGCTGGGGCGGGATTCCCCGAGAGCCCATGAGCTGCATCGCCCGTCGGCTCGCGAGGGAAGCTCGTCGCGGTCGGAGTCTAGCCGCCATCCGTCAGGGACGGCAAGCATGAAGCCATGATTTTTTGACGAATGAATTAGGAGATGTGCGGGGCCGCTCAGAGGAGGCGGCCGTCGATCAGCGCGGCGACGCCGTCGTTGTCGTGGTCGGGGACGACGAGGTCGGCCGCGGCGAGGACTTCCGGAGGGGCGTGGCCCATCGCGACCCCGAGCCCGGCGCCCTCGATCATGGGGAGGTCGTTGACGTCGTCCCCCACCGCGCAGATCTCCTCGGGGGCGACGCCCCACTGCTCGGCGACGTGGAGCACGGCCGACCACTTGCCGGCGTCGCGGCGGATGACCTCGCACATCGTCCCCAGGTAGCGCGGGCTCTTCTGGACGAACGTCCGGACCCGGTCGCCGTGGGATTCCAGGACGAGCGCCTGCAGCGTGAGCATCTCCTCGCGGGGGCCGACGGCGCAGACGTGGAAGAAGGGGCCGTGGGCCCAGTCGGCGGCGATCTCGGCGTGGGAGAGGTTCTGGGCGACGTAGTCGTCGAACCAGCGGTGGCCGGTGGGGTGGCGCGAGACCCGGAAGTCGGGCTCGTCGTGGCGGCGGTCGTTGAACGCGACGACGTCGTACCCGCGCTCGCCGAAGAGGTCGATGAGGGCGGTGGCGAGGTCGTGGTCGAGGTCGGCCCGCCAGAGCGTCCGGTCGTCGGCCGGCTCCTTGACGATCGCCCCGGAGTTGCAGACGATCGGCGCGTCGATGCCGAGCTCGGCCGCGATCGGCCAGGCCCGGCGGTAGCGGCGGCCGGTGCAGAGGATGGGCCGGATCCCGGCCGCCGCGGCGCGGGCCACGGCGGCCTTGGTGCTGGGCAGGAGCGTCCCGGAGCGGTCGAGCAGCGTGCCGTCGACGTCCAGCGCCAGAATCCGATACTTCGGGCGGCTCATGCGTGCGAGCCCCGCGCCGCGCGCCGCCCCTGCACGCTGTGCGGGAAGAGGGCGACCTGGTCGAGCCGGCCGTCGGCGTCGATCGGCATCGGCTGGTAGTCGGTCTCGAGGGTCAGCGACGGGTCCGCGGCGACGTCGGCCTCAAGGGGCCGGGAGATCCAGAGTTCGTCGGTCTCCAGGGTGTTCGGCATCACGACGATGCGGGCCTCGGCCGGGTCGATCCGCCAGCAGGTCTCCAGCGCCTGCTCGATCACGGCGCGGTCGGTCGGAAGGGTGATCGGGATCCGCGCCCGCTCCAGGCAGCAGGAGGTCAGGACGTTGATCCGGAAGGCTTCCTCGTCGATCTTCGCCACCAGGCGTTCGGTGGTCAGGTCGGCGAAGCCCACGCCGACGATGTTGCCGTGGCTCTCCTCGGAGACGTCGAGCACGACCAGGCGGGTGACCACCGGTTTCGCGAAGTCGTGCTGGGTCTCGATCATGAGCCGGCCGATGACGTTGGGGTCCATGCCGGCGCCCGAGTAGTTCTTGCCCAGCTCGCCGACGACGAGCAGGTCGATCTGGTCGAACGGCAGCCGGCCCATCAGGCTCCGGGCCTTCTCCACCAGCCCGGGCTCCCGCTCGAACAGGTCGTCGGGCTCCAGCGGGACGATCTCGGCGGTCTCGTCGCGGCCGTTCTCCAGGATCGCCAGGCCCAGGGCGAAGTTGGTGTTCGCCAGCAGGAACCGGCCGACGGCCGGCAGCACTTCCTTCAGGCCCCGGAGCCCCAGCTTGTGCACCTGGGTCGCGCCGTCGCGCTTGCCAAGGCCGATCGTGAGCATCTTGACGATGCCCGACTCATAGGTGGCGCGGAAGTCGGAGTGGGGCTTGACGCGGTTCAGGAGGACGATGCCGTCGGCGCCGTGGGCGTTCTTGTCGAAGTAGATCGGCAGGCCGACGGGGTTCGTGCCCAGGACGACGGTGTCCATGTCGGTCTTGACCGGGACGCCCATCGACTCGGTCGTGACGTCGTAGCCGGCGAGCAGCTCGCGCTGGCCTTCGGGGGTCGCGCCGCCGTGGCTCCCCATCGCGGCGACGATGAACGGCTTGTAGCCCAGCTCCTTGAGCGTGTCGACGGTCGTGCGGGCCATCACGGCGATGTTCTTGATGCCCCGGCTGCCGACCCCCACGGCGATCGTCCCGCCGGCCGGCACGCGCTCGCGGATCCCGCTCTCCAGGATCAGGCGGCGGACCGTCCCCGGCACGTCGTCCACGCGGGGCTGGTTGATGTTCTGGCGGACGCGGGCGAGCGGTGGGAGATTCATGATTCGAGGGCCTGTGGGGAGGGACGAACCGGTCAGTAGCCGGCCTGCTTGTCGACGACGTTCAGCAGCGCCTCGCCGGCCGCGAACCGGCGCAGGTTCTCGCGCAGGATCTCGTGGCGCCGGCGGTCGCCGCCGGGGGACTGGCCGGCGGTGTGGGGGGTGATGATGACGTTGCGAGACCAGAGCGGGTGGCCGTCGGGGAGGGGTTCGGGGTCGGTCACGTCGAGCCCCGCCGCCGACACCCGGCCCGAATCGAGGGCAGCGACCAGGGCGTCGGTGTCGACGACCTTGCCGCGCGAGACGTTGATCAGGATCGTCCCCGGCTTCATCAGGGCGAACTCCTCCGCCCCGATCATCCGGGTCGACGCCTTCGTCAACGGCACGGCGCTGGCGACGATCTCGGCCCTGGGGAGCAGCTCGCGGAACTTGTCGGGCCGGTGCAGCTCGTCGACGAACAGCGGACGTTCCAGGACCTTGGGGTCGGTGGCGATCACGCGGACGCCGAAGCCGTACGCCCGGCGGGCGATCTCCGAGCCGATCCCCCCCAGGCCGATGACGAGCATCGTCTTGCCCGCCAGCTCGTCGAGCACGACTCCCGGCCGGCGGCTCCCCCAGCGCTTGTCGGCGTTCGAGGCCAGGAAGTGGGGGATGTCGCGGGTGAAGGCGAGCAGGTAGGCGAGGGCCTGGTCGGCGATCTCCGGCGCGAAGGCGCGCTGCATGTTGGTCAGCACGATCGGCCCGTCGACCAGCTCGGGGATCCCCATCAGGTGCTCGACCCCGGCGCTGCCGTTCTGGGCCCATCGGAGCGACTTCGCCCCCGCCCGGAGCACGCGCGGCGTGAGGAGGCCGTAGAGCCCCTGGGCCTCGCCGACGCGGGCGACGGCCTCGTCCTCGTTCTGGCAGACCACCAGCTCGACGTCCGGGGCGGTGGCCTGGAGGTCCGAAAGCTCCTCGGGCCGCAGCCGGGGGACGACGACTTTGAGCCGGCCTTCGGCCTTCGCGGCGGCCCGGCCCTCGGGCGCGGCGGCGAGGGCGGCGGACGTGGCGGACGCGGCGGCGAGGAACGAGCGGCGGTTCATGGCGTGGGCTCCGGGGGCGGGTCGGGGTCGCGTCGGGGTCACGTCGGAGGATCGCCGCCCGCTCGGGTCGCGGACGGGCTCGGCTCAGGTCAGGTGAGCCGGGGGAGCAGCCGGTCGACGATCGTCTTGCCGATGTTCAGCGAGGCGGTCGCGGCGGGCGAGGGGGCGTTGTTGACGTTGATGACGTGCTCGGCCTCCTGGATCAGGAAGTCGTCCACCATCGAGCCGTCGGGGGCGACGGCCTGGGCGCGGATGCCGGCCGGGGCGGGCTCCAGGTGCTCGGCGCGGATCTCGGGGACGAGCCGCGAGAGGGCCTTGACGAACGCCGCCTTGCTGGCCGACCGCCACATCTCGCCCAGGCCGGTCTTCCAGTACTTGAACGCCAGCTTGCGGAAGCCGGGATAGCGCATCGTCTCCAGGACGTCGGCCATGTTGAAGTCGGTCTTGTTGTACGCCTCGCGGCCGAAGGCCAGCACGGCGTTGGGCCCGCACTCGACGCCCCCCTCGATCATCCTGGTGAAGTGGACGCCGAGGAACGGGAAGGCCGGGTCGGGGACCGGATAGATGAGGTTCTTGCAGAGGCCGCGAGCCTCCGGCTTCAGCTCGAAGTATTCGCCCCGGAAGGGGATGATCTTCACGTCCGGCGTCTGGCCGCTGAGGGCCGTGACCCGGTCGCACTGGAGTCCCGCGCAGTTGACGATCTGGGCCGTCTCGACTTCCTCGCCGGCGGCCGTGGTCAGCACGGCTTTCTCGTGGGTGCGGACGATCTTCGTGACCCGCGCGTTCGTGAGGACCTGGCCGCCGGCCTCGCGGATCCGCTCGGTCAGGCGGTGGCAGACCGCTTTATAATCGACGATCCCGGCCTCCGGGACGTGGATGGCCTGGATGCCCGCGGAGTGGGGCTCCAGCTCGGCGAGCCGGGCCTTGTCGATCTTCGAGCAGACCACGCCGTTGGCCTGGCCGCGCTCGTAGATCCGCTCCAGGGCGGGGAGGTCGGACTCGTCGATCGCGACGATGACCTTGCCGCAGATCTCGTAGGGGATGCCCTCGGCGGCGCAGAACTCCTCCATCAGCTTCTTGCCGAGGCGGCAGTTCTCCGCCTTGAGGGAGCCCGGCTTGTAGTAGATGCCGGAATGGAGCACGCCGGAGTTGTGCCCGGTCTGGTGTCGGCCGACGTCGGCCTCCTTCTCCAGCACGACCACGCGGGTCTGGGGACGCGTCCGGGTGAGCTGGTAAGCGGTCGCCAGGCCGACGATCCCCCCACCGACGATCGCCACATCGGTTGCTATCAACGTCTTCCTCGGTCTTCAGGATTCGCGCGCGGCGGCCGGATGCCGTTCGGGCCTCCCCGTCCGGGCCGGGCCGCGACATCCCATCATCCTAGACCGCCGCCCCCGGCACAAGACCTCACGGGAGCGCCGGGGCGGGCCGAGGCTCGCTCACTGGCCGTACAGGCCGACGCCGGGCCCCAGGGTCGGCGCATACACGCCGATCGGCGGAGGCGGGGCGATCTGATCCGGGGTCAGGCCCGTGCCCGCCGTGACGGGGAAGGTGCGGTAGGAATGGGCGCCGGTCGGGGCCCCATAGACATACCCCGGCGCGACGAAGCCCGGCCGCCAGAGCCCCACGCCGTAGCGTCCCGGCATGTACCCGCTGGGGGGCAGGTTGTTGCCGTAATAGGCCGACCACGGATGCGCCGAGAACGCGGTGTAGGTGCGCGGCACGCCGTAGCTGTTGAAGCCGTAGCTCGTGCCGTAAAGCCCGGGGGCCGCGAAGTAGTCGCTGACCCGGTACGAAGGGACCGCCGGCCCGCCCGGTACGGCCTGGGCTTGAGCCGGGGAAGAGGTCGTCGACAGGGCGGCGGCCGTGACCAGCAGGGCGAGTCGTCGCATGGTGCGGTACATCCTCAGGTGATGGTGGGACCGCCGATCGGCTAGGAGCCTGGACGAACCCGACTCCTCCATTCTACCGCACGTCCAGGTGTCGGGCGGCCGAATCGCCGAGAATCGCCGACGAGACGCTCAGAGCCCTCCAACGCCCAGCAAACCCGTCGCCCAGGGGATGAACGGGACGAGTGCGACGTTGGCGGCGAAGACGGCCAGGGTCGTCCAGACCACCCCTCGGGTCGCGGCGCGGCCGACGTCCTCCGCCGAGCGTTCCGCGTTGAGGCCGACCCAGCAGCCGACCAGGCCGACCACCAGCCCGAAGACGGTCGTCTTGAGGGTCGCCGGGACCACGTCCGAGAGCCGCAGGAAGACCAGCGACTGCCGCCAGAACAGCTCCGTCGAGAGCTTGCCCGCCGTCGCCTCGGCGGTCAGGGCCCCCGCCAGGGCCGAGGCGTCCACCAGGACCGTCAGGAGCGGGAGGGCCAGCACGCAGGCGACGACCCGAGGGGCGACCAGGCTGGGGATCGGATCGGCGCCCAGGACGATCCGGGCGTCGATCTCCTCGTTCAGGGTCATCACGCCCATCTCGGCCGCGAGCCCCGCGCCGACGCGGCCCGCGGTCAGGACGCCGGCCAGCAGCGGGCCCAGCTCCACCACCACGGCCACCGCCAGGAAGCTCGGCAGGGCCGCCTCCGCGCCGTGGGCGGCCAGCAGCCGGTGGGTCTGGAACCACGTCGCCAGGCCGACGCTCAGGCCGGCGCCGACCACGATCGGCAGGCTCATGACCGCCATCTGTTCGAACAGCCTGACGACCTCGCCGCCGCGCCGGAACGGCGCGACCGGAAGCGCCAGGAGCGTCCGCGCGGCGAAGCCCAGGAAGCGGCCCGCGAGGCGGATCGGCCCGGTGATGATGGTCTCCATGTCCAGGCCCGTCCCCCTCTCCGTCGCCCAACCCGCCTTTACGCCGACATCCAGGATACTGACAATGCAGGACGATGCCGACCCGCCTCCTCGCCGTGGATCGACGGCGGTCCACGAAGGATTCCGAGATCGCGATGACCGACGTGACCCAGCCCGACGCGACGATCACCCCCTGGAACCTGTTCGTGCTGGCGGCCTGCGCGCGGCTCGGCCCGTTCCCCCAGGTCCACCTCTCGCCCCGGATCGCGGGGCGGGATCTGGGGATCGCGCTGCGGGCGAAGCTCCCGATGGAGCCCTCGGAGTTCATCGTCGCGACGGTCGACCACGCCATCGGCGCGATCCCGTGCCCCGTCGTCCTGACCAACCGCCGCCTCTTCTGGTTCGAGCGGACGGACGACCATCCTGAATCGGCGAAGGGCCCGACGATCCGCGGCGCCGCCGTCGAGTACGTCCTCCTGGGTGACGAGATCATCGCCAAGGCGGCGGCAGACGGGGGAGGGGGCGTGGAGCTGGACCTGGGCGGGGGTCGGATCGTCCGGACCTCGTCGGCCGCTCCCGAGCTGGGCCTGACGCTCGCGGAGACGCTCCGCGAACTGGGCGAGGCCTCCCGCGCGGCCGCGCCGCCGCGGGTGGAGCCCGAGCGGGCCCGACGGATCGCCGAGGCCCTCCCCGGCATCGTCGAGGCGGATCGGCGGCTCCGGTCGTTCGGGGCCGACATCGCGAACTTCCACGCCGATCTGCTCGCCGCGACCCCCTCGACGTTCGTGACTTACGGGATCGTCGCCGCCTGCGTCGGGGTCTTCGGGGTCATGACCGCGACGGGCGTCGACCCGATGACGCCGGGGCACGGCGACCGCCTCGCCTGGGGGGCCAACGACGCCGTCCGGGTGGCCCTCGGCGGCGAGATCTGGCGACTCCCCGCGAGCGTCTTCCTGCACGGCGGGTTGATCCACCTGGCCGTGAACATGTGGGCGCTCATGAACATCGGCCCGCTGGTCGAGCGGTTCTACGGCAACCTCAGCTACGCGGCGTTGTACCTCGCGGCGGGCGTCGGCGGGGCGATCGCCAGCATGGCGACGCCTCCGGCGCGGGACAGCGTGGGGGCGTCCGGGGCGATCTTCGGAGTCCTCGGCGCGCTCCTGGCCTTCCTGCTCCTCCACCGGCGGGCGGTGCCGGCCACGGTCCTCCGCCCGCTCCGCTCCAGCGCCCTGGGGTTCGTGGTATTCAACACCCTCCTCGGCGCGGTCATCCCGATGATCGACCAGGCCGCGCACATGGGGGGGCTGGCGACCGGCTTCCTGGCCGGCTTGGTGCTCGCGCGGCCCTGGCCGGCGAAGCGGTCGACGCGAGGCCTGGCGCGGTCGGTGGTGATGTCGGGGGTCGTCGCGGCTGTGATGGTCGGCGTCGGCGAGGGGGCCGTGCGCTGGCGGGCCGGGACGCTCGACGCCCGCGACCGCTTCGGCGACTTCGCCCGCCAGATCGGCCCCGCCTACCGACGATTCATCGAGACCGCGAAGGGGAACCAGGAGGTCGTCGACCTGCTGAACCTGGGCGAGGAGGCCGACGCGAAGGCCAGGCTCCCCGAGGTGCTCGCCCGGCTCGACCGCCAGGGCCGGGCCAATCTGACCGACGTCGGACGGGTCCGGGCCTCGGACCCGAAACTCCAGCAGGTCGCAGATCTCCTGGCCTCGGCCCAGCGCGAGCAGGTGGCCGGGATCGCGGCCGTCCAAAAGTTCGAGGAGACCGGGGACCGCGCCTGGCTGGAAGGGCCGGACGGTTTCGTGAACCACGTCGCGGCCTCGGTCCACCATGAGAAGGAGCGCCGGGAACTGGAGCGCGCGTATCTCGGCGCCGAGGGCCTGGGCGACCTGGAAGGCGACGAGGAAGCCGACGAACGCTAGACTGCCTGCATCCAAATCCAGGGGGCGGGTGGATTGTCTGCATCCAGATGACCTGATAGGATCGCTCCGCCGCGACCCGCGCGGGAGTTCTTCCCGACGCCGGTCGCGTTCGGCCGGGCGACGTCGGCCCGGCGCGCTTCACCACGGCCGTTTTTCGCGACCGTCCATCCCTTCTCCCAGGAGCGTCATCGGTGCGGTTCATCTCCCATCGCGGTTCCCCCGTCGCGTTGCTGCTCGCAATCGTCGCCGGGCTGGCGTCCGCCCCGGCTCCCTGCCGCGCGGACCTCGACGAATACGTCAAGAAGGCCGACCCCGCCTTCGCCTGGAAACAGGTCGAGGTCAAGGAGATCGAAGGGGGCAAGGTCTCGGTCCTGGACCTGACCTCCCAGGTCTGGCAGGGGATCCCCTGGACCCACAGCCTGCGGATCTACGAGGGTCCGAAGACCACGTACGACGACGCCGTGCTCCTGTTCATCACCGGCGGCAGCACCGGCAACCGGCCCGGCCCCGACATGGAGAAACTGGCGCTGACGCTCGCCAACCTTTCCGGCGGCCGGGTCGCCCTGCTGAGCCAGGTCCCCAACCAGCCGCTGCTGGGAGACAAGAAGGAAGACGAGCTGATCGCCGAGACCTTCATCCGCTACCTGGAGACCAAGGACGAGAACTGGCCCTTGCTGTTCCCGATGACCAAGAGCGCCGTCAAGGCGATGGACGCCGTCCAGGCCTGGGCCAAGGAGACCCGCCAGCTCGACGTCGACCGGTTCGTCGTCACCGGGGCCTCGAAGCGGGGCTGGACGACCTGGCTCTCCGGCGCGGTCGACGATCGGGTGATCGCCATCGCCCCGATGGTCATCGTCATGCTCAACATCGGCGAGCAGGGCCAGAACCAGCTCGACGTCTGGGGAGCCTACAGCGAGCAGATCGACGACTACGTCAAGCGAGGGCTGATGGAGCAGGTCAAGACCGGCCCCGGCACCAAGCTCTGGCGGATGGTCGACCCCTACACCTATCGCGACCGCCTGGCCGACAAGCCCAAGTTCCTGCTCAACGGCGCCAACGACCCCTACTGGACCCTCAACGCGATCGACCTCTACTGGGACGGCCTGGCGGGGGCCAAGTATCTGATGGGCCTGCCGAACGCCGGCCACGGCCTCGACGGCGACCGCTCGTGGGTCTTCAACGGCCTCTCGGTCTTCTTCCGCAGCAGCGTCACCGGCCGCCCCATGCCGAAGCTGGACTGGACCTTCGAGCCCGGCGCGAAGGATCAGTACACGCTCAAGATCAACTCCGACCCGCCGCCGAAGTCGGCCCGGCTCTGGACCGCCTCGGCCGCCGATCGCGACTTCCGCAAGTCCAAGTGGGAAGCCAAGCCGCTGGAGCCCGGCGCGATCGTCTCGGCCATCGTCACCGCGCCGGAGGAAGGCCACCGCGCCGTGTACGCCGACCTCGAGTATGAGTTCGACGGCCTTCCCTACCACCTGACGACGACCTTCTTCGAGCCCGGCGTCGACGCCAAGGCGAAGACGAAGGACGCCAAGCCCGTCGAGACCGCCGCGCCGGTCGGCGCGGCCGCCGGCCGCTGAAACCGGCCGCTCCTCCCACGCTCACGGCCCGCGCCGATCGCCCCGGGCGATCAGGCGCGGGCCGGGACCGAGCCCCGGCGATCGGCCAGCACCTCGAGCACCGTGGGCCCCGGCTTCCCCAGCCTCCGGAAGAAATACCCGTGGCAGGAGACGGCCTCCTCGCGGTACGGCCGGTAGTTCCGCAGGATCTGGTCCGCCGCCGCCAGGTTGTAGTGCGGCATCAGCCCGAAGACGTGGTGGGTCAGGTGGTAGTCCTGCCCGTACGGGAAGACGCAGAAGTTGAACAGCGGGTTGCAGTGGAAGTTCCGCGAGTGCGCGAACTCCCCCTCCGCCGGCGCGTTGCTGTGGTGCGCGATCTCGCGAAGCTGCATCAGGAACGGGTAGACCGTCAGCAGCGGCAGCACCCAGAACAGGAAGAAGATCGGCCACGATCCCGACAGGTGGACGAGGGCCAGCATCGGCAGCCAATAGCTCCCGCGCAGGCAGCGTCCGACCCTGAACCGATAGGGCGCGCGGGGCTCGCGAAGGCCCATCGTCGCGTTGGCGTTCTTCGCCTGCCCGAAGAGATAGCGGATCAGCGTCGGCAGCCAGGCCGAGAGGACGACGTAGCGATACCAGAACCGGGGCCTCGGCATCGGGAACGGGTAGCGGTCGCCGTCGAAGTGCAGCCGCGCCACGTCCGGGTCGCGCTCCGGGTCGTTGAGGAACTGGTGATGCCCCAGGTGCGTGACGCGGAACCGCTGGGTCATCGCCATCAGGGGGAACATGCAGAGCAGGTCCGACGCCAGCTCGTTCGCCAGTCGGTTCCGGAACAGCGCGTAGTGCGAGCCTTCATGCCCCAGCCCGGAGAGCCGGTGCTGGAACACCGCCACGGCGACCACGCCCAGGGTCGCCAGGACCGCGAAAGCCCCGGTCGACAGCCCGCCGTCCCCCCAGGCCCGATAGGCGGCGACGCAGGCCGCCAACGAACCGATCAGGCCGACGTACTCGCCCAGCAGATATCGAAGATTCGTGGAGTTGTCCGCTCGGAGCAGCGGCACCAGGGCGCGATGCGTCTGGTCCCAACTCCAGTCCGAGTCGACCTCTTTCTCGATCGTCGTCGTGCGCGTCATGGATGTTCAAGCACCTTTCGCCAGATGGTTCATCCGATCCACCGAGCACAATCGACTGCGGTTTATGCCCCGCATCCCCCTCATTTTACCACGTAATCGGGTACAGTTGAGGAAGGATACCAGGGAAGGCGGCCGTGTCGGCCAGGTCGAGTCATGGGCGACGAGGGGGGACGGGGATCATGCCGGTGGCGTCTCAGCGGAAAGCGTTCTCGCGCGCGGCTTCGGGCGTTCCGACGGCCGAGGAGGATTCGTTGGAGATTTCGCCGGCCTGGGAGCCGGGAGGCGAGGCGGTCGAGGGCCTGCATCGCTGGCGGGCCTCGCTCAGGGAGGACATGAGCCGGACGCTGGACGACCCGCGCTGGCCTCGGGCGCTGGCCGGCGTCGGCGTGGTCCACCTGCTGGCGTTCCTGGTCTGCCAGGCCTTGGCGGAGCCGGTCTCGCGGCGCGACCTGCGCTATCTGGCGATCTGGTTCGTCGAGCTGGTCTGCGTCTTCGGGGTGATGCGCGCCCTGGCGGGGCGGCACTGGATCCGTCGGAGCGCGGCGGTGAATCTGGCGGCCAAGCTCTGGACGACGTTCCTGATCCTGTCGTTCAACGTGGTGTCGCTGAACTCGCTGGTCGGGATCGAGAACCCGTGGTTCAAGGCGGTCTGGGGGACGTTGAGCACGTTCCTGTTCGCGTCGCTGGCCTGGCTGTTCACGCCCCTCTTCTTCATCCCGGCGGTGCAGATGTGGGCGACGGGCATGCTGATGGCCCAGTTCGACCCCTACGCCTACCTCATCTACGGCGTCTCCTGGTCGCTGGCCCTCTTCGGCATCGCCGGCTGGATCCGCAGGGCCCACTGACGAGCCTTCGCCTCCGCTCCGCCGGACTTCGAAAGCGAAACGAGGCCGCCGCGCCTTCCCTCATCGGGATGGCGCGGCGGCCTCGTCGCATTTCAGGTCGGGATCGGGATCGGATTCAGGATCCGATCCGACTTGGGACCGCCCCGTTGTAGGTCGACAGGTCGAGGCCGGCGGGGGATTCGCCGACGCCGGACCGCTTGGGGGTCCAGGTGGGCAGTTCGCAGAGGCCGCCGCCGAGGAACGTGTGGTGCCAGAGCTGGGTGGCGGCCACGCAGGTCAGGCTCAGGTCCATGATGATCCGCTTGGGCGTGAACTTCGGGAACCGCCCGTGCGCGGCGACCTCGCGGGCCACGCCCTCGACGTCGAAGTAGCCGGTCTTGCGGAGCGACTCCGGGCTGAGCAACTGGTCGACCCAGGCCGGGCGGCCGGCGTCGAAGAAGGCCTCGGACCGGCTGGCGCGGAACATGGTCTTGGGCCGGTTGGCGATCTTCTTGGGGAGCGTCCGGGCGGCCACCTGCCGCAAGATCCACTTGTCGGTGAGACCCTTCAGCTTGTATTCCGGCGCGATCGACGCGCAGAAGGCGACGACGTCCTCGTCGAGCAGCGGGTAGCGGCCCTCGACCGACGAATTCATCGCGACCCGGTCCCCCTTGCCGTGGAGCAGAAGCCCGGCGAGCATCACCCGATAGCCGACGTACAGCGACTGATTCAGGGGCGCCCATCGGGTGAAGTTCGGATTGTCGATTCGCAGGTCGTCGTAGGCGGAGAACTCGCCCACGCCGTCCCACATCTCCCCCGAATAGAGGAAGCTGCGGGACTGGGCCATCAGGTCGTAGACGTCCTGCTGCGCCGGGCGGACCCCCTGGAAGCCGTGGCGGGGGGGGAGGTGGGCGGGGTCGCCGTGCATCGAATGGACGATCACGTTCCGGATGCCGGCCGGGAGCCAGTTGCCGGCGACCCGACGCATCACGTTACGGACCTGCTGGCTCTTGAACCAGGGATAGCCCGCGAGCGCCTCGTCGGCTCCCTCGCCGGTCAGGGCGACCTTGTACCCCTGGGCGTGGACCGCCTTGGCGAGCTGCATGAGGCAGGCCGCCGAGGAATCCATCACCGGGCCTTCCGCGGCCCGGATCAGCTCGGGATAGGCGTTGATGATGTCCGTGCGGTTCATCGTGACCATCGTCAGCTTCGAGCCCAGCGCCTCGGCCGACTCCACGGCCTGCGACCGCTCGTCGGGGCCGGCGTTGTTCAGGCCGATGGTGAACGACGGGACCGCGTGCCCGCGCTGGCGGGAGCTGAGGCCCAGGACCACCGTCGAATCGAGCCCGCCGCTGATGTAGCTGACCACCGGCACGTCGCCACGGAGCCGACGCTCGACCGCCTGGCGCATCAGGTGCTCCAGCTCGTCGATCAGCGGCGTGGGGTCCTTCATCCGGCGCTCGTCGCCGGCGTCGGGGAAGTCCAGGTCCCAGTACTTGACCGTCTCGATCCGACCGTCGCGGACGGACAGGAAGTGGCCGGGGGGGATGATGTTGATCCCCTCGAAGAACGTCCGCGAGGTGCTGGCGCAAAAGGTGTTGAAGAAGACGTCGATCCCCCGCCGGTCGGCGCGGGCGTCGATCATCCCCGAGGCGAGCAGGGCCTTGATCTCGGAGCCCCAGAGGAGCCAGCCGTCGACCTCGGCGTAATAGAGCGGGCAGATCCCCACCCGGTCCCGGCCCAGGAGCAAGGTGCGCTCCTTGCGATCCCAGAGCGAGACGGCGTACTGGCCCCGGGCCTTCTCGAACATCCCCCGGCCCAGGTCCTCATATAGGTGGACCCAGAGTTCGGTGTCGCAGCGTGTGGAGAGCGTATGCCCTCGCGCGAGGAGTTCCTGTTGAATTTCAGGATACTCGAAGATTTCGCCGTTCTGGGCGACCCAGACGGTCCCGTCCTCGTTGCAGAGAGGCTGCCGCCCCCCCGCCAGGTCGACGATCGCCAGCCGACGCGCGCCCAGGGCGACGCCGGGCTCGATGTGGATTTGCTCGTCTTCCGGCCCGCGATGAGCGATCGCGGCGGTCATCGCCAGCAACCGAGCCGCCGGAAACTCGCGCCGATCCCGTAAATCCAAGGCCCCCGCGATGCCGCACATGGTTGCTGAATCTCCTGGGCTCGTTGCATCGTCCCCGACGGTCCCGGTGAGCCGAACGTCAGAGTCTGCCCGTCCCCCCGGCTTTCAACTATACCATGCCTCGACAACCTCGGACGGATGCCGAAGGGAATGCGGCCCCGCGACCCAGGCCCCGAACCGAGGATTTCCGGCCCGCCGCCGTCCAGGAGCCGTGGCCCGCGCCGACAGCCATGAGGCCGACCGCCCGCGCATCCCGGATCATCCCGAAATTCCGACCGAAAGCCGCTCCGAGGCGGCCATCCGGCCCGCTGCAAGGCTTTCCCGAGGGGCGACCGAGCGGGTCTGATAAAGCGACGACCGCCGGCTTCGAGCCGGGGTCAAGCTGGGCGGCTCGCCGCGACGGCAACCCGCCTTCCTGGGCAAGATCAACGACCGGGCTCGACGAGCCGAGGGTGCCGACGTGGGGGAGGAGGGGAAGAGGGGGAGGCCCCGAGGCGTCCGGTCGTGGACGCCTCGGTCGAGCGATCCGAGTCGATCAGGCGCGGCGCCGACGGCGGCGCAGCAGCGTGACGCCGCCGACGACGCCGAGGCCGAGCATGACGACCGAGGTCGGCTCGGGGACCGCGACGGCGGAGATGTTGACCTGGAGGGTGCCCGGAGCACCGCTGCTCCCCGGGCCGGTGGCGGATTTCACCTTCAGGATGAAGGCCGTGTCGCCCAGGTGGAGGATCGGATCGGACGCGAAGCTGAGGATCGTGGTCGTGGTGTTGATCGCCCCGTCGGCGCCGCCGGCGGCCGAGCCGCTCACCTGGCCCAGCAGGTTGACGTAACCGGTCTGGCCGTTGGCGGTCAGGGCTAGTTGATAGTTGAAATTCACCACAAAGTCGTTGAGCGTCCCGCCGGCGGACGGCGTGTAGAAGACCTGACCGAAGTTCAGGTCGGCCCCGCCGGTCAGGCCCGCGTCGACGTCGACGCCGCTGTTGGTCGTGAAGGTGAGGTCGCCGGCGGGCGCGATCGAGACGACGGCCGTATCCCCGGTCGGCGGGTCGCTGGCGAGGCCCGGGGCGAGCGCGGCGCTCACCTTGGTGCTGAACTCGAAGACCGGCCCGGCCTGGGCCTGGGCCGCCAGGCCCACCAGCAGAAGGGTGAACAGAGGAAAGCGGAGGAACTGCGGCACGAGAGCACTCCTTTAGCAGCAGATACCGAGAGGTCGACTCAATCCTTTGCAACCGACACCGCCTGGACGGTCGGGTCAACATAGGAGACGGCCGTTGGTCAGGTCAAGGCCTAACCAGAATTATTAGGCTTCTCCGAGATTCAACCCGCGTCCTCGGACTGAGGAAGTCGCAGAGTGCTATCGCAAATCCAACGCCGGTTGCAAGCCATAATGAGCTTGCCCCGAAAGGGCGAGCAAGACGGGCGTGGCGAGCCGTAACGGGGCCGAGAGGTGAGGACCTTCCCGAATCGTCGGCGGCCTGGTAAATGACCGTTCGGGAAATCCCCGCGAGGAGATGGACCGTAGGCGCCACGGGTTTCGCTTTGGAACCCGTGCGATCGCAGGCGCTCGGGAGACGGGTCGAGTACGACCCGTGGCACCCTGAACCGGACTCCGAGCGTGGGGGGGCGCCCAGAACAGGGAGGCGAACACGCTTCCGGATGGCCTAGTAGCTGCCGGGGGGGGCGGTCTGCCAGCCCTGGGAGTAGGCGTCCATCGCCTTGACCTGCTGGGCTCGGTCGTAGAAGAGGAAGGCGACGACGATCCCGGTGAGGGCCCCGCCGACGTGGGCCAGGTAGGCCACGCCGCCGGACTCCCCCATCTCGCCGATCCCCTTGACGCCCAGCCAGACCTGGAGCGCGATCCAGCCGCCGATCACGATCACGGCGGGGAGGACGGTGATGAACCGGAAGACCAGGACGCGGATCTGGTTGTGGGGGAACCAGACGACGTAGGCCCCCATGATCCCGGCGATCGCCCCCGAGGCTCCCAACGTCGGGATCACCGAATCGGGCGCGGCGGCGATCTGGGCGAGGCTGCCCATCAGCCCGCAGGCCAGGTAGACGATCAGGTAGCGGACGCCCCCCAGGACCTCCTCGACGTTGTCGCCCACGATCCAGAGGTAGAGCATGTTCCCGACGAGGTGCATCGGGCCGCCGTGCAGGAACATGGCCGTGAAGAGGGTCAGCCAGACGGGGATCGGGCTGGGGGCGTGGGGGACGACGTCCCTCGCGTCGACGCGAATCGGCTCGCCGAGCCCGCCCCGCTCGGCGCCGGCCAGGGCCCCGGGCCGGACGATCGGCCGGTCGATGTCCTGGGCGTGGGTGATCTCCCACGGAGTCGCGGCGAGGGCCATCGTGAACTCGTCGCCGCGGTCGACCTGGACCACGTACATCACAAGGTTGAGCGCGATGAGGGCGTAGGTGACGATCGGGAAGATGCGAGTCCGGTGGAGGTCGCCGAGGGGGAGAACCATGGTCGGGGCTCGAATCCGAGGGGGGGCGGCGTCGGGCTCGCCGGACGTGGGCGGAGCCTGGGCGGGAATCGCCCTTATTCTGACGTCCGACGCCCCGGGCGGGAAGCCCCCCTCGCGACCTTCGAAAGCCCGGAGGCTCAGGCCCAGATGGTCCGGTCGTCCGGCCGCGCCGCGCCTTCCCGTTCCAGCTTGACCAGCTCCTCGCGGACACGGGCGAGCCCGAAGGCGCAAAGCTCGAAGTGCTCGCTGAGTCGTCGGAGCACGGGGCGGTCGTCGGGGCGCCCGGCCAGGGTGCTGGCCAGGTAATACGAACGCTTCCCCTGCTGCTGGTAGTCGAGGAGCCCGTCGGCCGAGTCCGCGCCCGCGATCCGGCGGAGGGCGTCGGGATAGAGGCCCGTCCAGAAGAGGGTGAAGTCGCCGACGTGGCGGTGGCACTCGCCCCGGCGCTCCTCGTCGTCGGCGGCCTCGGCCTCGGCCAGGATCCGGGCGACCTCGAACAGCGGCCGACCCTGGCCGTCCCGGATCTTTCCGAGCGCCTGGGAGGGGACGAACGAGGCGAGCAGGTTCGACACGTAGCCCACCAGCGAGGGGTCGCCCACGCCCAGTTCGGCCATGAACGTCGATTCCGTCAGCCCGCGGAACATGCGGTGGAGGGGGTGCGATTCGGAAATCATGCGTGATTTCTCCGAACGGGAACAACCTGACCCTCGGTTACGACGCGACTCGCGATCGGGTTCGGCCTCTTCCTCTCATAGGGGCGAAGGGTCCGCTCGGCACGGCCCCTTGCGATCCGAGGCCCCCCTATGGCAAACAATGCGCCGGGATCCGAATTCCGGGAAGACAAAATTCCCGAGAAGCTCGATCCTCATCGGATCTCCCCCCCTTGTAAGGGATTCGGCGAAGCGGGACGGGGTCTCCGCAACGGAGGAGGCGGCGGCCGACCGCCTCGATCGGCGGCCGACGACCCCAATTCAGGAGCAATCCGCGACGACGCGGTCGATCGCTGTGGCTTGATCGGATTCGTCGATCCTGTCATGATGGCGTCCCGGGGAATCGCGTCGATCGCAAGATCCATCGGGGTCGGGATTTCGCTCCCCCCCCGCCGGGACGCTTTCCCGCAAGCCCCCCGTCGAGATGGACCACGAACGAGAATCACGGCGATCACGGCTTCGGAGCCCGCTCGAGAGGGCCCGGCCGCGGGGGCGATCGTCAGGAGGATTTGGGTTGCGAATCACGTTTCACGGAGCCACCCGGCAAGTCACGGGGAGCGCGCACCTCCTGGAGATCGGCGGGTCCCGCATCCTGCTCGACTGCGGCCTGTTCGACTCCGACCGGATCGACCCCGCGAGCCAGAACCGGAACCTCCCCTTCGACCCCAAGTCGCTCGACGCCGTCGTGGTCTCGCACGCGCACAATGACCACATCGGCCGCCTCCCTTTCCTGGTGAAGCAGGGGTACGAGGGGCCGATCTACACCACCCCGGCCACCGGCGACATCTGCAGCATCATGCTGCGCGACAGCGCCCGCATCCAGCGCGAGGACGTCCGGATGGCCCACATCCGGCATCCCCACGTCGAGTCCCCCGAGCCGCTGTTCGAGCAGTACGACGTGGAATGGATGGTCGAGCGGCTGGAGCGCGTCCCCTATGAGGACCCCCGCGAGATCGCCCCGGGCGTCTACCTGACCTACCGCGACGCCGGCCACATCCTGGGCTCGGCCATCGTCCAGATCGACTTCGAGGAGAACGGCCGCGCCCGCCGCTTCGTCTTCACCGGCGACCTCGGCCGGCGCGACACCGGGCTCCTCCCCGACCCGACCATCGTCAAGGACGTCGACATCCTCGTCTCCGAGAGCACGTACGGCGACAAGGAGCTGGAGCCCTACGACCGGCTGATGAAGCAGCTCCACGCGATCGTCGCGCGGGCGATCCGGCTCCAGGGCAAGATCGTGATCCCGGCGTTCAGCCTGGGCCGGACCCAGCGGATGGTCTACTGCCTCCAGGAGCTGTTCGCCACCACCAAGCTGCGGCCGATCCCGGTCTACGTCGACAGCCCGCTCGCCAACCGGCTGACCGACGTCCATCGCGACTACCCGGACGCCTACACCCCCGAAGCCCGGGCCCTGATGGACAAGGACCCGCTCTACTTCGGCTCGAAGTACGTCGAGTTCTGCCAGTCCTTCGAGGACTCCCGGCGGCTGAACTACCAGCGCGGGCCGCTCGTCATCATCTCGTCGTCGGGCATGTGCGAGGCGGGCCGGATCCGGCACCACCTCCGCCACATCGTCTCCGACCCCGACAACGCGATCGTCATCGTCAGCTACCAGGCCGAGAACACCCTGGGCCGGAAGCTGGCCGAGGGGGTCGAGCGGATCCAGATCCTCGACCAGGGATACGACCTGAACGCCGCGGTCTACGTCCTGGACGGCTTCTCCGGCCACGCCGACCGCAACGACCTCGCCTGGTGGTACGAGCAGACCGGCGGCGGCATCGAGCACGGCTTCATCGTCCACGGCGAGCCCCCCTCGATGGAAGCCCTGGTCCCGGTCATGCAGCGGTTCGTCAAGAACCCCGTCCAGATCCCCGACCTCCACGAGAGCTTCGAGGTCTGACCGACCGGCGGGAACCCCGACCCGACGGACGCGACGGACCCGGCCTAGTGGCCGTACGACGTCGGGGACGAGGTGGCGGGCGGCTCGCGGCGCACCGCCCCCCGGACCCGGCGGAGGATCTCCGCGAAGCCGCTCAGCTCGGCCTCGAACTCGATCGCCGAGACGTCCTCCGCGTCGAGGAACCGCTTCAGCGCGAGCCGAGGCGTCCCGGGGTCGTTCATCCCGACGAGGCACGTCGTGGCGCTCGCCACCCCCAGCGCCTCGAGCCAGGGCCGCTGCTCGGCCAGGAAGGCGCCGCTGGGGTAGCAGAGATGGTCGCAAGGACGGCCGACGATCGGCTCCAGCACGGCCCGATTGTCGACGATCTCCCGCACCACCCCCGGTTCGTCCGATGGCATGCAATGCCGGTGCGTATGAAGCTGGACGTCGACCCCCGCCTCGACCAGCCGCGCGATCTCCGCCGGGCTCACCAGCGAGAACCGGCGGTCGCGGGCGATCGCGTCGTAATCCACGCCCAGCCGTCCCCCAAGCTCGCGGCCCAGCGCGACTCGACCGGGTTCGTCGAGCCGCTCCTCGGCGTGCCGGATCAGCCGCCACATGAACTCGTTCGACCGACCGTCCCCCAGGGGGATCGTCCCCGTTTCCGGGTCGAGGAGGCCGTCCACGCGCAGCTCGCGATGGTGGGTCTTCCAGAACAGATAGCGGACGACCAGCCGAAAGATCGGCGTCTGCTTGATGACGTGGTACGTCGTGATGTAGAAGGTCTGCGGCAGGCCGAAGCCCCGGGCGACGTCCATCCCGAAGAGGTGGCTGCCGTAGAAACCGTCGTCGTAGGTGATGACCACGGCGTCGGCGGGCAGCGTCCCCGCGTCCAGCCTCTCCACGGCCTCGGCGAGCGGCAAGACGACGTATCCTCCGCGTTTGAGGATCTCCAGCCGCGATCGCACCGTCTCGGGCCGCATGAAAAGGCCGGGCGCGAAGCGGTGCTCGTCCGCGACGGAAACCCCGTGATAGCAGAGGATCCGCAGCCGCCCCGCCCCCCATCGCCGCGAAAGGTGGAACAAGCCGAGGCCCTTGCAGCAGCGATACGCCAGCAGCTTCACCGCCTTGCCCATCGCCACCCCCCTCGATCGATCGGCCGTCCGTCGCACCCTCCCATCCAGCCGAGCCGGCGACCATCGGTGCAACATCAGGACGGCAAGATATCTCAATTCCGAGGCGACTTCAATCGGGAGTCGCCCCGTTGAGGTCCCGCCGAGACGAGGCGGGGACTCGGTGCAACGGACGGGTTATAATCCAAGAGTCGCCGCGTCCGGGGCCGTGCGAGACTGTATCCCCGCGCGACGGCCCAGGCCCCCCGCCTGGCCCACCGGACGGCCCCCCCGCCGCACGCCCGACGGCCGGGACGCCCGAGCCTCCTCCCCACGGAAAGCCAGGGTGACTCCATGACCCGCTCCCGTTCCCTCTCCCGCTCGATGCTCCTCGCGCTGGCGTTCGCCCTTGCGGCCGTCGCCTCGCCGGCCGCCGATCCGCCGCCGGCCGTCGACCTCCTCTCGCTGAACCTCAAGGGGAACGACGCGACCGTCGAGCCGCTCCCCGAGACGCCCGGCGGGCTGCGCATCACCTTCCATCCCGCCGAATGGCCAAACGCCCGGATCGACGCCCCCGCCGGGCGTCCCTGGGACTGGCGCGGGACCGGCCTCCTGAAGCTCGACCTGAAGAATCCCGGCCCCACGGCCGTCGAGTTCGGCGTCCGCATCGACGACGATCCCAGGGCCGACGGGGTCCGCCACTGCCGCACCGCCAACGGCCGCCTCGAAGCCGGCGAGGCCGCCGTGTTCGCCATCGCCGTCGGCAAGGACGGGCCGATGAGCTTCGGCATGCGCGGGCTCCCCGGCGACGGCGGCGGCCGCAGCCTGTCCGCGAACGGCGACGACGACCTGAACCTCGGCCACATCGTCGCGGCCCAGATCTTCGTCCACGCCCCCAAGGGCCCGCAGGCCCTCGAAATCCGGTCCGCAAGCGTGGCGCCGATCCCGCCCATCGAGGGGATCGTCGACGCCTTCGGCCAGTACACCGGCGCCGACTGGCCCGGCAAGGTCCACTCCGAGGCCGACCTCAAGGCTCGCCACCAGGCCGACCTCGCCGAGCTTGAAGCCCACCCCGCGCCGGCCGACCGCAACGCGTTCGGCGGCTGGAAGGACGGCCCCAGGGCGGAAGCCTCGGGCTACTTCCGCACCATCAAGCGCGACGGCAAGTGGTGGTTCGTCGATCCCGAAGGCGCCCCCTTCTTCTCGCTGGGGATCGACTGCGTGACGACCGGCGACCACAACACGATCGTCACCGGCCGCGAGGCGATGTTCACCTGGCTCCCGAAGCGCGACGACCCCCTAGGCCGCTTCTATGGGCACGTCTCCAACGTCCATTCCGGCCCGGTCAAGAGCGGCGACACGTTCAGCTTCTACAACGCGAACCTGATGCGGATCTACGGCCCCGACCACGCCGGTCGTTGGGCCGACGCGACCCTCCGTCGGCTGGCCTCGTGGGGCTTCAACACGATCGGCAACTGGTCGGATCGACGGTTCGCCGGCGCGCCCCGGACGACGGACGCCCGCATGCCCCGGACGCCCTACGTCGCGACCCTGGGGACGCACGGCGAATTCGCCACCATCGCCAGCGGCTCCGACTACTGGGGGCGGATGCCCGACCCGTTCGACCCTCGGTTCGCCGAGGCCGTGCGTCGGAACGTCGCCGAGGCCGTCCGGACATTCCGGGGGGACCCCTGGTGCCTGGGCTACTTCGTCGACAATGAGCTGAGCTGGGGGGGCGGCGGCGATCGCGGCCGCGTCGGCCTGGCGCTGGGCGCGCTCGACCTCGACGCCGCCGACTCGCCCGCCAAACGGGCCTTGATCGAGCGGCTCAAGGCGCGCCACGGCGGGATCGACCGCCTGAACGACGCCTGGCGGGCGGACGTCGGCGACTGGGCGACCCTCGAAGCCCCGTGGCGGCCCTCGGACGACCCGGCCGAGTGGACCGACGCGATGCGAGACGACCTCCGCGGCTTCGTCAAGGAGATCGCCCGCGCCTACTTCCGGACGGTCCGGGACGCGCTCAAGGCGTCCGACCCGGACCATCTCTACATGGGCTGCCGGTTCGCCTGGAAGACCCCCGAGGCGATCGAGGCCGCCGCCGAGTTCTGCGACGTGATCAGCTTCAACCTCTACGAGCGGAAGCTCGACCCCGCCGAGTGGACGATCCTGGAGACGCTGGACAGGCCGGCGATCATCGGCGAATTCCACTTCGGCGCGCTGGACCGGGGGATGTTCCACACCGGCCTGGTCCCCACCGCCAGCCAGGAGGAACGCGCGGGGGCGTACGCCGAGTACGTCGGCGCGGTCCTGGACCACCCGTCGTTCATCGGCTGCCACTGGTTCCAGTTCGTCGACGAGCCCGTGACAGGGCGGTCGTACGACGGCGAGAATTACAACATCGGCTTCCTGAACGTCGCCGACCTCGCCTACCCCGAGATGGTCGCCGCCGCCCGCGCGATCCACGCCCAGTCGTACGCGCGACGATCGGGAAGCCGTTGACCCCGTAGTCCCGGAGATCCCCGCCATGAGCCAATCGATCCAGTACGCCCGGTTCGCGAGCCCCATCGGCGAACTCCTGCTCGCGGCGAGGGGGGATCGGCTCTGCCGGTTGAACATGCTCGACGGCCCCTCCGACCGCCGACTCCCGGAAGGGTCGGAGGAGGGCCGAAGCGCCTTCCTCGACGACGTCCGAGCCCAGCTCGACGCCTACTTCGCCGGGCGGTCGCGGAGCTTCGGTCTTCTGCTGTCCCAGGAGGGGACCCCCTTCCAGGTCCAGGTCTGGACCGAGCTGGCCCGGATCCCCTACGGCGAGACGATCTCTTACGCCGAGCTGGCGCGTCGCGTCGGCTCCCCGAAGGCGAGCCGCGCCGTGGGCGGCGCCAACGGTCGAAATCCGATCGCGGTCGTCGTCCCCTGTCATCGCGTAATCGCCGCCGACGGCCGCCTCGGCGGCTTCGGCGGCGGCTGCGACCGCAAGCTCTGGCTGCTCCAGCACGAGGCCCAGGTCGCCGGCCGCGAGGTCCCCGCCTCCTGGTTCTCTCGCGAGAATTCCCGAGCGACGTCGCGAGCCGACGTCGTCTCGCCCTGACGATTCCTCTCCTTCGAGGCGCCCCATGACATCTCCATTCACGCACGGCCTCCGAAGCTTCTTCGCGCTCGGCGTCATCGCCGCGACCGCGACGGGCCTCGCCACCCCTCTCGCGTGGGCCCAGACGCCCGACCCCCGCCAGAAGGAGGAACGGACGTCGTTCCAGACCCACGCTCCCTGGGACGCCGGGCTGCAACTGCCGGCCGACGTCGCCATGTGCTACGGCGTCGACGCCAGCCTCCCGGATCGCGTCCGCCAGTGGAAGGAACGCGGCTACATCGTCCATCTGATGACCGGCGTCTCCTGGGGCCAGTACCAGGACTACCTCTACGGCCGGTTCGACGGCGTGAATCACGTCGACGAGGCCCAGACCGACCGCAACGGCAACGTCATCTCCCACGGCGGCGACGTCTACTACATGTGCCCCGGCCCGAACTTCGGCGCCTACCTGGCCCAGAACGTCCTCAAGGCCATCGACGCCGGCGTCGAGGCGGTCCACCTGGAGGAGCCCGAATTCTGGGCCCGCGCCGGATACAGCGAGGGCTTCAAGCGCGCCTGGCGCGAGCACTACCAGGAAGAGTGGATCCCGCCCCACCAGTCGGCCGACGCGCAGTACCGCGCCAGCCGACTCAAGTACGTCCTCTACCGCGACGCCCTCAAGCAGATCTTCGACGCGGTGAAGCAAAAGAACGCCGAGACCGGCAAGAACGTGAAGTGCTACGTCCCCACCCACAGCCTGGTCAACTACGCCCTCTGGAACATCGTGAGCCCCGAATCCAGCCTGCTCACCGTCGGGGCCGACGGCTTCATCGCCCAGGTCTGGACCGGCACCGCCCGGTCGAAGAACGTCTACCAGGGGAAGACGGCCGAGCGCACCTTCCAGACCGCCTTCTTCGAGTACGGCTCCATGACCGCCGCCACCCGCGGCAGCGGCGGACGGCTCTGGTTCCTCCACGACCCCATCGAGGACGACCCCAACCACGACTGGGACGACTACAAGACGAACTGGGAATGCACCGTCGTCGGCTCGCTCTTCTGGCCCGAGACCACCCGGTACGAGGTCGCGCCCTGGCCCGAGCGGATCTTCCACGGCAAGTACCCCGCGCCCGGCTCGGCCCCGCCGCCGGGAGACGCCCGACGCCGCCGAGGAGGGAACCGCATCCCGATCCCGGCCGACTACGCCACCGAGCTGATGACCGTCATGAACACCCTCAACCACATGGACCAGCCCGAGATCGCCTGGGATTCCGGCACCCGGGGCGTCGGCCTGGTCGTCTCCGACGCCCTGATGTTCCAGCGCGAGGGGTTCAAGCCGTCCGACCCGTACCTCGGCAACTTCTTCGGCCTCGCCCTGCCGGCCCTCCAGCGCGGGATCCCCGCCGAGCCCGTGCAGCTCGAGAACCTGCGGACGACCGACGACCTGGGCCGCTACAAGGTCCTGTTGATGACCTATGAGGGCATGAAGCCCTTGACCAACGACGCCGACAAGGTCCTGGCCGAGTGGGTCAAGGCGGGCGGGGTCCTGCTGTTCATCGACGACGACCAGGACGTGTACAACGAGGTCCGCTCCTGGTGGAACGCCCCCGGCGGCCCCGGCTACGCCAACCCCCGCCAGGCCCTCTTCGACGCCCTCGGCGTCGGCCGGGACGCCACGCCCGGCGCCCACGCGGTCGGCTCCGGCACGCTGATCTGGGACGCCTCCAGCCCCGCCGCGCTGACCTACAAGCCCGAAGGCGCCGACGCCGTCCGCAAGCTCATCGAGCAGGCCTGCGGCGCGGCCAAGCTGCCGTACAAGGAGACGAACCACCTCGTCCTGCATCGCGGCCCTTACGTCGTCGCCGCCGGGCTTGAGGCCGCACCCGGCGAATCCGATCACGTGCTCAAGGGTCGATTCGTCGACCTGTTCGACGCCGGCCTGAAGGTCGTCGATTCGGTCACGCTCGATCCCAATCGGCGGGCGCTCCTGCTGGACCTGGACCGCGTCCCCTCGGACGGCCCGCGCGTGCTCGCCTCGGCCTGCAAGGTCACCGACGAGGCCCCGAACGGCCAGGGCCTGAGCTTCTTCGCCCGAGGCCCCCAGAACATCACCGCCTCCGTCCGCGTGGCCCTGGCGAAAGCCCCCGGCTCCGTCACGGTCGCCGGAAAGCCGCTCGACGCGGAGTCCCAGACGTGGGACGAGGCGTCGAAGACCCTCCTGATCCGCTTCCCCAACTCGGCCGACGCGGTGCACGTCGAGATCGAGTGAGCGCCTGCCCCGGTGAGGGCAGACGGAGCCAGCAACGTCCTTCCCCCCTCGCGGGGGAAGGTGGCCCGCAGGGCCGGATGAGGGGGAAATACGAGCACGAACGCCGTCGGCGCTCGGGTAACCGGATCGCGAATCCCGACGGCGCTCGTGCTCGTCTTCCCCCTCATCTGACCCCTTCGGGGTCTGTCTTCCCCCGCGAGGGGGGAAGACCGTTCTTGAGCACGAAACCCGCCGGAGTTTCGGTCCGTCCACAATGACTGAGGCCGTCACCTGCATGCCTTCGCCCCTCGTGGGAGAAGGCATGATCGCGAAGGACGCCGACCTGACAGCCGGCCTACCTGCGAATTCCGACGGCGACCGGGCTCACCCGCCGCCTCAACCGATCAGGGCCTCGCCCCCTCGTCGAGCCGCCTCGTCATCTCGTCGAGCCGTTCGAGGATCTGGTCCAGCTTCTCCTCGACGCGGCGGAATCGGGACTCCAGGTCCGGCGCGGGCGTCGGGCCTCGATCGGCCGGCGCGGCCTGCATGAGACGGGGATCGGCCGGGACCCCGACCGTCGCGCCCTCCGTCACCTGGAAAGGCGACTCGACCTCGCCGGCGTGCGGGGGTCTCTTCGGCGAGGCGACCTCCCAGGGGATGACCTCGCCTCCCGACCGCGAGAGCGCCGCCAGCACGAAATGATCCCGTCCGGGCGTGTCAGCGAAGTGGCGGATAGAGCCGTCGGCCATGGCGAAGACGTAGCCCTTCGGGTCGCTCGCGTCGGGTTTCCCGAACGATTCCCGCGGGACGAGCGAGAGTTCCCCCGGCCGCGTCCAGATGGTCGGCTCGGCGGCCACGGTCAGGAACGCGGTGTTCGGCGCCCCGTCCCGGACGTCTTCGAAGCGCACGCCCGTGGCCGTCTCTTCGCCAAGTTCCGGGCCGAACATGGCGTCGGGGCCCGCATAGCCGCGAATCCGGGTCTGGCCGGGGGGCGACTCGACGCCGGGCGTCTGGAAAAATTCGGGCATGCGGGGGATCAACGTCTGGTTGTGGGGCGAGTCCCAGGGCTCGTCCAGGCGGAACTCGTGGTAGAGACCGTTTGACTCGGCACCGAGATACGGCAGGATCGCCACCCTCCAGCTCAGCAAGGGCCGCCCATTGGCACCGCGGATGGCGGCGGTCGGGAAGGCGTCGTTCGTGCTGTAGAAATTGTGCATCGCCAGGAGGATCTGCCGCAGGTTGCGTTCCGTCGCGGCTCTTGGCGAGGGGGTCCGCGCCTTCTCGACCTTCGGGCCGTCGCTTGCGACGTCCTGGGGCGGGGGAGGGGACGGCTGATACCAGGCCGCCGCCGTCAGGCCGAACGTTGCAAGGCTCCCCGCAAGGGCCAAAGCGGAGAGGATCGGTTTCGAGAACATGGTCGGTGCGACTCCCTGGGTCAGGGCCGCGACGGCGGGCGGGATCGCGGCCTTCGCCGAGATCGTCGCCAGGGTCGCGCGGAGGAGCGTCATGGACACGGGGGACGCGAACGACTCGGCCGACGAGGCCGCCGCCAGGGCCGCCGCGGGCGTGACCCCGCGCCGGACGAGTCGGCCGCGCAGGGCCTCCTTCGCACGCGAGAGGCGGCTCTTGACGGTCCCGACGGGGCAGGCCAGGCGTCGCGAAGCCTCGTCCTCGGAGGCCCCGCCGAGCAGGCAGAGGACCAGCACGTCGCGCTGCTTCGACGGCAGCCGGGCCAGCTCGGCGTCGAGAATAGGCCGGACGTCCGACCACTCGGCGCGGGGGTCGTCCCGAGCCGGGATGTCGTCGATCAGAGGCCGATCCCCGCGCCGGAGGTTCCGGGCGCGGGCCTTGGCGGCGACGCGCGAGGCGACGCCGTACAGCCACGGCCCGAGGCGGTCGGGGTCGCGAAGGCCGGCGGCCTTGCGGGCCAGGACGAGGAACGTCGCCTGGAAGGCGTCGTCGACGTCGTGGTCGCCCCGCAGGAACCGATGGCAGACGCCCCGGACCATCGGCCCATGCCGCGTCACCAGGGCCTCGAAGGCGGCTTCGTCCCCCGTCGATCGGAACCGCTCCAGCAGGTCGCCGTCGCCCGGAGGCGCGACGCCTTCGCGTAGCAGTCGTTCCAGATCGTGAAGAACCGCACCTCGGCCTGCACCGCTCATCGCCCACCCCCGTCGGTCGTCTCGCGTCTCTGAGGATACTGCCCGGGCGCCGCTTTTCGGTTCCGTCGGCCTGCGGGGAAATTCGGGAGTTTCCTTCGGTGCAATGGCCGGCGACGGGGCCGAGCGGGAGATGGGCGGCCCGGCACCCGTCGATCAGGGGTCGGGGATCTCGAACTTCTGGATCCGTTGGTTGCTCGAGTCGGCCACGTAGAGTCGCCCCCGGCTGTCGACGGCCATGCCGTGGGGATGGTCGAGTTGGCCCGGATCCGGCCCCGATTCGGTGATCCCGAACAGGTAGCGGCCGTCCGTGGTGAAGCACTGGACGCGATCGTTCAGGCTGCTGACCCAGACCCGATCGTGTCGATCGACCATCAGTCCGATCGGGCCGTACGTCCCGGGAAGCGAGCCGAAGCTGTACGCCCCGAAGCCGCCGGGCTGGTCCCCCTTGTCGCCCCAGCTCAGGAGCGGCTCGCCGTCGGGCGCGAGCCGCTGGACCCGTCCGAGCCCCGCCTCGGTCGTGTAGAGCCGACATTCGCCGTCCTGCGCGAGGAAGTGCGGCCCGGCGAATCGCGAACCCGCCGGATCGCTCCCCCGAAGCGCCCGGGCTCGGAGCCATGGCCTCCCCACTCGCCGAGGAACCGGCCGTCGATCGTGAACTTCTGGATGCGATGATTGCACTGGTCGGCCACGTAGAGCGTGCCGTCCCGGCGCAGGACCATTCCCCCCGGCTGATGGAACTCGCCGTCCCCGGGGCCGCGTCGGCCCCATTCCCGGACGACCGCGCCGGCGTCGTCGTACACCGCGATCCGGTGCTGGTTCATGAACGACACGTAGATCAGGCCCCGGTCATCCAGGGCGAGGCCGCCCACGATGCACGACTTGCGCGGAGGGGAGTCCAGCGGGAGGTCGAACCCTCCCAGGTACGCGCCGTCGGCGGTGAATTTCTGGATGCGTGAATTGTTCAGATCGGCGACGTACACCTCGTCCCTGGCGTTGATCGCGACGTGGATCGGCGAGTGGAACTGGCCCGGTCCTTCCCCCCGCTCGCCCCAGGTCGTCAGGAGCCTGGGCTCGCCCGGCGGGTCGGCGCGAAGCCCGGCGGAGGCGAGTAAGAGCAGGATCGCCCCCGCCGCGGCCAGAGTACGACGGGCGGCGCGGCGGAGGCGCGACGGTTTCCTCATGAGACCTCCACGAGGGGCGTTCGATCCATCCATCAGGGCCGCGTCCGGCCCCCCCTCGGCCGGGGGGGGGCGACGTCCTCGACGAGTCAGAGCAGCGAATCGGCGGGATGCTGCCAGGGGGCGCGGTAGGGGCCGCGGAGGAGCTTGGTGGCCTCGTCGTCGCCGACGACGATCCGCTTGCTCGGGTCGTAGACGACCGGCCGGTCGAGCTGCATGGAGAGGTTCGCCAGCAGGCACGAGGCGGTGGAGATGTGGCCCTGCTCGATGTCGGCGATCGGCCGGGAGCGGTCGGCGATCGAGGCCAGGAAGTTCCGCATGTGGAGCCTCGTGGCGGGGGCGGCGTTCAGCTCGATTTCCGGCTCGTTGACGTCCTCAGGGTACTTCTCGCGTTCGAAGACGCAATCGAAGTGGAGGGGTTTCCCTTCGCCCTGGGGGATGAAGTCGGCCCGCATGGTGCTGGCCTTGAGCGTCCCCTTCTCGCCGTAGATCATCAGCGCCCAGGGGTATTCCGGGTCGGGCGAGGTGCCCCAGGTGCGGTGCTGCCAGACGACGTCGTATTCGGGGTATTCGAACGTCGCACCCTGGGTGTCGCTGATGTTCGACTTGCCGTCTTTCTGGACCAGGATGCCGCCGCTCGACGTGATCTTCTCGGGCCATCCCAGGCCGAGCATCCAGCGCGCGGTGTCGAGCATGTGCACGCACATGTCGCCGGTGATGCCGCTGCCGTACTCCATGAAGGTCCGCCACCAGCGGACGTGGGGGATGCCGTCGTAGGGCCGCAGCGGGGCGGGGCCGGTCCACATCTCGTAGTCGAAGAAGTCCGGCGGGGTGGTGACGGGCGGGTTGTCGTTGGCCCGCATGTGATAATAACAGCAGACCTCGACGTGGCCGATCTTGCCGAGCAGCCCGGCGTCGACGACCTGCTTCTTGGCCTCGATCAGGTGCGGCGTGCTCTTGCGCTGGGTCCCCACCTGGACGACCCGATTATGCTTGCGGGCGGCGGCGACCATCGCCTCGCCTTCCAAAACGTCGTGGCTGATGGGCTTCTGGACGTACACGTCGGCCCCGGCCTCGACGGCCGCGATCATCGGCAGGGCGTGCCAGTGGTCGGGCGTGGCGACCAGGACGATGTCCAGGTCCTTCTCCTTGAGCATCTCGCGATAGTCGCCGTAGGTCCTGGGGGTCTTCCCGGACTTCTGGCGGGAGGCGACCATCTCGGCCGCGTGGGCGAGCTGCTTCTTGTCGGGGTCGCAGAGCGAGACGACCTCGACGGGGGCGACCTGGATCAGCCGGAACAGGTCCGACTTGCCGTACCAGCCGCAGCCGATCAGGCCCACGCGGAACGGCTTCTCGTCGGCCGCCCCGCGCGTGTACCCTCCGAGCATCGAGGCCGTCAGTCCCGCCGCGCCGAACTTCAGCGCGTCCCGGCGATTCGTCATCGGTCGTTCCCCCTGGCGTCGGATTCCCGGCCGTCGCGACCCGTCGGACGGCCTCCTCCCGAGGATCGCACAGGGCCGACCCCCGTTCAACCCGCGCGACCGGCGGCCTGGCCGATCCGGCTGGCCGCGCGGCCGGCGGCCTGCTCGCCGCTGTGGATGCACATGGGGACGCCGATCCCGCGCAGCCAGTTCCCGGCCAGCTCCAGGCCGTCGAGCGCCCCGACCCTCGCCTCGACGTCCGCGATCCGCTCCAGGTGGCCGACCTCGTACTGCGGCATGACCTCGCGCCAACGGGAGACGGACGAGGTTTCCGGCCCCCCCCGCACGCCCAGCAGCGACGCCAGCTCCTCCGTGGCGATCCGCACCAGCTCGTTATCGTCCGCGTCCACCAGCTCGGGCCGTTTGGAGCCCCCCATGAATACGCGGATCAGGACCGAACCCTCGGGCGCGCGGTTGGCGAACTTCACGCTGGAGAAGCTCCCCGAGAGGATCCGCCGATCCTCGATGAACGGGACGACGAAGCCGAATCCGTCCAGCGGGTGCGCGATCCGATCGCGGCGGAAGCCCAGCGAGACGACCGCGCTCGACGTCGACGTGATCGCCCCGACCTCGGCCGCGGCCTCCGGCGCGACCTCGCGCAGCAGGCCGGCCGTCGCCCTCGCGGAAGTCGCCAGGATCACCGAGCGGGCGCGGAGCGTCGTCGGGCCGTCCCCGACGTCGAGCCGCCAGCCGTCGGCGTCGCGGGAGATTCGACGCACGGGGGAGCCGGTCCGCACGGTCCCCTCCGGCAGCCTCGCGACGATCGCCTCGACCAGGTCGGACATGCCCCCTTCGAGCCCGACGAACAGGCTGTAGCGGGCGCCCGATCCGCCCGTCTGCTTGCCGCCGGCGGCGCGCATGGATTTGATCAGGCTGCCGTCGCGCTGCTCCATCTCCAGGAAGCGCGGCATGGTCGCCTTGACGCTCAGGCGCTCGGGGTCGCCGGTGTACATGCCGCCGACCAGGGGCTGGATCAGGCGGTCGTAGGCCTCGCGGCCGAACCGTCGGCGGGCGAACCCGGCGAGGCTCTCGTCGGAGCCGTCGCCTTTGGGGAGGAACCGCTCCATCGCCAGCCGCAGCTTGCCGGGCACGCTCAGGATGCGCGTCCGGACCATCGGGCCGATCTTCGATGGGGCCATGATGATCAGGCCGTCCGGGATCGGCTCCAGCCTCCCCGCGCGGACGACGAACGACCGCCGGTTCCGCTCGGCGGTCTGGATCAGGCGGTCTTCCAGGCCCAGGCGGCGGCAGAGGTCGATCGCCCAGGGGACGTTGGTGATGAAGCTGTCGGCGCTGGAGTCGATCAGGAAGCCGTCGCGACGGTCCGTCCCGAGCACGCCGCCGGGCTTCGCACCGGCCTCCAGCACCGCCACGCTTAGCGACGGGTCAAGCTCGCGGAGGCGGTTGGCCGCCGCCAGTCCGGTGATCCCGCCCCCCACGACCGCCACGTCCACGGTTTCGATCCCGCCTGGATTTCCGCCCATCGCGTCCGGCTCGTCCCGCATCGTCGCCTCGTCATCCCGCCGATCGGCCCGGTGGGGGCTCCTTGAGCGCCCGTCCCCGTTCGGCTAGAGTTGTGGATAGAGACATCCAGTATACCGAGGTCCTCCGCCCGGCGTGAGCCGGCGCGGAAAGGCAGCCATGAATCAGACCCGCCCCACGCCGCCGGCCGACGCCCCGCGTCCCGATTGGACCCGCCGCCGCAACTTCGACTCCAGCCCGCTGATCGCCTTCTACGAGGTGACCCGCGCCTGCGACCTGATCTGCCTGCACTGCCGGGCCTGCGCCCAGCCGAAGGCCGACCCGGCCGAGCTGGACACGTCGGCCTCGCTCCGGCTGATCGACCAGCTCGCGAGCTTCCCCGAGCCGCCGCTCCTGGTCTTCACCGGCGGCGACCCCCTCAAGCGGGCCGACCTGTTCGACCTGATCGCCCACGCGGCCGGGGTCGGATTGCAGACGGCCATCACCCCCTCGCCGACCCCCCTGGTCACCGCCGAGGCGATCGCCCGGCTCAAGGCCGCCGGGATCGGCCGCATGGCCGTCTCGCTCGACGGCGTCGACGCCGCCACCCACGACCGGGTCCGGGGCGTCGCCGGCTCGTTCGACATGACCCGCAAGATCATGGACGACGCCCGCGAGGCCGGAGTCCCGATCCAGGTCAACACCACGCTCACCCCGGACACGTTCGGCCAGCTCGAAGCCATCGCCGACCTGCTGGAGCCCCGGGGCATCGCCCTCTGGTCGCTCTTCCTGATCATCCCCGTGGGCCGCGCCTCGGCCGACATGCGGCTCGACGGCGAGCGCTACGAGCAGGCGTTCGCCCGCCTGTGGAAGCTCTCGCGCGAGCACACGTTCATGATCAAGACGACCGAGGGCATGCACTATCGTCGATACGTCCTCCAGCGCCGGAAGGAGTCGGGCGGGGCCGAGCCGATGAAGCTCTCGGCCCGGGGCTGGAACGGCGGCCTGCCGGGGGTGAACGACGGCCGGGGCATCGTGTTCATCAGCCACGCCGGCCTGATCCACCCCAGCGGGTTCCTGCCGCTGACCTGCGGCATGTTCCCGTTCAACGACGTGGTCGACGTCTACCAGCGCTCGCCCATCTTCCGCCGCCTCCGCGACGCCGACACCTTCGGCGGCAAGTGCGGCGTCTGCGAGTACCGCCACGTCTGCGGCGGCAGCCGCGCCCGCGCCTTCGCCGTCACCGGCGACCCCTACGCCGCCGAGCCTGACTGCACCTACATCCCCCGCGCCTGGGACGAGGCCCACGCCCCCCTCCCGCAGCTCGAACCGTCCTCCTCGGCCTGACCCCGCCCGAGCCGGAAAATTGGGTTCGTCCGCGCCGCCGCGAAACGGAGCCAATCGACGCAACCCTCGTATTCGAGGCCCTTTAATCACGAATCCTCGCCCCCGAAATTGGCTTCGTTCGGCGCTTTTCATGAGATCGCCGTCTTGAGCCTGCTTCTCGAACACGGGATCCCGAAGCGAACGGATATTCCCGTCCGGGCGGGCCGCCCAAACCACCCCGTCGGTCGAGGCTCGACCCTTCCGGTTCAATGGCCGCAAACCGGAGCGACACTGCGGAATTGGGTTCGTTTTCTCCAAACCGAAAACGAAGCCAATCGACCCAAATTCTTAATCATCATGATATTAAGTCTGATCCTCGGCTTCATTGATTGGCTTCGATCGGCGAATCCGCATCATCGCGGGACACGCGCCGGCATCCCTCCCCAGGCCCACGTTCCGCGACGCCCGAGGGCTATCCGGGCCTGCGCGGACCCCTGGGTTCACAGTACGACCGTTTCGTCGAATAGGAACGCGGTGGGGGAGGAACGAGCCCGGATCGCGGTCGACCTGGATTCGGGATCCGGGCGGCCCTTCGCAGGTCAGGGCTTCGTCGCTTCGTCGTCGGGATCGCCGGCGTCGAGCTTCTGGAGCAGGCGGTCCAGCTTCTCCTCGACGCGCTGCATCCGTTGCTCCAGGGAGGGCTCAGCCACCGGCGGTTCCACGACGGGCGAAGCGGGCGCGACCGTCTCGGAGGGCTTCATGCGAGCCTCGGCCAAGGGGAGGGGAGGGACCGGCATGAGGGCCGCGGGCACCGTCCGTGGAACGTAATCCGACCAGTCGAGGATCTCGCCCCCCGCGCGGGAGAGCAGCGCCGCAAGATATCGCGGCCGATTCGGACTGGGGGGCAGGAACCGGGCCGCGCCGTCGACCAGACCGACGACGAACCCTCGGGGGTCGCCGCCGTCGAAGCTTGCGGCCGCCTGGCTCGGATCCGCATCGATCTCGCCGGGCCTGGTCCATTCGACAGCCTCCGAGGCGACGACGAGGAACGCCGTGTTGGACGTGCCGTCGGTGATTTCCGCCATCCCCACGCCCTGGTTCGGAGCCCGAGGCGCCGGTCCCGCTCCAGCCGCCCCCATCCCCTCCAGGGGACCGTCCGGCGAGATGCCCATGCCCCTGCCCATCGCCCCCTCCGCCGCCGGGTCGTTCGGGTCGTCTTCCCGACGGTCGCGATCCTCGGCCTTTTCCGGCTCGGGGGGAGTCTCGCCGCGGCCCGTCCCGGACCTCTCGACGCCCTCGCGCACCGACGATCCACTTCCGGCCGACATCACCCCGGAGCCATCCATCCCGATCCCCATCCCGTCCATGCGGCCCCCACGGCCGGTCATACCACTGGACATCATGCCGCCCATCATCATCCCCATGGCGGCCGGGTTGGGATTCGGGTCGAACATCGCTCCGGGGATGGAGAAACCTCGGAACCGCGTCCGGCCCGCCTGAGTCGGGATGTCTGGGGTTCGATAGACCGCCGGCATGCGGGCGATCAACGACCTGTTGTGGGGGCCGTCCCAGGGCTCGTCGAGGTGGAACTCCCTGTAGAGCGCCTCCTCGCCGAGGAAGGGGAGGATTGCGACCCGCCAACTGAGGAGCGGCTGGCCGTCCGGGCCGTGGATGGCGGCGGCGGGGAAGGAGGCCGTATCCGTCGCGCTCATGGACTGAAGCATGGCCACCAGAAGGCGCTGGAGGTTCTTCACCTTGACGTCGGCCGCCTCCGACGCCTGCGGGACGGCCGAATCTTCCACGGTCTGGGGGTGATGCGGCGGGCTTGCGGTCCAGGCCGGCATCGTCAGGCCGAGCAGCCCAAGGCCGCCGGCAAGGGCCAGCGTCACGAGGATCGGTTTCGAGAGCATGGTCGAGGAGACTCCCTGGATGAGGGCGGCGACGGCGGGCGAGACCGGAGCCTTCGCCGTGATCGTCGCCAGGGTCGCACGGATCAGGAGGGACGACGCGGGAGACGCGAACGACTCGGCCGACGACGCCGCCAGGGCCGCCGCCGGCGCGACGCCTCGTCGCAACAGCCGCCCCCGAAGGGCCTCCCTCGCACGCGAGAGCCGGCTCTTGACGGTGCCGACCGGGCAGTCGAGGCGTTGCGACGCCTCCTGTTCCGAGGCACCGCCCAGCAGACAGAGGACCAGCACGTCGCGCTGGGGGGCCGGCATCCGGGCCAGCTCGGCGTCCAGGACGGGCCACAGGTCGGACCACTCGGCGCGGGCGTCCTCGCGGGCAGGGACGTCGTGCACGAGCGGTTGGGCCCGGCGGCGGTCGGCCCGGGCGCGGGCCCGGAGGCTCACGCGGCGGGCGATGCTGTAGAGCCACGAGGACAGGCGGTCGGGGTCGCGGAGCTTCCCCCCGTATCGGGCCAGGACCAGGAACGTCGCCTGGAAGGCGTCGTCCGCGTCGTGAGGATCGCGCAGGAGCCGACCGCACACGCCCCGGACCATCGGCCCGTGCCGCGTCACGATCGACTCGAAAGCCCCCTCGTCCCCGCTCGCCAGAAATCTCGCGAGCAACTCCCCGTCCGCGACGAACACCGCGCCGCGGCGGAAAAGCTGATCCAGGTCCCGGACGATCAGTCCCTTGCCGCTCTTGCCCATCGCCGGCCCCCGTCCCTTCGATTCGCGTCTGGAGAGGCAGTGACCGCAATCCCCGCCCAGGTTCCAGGAATCCGGAGAAACCCGCCGTCCAGCGTAACGCGCCCGTCGTTGCGAGGGCCGGGAGAGGCCGTTGGGAACGATCGACCGGCGCTTTCCCCTTGGTTTTTCCCGCTCCTCGGGATTACGCTCGGGAGATCCCGGGACGCTCGGGTCGAGAGAGAGACCTTCGGAGTCGGGGTCATGAACAAGACATCCTCGGATTCCGATTTCGCCGATTTCGGGGCGATGAAATCGCCGTCGCGCTCCTGGCGGATCCGCGGCTGGATCTTCCTGGGGTTGCTCATCCCGTTCACCGTCTTGACCTATCTCGCGACCAGTTCGGGCTCGCCGAGCGACGTCCGGCAGCGTCCCGTGCTGCTGACGACGCTGGCGACGATCACCGGCCCGTTCGTCGGGCCGATCGCGCGCGGGGGGCAGGGGTGCTGCCTGGAGTTCGCCGTTTTCCTGGCCTTCGTCTGCGGCCCGATCCTCGCCCTGGGGCTGATCGCCCAGGTCGTCCCGCTTCCTTTCCGTCGCGGCGCGGGGGCGTTCCGGCTCGTGTTCTGGACGCTCGGCTGGCTCGCCTGGCTTTTCAGCGGCCTCGTCTCGTTCGGCCACGCCTTCTCCTGAAAGCCGCCTCGCTCACGGTTGAACGCCGACCTCGTTCTGCTACGCTTTCCAGCAAGGAAAGCGGCCGCCCGGAATTCGTCGCCTCGACACCGTGAGGGGGGCGGGGCGAGGCCGAGCATGGCGTTTGGTGAACGATCATGTTGAATCGTCGATGCTTCATGGCTGCGAGCCTGGCCGCCGTTTTGGGTCCGAGGCTCTCGGCGAGAGAGCCCGGAGCGGCCGGGATGGTGACTCGCGGCGTGGTGCTCGTACCCGAGGATTTGACGCTCGGCGACTGGCCCGAGCGGGCCGCGCGGGCGGGGCTGACGACCATCGGAATCCACCACCCGACCTCGCCCCGGGCGGTCGTCGACTGGATCCAGGCCGACGCCGGCCGACGGTTCCTCGAAGCCTGCAAGCGGCTCGGGCTGGAGGTCGAGTACGAACTGCACGCCATGGGGGAGCTGCTGCCCCGCAGCCTGTTCGACCGCAGCCCGGAGTTCTTCCGGATGGACGCATCGGGACGCCGGAACCCCGACTCCAACTGCTGCCCGAGCTCTCCGGAGGCGCTGGAGTTGATCGCCGGGAACGCCGTCGCGATCTCCCGCACGCTGAAGCCGACCACCGGACGGTACTTCCTCTGGGGCGACGACGGACTTCCCTGGTGCGCCTGCCCCACGTGCCGCGAACTCAGCCCTTCCGACCAGGCGCTCCTGGTCGAGAACCGGGTGATTCGCGCCTTGCGCGAGATCGACGCCAGGGCCGCTCTCGCCCACCTGGCCTACACCGACACCCTGCCACCGCCGAAGTCGGTGAAGCCCGAGCCGGGCGTCTTCCTGGAGTACGCCCCGATCCGCCGGCGCTACGACGCCCCCTACGCGGAACAGGCCGACCCGAGCCAGCCCGACGGCCTCCACCTGCTCGACGCCAACCTCCAGGTCTTCCCGGCGGAGACGGCCCAGGTCCTGGAGTACTGGCTGGACGTCTCCCTGTTCTCGAAGTGGAAGCGCCCCGCCGTGAAACTCCCCTGGCGGCGCGACGTGCTCGAAGCCGACGTGGCGACCTACGGCTCGCGAGGCATCCGCCACGTCACCAGCTTCGCCGTCTACGTCGACGCCGAGTACCGCCGCCGGTACGGCGAGCCCGAGTTTCTCGACGAGTACGGCGCGGTCCTGGCGGCCTACCGCAAGCCGGACGGCCCGGACTGATCGCGTCCGGGCCCCGCCTCGCGGTCGATCAGGACCCGTCCGACCAGGTCGCCGGCGCCGACCCCGGACCGGGTCAAGCAGCCCAGGAAACCGAGCATCGGGGCGTCGAGGGGTCGTACCCGCGAGGCCTCGATGATGCGCACGTCCCCGGTCGTGGGCGTGGGGGAGTCGGGCAGGAAGATCGTGCAGAAGCCGGAGGGGAGCCGCTCGACGACCAGCGCGAAGGCCCAGCCGTCATCCAGATTCACCAGCGCGGGTTCGGTCCGCGACTTCTCGTCGAGGCCCGGGACGCCTGCCACGGCCCCCCGCAGGATGAGGTAACCCGGAACCCGGTAGAGCACGGTGCGTTCCAGCCGATCGCTGAGCGATCGGCCGGGCCTCGTGGCGACGAACAGGCCCGCGAGCAGCGCGGCCAGGACGAGGACGACCGCCGAGATCAGGTCTTCGGTCAGGATGCCGAAGAACCGCTCCGCGGGGAGCAACTGGGCGATCGGATGGATGAGCTCGCGGAGCATCCGCCAGCCCTCTCGCACCAGCACGGCGAGCAGCACGACGGGTGCCAGGAGCAGCACGCCCCGCAGGAGCGTGACCAGGAGAAGCCGGCCGAAGCGACGCATGGCGTAATCAACCTCCACATCGGCGAAGACGACATCGGGAAGGCCCCGGCGATCTCGGGGCGATCGCCCCCAGCCTTCACGGTCCTTTATTCCAACCCACCCGCCCGTCTCGCTGCCCTATAACGGAGCGGCAGGAAGAAGAAGCAAGAACACAAGCAGAATCATGAAATATATAGCGATGCAATTTATTAAGCGAATCCCAAAGGCTCTTTGCACGAGCCAAACTATCGCCAGCGGAACAACACCGATCAATCCAAAGTCTAGCAGGCTAGGCACAAACAAAACAGTTGAATTCATGACGCCGAATGCCAACAAAATAAGGCATGCGCATAAGGATACCACGCTTTGCCGCAGCCACATTGAAACACTCTTTCGCAAACTAGTTGGACTGCCACCGATTCAACGAAGTCTCACCTGATCAACTGGTATCCGGTGGCGGCCGGCGCGGCGGAAAGCCGCCGGTGGCCTTGTGCCAGTGGCAGATCCGCGCCGCCTCCTTCCGCTTTCCGCCACAGGACGCGCGACACCTCCGCGGCGATCCGCTCTGGGTCCGACGCCGGGATGCGCAACAGACGGGCGAAGACCTTGCACACCTGCGACACGGTCACCGCCGGGGTTCCCGCGCCCGACCCGCCGCCGTTCGCAGCAGAGGAACCACAGCGCCAGGAGCGAGAGCGTGACGTGGTGGCGCCAGCCCACTCGGCCCCGAACCTCGTACAATGTAGCCTCCCTGACGCGCCGAAAACATCGCCGGACAATCCCATTCACCTGGTCTTCCGAGTCGCGAGGGGCGGGCTGACAAGATCCCGCCGCGCGAGGTTCGCCGACTCGATCCGCCGGCCAGTTGGAGCGCCATCGGCTTCGGGAACGAATTGTGCGGGGTGATGCACTACGACCGACCATCGTCGAAGTCAGGCAGGCGATGGAAAGGCGACGTGATTCGCCCGCAGCGAGCACGGGCGGGCGGGACAATCATTCCACCGGAGCACCGGCGATGGACATCGAACGCCCGCTCGATCACGAAGTGCAACGCCTGCAGGAAGACGCCCGTCGCGAGAAGAACTGGAAGCGATGGGGGCCGTACCTATCCGAGCGCCAGTGGGCGACCGTCCGTGAGGACTACTCGCCCGACGGCGACTTCTGGCGCTACTTCCCGCACGACCACGCCCGCAGCCGCGCCTACCGCTGGGGCGAGGATGGCCTGCTCGGGATCTGCGATCGCGAATGCCGTCTCTGCTTCGCCCTGGCCCTCTGGAACGAGAAGGACCCGATCCTCAAGGAACGCCTCTTCGGCCTGACCAACCCCGAGGGGAACCATTCCGAGGATGTCAAGGAGTGCTACTTCTATCTTGACGCCACCCCCACGCACAGCTACCTGAAGGCCCTCTACAAGTATCCGCAGGCCGAGTTCCCCTACGTCCGGCTCGTCGAGGAGAACCGTCGCCGGGGGCGGCAGGAGCCGGAGTTCGAGCTGATCGACGCCGGGGTCTTCGACGACGACCGCTACTTCGACGTCCTGGCCGAGTACGCCAAGGCCGCGCCCGACGACCTCCTCATCCGGGTGACCGTCGCCAACCGGGCGACGGAGTCGGCGCGGCTGCACCTGCTCCCCACCCTCTGGTTCCGCAACACCTGGTCCTGGGGCAGCGCGTATGAGGAAGGTCGGTGGCCCAGGCCGCGGCTGTGGCAGGAGGCGGGTGATCTCGCGGTCCGGGCCGAACACGCGACCCTCGGGCGCGTCCGCCTGTCGGCGGCTCCCGGTCCCGACGGCAGGACGCCGGACTGGCTCTTCACCGAGAACGAGACGAACCTGGCCCATCTGTTCGGGGCGGAGAACGCCGGAGCTTACGTGAAGGACGCCTTCCACCGCCACCTGATCCAGGGTCGGGCCGATGCGGTGAACCCAGGTCGATTCGGCACGAAAGCGGCGGCCCATTACGTCCTGGACGTCCCGGCGAGGGGCCGGGCGACGGTCCTTCTGCGATTATCCCCCGAGGACGGGACGCCGGGGACGCCCTTCGGACCCCAATTCGGGGCGATCTTCGACGCTCGGACCCGCGAGGCCGACGCCTTCTATGAGCGCCGCATCCCCCGTGAGTTGACCGAGGAGGAGCAACTCGTCTGCCGCCAGGCCTACGCCGGCTTGCTCTGGTCGAAGCAATTCTACTACTACAACGTGGCCGAGTGGCTGGACGGCGACCGCCTCCAGCCCCAGCCGCCGGAAAGCCGGCGGCGACATCCCAACCATGCCTGGCCCCATCTCTACAACCGAGACGTGATCTCGGTGCCGGACAAGTGGGAGTATCCGGCCTTCTTCGGCTGGGACCTCGCCTTCCAGATGTTGGCCTTCGCCCACATCGACCCCGCCTTCGCCAAGGCCCAGCTCCAGCTGGTTCTGCGCGAGTGGTATCTGCACCCCAACGGCCAGCTCCCGGCCTTCGAGTACGACCTCTCCGACATCAACCCCCCGGTCCACGCCTACGCCTGCTGGCGCGTTTACAAGCTCTGCGGCGTCCGGGATCTCGGTTTCCTGGAAAGCGTCTTCCAGAAGCTGCTCTTGAACTTCACCTGGTGGATCAACCGCCACGACGCGGCGGGCGAGAACGTCTTCTCGGGGGGCTTTCTCGGGCTGGATAACATCGGCGTCTTCGACCGCTCTAAGGGCGTGCCGGCCGGCGGCCGGCTGGAGCAGGCCGACGGGACCGCCTGGATGGGCTTCTACTGCACGACGATGCTCGCCATGGCCATCGAGCTGGCTCGGTCCGACCCGGCCTACGAGGACATCGCCAGCAAGTTCTTCGAACACTTCGTCCAGATCGCGGACGCCCTGAACCACCTGGGGGGCACCGGGCTCTGGGACGAGGAGGACGGGTTCTACTACGACCACCTCAGGTGCGCGCACGAGTCGGTGCCCCTGCGGGTCCGCTCGCTCGTCGGCTTGATTCCGCTCCTGGCCGTGGAAGTCCTCGAGGAGGAGATCATCCACGCCGAACTGCCCCGGTTCGAGAAGCGGATGCGATGGTTCCTTGAATACCGCAAGGAGGTGCTCCGGTACATCGCCTGCATGGAGGTCAAGGGCGAGCCGGGCCGCCGCAGGCGGCTTCTGGCCCTGCCGCGACGCAATCAACTGGAACGCGTGCTGCGCCGCGTCCTGGACGAAGACGAATTCCTTTCCCCCTACGGGATCCGCTCCCTGTCGCGCGCCTACAAGGACAAGCCCTATGTGTTCCGAGCCGGCGATCGGGAGTACCGGGTGCCCTACAGTCCGGGAGACATGGAGACGACGGACTTCGGCGGAAACTCGAACTGGCGAGGACCGGTCTGGTTCCCCATCAACTACCTTCTGGTCGAGGCGCTGGAGCGTTACCACCACTTCTACGGCGACGAGTTCAAGGTCGAGTCCCCTCGCGGTTCAGGCCGGCTCTGGAGCCTATCCGAGGCGGCCCATGAGATCGGCCAGCGGCTGGCCCGCCTGTTCCGGGCGGACGAGCAGGGACGCCGCCCCGGCCAGGGGTCGGAGCGGCGTTTCGCGGGGGACCCGCACTGGCGGGATCTCATCCTGTTCCACGAGTATTTCCACGGCGACGACGGCCGGGGGCTGGGGGCCAGCCACCAGACCGGGTGGACGGCGCTGATCACGCGCCACTTCGAGGATTGCGCCCGGGCGCGAAGGGAAGCCGCGAGCCGGCGACCAGGACCGCCCGAGCCCCCTACGGGCTCCAAGGCGACGAGAGCGACCTGAGAGGCGGGCGCGGCGGGGAGACTCGGAAACCTCTTTACTCAAGCCGAATCGAGACATGTCACCATGACAGCAGGAAACCTGATCCCCGAGAAGTTCGGTGGCATCAGGGTGGATCCGTCGACGGGGAAGGCTCCGAGGCGTCGGCGCACTCCCGGGCGCGGGCGAGGAGCCAGGCGCGTTCGCGGGCGTTGCGGGTGAGGGCGGCGGCGCGTTCAAAGGCGGGGAGGGCCTCGGCGTGGCGGCCGAGCTTGGCGAGGAGGTCGCCGCGGGCGCTGGAGAGGTAGGGATAGTCGTGGAGGGTCGGCTCGGTCGTCAGGGGGTCGAGGAGCGCGAGGCCGGCGGCGGGGCCGGAAGCCATCGCGACGGCCATGGCGCGGTTCAACTCGACGACGGGGGAAGGGGCGACCCGGGCGAGTTCCGCATAGTAGTCGGCGATGCGGGGCCAGTCGGTCGCGTCGGCCGTCCGGGCGCGGGCGTGGCAGGCGGCGATGGCAGCCTGGAGGACGTAGGGGCCTCGGGGTTCGCCGAGGGCCTCGGCGCGGTCCAGGGCGGCCAGGCCCCGGCGGATCAGGACGTGGTCCCATCGCGCCCGGTTCTGGTCCAGGAGCAGGATCGGCTCGCCCGACGGCCCGACCCGCGCCCGGGCCCGAGACGCCTGGATCTCCATCAAGGCGGCCAGACCGTGGACCTCGGGCTCGGCCGGGGCCAGCTCGGCGAGGATGCGGCCCAGGCGGAGGGCCTCCTCGCAGAGCGCGGGGCGCATCAAGTCGTCGCCGGCGGTGGCGGCGTAGCCCTCGTTGAAGATCAGGTAGACGACCGCCAGGACCGAGCCCAGCCGGGACAGCAGGTCGGGGCCGCGGGGGACCTCGAAGGGGACGGCCTTCTCGGTCAGGGTCCGCTTGGCCCGCACGATGCGCTGGGCGACCGTGGGTTCGGGGACGAGGAAGGCGCGGGCGATCTCGTCGGTCGTCAGGCCGCCCAGGAGGCGGAGGGTCAGGGCGGTGCGGGCCTCGGTGGAGAGGGCCGGGTGGCAGGTCGTGAAGATCAGCCGCAGGAGGTCGTCGCCGACCTCGTCGTCGAGCGCCGCGTCGAGGTCGGGCGCGGGCTCGGCCTCGAAGCGGGCGGCGATCTCCTCGCGATTGCGGTCGAAGGCCCGGTCGCGACGGTGGGCGTCGATCGCGCGCCGCCGCGCGGCGGCCAGCAGCCAGGCGCCCGGCTTCTCCGGGACGCCCGTTTTCGGCCATTGCTCCAGCGCGGCGACGAGCGCGTCGTGCGCGAGGTCTTCGGCCAGGCCGACGTCGCGGGTCCGGCGGGCGAGCACGGCGATGACCTTCGCCGACTCGATCCGCCAGACCGCGTCGATCGTGCGATGGATCGGATCGGTCGTCATGACGTCCGATCAGACCAGCTTCGGCGTCTCGGGGCAAGCCGGGCTCACGCCTGGAGCTTGGCCGCCATCTGACGCACGCGTTCCTCCTGCTCGCGAAGCTCGGGGGTGAACGCCTCGCCGAAGTCCTCGGCCTCGTACACCTGGCGGATCTCGATCTCGCAATCGGTGGCGAACGGGGCGGGGCAGCGCCTGACCCACTCGATGCATTCCTCCAGCGACTTCACCTGCCAGAGCCAGTAGCCGGCGATCAGCTCCTTGGTCTCGGCGAACGGGCCGTCGACCACGGTCCGCGAGCCGTCGGTCGCGAACCTCACCCGCGCCCCTTTCGAGCTGGGGTGGAGGCCCTCGCCCGCGAGCATCACGCCGGCCTTCACCAGCTCCTCGTTGAAGTTCCCCATCGCGGCCATCAGCTTCTCGTCGGGCGGCGTGCCGGCCTCGGAGTCCTTCGTCGCCTTGACGATCACCATGAATCGCATCTCGTCATTCCTTTCAGCAAAAGTCTCCCATCGGGCGGCACCCGAGCCGCAACCGACGGGACGGATCTCGATCTCGCAATCGGTGGCGAATGGGGCGGGACTGCGCCGGACCCATTCGACGCACTCTTCCAGCGATTCCACCTGCCAGAGCCAGTAGCCGGCGATCAGCTCCTTGGTCTCGGCGAACGGGCCGTCGACCACGGTCCGCGAGCCGTCGGTCGCGAACCTCACCCGCGCCCCTTTCGAGCTGGGGTGGAGGCCCTCGCCCGCGAGCATGACGCCGGCCCTCGCCAGCTCCCCGTTGAACTCCAGCATCTCTCGCAGGAGCTTCTCGTCCGACACAGGCCCGGTTTCGGACTCGGACTCCTTCGTCGCCCTGACCATCACCATGAAACGCATCGACTCGCCTCCCTTGCATCCCGAACCGCCGGCGGGCCCGACCGGGCCGTCCCGATGGGTCGCGGCCCCGTCTCCACCCACTCGTCGAACGAGCCACCGCCGGATCGACAAGGCTCGGAATATTTTTCTGAGAGAGGCCACCCGCCGCATCCACGTCGTCAAACATCCGGCCGATTCGTCCGACGGCCTCGGCAGGGTGGGCGCCGCGACGTATCCTAGAAAGGGAGGTCGGGTCGAGGTTTGCTCCTGGAGGCGAGGCGGTTCGTGGAAATAATCCTGATCGAGATCGGGGTGGTGGTGTTGCTGATCCTGGCCAACGGTCTCTTTTCCATGGCGGAGCTGGCGATCGTCTCGTCTCGGAAGGCGCGGTTGAGGCAGGCGGCGGAGGCGGGGGACGGCCGAGCGGCGGTGGCGCTGGAACTGGCGAACGACCCGAATCGCTTTCTTTCGACGGTGCAGGTCGGGATCACGGTGGTGGGGACGCTGGCGGGGGTGTTCGGCGGGGCGACGATCGCCGTGCATCTCGGCGACGCGCTGGCGAAGGTGCCGGCGCTGGTCCCCTACGCGGAGAGTCTGGGGCTGGCGGCGGTGGTGGCGGCGGTGTCGTACCTGACGCTGGTGTTCGGGGAGTTGACGCCGAAGCGGCTGGCCCTGAGCAACCCCGAGGGGATCGCGTCGTGGGCCGCCGGGCCGCTCCGGCTGGTGTCGATCGCGACGGTGCCGTTGGTCCGGCTCCTGGGCTGGTCGACGGATCGGGTCCTGCGGCTCCTGGGCGTGCATGAGACCGGGGGATCGCCGGTGACCGAGGAGGAGATCCAGGTTTTGGTGCGCGAGGGGGCGGAGGTCGGGGCGATCGAGACGGCCGAGCACGACATGGTGCGGCGGGTCTTCCGGCTGAACGACCAGCCCGCGCGGGTGCTGATGACCCAGCGCGCCGACGTCGCCTGGATCGACGCCGACGGCACGCCCGAGGAGGTCCGTCGCCGGGTCCTGGAGAGTTCGCACGCGGGCTTCCCCGTCGGCGAAGGCTCGCTCGACAAGGTGGTGGGGATCGTCCAGGCCAAGGACCTGCTCGGCCGTTCGTTCGAAGACGGCCCGCTCGACGTCCGCAGCCTGATGAGGCCGGCCCTGTTCGTCTTCGAGGGGGCGTCGGGCTTGAAGGTGCTGGAGCAGTTCAAGGCGGCGGCGACGCCGATGGCGATCGTGGTCGACGAGTACGGGTCGGTCGAGGGCCTGCTGACGCTCAACGACATCCTCCAGGCCCTCGTCGGAGACCTCGCGGTCGAGGAAGGCTACGACGCCAGCGCCGTGCGCCGGGACGACGGCTCGTGGCTGCTGGACGGCACCCTCTCCATCCATGAGGTTTCCGACCTTCCCGGCCTCCCCCGGCTCCCGGAGGGGGAGTACGGCACGCTCGCCGGATTCATCCTCGTCAGCCTCGGCCACATCCCCGACGTGGGCGACCACTTCGAATGGGAAGGCCACAAGTTCGAGGTCGTCGACATGGACGAGAACCGCATCGACCGCGTGCTGGTGACCGGACCCGAATCGCGCCCCCCGGCGGAATCCGATCCCGAATCGACCCCATGAGCGCAGGCTCGACGCGCCCCTGAAGGAAGCGAAGAACTCGATGAATCGGAAGCTGCTCGCCGCCGCCGCCCTGGGGCTCGCCGGGATCGCCTCATGCTCGCGCCCCGGCCCGCCGCCCGCGCCGATCCCGGCGAACCCGGACCGGATCACGCAGACGTCGGTCATCAACGCGCTGATGATCGGGCGTTACGACGGCGTGACGACGATCGGCGAGCTGCTCCGTTGCGGCGACTTCGGGCTGGGGACGCTCGACCACCTGGACGGCGAGCTGATCATCCTGGACGGCCGCGCGTACCAGGCGCGGGGCGACGGCGTGGTCGCCGAGGTCGGGCCCGAGGCGACGTCGCCGTTCGCGGTCGTCACGCCCTTCGACGAGGACGGCGACTTCGCCTGCCCGCCGGTCGCCAGCCTCACCGAGCTGGAAGCCCGGCTGGACGAGGCCCTGCCGCAGGAAAACGCGTTCGTCGCCGTGCGGATCGACGGCCGGCTGGCGTCGGCCACCTTGCGGAGCGTCCATCGCCAGGAGCCGCCTTACAAGCCGCTGGCGGAGGTCGCCGAGAGCCAGTCGGTCTGGACCCACCGCGACATCTCCGGGACGCTGCTCGGCATCCGCAGCCCGGCGTGGGTGGGAGGGCTCACCGTCCCCGGCTACCACTGGCACTTCCTCTCCGACGACCGCAAGATCGGCGGCCACGTCCTCGACTGCCGCCCCGCCGAGGGCCGCGTCCGCTACGACCTCGGCCACGACTGGGAGATCAAGCTCCCCCGATCCCCCGACTTCGACCAGGCCGACCTGACGCCGGACCTGTCCAGGGAGCTGAAGCGGGTGGAAAGCTCGCGAGGGACCGGGCCGGGAGCGGGCTCGGAGGAGCGATGAGCGGGCCGACCGGCGCGCCGGGAGGGATGTCCGCGAACAGGCGGTTGACAGGGGGATTCCGGCGAGCTAGGTTACATTCTTGCTCGCGAGTCGGATTTCGTCCGGGCGTCCCCGCGCACTTCCCGCTTGGAACTCCAACCATCGCCGCGCCAAACACCACGACCCACCGGGACGAGGCCCGCCTGCTCGCGGAATGCCAGGCCGTCCTCGGCTACGAATTCCGGGACCCGGACTTGCTGCGCGAGGCGCTCACGCACGCCTCGGGGGCCGACCATCGGCTGGCCTCCAACGAGCGACTGGAGTTCCTGGGCGACGCCATCCTCGGTGCCGTGGTCTGCGAGATGCTCTTCCGCAAGTTCCCCGACTACCAGGAGGGGGAGCTGACCCGGATCAAGTCGATCGTGGTCTCGCGGCGCACCTGCGCGAAGATCACGGAGGCGCTGGGGCTCGACGTCTACCTGTTCCTGGGCAAGGGGATGGGCGCGGGCGATCAGACGCCGTCGTCGGTCCTGTCCGACGTCTTCGAGAGCCTGATCGGCGCCATCTTCCTGGACGGAGGCCCCCCCGCGGCGCAGCGGTTCGTCGCCGCCCACATGGGGCCCGAGATCGACGCGGCCGTCGAAGGCCAGAACGGCCTGAACTACAAGAGCAACCTCCAGCAGGCGGCCCAGCGCGACTTCGGCGAGACGCCGACCTATCTGCTCCTGGACGAGAAGGGGCCGGACCACTCCAAGTGCTTCAAGATCTCGGCCCAGATCGGCCGCAACCAGTACGCGCCGGCGTGGGGGCGGAACAAGAAAGAGGCCGAGCAGCGAGCGGCGCTGAACGCCCTCTGCCAGCTTTCGGGCTCCCCCATCCCTTACGAGTCGGATTGACGAGGTCGCCGTGAATGGTCCGCTCGTCACCGATCTGGGGCTCTCGCCGATCGTCTGGCTGTTCCTCTCGCTCCTGGGCTGCGTCACGCTCTTCTTCAAGTTCAGCCGGTTCTGGAGCGTCCGCAACCTCGACCTGATCCTGCTGTTCGCCCTGGTCCCCGGCATGATGATGATCGTCGGGCGGCACGATCACGCCCCCTGGATCGCGTTCATCCTGCTGTTCCTGGGCTCGGCCGCCTGGCTGGCGCGATGCCTGGTGGACCTGGGGCTCTCGCGACGGCCCTTGCTGGAGCCGAACCTCAACGCGTCCGGGCTGCTCTGCCTGTCGGTCGGCATCCTGGGCCTGCTCCTGGTCGAGACGGTGAGCCTCCCCGTCGAGGAGGGGGCCGCGCGGAATCCGGCGGAGCCCTCGGGGCGTGAGGACCGCAACGCGCGAGTTCCCGCCGTCGAGGAAGGGAACGGGGCGGTCAAGCAGGTGATCGAGATCGCCCCGCTCCCCCCTTCGCTCAAGCAGGAACGTCCGCAGGTGATCGTCTCGCGGGTGCTGGCCCTGCTGGCCCACCTGGGCCTGGTGGCGGGGCTCTGGCTGATCGGCTGGAAACATTACGAACGATCGCTCACGGGCCTGTCGATGGCCGCGTGCTACCTGCTCTTGCCGTACACCCGGATGGCCCTGGTCGACAGCGGCCAGCTCATCCCCTCAGCCCTGATCATCTACGCGGTCCTGTGGTACGCCAGGCCGGCGATCGCCGGGCTCCTGATCGGCCTGGCGGCGGGCTGGATCCCGGCCTGCCTGGGCCTGATCTTCCTGTGGACGGGATTCTACCGAGGACGGTCGCGGATCGCGTACGTCGCGGTGGCGGCCTCGGTGGCGATCGTCTGCGCCCTGCTGGGGAGCGCCGGACTGGGGCTGTCGGAATGGGCGCGGGCCCTGGGCGCGCGGAGCATCGCCGAGGTCGGCCTGCTCCCCCAGTTCGAGCCCCGATCCAGCGGCAGCAGTTTCTGGGGGGGCATCGACTCCAGCTTCCGGCTGCCGGTCCTGATCGGCTACCTGGCGATGGTCCTGGTCGTCACCTTCTGGCCCACGCGGAAGGACCTCTCGCAGCTGATCGCGCTCTCCGCGGCCCTGCTGGCGGCCAGCCAGTTCTGGTACCTGGACAAGGGGGGGACGCTCGTCCTCCTGTACCTGCCGCTGGCCCTCCTGGTCATGTTCCGGCCGACGATGAACTCCCGACGCCTCCGCGCCGGGGCGTTCGCCCGCAACGGCGCGGCGGCGGCCAATCCGGCGGCCTGATACGCAATGGCGCGGCACGGGTTCGGGGACGAACCCGTGGCGCCCGAGACGCTCCTCGCTCGACGCCGCCGCCTCGAGGGGGCCGGGAGACGGCGATCGGGGCGATTTGGTATGGACCGGCGGCCCGCGCGATCGCTCAGGAGGAGACCCCGCCGATCCGCTTCTTCCCCTTGCGGCGGTGGACGGGCGAGTCGGGGAAGTGGCGGAGGAGCCACCGCGAGAGGCCCCAGTCGACGAACCTGGGGGCGATCCGGTTCATCAGGACGAGCAACCGGCCCTTGGACGACAGGGTGATCTCGCGCTTCTGCTTCTCGACGGCCCGCAGCGCGGCCGCGGCGACGACCTCGGCGGGCGTGGTCCGCCACTCGGCGACCGACACCCGCGCGGTCTTCGCCACGGCGTTCTCGTCGAACGGGGTCGCGGAGAAGCCGGGGTTCACCTGGAGGACGTGGATGCCGTACCGCCGCCACTCGATCCGGATCGATTCGACGAAGCCCGAGACGGCGAACTTGCTGGCGCTGTACTCGACCCGGCCGGGGAGCCCTCGGCGGGCGTTGATCGAGCCCATGACGAGCATCACGGGGTCGACGCCTTCGCTCAGGAAGGGGAGGGCGGCGCGGCAGACCTCGGCCATCGCGAAGAAGTTGATCTCGAAGACCCGGCGCAGCACCCAGGCTTCGTGGGTGTCAAACTGCCCCGTGGCGCCGACTCCCGCGTTGTTGACCACCAGGTCGAGGGCCCCGAATCGCGCCCGAACCGCGTCGAAAAGCCGCTGACGATCGGCCTCGACGGTCAAATCGGCGGGGAAGACCGCCACTCGGTCGGGGTCGGCTCCGGCTTCCAGGAGCCCCTTCGCGACCTCGTCGAGCCTGGCGGCGGAACGGCCGGTCAGGATGACGCTCGCCCCGCGTCGCACGAGATCCTCGGCGATGGCCCGTCCGAGCCCCGAGGATGCGCCCGTGACGAGCGCGCGCGTGTCGTTCCACGATCGTGTGTGGGACATGGCGGTCTGCACCCGGTTGATGTCGAGATGTCCATCAAGTAGTCCGGGTATTATAGCATAACTGGGCGACTATTTCACCGTGCTATTCAGGGCGCCGTCGATTTGCGTGAACGCCGGCACGTCTTCCGGGTTGGTGCTGCGCCAGCCGAAGCGCGACGAACGGCGGGCGGGCTCGCTGACGACGACCCTGGGCCGGGTGCGGCCGTCGTCGACGACGGTCGATCGGGCGCCGACGACCGGGGAGGGGACGGCGACCTCGCTGGGGACCTCGCAGACCTCGCCCACGGCCACGTTGCTGGGCAGGACGGTCGTGCCGATCGCCGGCGGGCAGCCGTTGGCCCCGGTCGGCCCGTAGTAATAGTGATGCTGGTGGCAGCCCCAGCCGAAGCAGCAGACGCCGCCGAGCAGCAGGGCGGCGAGCGGCGGCCGCCCGTGCCGGAGGAGCGTGCGGGCGTTTCTCATGGCGAATCTCCCGTGGCGACGGCCCGGTCGGAGCGACCTCGCCACCCGTAAGCCAGCCCGAAAGGCGTGCCGCCCCCCGGGCGCGAACCGAACATCCTCTGAGCCGCTCGCGAGCCGCAAGGGCTGGACGCGAAGATGGGGCCCCGGCCGACATCCTGTCGGCACCGGTCAGCGGGGACTTTATCGAATCCCCCCGGATCGGCCAACGGCAGTTTGCCAGGGGGGAGGGACCCCGCGAGGATCGGGCCGGCGGCTCAAACCAAATCGCCTCGATCACCGACCATTGGGTGCCACGGGTTCGTCCCCGAACCCGTGCCGCAAAGCACCGGATGGACACGGGTTCGGGGACGACCCCGTGGCAGCCGAGGCCGCTCGGCGAAGGTGAGTCATCAAAGCCATTGCGTATCAGTTCCGCCGGAGGGCGCGGTCCATGTCGCGCTTGGCTTCCTTCTTCTTGACGGACTCGCGCTTGTCGAAGGTCTTGCGGCCCTTGGCGATGAAGATTTCGACTTTCGCCATGCCCTTGCGGAAGTAGATCGCGACGGGGATCAGGGTCAGGCCGCGCTCGCTGGTACGGCTCCCCAGCTTCTCGATCTCGCTGCGGTGCAGCAGCAGCTTGCGCGACCTCTTGGGGACGTGGTTCATCCGGTTGGCTTGCAGGTACTCGGGGATGTCGCACCCGTTGAGCCAGACCTCGCCCCGGTTGATCTCGGCGTAGGCGTCCTCGAGGTTCGCCTTGCCGTTGCGCAGGCTCTTGACCTCGGTGCCGGTCAGGACGATGCCGGCCTCGACCTTCTCGATCAGGTCGAAGTCGTACCGCGCGCGGCGGTTGCGGGCGACGATCTTGATGCCGTCGGGATCGGGTTTCCCCTTGGGGGCGGACTTCCCCGCGTCTTTCTTGGCCATGGTCTCGTCGGCGCCCCGTTTCGGTTCGGGAATCGGTGTGGGTTGCGGACCTCGGCGTACGGATGCGGCTCAGGCCCGGGTGGCCTGGCAAGTGACGACCACCTCGGAGACGATCGCGGCGGCCTCGGTCGATTCGGGGATCAGGACCGGCCGAGGGTAGCCGCCGTCGCGGATCGCGGCGGCCTCGCGGCCGATCAGGACGACGAAGGTCGGGGCCAGCGCCCGGTCGACGGCCGCCTCGGCCGCGCGTTCGTAAGTGAACAGGTTCCAGGCCCCTTTCCAGAGCCCGTCGTGAGCCCGAGGTTCGCTCGCCTCCATCGCGGACGCCCGGCGCAGGTCCAGGTCGAGCGCGAAGTCGGCGGCGAGCCAGCGATCGCCCAGCCCGGCGTGGGTCCAGCGACTCTCCGACGCCCGATGGGCGGCCGCGCGGATCTCGGCGAACCGCCGGTCGCGGGGATGCGTCGGGAAGTCCGAGGTCGGGACCCCTCCCGGGTCGACCCGCCGAAGCGGCTCGGCCCCGAGGGCCTCTACGATTCTCGCATGCACATCCGAGGCCAGGGCGACCGCTTCCGCGTCGTCGGGGTCGGCGGCGGCCACGGCGACGAGGCTCGGGCGGCGGTCCAGGCTCGCCAGCAGCTCGTTGACCGTCATGTTCGTGAGCGGGTCGAGCGACCAGGGGGCCACCTCGACCGCCGGGACCAGCGCGAACCGACGGAAGGAGAGGCGGGGGTGCGGGACGATGATCTGGGGCGTCCGGCGCACCTCCTCGCCGTAGAGGAGCAGGTCCAGGTCCAGGGTCCGGGCCCCCCAGCGCTCGTCGCGCACCCGGCCCAGGCGGGCCTCGATGTCGTGGAGCCGTTCCAGGAGGCTCAGGGGGTCGAGCGTGGGCTCGGTCAGGACGGCCGCGTTGAGGAACGGGGCCTGGCCGGGGGGCCGCCGACGGGGATCGTCTCGTAGTAGCGGCTGACCGTCCAGACGTGGACGTGGGGCGTCGCCTTCAGGGCCTCGACCGCCTCGTCCAGGATCGCCTCGCGGTCTCCCTGGTTGCTCCCCATCCCGATGATCGCCAGCGAGCCCTCGCTCATTCCAGCCTCGATTCGCGAGCCGTCCTCGAATTACAGGGCGAGCTTGCCGATACGCTCGGCCGCTTCCAGCAGGCGCGGGGTCTCGACCGTCAGCGAGACCCGGATGTAGCCGTCGGCCGTGCGGCCGAAGCCCAGGCCGGGCGTCGTCACCACGTCGGCCTCGTCCAGCAGCCGGGCGCACAGGTCGCTGGAGGTGTACCCCTTGGGGCACGGGATCCAGACGTAAAAGGTCGCGTCGGGCGACGGGACGTCCCACCCCTGCTTCCGCATCGCGCCGACGAAGGCGTCGCGACGCTCCTTGTACAGGGCCCGGATTGGCGGCGTCAGCTCGTCGTACTGGTCGAGCGCCGTCTTGGCGGCGAACTGGATGGCGGTGAAGATGCCCGAGTCGCAGTTCGCCTTCACCTGCTTCAGCGCCGAGATCAGCGGCTCGCCGCCGATCGCGAAGCCGACGCGCCAGCCGGTCATGTTGAACGTCTTCGACAGGCTGTGGAACTCGATCGCGACGTCCTTCGCCCCCTCGATCTGGAGGATGCTGGGGGCCGGCTCGCCGTAGTACATTTCATTGTACGCGGCGTCCTGCGCGATCGTGAAGTTGTGCGTCCTGGCCAGGTCGACGACCTTCTGGAAATAAGGCAGGTCGGCCGTCCCGCCGGTCGGGTTGTTCGGGAAGTTCAGGAACATCAGCCGGGCGAGGGCGTACACGTCGTTCGGGACGGCGTCGAGGTCGGGGCGGAAGCCCAGCGAGGGCTCCAGCGGCATGGTGTAGACGTCGGCCCCGGCGAACTGGCTGGCCGACCGGTAGACCGGGTAGCACGGATCGGGGACCAGGCTGATCTCGCCGGGGTTGAGCACGGCGAGCGGGAAGTGGGCCAGGCCTTCTTTCGAACCGATCAGCGGCAGGATCTCGGTCTCGGGGTCCAGGTCCAGGCCGTACCGGGACTTGCAAAACGCGGCGATCGACTTCCGAAGCTCCGGCGAGCCCTGGTCGAGGGCGTACTGGTGGAACGCCGGGTTCTCGACGTTCTTCTGGAGGCTCTCGATGATCGCCCGGGGCGTGGGGCGGTCGGGGTCGCCGACGCCGAGGTTGATGACGTCGCGGCCGGCGGCGATGGCGGCTTTCTTCTTGCGGTCGATCTCGGCGAACAGATAAGGCGGGAGCTTCTGGAGCCGTTGGGACTTCTCGAACGGGGTGGTCGCCATCGCGTCTAACCTCGAAATCGACGTCTAGGGATCATGCGGCCCCCCAGTGTATCCCCGCCCCCGCGATCCAACAACAGGACCGTGGGGCGGGAAGACGCTCATCCCGGGCACAATGCGTCTCACCCGGCTCCGCTCGCGATTCACGGTCTCCTTGTCACTAGCGAGCTGCGATGCATTGGGTTTCAATAGTATCCGCGAGCCAGTCTGATCGAATCGTCGGATCGTCCCCTGCTGCTTCCAGAGGGCCGCCTTGTGAGCAAGCTGATCAAGGTCTCCGGATGCGACGATTCCCAACGTCGCGGCGACGTCGTCTTCGTGCATGGCCTGGACGGCGACGCCCGCTCCACCTGGCGGCCCGCCGGGAGCGCCGGCCCGACCTGGCCGGAGTGGCTGGCCGAGGACCTGCCCGACGTCGGCGTCTGGCTTCTCGACTACGACGCCGCATCAATGGCCTGGAAGGGCCACGCCATGCCCCTGGCCGACCGCGCCACCAACGCCCTGGCCGTCCTGGACGTCGAGGGGTTGGGCGAGCGGCCGACCGTCTACATCACCCACAGCATGGGCGGCCTGCTGGTCAAGCAATTGCTGCGGCACGGCCGGGATTTCGGCGACCCGAACTGGCGGCGCGTCGTCGACCAGACGCGGGGGATCGTTTTCGTCTCGACTCCGCACTCCGGATCGGACATCGCCGGCTGGGTCAAGCACCTGAGCCTGGTCTTGCGTAACACGGTCGCGGTCGACGATCTGCGGGCCCATGACCCGCGTCTGCGAGAACTCAACACCTGGTTCCGCAACAACCACCAGACGCTGGACGTGAAAGTCGAGGTCTACTGCGAGAAGCTGCCGACGGCTGGATTCCTGGTCGTCAATGAAACCAGCGCCGACCCCGGGATCGCCGGCGTCATCCCCGTGCCTATGGACGACGACCACGTCACGATCTGCAAGCCGGCCGGCAAGGATTCGCTCCTCTACAAGAGGTCCTTGCGATTCGTTCGGGGGTGTCTTTGATCGCGTTCCATCACGCCGCGTCCCGTTCCAGGCCCCCGACCTGCCCGCGGGATTCGTGGCTCGGCCCGAGGAGTTCGGTCGGCTGCGTGAGCTGCTCCTAGCCTCCGATCCGGGGAAGTCCGTCGCGATCACGACCGCTCTCCGTGGCGCCGGCGGGTTGGGCAAGACGACCCTGGCGACCGCCCTCTGCCACGACCCCGAGATCAGGAAGGCCCATCCCGACGGCGTCCTCTGGACCACGCTCGGCCAGCAGCCCGACCTGCCGACCGCACTGGCCCGCCTCATCGAGACCCTCACCGGCGAGCCCGCAGCCGTCCGCGACGTCGAGGACGGCTCGCGCCGACTGGCGGACGAACTGGCGGGACGGCCTTGCTTGCTCGTCCTGGACGACGTCTGGGACGCGGCCCACCTGCGTCCCTTCCTGCGCGGGGCCGTTCGATGCACCCGTCTGGTCACGACTCGACAGTTCGAAGTCGCGGTCGAAGCCCGTCGCGTGGAGGTCGACGCGATGACCCCCGAGCAGGGCGTAGCGATGCTCCTTTCGCGGGTCGAGGCTTCGGATGCGACGTACGGTTCGTTCCTGTCCCTGGCCCGTCGCCTCGGCGAGTGGCCCCTGCTGCTGGAACTGGCCGGCTCGGCGCTGCGACTTCGGGTCGCGCGGGGCGACTCGATCGAAGGGGCCCTCGACTACCTCAACAGGGGCCTCGACCGCAAGGGCGTGGACGTACTCGCTCGGCCGAAATCGGGCGAGCGAAACGACTCGTTCGCCGCCTCGATCGGGCTCAGTACGGACCTGCTGGAGGCCGAGGATCGTCGCCGCTTCACCGAACTGGCGATCTTTCCCGAAGACGTCGACATCCCCCTCGCCGCGGCGGCGGCCCTATGGGGGCTCGACGACTACGAGGCCGAGGAACTCTCCCAGCGTCTGGCCGACCTGTCGCTGCTCAGGCTCGACCTGCGAGCCCAGACCCTCAGCCTGCACGACGTGATCCGGGCCTACCTGGCGGACGAGGTCTCCGACCCGGCTCCGCTTCACGCCCGGCTGCTCGACTCCTGGGGCGACCTCCATCAACTGCCGGACGCCTACGCCTGGCGGTGGCTCGCCTACCACTTGATCCACGCGGGACGGCAGGAGGTCCTGCGGGGACTCCTCCTGGATCCCCGCTGGCTTTCGAAGAAGCTCCAAGCCGCCGACTCCAACGCCTTGCTGGCCGACTTCGAGGCGCTCCGCGGCGACCCGGAGCTGGCGCTCGTGGAGGGAGCCATCCGACTCTCCGCCCACGCCCTCTCCCGCGACGCCTCTCTGTTCGCCGGCCAGATGATCGGCCGCCTGCACGGCTCGGAGTCCGCGGCGATCAGGGACTTCCTGCCCCGCGTCCAGCGCAACCAGCGTGGTCCCTGGCTGCGTCCGCTGGCCGAGGCGTTGACCCCTCCCGGCGGTGCGCTGATTCGCACGCTGGAAGGCGGCGGCGGTGGGATTCGTGCGGTGGCGGCGTCGGCCGACGGCCGCCGCGCCCTCTCCGGCTCCAGCGACGGGACGCTCAGACTCTGGGACCTGGACTCGGGCACTTCGATTCGCACTTTTGAAGGGTGCGGCGGAGGAGTCCTTGCGGTGGCGATGTCGGCCGACGGCCGACGCGCCGTCTCCGGCTCCGACGACGGCACGCTCAGGCTCTGGGATCTGGACGCGCACGCCCCGATTCGCGAGCTGGAGGGCCACGGCGGCCCGGTCCGTGCGGTGGCGGCGTCGGCCGACGGCCGCCGCGCCGTCTCCGGCTCCGACGACGGCACGCTCAGGCTCTGGGACCTGGACTCGGGCGTCTCGATTCGCACCCTCGAAGGCCACGAGGGCCGGCTCCGTGCGGTGGCGATGTCGACCGACGGCCGACGCGCCGTCTCCGGCTCCGACGACGGCACGCTCAGGCTCTGGGACCTGGACGCGCACGCCCCGATTCGCGAGCTGGAGGGCCACGGCGGCCCGGTCCGTGCGGTGGCGGCGTCGGCCGACGGCCGCCGCGCCGTCTCCGGCTCCGACGACGGCACGCTCAGGCTCTGGGACCTGGACTCGGGCGTCTCGATTCGCACCCTCGAAGGCCACGAGGGCCGGCTCCGTGCGGTGGCGATGTCGGCCGACGGCCGACGCGCCGTCTCCAGCTCCGACGACGGCACGCTCAGGCTCTGGGACCTGGACTCGCTCGCCTCGATTCGCACGCTGAAAGGCGGCGGTGGGATCCGTGCGGTGGCGGCGTCGGCCGACGGCCGCCGCGCCGTCTCCGGCTCCGAAGACGGCACGCTCAGGCTCTGGGACCTGGACTCGCTCGCCTCGATGCACACTTTTGAGGCGTGCAGCGGCCAAGTCCGTGCGGTGGCGGCGTCGGCCGACGGCCGCCGCGCCGTCTCCAACGACGACGACGGGACGCTCAGACTCTGGGACCTGGACTCGGGCGCCTCGATTCGTACGCTGCCGAACCGAAGGACGGGCATGAACGCGGTGGCGGCGTCGGGCGACTGCCGCCTCGTCCTCTGCGGCTTCAACGACGGGACGCTCAGCCTTTGGGACCTGGGCTCGGGCTCGCTGATTCGGCCGCTGGAGGGGCACGACGGCCCGGTCCTTGCGCTGGCGATGTCGGCCGACGGCCGACGCGCCGTCTCGGGCTTGACCGATGGGACTCTCAGGTTCTGGGACCTTGACTCCGGTGAGTCAATCAGTACGCGGGCGGGACACCGCGACTGGGTCCTGGCTGTGACGGCGTCGGCAGACGGTCGGCGCGCCGTCTCCGGCTCTTACGGAGGGACGCTCAAGCTCTGGGACCTGGACTCGGGCGCCTCGATTCGTACGCTGCCGAACCGAAGGACGGGCATGAACGCGGTGGCGGCGTCGGGCGACTGCCGCCTCGTCCTCTGCGGCTTCAACGACGGGACGCTCAGCCTTTGGGACCTGGGCTCGGACGCATTGCTTCTCAGGATCGAGGGGCACGACGACCGGGTCACCACGCTGGCGATGTCGGCAGACGGCCGACGCGCCGTCTCCGGCTCAGATGACCGGACGATGAAGGTGTGGGACCTGGGAACCGGGATTCTCCTCGCGGAATTCGTCGGCGACGGCCCCTACCACGCATGCGCGATCGCGGACGACGCGGTGACGATCGTCGCGGGGGACCTGCTGGGTCGGGTCCAATTTTTGAGGCTGGAAGGCGTTTAGCGAGGGGGTGCGGGTTTTGATCGTCCACGAGAGAGGCGCACTCGCAGATCATGATCGTCGCGGTGTGGGGTTGATCCGTTGCGAGGTCCACGGGGCCTGATCTTCGACGAGATGACGCCGGTCGATCGACCACCGAAGGTCGGTCTCGGCGACGTCCCCCCTTTGCAAATCGTGCCCCCGCGAGTCTAATTGAAATCGTTCGCCCGACGGGTGCTCCCGAGCTTCGATCGCGAAGGGGGAGAGAATAGGGAAGCCGGTGAGAATCCGGCGCGGGGCCGCCGCTGTGATCGGCGAGGCCCCGGACGTTGCGCCACTGCCCGGAATGGGGCGGGAAGGCCGTCCGGGACCGTCACGAGCCGAGAGCCAGAAGACCTGCCCGTCGGGATCGATTTTCCTGCATGGCCGCCCGGCCGTGCCCAACGAGCGCCGCCCGGCCCGGCGGAAAGGTCTGCTTCGATGTCCTCGGTCTTCCATCGCTCCCGCGTCGACCGGCCTTGCGGCCGGGTTTCGGCGACGGCGCGCCGTCCGTTCGTCGGAGACGGGGGGTCGCGTCCGTGACGACGACCAGCCCTTGCATCGGATTCTGCCGCCTCGACGCCGCGTCGAGCCACTGCCTGGGATGCGCCCGGACGTCGGCGGAGATCGCCGCCTGGCGCGACGCCCCGGCGGCGTTCCTCGAACGGGTCTGGGCGGACCTGCCCGCTCGTCGGGCGAGGATGGGTGTGGGGCTCCACCGCCTGAAGTGGACCCGGGGCGATCTCATGGCGTTCATCGCCGGGACGCTGGAGCCGGGGAGGCCCGCGGGCGGAACCTGGGCGATCGGCCACTTCGGCGGGGCCTCGGAGTTCCGGGTCGGGCCCGATGAGACGAGCGAGCTGGAGCGCGACGGATCGGCGCGATTGGTCGCCCGGACCCGTCGCGCGGCGGTCCGTTTCGACGTCCCCGAGCAGGTCCGCGTCATGGCCCCGGTCGCTTCCGGCGACGATCCGTCGCCTGGGCCGCTGGTCCTGGCGGTCCCCCGGAATCGTCAGACGCCCCGAGCCGGCCTGGCGTACCTCGGGCTCGACCGCGACGCCGTGGAGCCCCGCGACCGCGACGCCCGGCTCTACGACCTGGGGCTCGGCGCCCGGGCGGCGGCGTTCTGCCTCCGCACCGACGACCCCGAGCTGATCCGAGGGCTCGACGACTGCCTGGGCCTGGAGTGGCCCGACCTTTTCGCGGGGATCGGCCGGCGGATCGTCGAGGCTCGCCCCGCGCGGGTCGTTCTGGGGCCGATCGGCCGGGTCGAGGCCCTCGGGCCGATCGAGGGCGGGGACGACGAGGGGCCGCTGGCGCCGATCCGGCTCGCGGGCTGTGGAGACGTCCCCAACGGCCTGGAGACGCCCGAAACGCTGACCCCCTGCGCCTTCTTCTTCCCCGATCGGGGGACCGAATGACTCACCAGGACGACGGGCGACGACCCTGGAGCGGAGCGATCATGAACGATCGCTTCGTCCGCGTCGCATTCCTGGCGGCCTTGCTCGTCGCGGTCGGGATTGCGAGCCTGGGGGTCGGCCCGGTGCGACTCTCGATCGGGCAGATCGTGGGGGCCTTGTCGGGCCGGGGCGAGACGGTCTCGCGCGACGTGACGACGATCGTCTGGGAGCTTCGCATGCCCCGGGTGATCCTGGCGGGGCTGGTGGGGCTGGCCCTGGGAGCGGCGGGGGCCGCGTACCAGGGGCTCTTTCGCAATCCCCTGGCCGATCCCTACGTCATCGGGGCGTCGACCGGCTCGGCGCTGGGGGCGACGCTGGTCATCGTGACGGCCGGCCAGGCGGGGGGGCTGGGCTTCGGGGCGGTGCCCCTGGGCGGGTTCCTCGGGGCCGTGGGTGCCGCCGGGTTGGTCTACATGTCGACGGCCTGGTGGGGCCCCGCGCCGATCGTCTCGCTGCTGCTGGCGGGGTCGGCGGTGAGCAGTTGCCTGGGGGCGATGGTCTGGCTCCTGATGGTGCTGCACGACGAGGAACTGGCCCGGATCGTCTCGTGGCTGATGGGGAGCCTGGCGGGACGCGGGTGGGAGGCGCTGATCGGCGGCGGGCCGTATATCGTGGTGGGATTCCTGGGCCTCTGCGTGCTCTCCCGGCCGCTCGACGCGCTCTCGCTGGGGGAGCAGCCGGCGCGAGCGCTCGGGCTTCCCTTGAAGCCGATCAGCGGGCTGATCGTCGCGGCGGCCAGCCTGGCGACGGCCGCCGCCGTGGCGGTGGCGGGGGTGATCGGCTTCGTCGGCCTGATCGCCCCACACGTGGCGCGGGCCTTCGTCGGGGCGAGGCACCGCTTCCTGATCCCGGCCAGCGGCCTGATCGGCGGCGTGCTCCTGGTCCTGGCCGACGACCTGGCGCGCACGGTCGCCGCGCCGATCGAGCTGCCGGTGGGCGTCCTGACCGCCATCCTCGGCGGGCCCTTCTTCCTGGTGGTCCTGAGGAGGTCCATCCGATGACCGTCCCGCGCCTCCACGCCCGGGGGCTCTCCTGCGGCTACGGCCGGGGGCTGCCCGACGTCCTCTCGGACGTCGAGCTGACCGTCGAGTCCGGGACCGTGCTGGCGCTCCTGGGCCCCAACGGCTCGGGCAAGACGACGCTCCTGCGGACCCTCGCCCGGCTGCTGACCCCGCGCGCCGGGTCGGTCCTGGTCGATGGCGAGGACGCCTGGCGGCGCGGCCGCGCCTGGACCCATCGCCGGGTCGCGATCGCCCTCCAGGAAGACCCCCAGGGGGCGCGGCTGACCGTCGACGAGGTCGTCCGACTCGGCCGCGCGGCGCATCGGGGGTGGTGGCTGCCGATGACCGACGAGGACGGCGCCGTGGTCGAACGGGTGCTCGAACGGACCCGACTGATCCCGATGCGCGACCGCCCCGTCGACCGACTCTCGGCCGGGGAATGGCAGCGGGTGGTGCTGGCGCAGTCGCTCGCCCAGGAGCCGCGCGTCCTGCTGCTGGACGAGCCCACGGCGCACCTGGACTGGAATTACCAGTACGAGATCCTCGAACTCGTCGATCATCTGGCGCGCGATGAGGGCCTGGCGGTCGTCGCGAGCCTCCACGACCTGAACCAGGCGTCGACCTGGGCCGACCGGATCGCGCTGCTGGCCGAGGGCCGGCTGCTGGCGGTCGGCGAGCCCGAGGAGGTCCTGACGCCCGAACTCCTCGGCCGCGCCTACCGCTGCCCGGTCCTGGTCGACCGCCATCCCCTCTCCGGGGCCCCGATGGTCTTGCCCCCGCCCCGGACTCGTCTCGGGGCCGAACAAGCGAGGAAATCATGAATCGCGAGCGTCCTGGTCTCGGTGCGGGCGGTGAGGAGCGGGGGAGAAACGCCAGGGCATTCACTCCCATTTCCTCACTCTCTCGGTTCGTCCGCGATGACGGTCCCCCTCATCCAGCCTTCGGCCACCTTCCCCCACCACGGGGCCTGGCGTCGGTTCCCGTCCGCCTCGTGTGCGTCGCGCTGGTCGCCGCGACGGTCGGGTGTCGGGGGGCGACGCATGAGGAGAAGAATACGCCCACGTCGGGGCCGGTGAAGGCGGCGCGGCTCGCGGGCGAGGCGGGCGGCTGGCCCGTGGAGGTGATCGACTCGCTGGGGCGTCGGGTCGCCGTCGCGAAGCCGGCCGAGCGGGTGGTGTCGCTGGCCCCGTCGAACACGGAGATCCTGTTCGCCGTGGGGGGGGGCGACCGGGTCGTGGGCGTGACGATGATGGACGACTATCCGCCCGAGGCGAAGACGCGGACGTCGATCGGCGGCATGGCCCCGTCGAGCGTCAACCTGGAGGCGCTCGCGGCGCTGAAGCCCGACCTGGTGCTGGCGACCGGGGGGGTGCAGCAGCCGATCGTCGAGCCGCTGGAACGCCTGGGGCTGACGGTCGTGGCGATCGACGCCGAGCGGCCCGAGGACGTGTCCGCCAACATCCGGGTCGTCGGCCGGCTGGTCGGCCGAGAGGCCGAGTCCGAGGCGTTGGCGACGCGGTTCGAGGAGCGGGTCGACGGCGTGCGGCGGCGGGTCGCGGCGCGGGGTTCGGCGCCGCGTCCGAAGGTGCTCTACCTGCTCTACGACGAGCCCTTGATGACGGTCGGGCCGGGGACGTTCCTGGGCCGGATGATCGAGACGGCGGGCGGAGCCAACGTCTTCGGCGACGTCACCGCCCGGTATCCGACCCCCAGCGACGAGGAGGTCCTGCTCCGCGCGCCCGAGGTCGTCCTCGCCACGTTCGGCCTGATGGGGGGCGGGGGAGGCCCGGAGCCGGGCCGCCAGCGGTTGCTCAAGCGGCCCGGCTGGAAGGACGTCCCCGCCGTGCGCGACGGCCGGATCGTCGCGCTCGACGAGGACCTGACCACCCGCGTCGGCCCCCGGCTGGTCGAGGGCCTGGAGGCCGTCGAGGCCGCGCTCGCGCCGCCGCCCGGCTGATCGATCGACGGCCGGGCTCAGGCGCCCGGGAGCGTCGGCTGGATCGGCGGCAGGAGGACGTTCTTCTCCTGGAACTTCTTCTTGAGGCGGCGGAGGAACTCGCGCTTGACGTTCCACTGCTGGAGCGGCAGCGTCTTGATCGAGAAGAGGATGACGACGGCCGTGTCGGTCAGCGCGTCGACGCCCATCATGCTCAGGTCGTCGACGATCATGAGCCGCAGGGCGGGGTCCATGCGGAGTTCCTTACCCAGGTCCTGGATCATCGCGATGACCCGGTCGACGTCCTCTTCCCGGGAGATGCGGACGTTGAAGGTGGCGCTCGACCAGCCGTGGGTCATGTTGACGACCGAGGTGGTGGCGCCGTTGGGGAGGAAGTGGAGGGCGCCGTCGGAGTCGCGGAGGGCCGTCATGCGGAGCGTGATCTGCTCCACCTGGCCGCTGTGGTCGCCAATCTTCACGACGTCTTTGAGCTTGTACTGGTTCTCCAGCAGGATCATGAATCCATAGAAGAAGTCCTTGATGAGATTCTGGGCGCCGAAGGCGACCGCGACGCCGGCCACCGCGGCGCCGCCGAGCAGCGGCGCGACCGGGATGCCCACCTGGCTCAGGAGCGTGGAGGTCCCGCCTACCAGCACCACGACGCTGCCGGTGTTCTGGAGCACGCTCACCAGCGTCTCCATCCGGTTGTCGCGCTCGGCCTTCGAGCCCCGGATCCCCCGCGCGGCGAAGATCTCCACGATCTTGTGCGAATACCGGCTGACCAGCACGTACAGGAAGCTCATCAGCACCAGCGTCCCCAGGACGGGGGGGGCGTGCATGCGGAGCCAGGCCTTGATGTTCGGCGTGGAGAAGGGGCTCTCCAGGGCCTCCACCTTCTCCTGGGTCTGCTCGAGGACGTCGCGGGCCGACCGGGCGCGGAGGCTGGTCTTCTGGAGCGCGCCCACGACCAGGCCTTGCTCCTCGACCATCTCTTCGAACCGGGCCTTGAGCCGCTTGGCGTCGGCGGAGGCGTCGCGGACCCTTCGGTCCAGGGCGCCCAGCGCGTCCTCGTCGTCGTGGGTCCACGCCTGGAGCGCCGTCGAGGGCTTGTCCGAGTTCAACTCGCCCAGCAGGAACTCCCGCGTCCGCGTCGCGTTGTCGAGGCTCGACTGGGAGACCTGGACGAGCTCCTTCACCAGCTCGATCGAGCGCACGAGGCTCTGCATCCGGGCGTCGAGCGTCATCGAGCGTTGGTGCAGCTTCCGAGCGGCGGTGGCCTTGACCGCCAGCTCCTGCTTGGCGGAGATCAGCTCCTTGCTGGGGGGGAGCTTGGCCTCGCTCTTCGCCTCGGCCTTCTCGGCGGTTTCCCCTTCGTCCTTCTTGGCGGCGTCCTTGGCGATGTCGGCCTTCTCGGCGTCGGGCTTCTCGGCGTCGGCCTTGGCGACCCCGGCCTCGTCCTTGGGGGCGTCGGTCTTGGGCTCGACCGCCTTGGGGATCAGGGGGACTCCCGGGATGATCGGGATCTCGACCTTCGGCGCGGCCGGGGCCGGGGCCGGGCCGGGGCCGGCGTCGGGGTCGCGTCCGAGGCCGCGGGCGGGGAGGGCTCGGCGGCGGCGCCGGCCTGCTCGGAATCGGCGGCGGCCGGGGAGGGGGCGTCGTCGAGGAACCTGCCCAGATCGCCGGAGACCAGCATCGCGGACAGTCGCTGGCGGTCGTGGCCGAGGATCTCCTGGAGGATGTCGAGCCGTTCGAGGATCAGCGTGCGAGCGCGGAGGTCCAGGTTCAGGCGCTCTCGCGCCAGGGTCCACGGCTCCTTGAGACCCTCGGCCTGCCGGGCGAGTTCCTCGGCGCGCTGGGCCTGGCCCTCGGCGAGGGCCTTCTTGCGCTCGCGCTCGAGGCTCTTGAGCAGGTCGTCGAGGTGCTGGAAGACGTCGCGTGCATGCTCCAACTCCTCGGTCTGGCCGACCCTGGTCGTCAGTTCGTCCAGCTCGCGTTGATTGCCGCGATTGATCCGGTCCAGCATCGCCACGATCTCCGCCGCCGTGAGCGACGTCGGCTCTCCCGTGGCCGGGTCGATGGTGACGGGTTCCTTGCCGGCGGCGCTCGGGCCCAGGGGGTCCGGGCCGAGTCGGGACGCCGGATCGGCGGCCTGTCCAGGTGTGAGCTTGGCCAGCCGGTCGGACGTGAAATATTCGCACCCCGACGCGGCGATCAGGAAGGCCGCCGCGGCGCAGGCGGCCCCGGAGAGCCGGAGAGCGACGCCTCGGGGATGGCGGCCGTGCAGGGATCCGGGCGACGAAGACAACGGCGACCTCACAAGAATAAAGACGCCAAAGCGTCGGATTTCCAAAGAAACGGGGTGGGTGGTCGTCGTGGACGACTATACATTGGCTCCAGACGGGTTGCCAAGGACTGCAAGCGCAGTGCCAAGGCCGCCCCCTCGCCGGGAAGCCGACCATGCCCAAGACGATCAAGCTGTTCAAGCCGTACGACGTACTCTGCCAGTTCACCGACGAGCAGGGGAGGCCCACGCTGGCGGATCACGTCTCGGTCCCGGGCGTCTACGCGGCCGGGAGGCTCGACCGAGACAGCGAGGGCCTGCTCCTGCTGACCGACGACGGCGGGCTGGCCCACCGCCTCACCGACCCCCGCCACGAGCACCCCAAGACCTATCTCGTCCAGGTCGAGCGCATCCCCGACGCCGCCGCGCTGGAGGCGCTCCGGACCGGCGTGACGCTCCCGGACGGCCCGACCCGTCCCACCGAGGCCGAGGTGCTCGACGAGCCCCCGGACCTCCCGGAACGCCCCGTCCCGATCCGATTCCGCAAGAACGTGCCGACGGCCTGGATCCGCCTGACCCTCCGCGAAGGCCGGAACCGGCAGGTGCGCCGGATGACCGCCGCGGTCGGCCATCCCACGCTCCGACTCGTCCGCTGGTCGATCGGCGGCGTCACCCTCGAAGGGCTCCAGCCCGGCTCCTGGGCGGAACTTTCGCCGGAAGAAGACGAGGCCCTCCGCGCCCTCCTGCCGGTCCTCCCGCCCCGCCGCCCCCGCCTCCGCGAACGCCGGCCCCCCAGTCCTGAAGCCCGCCCCCTTGCCGACCCCCCTAAGATTTTTCAATCTTCGATCCCGAAACCCCGCCGATCGCTCTCCCACGGCTCGCCGCGGAACTCCCGCCCGGAAGACTTCTTGATGCCTTACGACGAAACGCAGAATCGCCCCTCGGGCGCGAGGGGAATCCCCGGCCTTCGCTTCATCATCCTGCTCGGCCTGCTGGATGCGTTCGGTCCGCTGGGGATCGACATGTACCTGCCGGCGTTCCCCCGGATCGCCGAGGATCTCCACGCCGACGGCGGCCGGGTGGAGCTGACGCTGTCGCTGTTCCTCGCCGGGTTGGCCGTGGGTCAGCTCATCTGCGGGCCGATCTCCGACCGGGTCGGCCGACGTCGGCCGCTCCTGTACGGGGCGGCGGCGTTCGCGGCGGCGTCGGTCGTCTGCGCGTTCGCGCGGTCGATCGAGGCGCTGATCCTGGCCCGGTTCGTGATGGGGCTCGCCGGGGCGACGGGGATGGTGGTGGCGAGGGCCGTGGTCCGCGACTCGTTCGAGGAGGCGGACTCGGCGCGGGTGTATTCGATGCTCATGCTGGTGATCGGGGTCGCGCCCATCATCTCGCCGACGCTGGGGTCGTGGGTGATGACGTTCGGGGGCTGGCCGTCGATCTTCTGGTCGCTGGCCGCCTTCGCCTGCGTCTGCGGCGTGGGGGTCCTGTTCGACATGCCCGAGACGCTGGCCGAGGAGCGTCGCGACCGCGAGCCGGCCGCCGCGATCCTGCCTCGCTACGCGATGGTCTTCGTCGACCGCCGGTTTTTGGGGTACGCCGTGCCGTCGAGCCTGGCGCTGGGGATGATCTTCGCTTACGTCACCGCGGCGCCCTCGATGTTCCTCCAACATTTTCGGCTCTCGCCCACGGCGTTCAACGTGGTCTTCGCCGGCAACGCGATCGGCCTGATCGGCGCGGCGCAGGTCAATCGCCGGCTCTCGCGACGGTTCGACACGCACGCCATCCTCCGGGGGGCGACCCTGGCGAACGCGGCGGCGAGCGTCGGGCTGCTGGCGCTGGCCTGGACCGGGGCGGGGGCTTCCCGGCCTTCCTGGCCCTGATCTTCGTCTCGCTGTCGATGATCGGGCTGATCCTGCCGAACGCCACGGCCGCCGTGATGGCCCCGTTCCCCGATCACGCGGGGGTGGCCTCGGCGCTGCTGGGGGCGCTCCAGTTCGCCGTGGGCGCCGCGGCGGGCGCGGCGGTCGGCACGATGAGCGACGGCACTCCCCGGTCGATGGCGCTGACGATGGCCGCCTGCGCGACGGCCTCCCTGGTCGTCTCCAGCGGCGTCGAACGCCGACGCGCGAGCACGGCGAACCTGGCCGTGGCCGTGGCCTCCGGCGGCCCCTGAGCAACTCTCTCCCATCTTCTCGCAAGCTTCATCCGAGCGGCATCGGGCCTTCTCGACGGCCCGTTAGGATGCCCCCACGCAAAGCCGAAGTCTTGCAGGCCCGCTCGTCGCGCTCCTTGTGGAGCCCTCGCGGCGGGTCGATTTGCTGGGAGATAGGAAATCGTGTCTTCGCCCCGCCCGACCGGAACCAAGCGCCCGGGTTTCACGCTGATCGAACTCCTCGTCGTGATCGCCATCATCGCGGTGCTGATCGCGCTGCTCCTGCCCGCCGTCCAGTCCGCCCGCGAAGCCGCCCGCCGCGCCCAGTGCACGAACAACCTCAAGCAGATGGGCCTCGGCGTGGCCAACTTCGAGAGCGCCAACGGCCACCTCCCCCAGGGACCGTACGACGGCGACCCGACGGTCAACGCGGCCGAGTACGACACCAAGGACGTCTGCTGCAACGCCACCACCCCCAACGGCTGGAACCAGTTCTTCAAGATCCTGCCCTACATGGAGCAGCAGGCCCTCTACAACCTGGCCAACTTCACCATGCCGGCCCCGCAGGACCCCGCGCTGAACGGCGAGATCCAGGTCGCGGCCACCGTCGTCCCCGGCTTGCTCTGCCCCACCCGGCGGAACAACAGCCGCTATGGATCCAACCCGATCACCGCGACCTCCCGGAACGACTACGCCGGCAGCGCGGGCTTCATGCAGGGCGAATACTTCGGCTGCGACGGCAAGATGTTCGTCCCCGGAGCCCCCAACGGCATGACCCCCGCTCGGGGCATCCGCGACTGGCGCGACAGCGAGACCAACCGCGGCAACCGCGGCGGCTACAAGGGCGCCATCGTCTGGGCCGGCAAGGGCGCCAAGCGCTACTGGGGCGACTTCAAGGACGGCACCTCGAACTCGATCGTCTTCGCCGAGAAGAGCGTGCCCGTCAAGACCCTGGGCGCCGACGGCGGCGACAACGAACGCTGGCAGAACAGCGGCTGGGACGAGGATTGCATCCGCTGGCACTTCTTCCCGCTCCCCGACCACGAGGCCCCGGCCTACAACGGCGTCTGCCAGAGCCCGTCCAAGCCCGACACCGGCACCACCCTCTGGCGGCGGCAGTTCGGCGGCCCCCACCCCGGCGGCCTCAACGCCCTCCTCGGCGACGGCTCGGTCCGGTTCATCAAGTACTCAGTCAACCCCACCACGTTCCGCAAGCTGACCGTCATCGACGACATGGAAGTCCTGAGCTCGGACGAGTATTGATCCCCCGAGACTCGCCACGAACCGGAGAACTCCCACCGTGTCCCGCCTGAACATCCTGACCCTCGCCGCCCTCGCCCTCTGCTCGATCATCCTGTTCGCCGGCTGCGGCGAGCAGCAGCGCACCTCCTTCAAGGACCCGAGCGAGATGCCGCCGCTCAGCGCCGAAGACGCCTCGGGCGTCAAGGCCGAGGACGAGGCGGTCGCCGACGCGGAGCGGGCCGAAGGCCAGAAGACCACGCCGTCCAAGGCCTCCAGGAAGCGTTGATCGCCGACCGAGGTCCTCTCGGTCCCCCCGCCTGAAAGACGAACGGCCCCGGCGAATCGCGAGATTCGCCGGGGCCGTCGTCGTTTCCGCCGCTCGATTCGATCGCCGCGTCGGGGCCTCAGCGCGGGGCCGAGGGGAGCCAGGGCTTGTGCATGTGGACGTTGCGCCCGGAGCCGTACTCGCGGTTCCGCGAGCTGATCGCCGATCGCGGCGCGGGGGCCGACCTCACCGCGCCCTGGACGCCGGGGGTGTACCCCTGCCAGGCGGTCGACGGGCGATACCCCTGCCAGGCGGTCCCCGGGGCGTACCCCTGCCAGCCCGTGCCCGGCGGATACACATAGACCGGCGCGGACGTCTGCGGCGCGAAGCCCCCCACGCTCGGGGCGGTGTTCCCCCACGCGTAGCCCGGGGCGTACCCGCTCCAGCCCGGCGTCCCGCCGGCGACCGCCTGCTGCGCGCGGGCCGAGGTTTCGGCGCCCAGGGCCAGGAGCCCCGCGAGGGCCGACGTCGAAATCAATCGCCCCACTGTCTTGAGATGCTTCATGGCGATGGCCCCTCTCGATTCGAGTATTTCCGCGGCCCCCCCCACGACCGAGGGTGGATGACGCGTCCTCCCCTCGGCACGAAATGCGTCCGCGGGGGACCGGGAGATACACGGGAGCGAAGCCGCGCGGCCTGGCCGCGAAATCTCGGCCCCACTATTCACAATTCTCTTCAAACAAATCGGGCGCCAATCCCCGCGAAGCGGGATGCACGACGGCGCGATCGAGGCAACTTGTCGCTGCCACTCTCATATTATCGGCCAATCCCGGAAATTCCACCACCCGAATGGCCGTCCCCCCGGGCCTTCCTCGGCCACGAACGCCCTGGGCCGTCGACTGCCAGTCCGACCCTCGGTCGACCACCGCCCTCGGTCGCTCCGAGTACCTCCAGCAATTTACTGTACATGCGTCACCCTGCGCGATAGACTTGGCTCGCCCCGGGAGGCAAGGCGCGTGTTGGGATGGAACTCGGAGCGTCGGATCAATCGCGAGGTGGCAGATCATGAGCGGCGAACGGATCCCCCCCAAGGGCCGAGGGGCCGGTTTCAACCCCCCGAATCGGTTCGATCGCGTCCACCACGAGATCGAGCTGGAAACGGTTCAGGACGACGCCGATTACCTGGAAGGGCTGCGACGGCCCGAGACCGAGTTCCTCGAAGACCATTCCCGCTCGATCATCGCCGAGAACCAGAGCCCCGACGTCGGCTTCGAGGCCAGCATCAACCCGTATCGTGGCTGCGAGCACGGCTGCATCTACTGCTACGCCCGACCGACGCACGAATTCCTGGGACTGTCGGCGGGCCTGGATTTCGAGACCCGGATCCTGGTGAAGCGCGAGGCCCCGGCGCTCCTGCGGGCGGCCCTGGATTCGCCGCGATGGCGTCCGCGGGTTCTCTCGATGAGCGGGGTCACCGACCCCTATCAGCCGATCGAGCGGAAGCTCCGGCTCACCCGCGCCTGCCTGGAGGTGATGGCGGAGTATCGCCAGCCCGTGACCATCGTGACCAAGAACCGCCTGGTGGCCCGCGACGTCGACGTGCTCGCCGACCTCGCGAAGCATCGCGCGGCCGGCGTGCTGGTCTCGATCACGACGCTCAACCCGGCGATGGCGGCCGAGATGGAGCCCCGCACGAGCCGACCGTCCGGGCGGCTGGCGGCGATCCGAACGCTCTCGGAGGCCGGCGTGCCCACGGGGGTCATGGTCGCCCCCGTGATCCCGGGCCTCACCGACCACGAGATGCCCGCGATCCTCGAAGCGGCGGCCAAGGCCGGAGCCCGTATCGCGGGCTACGTCCCGGTCCGCCTGCCGATGGCCGTCGCCCCGCTGTTCGAGGACTGGCTCGAACGTCATCGCCCCGACGCCAAAACCAAGGTCCTGAATCGGATCCGCTCGATGCACGGGGGCAAGCTCTACGACGCCCGGTTCGGCGACCGGATGCGCGGCGAAGGACCGATCGCCGACGTCATCGCCCGCGTCTTCAAGACCTCCTGCCGACGACTCGACCTCAACGTCCAGCCCTGGCCGGTCACAGCCGAAGCCTTCCAGCGCCCCGCGAAGCGCGATGGTCAGCTTCGGTTGTTCGACTGACCGGACGGCAGAGCGGGGGGGGTGAACGCCGGATTGCCTTGCGCAGTCGCCCCCGCCTACCATTGATCGCGAGGGCCGGGCCGAAGAATCGGCCGGGCTCGACGAATACCCGACCGACCGCCCCCGCGCGACGCCGCGTCCGCGAAATGGGCTGGCCCGAACGAGCGACGAGGACGACCCCCATGATGAGCATTCGAAGTCGCCACCACTTCGCCCTGGCCGTGGCGCTGGCCGCCGCCCTCGGGACGGAAGCCTGGAATACGCCGCGGGCGACGGCCCAGGACGCCGCGGCCGGGAAGCCCGAGCCCGAGAAGAAGCCCGAGCCGCCCAAGCCTCGAGTGGCCGTGTTCCGGCTCTCGGGCGCGGTCAAGGAGACGCCTCGCGAGGAGGTGCTGAACCTCGGCGGAGAGACCTCGACGCCGCTCTGGACGCTCATCGAGCGGATGGACAAGGCGGCGAAGGACCCCGCGGTCAAGGCCGTCGTCGTGATCCTGGAAGGTCCGAGCGTCGGCGCCGCGCAGGTCGCCGAGATCCGCCGGGCGTTCGACCGCCTCAAGGCGGCGGGCAAGGAGGTGATCGGCCACGCCGACACGGTCGGGAGCCTGGGCCAGTACGTCCTCCTCAGCGGCGCCTCGCGCGTCAGCGTGGTCCCCACGGCCGACCTCTGGATCACGGGGATCTACGGCGAGGCTCCTTATCTTCGCGGCCTGCTGGACAAGGTCGGCGTCAAGCCCGACTTCCTCACCTGCGGCGACTACAAGAGCGCCGCCGAGATGTTCCTGCGCGACGGCCCGAGCAAGGAGGCCGAGGCCATGCAGAACTGGCTGCTGGACAGCCTCTTCGACACGATGGTCAGTCGGATCGCCGCCGGCCGCAAGGCCAGCCCCGAGCTGGTGCGGGCCTGGATCGACAGCGGCCCGCATACCGCCGAGAAGGCCAGGGCGCTGGGCGTGGTGGACGTCGTCGAGCATCGCCAGGACCTGGAGGCCCACCTCAAGAAGACGTATGGCGACGACGTGGTTTTTGACCGCAAGTACGGCAAGAAGGCCGAGCCCAAGCTCGACGCCACCTCGCCGTTCGGCCTCTTCAAATTCCTGGGTGAGGTGCTGGCGGCGTCGAAGACCGACGCCAAGAAGCCCGCCGTGGGCGTCGTCTACGTCGACGGCCCGATCGTGCTCGCCAAATCGGGCGGTATGGCCGTCTTCCAGGACGGCGAGGCGGCGGCCGTGACGATCCGCAAGGCGCTCGACGACGCGGCGAACGACGACGCGATCAAGGCGGTCGTCCTCCGGGTCGATTCGCCGGGGGGCTCGGCCCTGGCCAGCGAGATCATCCTCGACGCCACCCGCCGCGTGAAGGCGAAGAAGCCCCTGGTGGTCTCGATGGGGGACGTCGCCGGCAGCGGCGGCTATTACGTCGCCTGCGGCACCGACGCCGTCTTCGCCGACGAGGCGACCATCACCGGCTCGATCGGCGTCGTCAGCGGCAAGATGGCCGTCGGCGAGCTCTACGACAAGCTCGGCGTCACCTTCAAGGCCTACCGTCGCGGCCAGAACGCCGGCATGCTCGCCTCGGCCGACGTCTTCTCCCCGGCCGAGAGGCAGAAGATGCAGGAATATATGAATGAAATCTACGGCGAGTTCAAGGGCCACGTCGTCGCCATTCGCGGCGCCAAGCTCAAGAAGCCGATCGACGACCTGGCCGGGGGCCGCGTCTACACCGGCAAGCAGGCCCTGGAGCTGGGCCTGATCGACAAGCTCGGCGGCTTCCACGACGCCGTCCGTCATGCGGCCGGAGCCGCCAACCTGGAAGACTTCGACGTTCGCACGCTCCCCAAGCCCCGGACGATCATCGAGGAGCTGGTGGAGCCGGACGCGGACGACGATCGCAAGGGCCTCGTCGGCCTGGCCCCCCCGCGCTCGATCCTGCTGGAGCAGGCCGCGCCGATGCTCGCCGCCCTCGACCCGATCCGGGCCGGGGCCGTCCGCCTCGCCCTCGGCCGCCTCGAACTGATCCGCCGCGAAGGGGTCGTCGCCATGATGCCCGAGCTGGGCCTCGGCCGCTGATCCGATCCGGTCGGCTCCCCTGCGACGCCACCCCGACGCCGCACGCGACCCCCGTCGCGCGCGGCGTTTTTTCGTCGACGCCCCCGGCCCGAATTCCGCGAACGTCCGCGATCGCGCGTTGACTTCTACGACGGCCGCCGTAAGATCCAGGTGTTGACGACAGCCGTCGTAAAACCCGAGGAGGGGGTGATGAGCGAGCCGATGCCGTCGTTGGGGGAGTTGGAGCTGGAGGTTCTGCGCCACGTCTGGCGGGAGCAGCCGTGCACGGAGCGTCGGGTCTGGGACCTGGTGCAGGCCGAGCGGCCGGTGGCCCGGACGACCGTTCTGAAGACGATGCAGCGGCTGGAGGAGAAGGGGCTGCTCGTCCGTGAGGCGGAGGCGGGTCGGGGCCCGATCCGATACCGGGCGGTGGTGGAGGAGCGGCGCGTGCTGCCGGCCCTGATCCGCCGGTTCGTCGAGCGGGCCCTGGGGGGTTCGAGCGCGCCGCTCGCCGCGTTTCTCGCGGAGTCCGACGCCGACGGGCTCACCGCCAAGGATCTGGAGGCGCTCCGCGCGATCGCCCGGAAGATCGAGGGGCGGGGGAAGGGGGGGGCATGACGGCTTCCTTCCTCGCGTCGTTCGAGCGGGCCGCGACGGCCTGGACGGAGACGGCCTGGGCGGTCGCGTGGCAGTCGGTCCTCGTCGTCGCCGCCTTCGCGATCGTCGCCGCCGGCCTCCGACGAGCCTCGCCGGCGCTTCGTTGCTGGCTCTGGCGGATCGCGTCGTTCAAGCTCCTCCTGATGCCGTTGTGGGTCGTGGTCTGGCTCTCCCCGCCTCTCCCGCCTCAGCCGACGGTCTCAAGGCCGTCGGCGGGCCCGGCCGTCCCGGCGAGCGAGGACCCAGCGCCGGATTTCGGTCGACGGCCGCCTGGGCTCGGCCTCGATCCGGACCGACCGGCCGTCGCGTCCGCTCCCGCCGCGAAGGGGGCGACCTCCTGGCGATCGGCCCTCTTCGCCGCCTGGTGCCTGGGCGTCGTCGCGGGCGTCGGGGCGCTCGTGGGGCAGGGCCGTCGACTCGCCCTCGCCCTGGAGCGGGCGACGCCCACGTCGGACGCCCGCCTCCTGGGCCTGGTCGAGGAGTTGGCGGGCAGGCTCGGCCTTCGAAGAGTCCCCGGGGTGGTGGAACTCGACGCCGCGACCTCCCCGTTCGTCTGCGGTCCGCGGAGCCCGATCCTCGTCCTGCCGCCTCGCCTCGCCGACGCGCTCGAGGGGGAGCCTCTGCGGGCCGTCCTGCTGCACGAGCTGGAGCATCTCCGGCGGCGCGACCTGCTGTGGGACTGGCTCCCCGCCCTTGCCAGGGTCGTGTACGTCGTCCACCCGGCGGCCCGCTACGTCGCCTATCGCGCCTTGCTGGAGCGGGAACTGGCCTGCGACCGGGCCGCGATGGACCTGGCGGGCCAGGACGCCGCGGCCTACGCCTCGACGCTGGTCGAAGTGGTCTCCCTGCCGTCGCTTCGTCGTTTCGCGATCCCGGCGGCTTCGGCCGCCTCCCCGAACCCGGAGGAGTAAGCGCCATGTCTCACGTCTATGGCCCCTGGAGTTCGTCGCTGGGCGGCGAGGGCTCGCCGGAACTCAGCACCTTCTGGAAGCGACGGATGGGCCGGCTCCCGGAGACGCTTGCCGCGCGTGGCGACGTCTCGAGGCGCGAGTGGCTGCAGCTCGCCGCCGCCGGCGCGGCCGCCTGCGCCTTGCCGACGCTGCGGCGAGCGTCGGCCCAGGCCGCAGAGCCACGACCGGCCGGACCTGGCACGATCTATCTGAACGCGAATTTCAGCACGGGGAGCCGCTACGACGAGGCGCTCGACGGGCTCTGGGCCGTCGATCCCTCGACGGGCGATCGCAAACGCATCCCCAACCCCATCACCGGCGCCTGGGTCCGGGGGTCTCGCGACAGGAAGACTCTCGCCCTGATCCGCGCCGGCCGGACGGGGCCGAACCAGGACGTCCCGAACGTCGGCGTCTGGACGCTCGACCTGGATGCGGGAGGACCGCCGCGTCGAGTGGCGGACTTCGGCGGCGTGACCTCGTGGTCGCCGGACGGCCGGCAACTGATCGTGGTCAAATGGTTCAATCCCGCAGAGCCCGACCCCGCCCATCATGAGACCTGGCGGTTCGACCTCGACGGCTCGAAGCCGGTCCGGCTGCCGATCCCCGAGACCGACGAGGTCAACGACTGGTCGTCCGACGGCCGATGGCTGGTCACCGTCTCCGATCGCCACCCGCCGATCGGGAGCGGCTACCAGCTCTACCTGATGCGGCCCGACGGCTCTGAGCAACGGCGACTCACCGAGGGGGGCGGCCTGAACGTCTACCCCCGGTTCTCGCCCGACGGCCGACGCATCGCCTACCTGCACCAGGACCGCGGCAAGAACGACATCCGCGTGCTCGACGTGGAGGGGGGCCCGCAGCAGATCGTCGTGGAGGAGACGAAGGAGGATCCGGACGTCCTGCTCACGCCGGGCAAGGTCGTCTGGTCTCCCGACGGGAAGTTGCTGGCCTGTGCGCTGAGGGCGATGAGCGTCGACGTCGAGGGGAAACCCTCTCGCCTGATCCACGGCGAGCACACTCTCGATCGCGTGATCCTGATCGACGTCGAGACCAGGCGGTCGCGACGGCTGAACATCCCCGGCGTCAGCTGGATCAACGGGCTCGACTGGAGCTGACGCCCAGGCGAGGGGTCACGAAGATCGCCCCGAATCGGCGGAGACCAGACCCGCACGACGGAGTCACGCCCACCGATGGGCTCGGACGCGCCTCCGGACGTCCGAGCCCCTAGAATAGTACGAGTGGTCGGCGCGAAACTCGGGCGGCTCTCGCCCTGACTCGCCGACCCGCCTCGCCGGAGGTTCTCGCATGACCGCCCCTCGCCAGAAGATCGCCATCGTCGGAGCCAGCTCGGATCGCTCGAAATTCGGCAACAAGGCCGTGCGGGCCTTCGTCGCCCAGGGCTGGGAGGTCTTCCCGATAAACCCAACGCTCGACTCGATCGAAGGCGTACCCGCCTATCGCGACCTGGCGTCGATTCCCGGCGACCACCTGGATCGGGTCTCGTTCTACGTCCCGCCCCAGGTTGGGATCCGCATCCTCGACCAGATCCGCGACAAGCAGGTGGACGAGGTCTGGATCAACCCCGGGGCCGAGTCTCCCGAGCTGTTGAAGCGGGCCGAGGAGCTGGGTATCGAGACGATCCAGGCGTGCAGCATCCTGGACGTGGGCGAGGACCCGCACAGCCTCTGATCCGCACGAGGGGAGGAGCCGCCCATGAGAAACCCAATCCGCACCCTCGCCGGGCTCGCCCTGGGGGTCGCGCTGGTCGCCCCCGCGCCGATCCGAGGGGAGGAGCCCGCGCCCGCAACTGCGACCGCTCCCCAGGCCGACGTTCCGCACGCCGACTACAAGGTCGTCGCCTGGTTCGATCGCACCCGGCCGATCGAGAGCTTCCGGTACCAGGTGTACGACGTCCGCAAGGGGGATTACACCCCGGCCGTCGACGCCTGGGTCGCCCTGATGGCCGCGAAGTATCCGGGATACGAGGTCGCCGTCCGCGACGTGGACCTCGCGCGGGAGAAGGGGCCGACGGAGATCCGCAAGGTGGGCGCGGTGGTGCATCGCGAATTGCTGGCCGCCGCCGCGGCCGAGGGGGTCTTCCTCGACGGCGCCCCGCCCCGGCGGATCGTCGCGCGAAGGCCGCTTACGTCCCGACTGGTCCCGATCGAGGGGCCGTTCGCGCCGTCGCCCTATCTCCCAGCGGTGCCGATGAGGTTCCTGCAACCCTCGACGCCGGTGGGATTCCCCGTGCCGATGCCGTACCCCCGGCCCCACCCCTGATCGCGATCGCGACGGCGTCTTGCCGGGCGTGTGCGAGTCGGTCAGACTACGAGTTCGCGCGTCGCGGGACGACGTGCGAACCCGACCGATGATGCCACGACGTCTCCGGGAGCGACCCGCCATGAAATCGACGTGCCTCACGATCGCCCTCGGCCTCCTGGCCTGCGTCCAGGCCTCGGCCGATCCGCCCGACCTCAAGCCCCTGGAAATCGGCGCGACGGCCCCGGACTTCACCCTCCCCGGGGTCGACGGCAAGGACCACTCGCTCAAGGATTACGCTGGGGCCAAGGCCTTGGTGGTCGTCTTCACCTGCAACCACTGCCCGACCGCCCAGGCTTACGAGGGGCGGCTCGACAAGCTGCACGAGGGCTACAAGGACAAGGGCGTGGCCGTCGTGGCGATCTCCCCGAACGACCCGAAGGCCGTCCGGCTCGACGAACTCGGATACACCGACCTTGGGGACTCGTTCGAAGACATGAAGATCCGGGCGCGCGATCACAAGTATCCGTACCCGTATCTCTACGACGGCGACACCCAGGCGACCGCCAGGGCCTACGGCGCGCTGGCGACGCCCCACGTCTTCGTCTTCGACGCCGACCGCAAGTTGCGGTATCACGGCCGGTTCGACGACGGCGAGGTCAAGCCCCCCAAGTCCCACGACACGATCAACGCCGTCGAGGCCGTGCTGGCCGGCACGCCCGTCCCCACCCCGATCACCCGCGTTTTCGGCTGCTCGACCAAGTGGGCGGACAAGCAGGCCGACGCGAAGCAGTCGCTGGAGACCTGGAACGCCGAGCCGGTGACGATCGAGCCGATCGACCTGGCGGGCGTCGCCAAACTCGCCAAGAACGAGACCGACAAGTACACCGTCGTCAACGTCTGGGCGACCTGGTGCGGCCCCTGCGTCCAGGAACTCCCCGAGTTCGTCACCATGAACCGGATGTATCGAGGCCGGCCGTTCCGGCTGGTCACGATCAGCCTGGACGACCCGGCCAAGAAGGACCAGACCCTTGAAACGCTCAAGGCTAAGCACGTCGCGGCCGCCAATTTCATCCTGAACTCGGACGACCGCGACGCCTTCGCCGAGGCGCTGGATCCCAAGTGGCCCGGCCCCGTCCCCTACACCCTGATCCTCGCCCCCGGCGGCGAGGTCGTCTATCGCCGCGCCGGCGGAATCGACCCTCTGGAAGTCCGTCGCGCCATCGTCTCCAAGCTCGGCCGGACGTACTGATCGGATCGGGACGCCGGCAGGGGGCTCACTCGCGGGTGAACTGGAACGCATACAGCTTCGCCCGCCTGAGCTGGAAATGGATGCGGACGGGCCGGCCGGCCAGGGTTGAGACGTCCGGACTCCCCTTCCAGTACACGCGCTGGTCCACGAAGTCGCCGCCGATCTCCTCGCAGTCCGCGAGCGCGAAGCCGGGGATCGGCCGGCCCTCGGCGTCCTGGATCTCCACGAACGCCGTCCCCATCGCGCCGGTGTCGAGATTGAGCCGGAGCCGATCGCCGCGGAACACGAGGGCGGGGGTCCGCAGCCACCCGCCCTTGTGGTCGACGTCGGCCGAGACGAAGCCGTCGAGCCGCTGCTGGACGACCCCCACCCCGCCGAGCTGCTTGGCCGAGTCGTCGTACTCGGCTCGCAGGATCGCCGAGTCGTGCAGCCGCCCGCTCGAATAATAGTACTGGTAGAGATAATTGCCCCGGCGGGCCATTCCCGGCCCCGCTACCGCGTACCACCGGTCCCACTCGTCCGCCAGGCCGGTCGCGATGTAGGGGGAGCGGCCCGGCCGCGACCAATTCACGCCGTCGCGGCTGACCGCGAGTTGCACCTCGAGCATCCCGTAGTCCTCCCACTGGCCCGGCACGCGTGGGCGGACGTACGGGTTCCGCTCCGGCGAGAAATGCCGGAAGAGGGCGGGGAACATGAGGTACACGTCCTGCGCCCATGGGTAGATCGCGGACGCGTTGTAGTACATGTCCGAGTGCGGGTCGTCCTCCTCGTCGGCGGCCAGCACGACCGGGACGTTCTCGGTCGAGAAGAACATGCGGTCGTCGTCCGTCTTCCGGTAAGGCCAGGGCTTGAGCGGGTCGTCGGTCTCGATCCGCCCGATCCGGCGCTGGTTCTCCGAGACGTAGGAGAGGGCTCTCGTATAGATGACGTACTTGCCGATCCGCTCGTCCCAGTGGACGACGGGCGGATTGTCGGTGAAGAAGGGGAGGACGCGGCCGACCTCGGTGAAGTTCACGCCGTCGGCCGAGTAGCTCGCGTAGACGCCGTGCGTCGCCGGGTCGAACGGCGGGCTGAAGACCAGGCGGAACAGCTTGTACCTGCGGGCGGGGTCGCGTTCGTGCGGGTCGAGGAAGATGGTGGGGAACGTGCCGCCGCCGGGGAGCTTCCCGTCGGTTCGCCGGAAGTGGACCCCGTCGTCGCTCTCCAGCACGCGGACGTCCTCGGCGCCAAGGTACAGGCGGATCTTGCCGCCGTCCTCGATCACCCGAGCGACGTGGCCCTGGAACGGCTCGCCCGCCTCGTCCCGGATCAACCCGAGCTTCCGCGGCGGGTTGGCTCGCAGTTCGACCCGGTCGCGTTCCGCGATGAAGCGGTCGTCGATGAAGAGCTGCTTCCGATCGCCGACGTCGATCGGCGCCTGGCCAAGCAAGGGGCCGACGAGGAGCAGCAGGGGCAGCAGGGCGTTCATGGCGTCGGTCCCGTTGGAAAGGAGAAGGCCATGACCACCGCCACGGCCGCCGGGCGATTCACGACGATCCCAGGCCGCCAGGTCAGGGCTTCTCCGCCGGCGCGGGGCCGGGGTCGGCGGCGGAGGTGTGGTCGTGGACGATCTTCCAGCCGTCGGGAAATCGGTGGAGGATCAGGGTGAACAGGCCGTGCGGCTCGGCGCCGTCGGGAAGCACGAGCCGCCAGCCGCCGCGCGCGAGGGCCGCGTCGGGGCCCAGGGTCTCCACTTCGAGGCCGGAGAAGGCCAGCCGGCCCATCGCGCGGCCCTCGGCCTTGTAGCGGGCGTGGTAGCGATCGCGGGTGGCCTCGAAGCCCTCGGTCCTCGCGCCGCCGGACTGGAAGACGAGCCGGGGCGAGTTCCAGTAGGTCGTCAGGAAGCCGTCCAGATCGCCCGCGTTCCAGGCCGCCTCCTGGCGCGCGAGCACGTCGCGGACGTCCTGTGCGGGGTCCCCCTCGATCGCCGGCATGGCCGTTCTGTCCTTCGAGGCGGGATTGGGCAGGAAGTAGAACCGGCCGTCCTCCGCGCCGCCGAGGAAGTCCGGGACGCCGTCCGCGTCGAAGTCGACGACCGTCGGGCTGACGTCGTGCCCCTCGATGTTCCGGCTCGACAGGAGGCCCTGGTCGCGGAACGTCCAGCCGCCGTCGGCCTCGCCTTCCTGGCGGTAGAACAGGGCGTTCGCGGCGTTGAGCAGGAGGTCGAGCTTGCCGTCTCGATCCCAGTCGACGACGCAGAGCTTGCGTCGACCGCTGCCGCCGGCGGACTTGGCGTTCAGCCGCAGGGGCTCGCCCGACTCGTTCCGGAAGGCCCGGCGCGAGGGGAGCAGGACGAGCCCGCCGTCGCGACGGGCGCGTTCGAGGAACGCCAGATAGCCCTCCTGGTCGAGCATCACCAGATCGACGAGCCCGTCGCGGTTCCAATCGACGGCGACGGGCGTGGTCCGCCACTGGGTCAGGAGCGCGTCCCCCTCGGGACGGAGCCAGCCCCAGGCCAGGTGGGGTTGAGGATGCTCGGCCGTCCAGGCGACCTCGATCGGCCGCGCCGCCGCGAGCTTCGGCGCGGTGCGCGTGCCGACGTTCCTGTACCACTGGACCCGGCCCAGGATCGAATTGACGACGAGGTCGGGCAGGGCGTCGCCGTCCCAGTCGGCGACGGTCAGCGTGGTGTAGCCCCACTTGGCCTCGCAAGGCCCCTGGATGCTGCCGTTCGGCCCGGCCATGATGCGGAGCACGGCGCCGTCGGCCTCCAACCGCCTCGGCGCGGCCCATCGGGGCGCGGCGACGCCCGGGCCGCTCAGGTTCTCGATGAACGCGACGTATCCGGCCGTGTTGCCCGAGACGATGTCGTAGTCGCCGTCGCCGTCCCAGTCGAAGCCGAAGGGGGTGGCGAGCGCCCCGAACTTGACGTCGTCGGCCTCTTGCTGGAAGTAGACCGGGGCCAGGAATCGCGGGGTGCGGTCGGCCGCCAGGCCGCCGGCGTTCTCGACGAGCGCCACCCGGCCGTCCTCGTCGCCGACGATCAGGTCGAGGTCGCCGTCGAGGTCCCAGTCGACGGCGGTCGGCGTGATCATCTCCAGGTCCATGACCAGCGGCGAGCCGTCATCCCGCTTGAGCCTGCGCCCGGGGGCGTATTCGGGCCTGGTCCGCGAGCCGACGTTCTCGAAGTAGGTGAAGCCGTCGAGGAACTCGCCGCAGAGGATGTCCAGATCGCCGTCGCCGTCGAAGTCGGCGAAGTTCGGCGAGGGCCAGCCGAAGACCTCCAGCGGCTTGCCCTCGACCGTGACCCGGGACGGGTCTTCATATCGCGGCTTCTCGATATCACCGACGTTTCGCGCGACGTAGACGAAGCCGCGGAGCGGGCCTCGGGTCCATTTGCCGGTCGGGTCGTAGGCGTTGTCCCAGCCGTAGTCGGTCCAGTCGTCGGCGCCGACGACGAGGTCGAGCTTGCCGTCGCCGTCGTAGTCGACGTACCGCCAGAAGTTGCCCCGGACCTTGTTGGGATGGACGTTCGCCGGCAGGTCGAGCTTCACCCCGCGCTCCAGGCCGGACTTGAGGAAGTCGGGATGCTCCATCCCCGGCGACAGGACGCGAGGGGCGCCGTCCACGTAGCTCACCTGGACGTTCTGCAACCCCTTGCTGATCCGCCGACCCGGCTTGAAGACGGGCGTTTTGGTCTTCGAGGTCGGCCCGTCGGCGTTCTCGAAAAAGTAAACGCCGTTGTATGGCTTATCGGGACAGTTGACCACCAGGTCGAGGTCGCCGTCGCCGTCGAAGTCCATCGGCAGGGGCCAGGCCCAGAGGCCGACGCCCAGGTCGACGACGAGCCCGGGGTTGTTGTACTTGAGGCGCTCCAGGTCCTGCGCCGGGGCGACTCGCGTCGCAAGCGCCAGGGCGAGTCCCAGAGCCCATCGCAGGCGGGCCGACGTCGTGGCCATCCGTCATCTCCGGTCGAGGTCGGTTCCGGGGGAGGGCGGGGTGCCGGCCCGGCCGACCTCGACCGGGGGCGGACCGCCTCCGGATCGCGGCCGAGGCCCGTCCCCGGTGGATTCCGGCCGATCATTGTAATCGCGAAGTCGGGACAATTCCCCCCGCCGGCGCCGAAAGGCTCGATCCCGCGCAGAGCAGCCGCGTCCGGCCCGCGCGATCCCGGGGTCCATTCGCCTCAACATCGGCGGCCTCGGGACGCCGCACGCGACCGGAATCCGCGAACCGAGGCGGCGCGTCCGACTATTCCGTCGGATCGATGCGACTCGCCCACCCCGGGCGGAATCCCGATCCGCGCCGGTTGCCGGTCGCTCGTCTGCGATCTATGCTTGATCAAACGAGCGTCGATCCCGCCGATGCGAACAGAGCGGGAGGGTTGGATCAGGAGGGCGGAGCATGCGGCATCGTCGCGATTGGTTGAAGTCGGTGGCGTCCGGTATGGCGGCGACCGTCGCCGGGTCGCTCGGTTCGGGAGCATGGTCAGGGGCGAGGGGTCAGGAGCCCGCCAGGTCAGCGGTCCGACGCGACGTCCGCAGGCCCGTCGCCCCCACTCCCGGACGGAACGCGCTTCGCCCGGTTCTGGAGCCCTGGGAGGTCCGGCTCCCGGAAGACCCCCAGACGGCCGCCCTCCTGGAGACGGTCCGAAGCCGGCACAAGATCCCCGGAATGATCGGCGCGATCCTCAAGGGGCCGGCCGTCGTCTCGATCGGCGCGACGGGCGTCCGCAAGGTCGACGAGGCCGACGCGATCCGCATCAACGACCTGGTCCACCTCGGCTCCTGCACCAAGGCGATGACGGCGACGCTCCTCGGCACGCTGTTCGAGGAAGGGCTGCTGACGGCGTCGAGCACCCTCGCCGCGGTCTTCCCGGAGTACGCCGACCGCCTGCACCCGGACTTCCGGGACGTCACCCTCTCCCACCTGTTGACCCACCGCGCGGGGCTCCCCCACGACGGCGACTGGTGGAACCTCCCCGGCCGGACGCCGACCGAGAAGCGGTACGCGGCCCTCGTCGATCTCTGCTCCGTCGCGCCCAAATCGCGACCGGGGACGGCCTACAGCTACTCGAACGCCGGCTACGTCCTGGCCGGGCTCATGGCCGAGCAGGTCACCGGCGCGACGTGGGAAGACCTGATGCGGGCTCGCGTCTTCGAGCCGCTCAACATGTACTCGGCCGGCTTCGGCCCGCCGGGCTCCGACCGCTCCTCGCGAGACGACGACGCCCCCTACGGCCACCACCTCGTCCGGGGCAAGCTCGAAGCGATCCGACACGACAACCCGGAGGTGATGGGACCGGCCGGAACCGTCCACTCCACGATCGCCGACTGGGCCAAGTTCGCCCTCGCCCACCTGCGGGGCGAACGCCAGGGGGCCAAGCTCCTCCGCCCGGAAACCTATCGCGACCTCCATACGCCCCTCCCCGGCACGAGCTACGCCGGCGGCTGGATGGCCGCCGACCGCCCCTGGGCCGGGGGCCGCGCCCTGAACCACTCCGGGAGCAACACCATGTGGTTCGCCACCGTCTGGCTCGCCCCGGCCCGCGACTTCGGCATGCTCGTGGCCGCCAACCAGGGGGGAGGGACCAGCGACCAGGCCTGCGACGAGGCCGTCGGCGCCCTCATCGGCCGCTACCAGGCCTCCTTCGCGACGGGCTGACCCCTGGGTCGCCGACGCCTCACCGCCCGCGTTCCAGGTCGAAGCCGTCCCACGCCCGGTCGCCGCTGACGGGGTTGGAGCGGGCCGTGACGCCGCCGGGAAGTCGGACCTGGTAGTCGGTGAACCGGAGGTCGGCCGCGGGGTAGTCGGTGCTGACGAACTGGGCGCCGCTCGCGAGGGCCCGGTCGCGCATGACGGTCGAGCCGTCGCGGGCCTGGCGGGTGTCGGCGTCGGCGCGGGTGCGGACGAGGAAGCCGGCGGCGACCAGCCGTCGGATGTCGTCGAACCGGCCGATCGGGTCGTTGATCTTGAACCAGGCGGCGGCCGGGTCCCCCTCGTCGACGCTGGCGAACATCAGCCGGCCGGCGAGTGCGGGATGGCCCTGGAGATAGGCCTCGCGCTCGGCGCCCGTGTTGTCGAGGGCGAAGATCACGCGGCCCCGAACCTCGTCGAGCTTCGGCCAGCCGCGCGCGCGGATCGCCTCGGGGAGCGTGGCCGAATCGCCGCGAACGTCGTCGGGCGTCAGGATTTCCGGGCGGGGGAAGACCGAGAGGATCTCGGCCTCCAGCTCGGCGATCCGGTCGACGTCGAACGGGACGGGCTTGCCCGCGATCCGCGACTCCTCGGCCGTCTTCAGTTCCAGCAGGATGAAGAGCGGGACGTGCCCCGGATTCAGCCGCGACCACGACCGGACCTGGCTCAACGCCTCGATCAGCGTGAGGGCCGTCGTGCGGTAATCGACCCCCGCGACGTGCAGGATTTTCACGCCCGGTCGGCGGAGCGACCCGTCCGGGTCGGGGTCGGGGCCCACGTCCTTCCCGGTCAGCGCGGCCAGCTTGCGGATCGCGGGGTCGGCGAAGAGGCCGCCGTCGGGGTCGGCGAAGACGTCCAGCTCGATCTGCCGGATCTTCCGGTCCTCGAACTGCTCGGCCAGCGGCGGGTGGGTGTACTGGAGCGACTCGGCCCCCCGGGCGCTGGCCCGGGCGATCAGGTCGAGCACGCCGGGGGCCGGCTCGACGTGGTACGAGTTATGCGATCCGATCACCTGGATCTGGTTCAGCCGGACATCGGGAACGTCGTCGGCCGTCGCCCGAGGGATGGAGCCGACGGCCAGGGCCAGCATCAGGGCCGTCGCGTGGTGCAGGGCGGGGGGTCGTCGGGGCGCGATCATGGAGGGGCTTCCTCGGGGACGGTGCGGGGTGTTTCGTCCGGGGGCTCCGTGCGATGATAAGGGGCGGCGGGCGGTCGCGGCCAAGGAGAAGCCGCCCGAGGCCGCCGCGATTCACGGGATTCCCATGCAAATCGAGCCGAACAAGCCGGCCGCCGACCCCCGCGTCTACCTGGCGGCGGAGCGGACCTACCTGGCGTGGGTGCGGACGTCGCTGGGCCTGATGGGCTTCGGCTTCCTGATCGCCCGATTCGGGTTCCTGATCGAGGAGCTGGAGGCCGTCCGGCCCTCGCGCATCCACCATTCGCTGGTGCCGCCGCTGCTGGGGGGGACGATCGTCCTCTTCGGCGTCTGCGTGTGCGTCGTCGCGGCGTTCCGGCATCGGGCCTACGTCGAGGCCCTCCGCGGCGGGGACCCCAACCCGGAGCTCCACCTCCGCACGCCCCTCGTCGTGGCCTGGGTCCTGGCGCTGGCCGGGCTGGCCATGACGTTCGTGATCCTGACGTCCTGATCCCATCGGAACATGCGAGCGACGACATGAACGCCTCGGAATTGTGGAAACGCTTCCAAGCCTCGCTCTGCCAGGTCCCCGCCCTCGACGTGTCGCTGGACGTCAGCCGGATGGGCTTCGACGACGGCTTCCTCGAGCGGATGCAGCCGGCGTTTGAGAAGGCGTTCGCGGCGATGGAGGAGCTGGAGAAGGGGGCGATCGCCAACCCGGACGAGAACCGGATGGTCGGCCATTACTGGCTGCGAGCCCCGGAACTGGCCCCGAGCCCGGAGCTTTCCGCCGAGATCGCCGCGACGCTCGATGCGATCGCCGCCTTCGCCGCCCAGGTCCACGACGGCGCCGTGAAGCCCCAGCGCAAGCCGAGGTTCACGCGGTTGCTGTCGATCGGCATCGGCGGCTCGGCCCTGGGGCCGATGTTCGTCGCCGACGCCCTGGGCGACCCGAACGCCGACAAGCTCCAGCCCCATTTCATCGACAACACCGACCCGGACGGGATCGCCCGCGAGCTGGAGCGGATCGGCGACCGGCTCGACGAGACGCTCGTGGTGGTCATGAGCAAGTCGGGCGGCACCCCCGAGACCCGCAACGGCATGCTCGTCGTCGCCGAGGCCTATCGCGAGGCCGGGCTGGACTTCGCCAGGCACGCGACGGCCGTCACCGGCGAGGGCTCGAAGCTCGACCAGGCCGCGACCCGCGAAGGCTGGCTGGCCCGGTTCCCGATGTGGGACTGGGTCGGGGGCCGGACCAGCGTGACCTCGGCCGTCGGTCTCGTCCCAGGACTGCTCCAGGGGCTCGACATGAAGGCCCTGCTCGACGGCGCGGCCGAGATGGACCGCGCCACCCGCTCCCGCGACGCCGCCCGCAACCCCGCCGCCATGCTCGCCCTGACGTGGTATCTGGCGACCGACGGCCGGGGCGCGAAGGACATGGTCGTCCTCCCCTACAAGGACCGGCTGCTGCTCTTCAGCCGCTACCTCCAGCAGCTCGTCATGGAGTCGCTGGGCAAGCGCCTCGACCTGGAAGGGAACCGCGTCGATCAGGGGATCAGCGTCTACGGCAACAAGGGCTCGACCGACCAGCACGCCTACGTCCAGCAGCTCCGCGACGGCGTCGACAACTTCTTCGCCACGTTCATCCGGGTCCTCGAAGACGGCGGCGCGGGGATGGAAGTCGAGCCCGGCGTCACTCCGGGGGACTACCTCCACGGCTTCCTGCTCGGCACCCGCGAGGCCCTCTTCGCCAACGACCGACGCTCGGCGACCATCACCGTGGCCAGGGTCGACGCCCGGACCGTCGGCGCGCTGATCGCGCTGTTCGAGCGGGCCGTCGGCCTCTACGCCATCCTCGTCGGCGTCAACGCCTACCACCAGCCTGGCGTCGAGGCGGGCAAGAAGGCCGCCGCGAGCGTCCTGGAAGTCCAGGAGAAGGCCCTCGCGGCGCTCTCCGCCACGCCCCGCACCGCCGACCAGATCGCCGAGGCCCTCGGCGATCGCGATTCGGCCGAGACCGTCTACCTCGTCCTCGAACATCTCGCCGCCAACGGCCGCGCCCACATCACCCCCGGCGCGAATCCCGGACTGACGACGTTCCAGGCCGTCTGATCGAACGAAAGCCTCCCCCCCTCGCGGGGGGAGGCATCGAAGGGCCGGCGACCCCCCCCGGGCCGACTCCAACCCGTCACGACCGACCGAACGACGAGCCGTCGCATGAGTATCATCCTCAATGAATCGGAGCGGCCCGGGCGCGAGGGCTCGTCCTTGTTCGACCACACCATCCAGGCCTTCGAGGCCCTGCTCGCGCAGGTCGGCCGCAAGGGGGGGGCGATCCCGGCGGAGTTGATCGTCCGGCACGTGATGAGCCTCGTCCCGCCCGAGGAGCCGCTCGTGCGCGCGGAGGCCCTCGACGCGGTGCTGCGGCGTCGGGACTCGGCGCGAAAGGAAGAGTTGAAGGTCCAGGCCCGCCCCGCCGGGGGCCGGGTCCTCGGCCTGTACGGGACGAGACGGAAGGGGGCGAGCGTCCGGCCCTATCGCACCGTGATCCGGGGCGTCGACCCGATCGCCGGCCGCTGCGACTGCCCCGACTTCCTCAGGAATTCGCTGGCCGTCTGCAAGCACGTCATGGCGGTCCTGGAACTGGTCCACTCCCGGCCCCGGCTGCTCGCGAAGGGCCTCAAGGAGCAGGCCCAGGCCGAGCCGACCGACGGCCTGACCTGGGACCCGGTCCGCCCCCTGATCGGCTTCGGGGACTGGCTCGACCGGGTGGGGTGCCAACGGGCGGGCGCGGCGGGCTTCCCCCGGCTCGCCTTGAGCAAGTCGGGCCTGCGACGGCTGTTCGTCGCACACGACGACGACGCCCCGGCCCGGCTCCGGAAAGCCCACCTCCGCGCGCCCGCGAAGCGGCTGGCGCTCGTCTCGGAGTTGCGTCGGGCCGTCCCCGAGGAACCGGACTCGCCCCGCTTCGACCCGGCCCTGATCGCCCTGCTGGAGCACGAGAAGGCCCGGCTGGAGCGGATCCTGCGCGACGCCGTGCGGCCCTCGGAATGGCGGTCGGCGTTCAGTGGGCTGGCGCGACCGCTGTATCCGTATCAGAAGGAGGGGGTCAAGCGGTTCCTCAGGTCGACGCGGATGCTCCTGGCCGACGACATGGGTCTGGGCAAGACCGCGCAGGCGATCGCCTGCTGCACCATCCTGAAGCGGCTGGGGAGGATCGGCCGCGGCCTGATCATCGCCCCGGCGAGCCTGAAGCCGCAGTGGGCCCGCGAGTGGGCGCAGTTCTCCGACCTCCCAGTGCGGATCGTCGACGGCTCGCCCGCGGAGCGTCGGGCGACCTACGACGAATGCGAAGACGGATTCCTCATCATCAACTATGAACAACTTTTGCGCGACCTGGACCTGGCGAAAGCCTGGGCGCCCGATCTGGTGGTTCTCGACGAGGCGCAGCGGATCAAGAACTGGCAGACGAAGACGGCCCTCTCGGTGAAGGGGCTCACGCCTCGGTATCGGCTGGTCCTGACCGGCACGCCGATGGAGAACCGCGTCGAGGAGCTGGCGTCGGTCGTGGAGTGGGTCGACGACGGCGCGCTGGAGCCGAAGTGGCGGCTGGCATCCGTCCACGCGATCCGCGGCGAAGGCCGCAAGGAGCTGGCGGGGGTCCGCAACCTGGACACGCTGCGGGAACGCCTCGCCCCGTGCATGCTCCGACGTACCCGCGCCGAGGTCCTGGACCAGCTCCCCCCGCGGACCGACGTCCGCGTGCCGATCGAGATGACCGACGCCCAGATCGAGGAGCACGACGCGCTCAACCAGCCGATCGCGAAGATCCTCAGCATCTCGCGGCGGCGCGCGCTCAGGCCGCCGGAATTCCTCCGGCTGATGAGCCTGATGACGGCCCAGCGGATCATCTCGAACGGCCTGGCGCAGCTCCGGTTCGCCGACGTCTGGCCGTCGATTCGCCGTCGGAAGCCCGACGAGGCGACCATCCGGGGCCTCTCGGCGCCCAAGCTGCTGGAACTTCGGCAACTCGTGCAGCAGCTCGTGGTGGACCAGGGCCGGAAGGTGGTGGTCTTCAGCCAGTGGCGGCGGATGCTCCACCTGGCGCACTGGGCCGTGGCCGACGTGCTGGCCGCGGCCGACGCCCGCGCCGGCTATTTCACCGGCGGAGAGGACGCCAAGCGCCGGACGCGCAACATCGAGGAGTTCCACGAGGACCCCGCCTTCCGGATCCTCTTCGCCACCGACGCCGGTGGCGTGGGGCTGAACCTCCAGCGCGCGGCGAACGGCGTGATCAACCTCGAACTCCCCTGGAACCCGGCGGTGCTGGAACAGCGGATCGGTCGGATCCATCGGATCGGTCAGGAGTCGCCGATCGACGTCTACAACCTCGTCTCCGAGCAAGGGATCGAATCCCGGATCGCCGATCTCGTGGGCTCGAAGCAGGCGTTCTTCAAGGGCCTCTTCGACGGCGCGACCGACGCCGTCCACTTCGACCAGTCGGGCTCGTTCCTCAGCCGCGCCCAGAAGCTCTACGAAGACTCACTCGCCGAGGCCGCGAACGGCGGCGGCGAGGTCGCCATCGAGCCGTTCGATCCGGCCGACCTGGAAATCGCCGACGACGCGCCCGAACCGTTCGACGAACCGGCCCACGCGGACGAGGACGCCGGGACGGCGACCGGGCCCGAATCCGGGACCGTGTCGGGGCCGGAACCGAATCCGGCCGAGACGATTGTTTCGGAACGAAAGGCGGCGCTCGAGCTCGACGCGGCGGAGGTCCGCCGGCTGTTCTCGCGTCTGCGCGTGCGTCGGGGCGAGGACGGCGGGGTCGTCATCGAGGCGCCCGCGGAGGCGGCGACGTCCCTCGGGGCGCTGTTCGAGGGGATGGCCGCGATGCTCCGGGGGTCGACCTCCCCGCCGGAATGACCGGGGCGGCGAGGGGGGGCGGACGCTTGCGACGGCCTCGAAAGTGAGGCATCCTGAAGGCGAAAGACTCGCGGCCTCGGCCGAGGCCGCCCCCCCTCCTCGTAGACCAGGAGTCGTGCGAGCATGAAACGACGTGACTTTCTGAGCCGGTCGGCCCTCGTGGGGGTCTCCGGGAAGTTCCTCGGCGGCGGCGCGCCGGCGATCGCGAGGGCGTCCGAGGAATCGCCGAACTCCAAGGTCCGCTTCGCCTGCATCGGCGTCGGCGGCAAGGGGGACAGCGACACCAACGACGCCGGCAAGCACGGCGAGATCGTCGCGCTCTGCGACATCGACGAGAAGACGCTGGCGAAGAAGGCGGCGAAGTTCCCCAACGCCAAGACCTACGTCGACTACCGCACGATGCTGGAGGAGCTGGGCGACAAGATCGACGCCGTCACCGTCAGCACCCCGGACCACTCGCACGCCCCGGCCGCCGTCATGGCCATGCGGATGGGCAAGCACGCTTTCGTCCAGAAGCCGCTGACCTGGTCCATCGAGGAAGCCCGGCTGCTCCGGACCCTGGCCGCCGAGAAGAAGCTCTGCACCCAGATGGGCAACCAGGGGACCGCCGAGAACGGCCTCCGCGAAGGTGCCGAACTGCTCCGCGCCGGGGGGATCGGCCGCGTCAAGGAGATCCACGTCTGGACCAATCGGCCGGTCTGGCCGCAGGGCATCGCCGGCTTCAAGGACTATCCGGGCATCCCCAACCACGTCCACTGGTATGAGTTCCTCGGCCCCGCCCACGATCGCCCCTACCACGCCGGTTACCACCCGTTCAACTGGCGCGGCTGGCTGGACTTCGGCACCGGCGCCCTGGGCGACATGGCTTGCCACACCATCAACGTCGCCGCCAAGGGCCTCGACCTGTTCGACCCCGTCGCCGCCGAAGTCGTCGACACCTCGGGCATCGTCGACAACCAGACCTACCCCACCTGGTCCATCATCAAGACCCACTTCGGCGAGCGTGACGGCCGCGCCCCGCTCAGCCTCACCTGGTATGACGGCGGCGGCAACCTCCCCGAAGAGAAGCGAGCCTACAAGGCGCTGCTCCACGGCGAGGACCCCTCCGGCAGCGGGCTCCTGATCGTCGGCGAGAAGGGCTCGTTCTTCTCCAAGAACGACTACGGCGCCGAGTACACGCTCCTGCCGCGCGACGACTTCAAGGACTTCAAGAAGCCCGAGCCGACCCTCCCACGCTCGCCCGGCCACTTCACGGAGTTCGTCGAGGCCATCAAGGCCAACGACCCGTCCAAGGCCCTCTCCAACTTCGACTACGCCGGCCGGCTCACCGAGACCGTCCTGCTGGGCGTCGTGGCCCTCCGCGTCGGCTCCCGCATCGAGTGGGAAGCCGAGGCCATGAAGGTCAAGAACCAGCCCGACGCCGACCAGTACATCCGTCGCGACTACCGCAAGGGCTTCTCCATCCACGCCTGAGCGGCGCGCCCATCACTCGTCCCTCCCCACGCCCGCCGGCCCCCAGCCGGCGGGCGTCGTCCTTTCCGGGCCTGCCGTCTCCACACCGCCGTGTCGTTCGACCACGGTTGCACTCCCTCTCGGCGCAGGGTCCTCCTCGCCCGCCGCGGTCGACACGGCCCAAGACCTCGAGAAGCCGGCCTAGGCCGCGCTGCGTCCGCGAAGCGTCGCCGCCTTGCGGCATAGGAGTTGCGGACTCCTCGGGAAGTTCCCGATGTTCGTGCGCCTCGACCTCGGAGCTTTCGGCGTGGCCAACCCTGAAGAATGGCCCCGGACCCGGTTGGACGGCGAGGGCCTCTCCTTCACGCTATGAACTGTCAGGCCGGACGAATCGGCCGGGGAGTGCCGCAGCGAGCGTCCCAGGTCCACGGCGCCCGTCCGTGCGGAGACGAGGAGTACGCCGACCGGAGCGACCGCCATGCCGCTGGAAGAATACAACGCCAGGCGAGACTTCACCAGGACCCGAGAGCCGGCCGGGACAAGGGGCGAGGAGCACCGGCGGCCGATCTTCGTCGTCCAGGAGCACCACGCCTCGGTCCACCACTTCGACTTCCGCCTGGAGGCCGACGGCGTGCTGAAGAGCTGGTCGGTGCCCAAGGGGCCGTCGCTCGACCCCTCGGCGAAGCGGCTGGCCGTCCAGGTGGAGGATCACCCCCTCAGCTACGCCACGTTCGAGGGGACGATTCCCAAGGGACAGTACGGCGGCGGCACGGTCGCCATCTGGGACCAGGGCACCTATGAGAGCCTGATGGAAGACCAGCCCGAGCCGAAGTCCGTCTCCGAAGCGATCGAGGACGGCCGGCTCGAGTTCGTCATGCACGGCGAACGGCTCAGGGGGAAATTCAACCTGGTCCGCATGAAATGGGGCGAACGCAAGCCCCAATGGCTGCTGATGAAGTCGAACGACGAGTTCGCCGAGCGGGGGACCGAACCCGAGTCCGGGCCGCGACCGAAACGGAAGTCGAAGCCGAAGCGGGCCGAGTCCGCCCGGCCCGAGCCGTCGACCGAAGCGCCGGAGGCGGTCAATCTGACGCACCCCGGCCGGATCGTCTATCCCGACGCCGGGCTCACGAAGAAGGACGTCTTCGCTTACTATCAGAAGGTCGCGGGGCGCCTCCTGCCGTTTTTGAAGGACCGGCCCATCACCCTCGAACGGCTGCCGGACGGCCTCGCCGGATCCGCCCATTTCTGGCAGAAGAACACGCCCGCTTCCTACCCCGGCTGGATTCCGCGCGTCGAGCTCCAGACTGAGCGCGGCAAGCCGGTCCGCTACGCGCTGGTCAACGACGAGCCGACGCTCCTCTATCTCGTGAACCAGGGGACGCTGACCTTCCACGTCTGGGCCTCGCGCGTCGGCGACCTCGACCGGCCGGACTTCGTGCTCTTCGATCTCGATCCGGGCGAGGCTTCTTTCGCCGACGTCGTCTCGGTGGCCAGGGCGGTCAAGGGGGAGCTGGACGAACTGGGCGTCGAGTCGTTCGTGAAGACCTCGGGCAAGACCGGTCTCCACGTCCTGACCCCCTGGACCCGCAAGACGGACTTCGACGAGGCGAGGGCCTGGGCGCTCGAGCTGGCCGAGAAGGTGGCCGGCGGGATGCCCGAGCGGGCGACCGTCGAGATCCGCAAGGCGAAGCGCGGGGGACGGGTCTACATCGACGTCCTGCAGAACGCGCGAGGCCATCACGCCGTCCCCCCCTACGTCCTGCGGGCGACGCCGGGCGCGACGATCTCCACGCCGCTCGACTGGAAGGAGGTCGCGAGCAAGCTCGACCCGGCCGCGTTCACGGCGAAGAAGGTCCTCGCCAGGCTGCGCAAGGTCGACCCCTTCGCGGGGCTCGTCGAGAGCTTCGGCGAGCAGGCGGCGGAGCGTTGAGCGTCCATATCGGGACGTCCGGGTGGAGCTACGATCACTGGGTGGACGTCCTCTACCCGCGATCGGCGTCGAGCCTGGAGCGTCTCGACGCTTACGCCCGGGTCTTCGACACTGTGGAGGTGAACAACACCTTCTATCGCTGGCCGAAGGACGAGGTCTTCACGTCCTGGCACGATCGGCTGCCCGAGGGCTTCCTCGTCTCGGCCAAGGCGTCGCGGGGCCTCACGCAGTTCCGAAAGCTGAACGAGCCGGAGGGGTGGCTCGAGCGGATGGAATCGGGCCTGGTCCGCCTGAATCGGAAGCGGGGCGTGCTGCTGTTCCAGCTTCCTCCCCATTTCGGGATCGACCTCGACCGCCTCGACCGCTTCCTGGGCCTGGCGTCCGGGGGCCGGGAGGTCGCCGTGGAGTTCCGCCATCCGAGCTGGGACGTCGAGGAGACGTTCGCCGTCCTGGAGAGCCATGGGGCGGCGTATTGCGTCACCAGCGGGGCGAACCTGCCCTGCGTCCTGCGGGCGACCGCCGGCTTCGTGTACGTCCGCCTCCACGGGCCCGACCCCGAGCATCTTTACGCCGGGTCGTACTCCGAATCCGACCTCCGCTGGTGGGCCGACCGGATCGGCGATTGGCGGGGGCGTGACGTGTTCGCCTACTTCAACAACGACGGCTACGGCCATGCCGTGCGCAACGCCCTTCGCCTGAAGGAACTGGTCGGTTCCTGAGGGGGCGGCCCGCGCCCGCCGCGGCCGGGAAAGCACCCGCGCCGGCCGGGGAGCGTCCCCCGGCCGGACGGTGCGAACGGACCCAATTTCGATCACTCGGGGTCGTGGCGATGGTAGAAGGCCTTGGCCTCCTCCACGCTGTCGAAGACGTCCCAGAAGTCGTCCATCCGCATGTCGTCGACGAGGCGGCGGATGGCCGGGCTGGGGTGGGCGATGACGACGTCGCCCTTGCGCTTGCGGATCGACCGGGTGAGGGTCACCAGCAGGCCGAGGAGCCCCGCGCCGGTCTCGTTGACGTTGCTCATCTCCATGACGAAGTTTCGCTCGCCGAGATCGAGGCGGTCCTCGACGTCGTTCGCCGCGTCGACGTGCTTCGGGTCGTTCATGAGGCGGGCGAAATTGCTCAGGACGGTGACGTCGCCGTCGAGCCGGATGTTGAGAGCCATGAGGCGAGCCTCCTTCATTTCGGATCGGGCCGGAAGACTCCGGGACGATCACCGACGCGACTTGAAGACGTAGCCGTAAGGGAGGGGCCAGGGGATCTCGCGGCCCGACTCCTTCATCGCCTTCAACGCCCAGTAGGGCTCGCGGAGCAGCTCGCGGCCGAGCAGGACCAGGTCGGCGTCGCCGTTGGCGACGATCATCTCGGCCTGGAAGGGCTCGGCGATCAGGCCCACGGCGCCCGTCGCGATCCCCGCCGCCCGGCGGATCTGCGAGGCGAACGGCACCTGATACCCGGCGGCGACCGGAATCCTGACGTGCGGGACGAGCGCGCCGGAGGAGCAGTCGATCAGGTCGACGCCCAGCTCCTTCAACTGCTTCGCCAGCTCGATGGACTGGTCGAGGTCCCATCCTCCTTCGGCCCAGTCGGTCGCGGAGATCCGGGTGAACAGGGGCATCGAGTCGGGGATCACCTTGCGCAGCCGCTCGGCCACCCGGCGGACGAACCGCGTGCGGTTCTCCAGCGAGCCGCCGTAGTCGTCCGTCCGCTTGTTGCTCAGGGGCGAGAGGAATTCGTGGAGCAGGTAGCCGTGGGCCGCGTGGATCTCGATGACCCGGAACCCGGCGGCCAGGGCGCGGCGGGCGGCGGCCTCGAAGTCGTCGACCAGGCCGTCGATGTCGGCCACGGTCAGCTCGCGAGGGACGGGGTGCCCCTCGTCGAACGGGATCGGGCTGGGGCCGACGACCGGCCAGCCCCCCTGAGCCGGGTCGTGGATCGGCGCGCCGCCTCGCCAGGGGAGGTCGCAGCTGGCCTTGCGACCCGCGTGCGCGATCTGAATCCCCGGCGCGGCGCCTTGCGAGTCCAGATAGCGGACGATCCGGGCCAGGGGCTCGATGTGGCCGTCGTCCCAGAGCCCCATGTCGCCGGGGCTGATGCGTCCGCCAGGCGTCACGGCGGTCGCCTCGACGAAGATCAGGCCGACTCCCCCGGAGGCGCGGGCCCCCAGATGGACCAGATGCCAGTCGTTCGCCAGGCCGTCCTGGGAGGAATACTGGCACATCGGCGACATCACGATCCGGTTGCGGAGCGTGAGCCCGCGGATCGTATGAGGGTCGTAAAGACTGGGCGGCTTCGCGGCGGAAGGCGTCGTGGCCACGTTCAGGGTCCTGGGGGGATGCGACTCGGGCCGGACGATCGCGTCACGGCCCCTGGTTGCAATGGTCTGATCCGCCAGCATTGTAAGGAGCCGAGCAACCCCCGGGGCGGGGGGGTTGCCGCAAGGCCGATCGGCCCCTACAAATCATGAGGGTCGGCGAGCGACCCTTCAAGGCTTCGACCCGAGAACCGAGGAGCGGACGAGATGGCGACGGCGACGTTCGGCGCGGGGTGTTTCTGGGGCGTCGAGGAGGCTTTCCGCCGCCTCCCCGGGGTTCTCGAAGCGACCTCCGGCTACATGGGGGGCCCGGTCGAGAACCCCACCTACCATCAGGTCTGCACCGATCAGACCGGCCACGCCGAGGTCGTCCAGGTGGAGTACGACCCGTCGAAGATCTCATACGACCGGCTGCTGGACGCCTTCTGGAAGATCCACGACCCCACCACCTTGAACCGTCAAGGGCCGGATTACGGGAGCCAGTACCGCTCGGTCGTCTTCACGCACGACGACGAGCAGGCCCGCGAGGCCGCCGAGATGAAGCGGCGACTGGACGAGTCGGCCGCCTTCGGTCGCCCCATCGTAACCGAGATCGCCCCGGCCGGGCCGTTCTGGCGCGCCGAGGAATATCACCAGAGATACGTTCAGAAGCATGGCGGGGGCGCCTGCCACATTTAGCCCCGAGCCCGACTGCGTCGCGAAAGGTCAGGGGCGGGCCCATCGCGCCTCTCGACTCGTCCGTTTCCGACAGAGGCCGACTGTTCCGAAGTCCCCCGATTCGAGTACCATGGCGTGGCCTGACACCGGAGGGCGCGACGTGGCATTGAAGAGTTCGAGGCGACGGCGGAGCGGCCGTTATCTGATGATCCTGCCGGCGGTCGCCGTGGCGGCCGGCCTCACGGCGGCGACGTGGCCGCTCTGCGAACGGGCCCCCTGGGCCTTCTTCCTCGGGGCCGTGATGGCGACCGGCTGGCTCGGCGGCCTCATCCCCTGCGCCTTGACGACTGCGCTGTCGGTGGTCGTGGGCTCCTGCTTCTTCCTGCCCCCCTACGGGACGTTCGGCTTCCAGGCCGTCCAGTTCGGGGCCGTCGGCGCGTTCGTGATCGTCTCCGGGTTCATCGCCTTCTTCTCGGCGGCGTACCGCGACTTCGAGGAGAAGGATCGGGGCCACCGTCGACGGTTCGAGGCGATGGCGCGAAGCCTCGCCGAGGGGCTGGTCACGACCGACGGCGAGGGCCGGGTGACGTTTCTGAATCCCGCCGCCGAGCGGCTCACGGGCTGGCCCGCGCCCGAGGCCCAGGACCGGCCGATCGACGAGGTCTTCAGCCTGCGGGTCGAGGGGGAGCCGGCCTCCTGGGTCGGCGACGCGAGACGGGGCGTCCAGGAGATCCGGGGGGTGCTGCTCGGCCGCGACGGGGTTGAGCGCCCGGTCGAGGGGAGCGCCGCGCCGATCCGGGACGAGTCGAGTACGGCCGGGGTCGTCCTGAGCTTCCGGGACGTGGGCGAGCGGCTCGCCGCCGAGGCGGCGTTGCACCAATCCGAGGAGCTGAACCGAAAGCTCGTCGGCGGCAGCGTCGATCGGCTGGAGATGCTGGACCCGGAGGGCCGCCTTCTCGCCATGAACGACTACGGCCGTCGCCTCATGGAAGCCGAGGATTTCGAGTCGTTGCGAGGCCGGGAGTGGGCCTCGCTCTGGCCCGAGGCGATGCGGGCGACGGTCCGCGAGGCCGTCCGCAAGGCGGCGCAAGGGGGCGTCGCCCGCTTCGCGGGGCCCGGCCCGACCCTGCGCGGCGCCCCGAGGGATTGGGAGGTCCACCTCTCCCCGCTGCTCGCCGCCGACGGCTCCCCCGAGCGGATCTCCTGCATCGCCCGCGACGTCACGGAACGGAAGCGCGCCGAGCGAGAGGTCCAGGCCAGCGAGCGCCGCTACCGCACCCTGTTCGAGTCGATCGACGAAGGCTTCTGCGTCATCGAGATGATCTACGACGAGGATGGCCGTGCGGTCGACTACGCCTTCCTGGAGACGAACCCCGCCTTCGAGACCCACACCGGGCTGGTTGAAGCCCGCGGCAAGCGGATGCGCGAGCTGGTGCCCGACCACGACGACCACTGGTTCCGCACCTACGCCCAGGTCGTCGCCACCGGACGGCCGCTCCGGTTCGTCGACCGGGCCGAGAAGCTGGGGGGCGCCTGGTTCGACCTGTACGCGATGCCGATGGAGGGCCGCAAGGTCGCCGTCCTCTTCAAGAACGTCTCGGAGGCGATCCGGGCCGAGCAGGAGCGGGAACGGCTGCTCCTGAGCCTCAAGCTGGAGCGAGGCCGCCTGGCGTCGCTCATCCAGGACGCCCCCGCGTTCATCTGCACCCTCCGCGGGCCGGACCACGTCTTCGAACTGACCAATTCCCTGTACCGCGAGATGGTCGGGAACCGCGACCTGATCGGCAAGCCGGTCCAGGAGGCGTTCCCGGACCTGGAAGGCCAGGGCTTCTTCGAACTGCTCGACCAGGTGTACCGCACCGGCGAGACCTTCGTCGGCAAGGAGACGCCGATCCGTTTCCGTCACCGCGGGTCGAGCGAGGCGGACCGCCGAGTCCTGAACTTCGTGTTCCAGGCGATGTACGACCCCGACGGCGAGGTCTCCGGCATCTTCGTCCACGGCGTCGACGTCACCGACGCGGTGGCCGCCCGCGAGGCCCTGCGCGAGAGCGAGGCCCGGTTCCGCCAGCTCGCGGACGCCATGCCCCAGGCCGTCTGGACCGCCAGGGCCGACGGCGCGATCGACTACTCCAACCGGCAGTGGCGGCAGTACGGCAGCCCCCCTGAAGGGGTCCTCGGCGACTCCCGCTGGGCCCGCCTCATCCACCCCGACGACCGAGAGCGGACCCACGCCATCTGGCTGGAATCCCTCCGCACCGGCCGACCGTTCGAAACCGAGTACCGCCTCCGCCGCGAGTTCGACGGCTCCTACCGATGGCACCTGGGACGCGCCCTGCCGATCGAGGACTCGCAGGCCCGGATCGTCCGATGGTTCGGGACCAGCACCGACGTCGACGACGTCAAACGGCTCTCCGAGGCGCTCCAGCAGGCCGACCGCCGCAAGGACGAGTTCCTGGCGACGCTGGCGCACGAATTACGCAACCCCCTGGCGCCCATCCGCACCGGCCTGGAGATCCTCCGCCACTGTCCCGATCCCACGTCGGCCTCCACGACGATCGACATGATGGCGCGGCAGCTCAGCCATATGGTCCACTTGATCGACGACCTGATGGACGTCGCGCGGGTCGGCAGCGGCAAGATCAGCCTCCGCAAGGAGCCGACGACGCTTCAGGCGATCGTCTCCGGGGCCGTGGAGGCCAGCCGCCAGATCATCGACTCCGCCCGCCATTCGCTCACCGTCTCCCTCCCCGACGAGCCGCTCCCGCTCGACGCCGACCCGACGCGGCTGACCCAGGTCGTCGCCAACCTCCTCAACAACGCCGCCAAGTACACCGAGCCCGGCGGCCGGATCGGGCTTGCGGCGCGTCGCGAAGGGGACGAGGCCGTCGTGACCGTCCGGGACACGGGGATCGGCCTCGCCCCTGAGATGCTCTCCAAGGTCTTCGACATGTTCACCCAGGTCGACGGATCGCTCGATCGCTCGCAGGGGGGCCTGGGAATCGGCCTGACCATCGTCAAGCGGCTGGTCGAGATGCACGGAGGTCGGATCGACGCCCGCAGCGCGGGGATCGGCCGCGGCAGCGATTTCATCGTCCGCCTCCCCCTCGCCGGGGCCCCGGCCGCCGTCCCCGGCGATCCCGGCGCCGACGAGAACCGCACGCGAGCGGGCGGGCTCCGAGTCCTCGTGGTGGACGACAACCGCGACTCGGCGAATTCCCTCTCCCGCTTGCTGGCCCTCGGCGGCCATGAGGTCCACACCGCCTACGCAGGCGTGCAGGCCATCGCCGAGGCGTCGGCGTATCCGCCCGACGTGATCCTCCTGGACCTCGGCCTCCCCGACCGCAACGGCTTCGCGGTCGCCGCCGAGCTCCGGGCCACCCCGGCCTTCCACGGCACCACCATCGTCGCCCTCACCGGCTGGGGCCAGCCCGAGGACCGCCGCCGTTCTCGCGAGGCCGGCTTCGACGACCACCTCGTCAAGCCCGTCGACATCGAACAGCTCCGCGCCATCCTCGACTCGGTCGCCGAAAACGGCCGTCGCCGGCCCGACGGCGCCGTGGCCGTCGTCGAGCCCTGAGAGGCGGCCGGGTCAGGTGTTGACCAGCCGCGACTCGCCTCGCACCATGCGCTCCGTCATGGTCGCGAAATGGATGTGGACGGCGCACTTCATGGCGAACTGGAACAGGTAGCGCGGGGGCCGCCTCGCGACGATCAGCCTCCGCAGGAACTTCGCATAGACGGGGCGGAACGGCCGCGACCGGGGGTCGAGCCAGACCCGGGCGAGCAGCCAGGCCCCGGCGCCGATCGTCAGCGCCTGGATCTTCAGATAGGAGAGGGGACGCCGACGACGGAGCCACTCCATCCGCGCGCTCGCGAGCTGGAGACGCCCCTCGACGAACAGGGCGTCGAACCGCTCGAAATAGTTCTCCGCGTCGTAGAGCCGTCCCATCAGCTCGATCCAGCCGTCCCGCATCTGCTCCACCGACATGTGCAGGGGGATGACGTTCGTCGCGATCCGGGGGTCGTCGGCCGCCGCGTCGTCGAGCCTCCCCTCGGCCTTCAGCCGGTCGTACAGCGGGGTCTTGGGGATCGCCGACAGCATCCCGGCCATCGCGAAGACGATCCGCGTCTCCTTGAGGAACTGGAACTGGCGCTCGAAGACCGAGGGGTCGTCGTTGTCGAACCCGACGATCATTCCGGCGTAGACTTCGAGGCCCGCGTCCTGGATCTTCCGCACCCGCGCGGGCATGCCCCCCCGGACGTTCTGGAATTTCTTGGTCTCGCGCAGGGCCTCCTCGTCGGGGCTCTCGATCCCGACGAACACCGCGATCAGGCCCGCCTCGGTCATCAGCCGCATCAGCTCGTCGTCCTCGGCCAGGTCGAGCGAGGCCTCGGTGTAAAGCGCGATCGGGTAGCCGTTCTTGTGCTGCCATTCGATGATGGCGCGGAGGATCCCCTTGGCCGCCTTCTTGTTGCCGATGAAATTGTCGTCCACCAGGAAGATGAGGCGGACGCCCAGCCGGTGCTGCGCGTCGATCTCCGCGACGACCATCTCGGGGGTCTTGATCCGGGGACGGCGGCCGAAGATGACGATGATGTCGCAGAACTCGCACTGGAACGGGCACCCGCGCGACGTCTGCACGCAGCCGGTGGCGTACTCGCGGAACTTGACGAGGTCGTACCTCGGCATGGGGACCCGGGCCATGTCGGTCTTCTCGGCCTGCTCGTAGCGAGGCTGGTGCTCGCCCCGGGCCCATTCCTCCAGGAAACGGGGCCAGGTCTCCTCGGCCTCGCCGACGAAGACGACGTCCACCAGCCCCTCGAAGGCCCCTTCGACCACGCTGACCCAGGGCCCGCCGACGATCGTGAAGATCCCCCGGGCGTGCAGCTCGCCGAGGATCTCGCGCATCCGATCCCGCTGGACGGTCATCCCGGTCAGGCCGACGATGTCGAACGAGTCCAGGGCGTCGAAATCGATCTCCTCGATGTTCTCGTCGATCAGGACGATCTCATGCTCCGGCGGCGTCAGCCCGGCGAGGACCGGGAGCGCCAGGACCGGCATGTTGGATTTCTTGCCCAGCAGCGGCATGGCATGATTCAACCCCCAGAACGAGGTCTGGAAGCGAGGATTGATGAGGCAGATCCGTGCCATGGGCGTCCTTCCGATGGGAGGATGCGAATATCAACCGTGATGGGACGAACGACGTCTCCGGACAAGTCGGCGCGACGCCCCTCGCGCCTCCGCCTCCGCCGGGGCGGCCGTCGACCGGGAACGGATCGAAAACGTCCGACGGATCGAGCGGGCGGCTCACGTCGCGCCGGTCGGGGACCGGTCCGGCGACGTGGCCCGCTCCACCGACTTCGGCGATCGCTGACGGACCTCCCGCAGCAGATAGGTCGTCTTGTCTTGCGACTCGTAGTAGGTCCGCATGATCAGTTCGGACTGGATGCCCAGGAGGATGCTCAGGCAACCGGCCAGGAACAGCATGACGGCCAGCGAGGGGAGCGGCGTCTCCACGAACGTCTTGCTCGGCAGATTAGCCGACCAGAAGATCGCCGGCCAGGGGAAGATGTACTTGAAATAGACCATCGCGACGACGCAGAGGAAGCCCGACGCGAACGACCACAGGCCGAACCGCCCGTAGAAGTGGATCGGCCGCTGGGCGTACTTCTGGAGGAACCGGATCAAAATCAGGTCGAGGACGACGTTGAACGTCCGGCCCAGCCCGTACTTGGTCTTGCCGGCGGTCCGGGCGCGGTGGTTGACGACCTGCTCCGTGACCTTCGCGCCTTGCCAGGCGGCGAAGATCGGGATGAATCGATGCATTTCGCCGTAGAGCCGGACGCCGGCCAGCACGCGACGGCGGTACGCCTTCAGGGTGCAGCCGTAGTCGTGCAGGGGGATCCCGGAGAGCCTCGCCACCAGCCGGTTGGCGATCTTCGACGGGATCTTGCGGCTGAAGAGCGCGTCCTGCCGGTCTTTCCGCCAGCCGGAGACGACGTCGAAGCCCTGGTCGAGCGTCCGGAGCAGCTTGGGGATGTCGGCCGGGTCGTTCTGGCGGTCGCCGTCCATGGGGACGAGGACCTCGCCGCGCGCCAGGTCGAGCGCCGCCGAGAGCGCGGCGGTCTGGCCGCAGTTGCGCCAGAGGAACGCCGCGCGGACGTGCTCGGGGTCGCGCGCCTGGATCGCTTCGAGCTTCGCGGTCGTGCCGTCGACCGAGCCGTCGTCGACGAAGATCAGCTCGTAACGCCAGGGGGACGGCCGGAGCACGGCGTCGAGTTCGTCGTACAACGGGCCGACGTTGTCGACCTCGTTGTAGACGGGGATCAGGACCGACAGATCGACCGCCTCTTCGGGGTCTTCCGGGCCGGATGCGAGGGGAGGCCGAGGGGTCGTCATGAGCCGGCTTCGACGCCTCCACGCTTGCCGATGATGAACTGCTCCAGGAAGCGCCGGCTGATCACCAGCGAGTCCTGACGGGCCTCCATCGAGCCCTCGTACGCCCGATCCTCCATCTCGATGGCGACGTGGCCGTCGTAGCCGGAATCGGCCAGCGCCGCGAAGAAGGGGCCCCAGCGGACGTCCCCCTGGCCGGGGAGCTTGGGCGTGTGCCAGGCCTTGGGGTGGGCGAAGACCCCCACGTCGTCCAGCCGGGCGCGGTCGATGCGCAGGTCCTTGGCGTGGACGTGGAAGATCCGGTCCTTGAACTCGGCCAGGGGCGGGATGTAGTCCATCATCTGGAGGATGAAGTGCGAGGGGTCGAAGTTGAGCCCGAAGTTGGGGCTGGGGACGTCGGCGAACATCCGCCGCCAGACGGCCGGCGAGACCGCCAGGTTCTTGCCGCCGGGCCACTCGTCGGCGCCGAACGACATCGGGCAGTTCTCGATCCCGACCTTGACCCCCTTGGCGTCGGCGTGGTCGATGATCGGCCGCCAGACTTCCAGGAACTTCGGCCAGTTGTCGTCGATCGACTTCGTCCAGTCTCGACCGACGAACGTGTTCGCCCGCCCCACCCCCAGCGCCGCCGCCAGGTCGATCACGCGCCGGATGTGGGCCTGTGCCGTCTCGGCCTCCTCGCGGTCGGGCGAGAGCGGGTTCGGGTAGTAGCCGACGCCCGAGACCTCGATCCCGTACTTCTTCAGCAGGTCCCGCGTCGCCTTGACCGCGCCGGCCGAGAGGTCCGTGGCGTCCAGATGGGTGACGCCCGCATACCGTCGCTCCGCCTTCCCCGGCGGCCAGCACATCAGCTCGACGCTTGCGAACCCCGCCCGCGCGGCGAAGCTCAACACCTGCTCCAGCGAGTACTCCGGCAGGATGGCGGACACGAATCCCAGTTGCATGATCGGACGCCTCGACAGGACCGACGGGCCAAGTTTCGACGCGTCCAGCCTAACGCGCCCGACTCCGCGAATCACCAGGGGAGGGGCCCGCCGGCCGCCGCAACCGAGTCGGAGGAAGCGATTCGCCGGCGCCGTCGATCCATCCCCGATTCGTCCGGATGCTCGCGAGCGGCGAGAAGGTCGTCGAACTGCGTCGGCTTGCGCCCCGCCCCTCGACCAAATTCCGGGCCACCCTGGACGCCAAGGTCCCGGAGCGAGCGATCCTCGGCGCGGCAACTTTTAGGGATCGTCCGGGGCGGGGCCCGAAGCGGTTTGGTGCGGAGAACTCGGCCTCGGGGGCGGTTCGGTCGCGGTGGGAGGGACGCCAGACACGCCCCCAGGACAGAGCCGGCCCTGGCCCGCCGCGGAGTCGTCGGGTACGATCGCCTGGCATGGCGGCCGGACAACCGCCGTGGCCCATGCCGCCATCTTCGGAGCGGCGGAGAGGAGGGAAGCCATGACTCGCCCCCGCACGGCCCCGACGGACGCAACTCCCCGGCACCCGTCCTTCACCCGACGGTTCGCCGTCCAGGCCGGGGCGGTCGGCCTGCTCGGGCTCGGCCTCGACCACCTGGCGGCCCTCCGGGCGGCCGGGTCGCCCCCCGGCGTCAAGGACGGCGCGGCGCGGTCGGTCATCTTCATCTTCCTCTCCGGCGGCCTGGCCCAGCACGACAGCTTCGACCCCAAGCCCGACGCCCCCGACGACATCCGGGGGGAGTTCCGCCCCATCGCCACCCGCACGCCCGGCGTGCACGTCTGCGAGCACCTGCCGCTCCTGGCCGCCCGCAGCCACCTCTGGTCGATGGTCCGCTCGCTGACCCACCCGCACAACGATCACTCGGCGGGCCACCACGTCATGCTCACCGGGCGGTCCGACCTGCCCCCCGGCTTCAGCGTCAATCAGCCGAACCCGACCGACTGGCCCTCGATCGCCGCCGTGGTCGGGGCCGTGTCGGGGCCGAGGGGCAACCTGCCCCCGGCGGTCGTCCTGCCCGAGCGGCTGGTCCACACCACGGGGCGGGTCATCCCCGGCCAGTTCGCCGGGGCCATGGGGCCTCGCCGGGACCCCTGGTTCGTCGAGGCGTCCCCGTTCGACCCGACCGCCTACGGGGCGTTCCCGGAATATGAGTTCGACCACCAGGACCGCCCCAGGGCTCAAGGGCGGCAGCAGTTCCATGTGCCCGACCTGACGCTGCCCGAAGGGCTCGGCGGCGGGCGGCTCGCAGGCCGCCTGGGGCTGCTCGCCCAGCTCGACCGCCAGCGCGCCGGCCTGGACGCCTCGGCCTCGACCGGGGAGTTCGACGCCCGTCGTCGGGCGGCCGTGTCCCTGCTGACCGACGCCGGGGTCCGGCGGGCCTTCGACGTCTCGGACTCCGACCCGAAGCTGCTCGACGCCTACGGCCGGAACTCCTTCGGCTGGTCGCTGCTGATGGCCCGCAGGCTGGTCGAGGCGGGGGTCGCCCTGGTGCAGGTCAACCTCGGCAACAACGAGACCTGGGACACCCACGGCAACGCCTTCCCCCACCTGAAGGACAACCTCCTGCCGCCGACGGACCGGGCGGTCTCGGCGCTGCTGGACGACCTCGACGGCTGCGGGCTGCTCGACGACACGCTGGTGGTCATGGCCGGGGAGTTCGGACGCACGCCGAGGATCTCGACGCTCCCCTCGGCGTACAAGCTCCCGGGGCGGGACCACTGGGGCCGGGTCCAGACGGTGTTCCTGGCCGGCGGCGGCGTGGCCGGGGGCCGGGTGGTCGGCTCGTCGGACCGGATCGGCGGGTATCCGGCGTCGGACCCGCAGACGCCGGAAGACCTGGCCGCGACGATCTATCGGTCGCTGGGCATCCCGCCCACGACCGCATGGCAGGACGAGTTAGGACGCCCGCATCAGGTCTATCTCGGGACCCCGATCGGCGGGCTCGTCTGACGAAGCGGCTTCGTGGGCCGGGGCCCGTGCGCCCGGGCGTGGCGGCGTCACGTCCCGTCGGCCGAAAGCTGGGCGTCCGGCCTTAAGCCGAGCGAGACGTCGGGCGTATCGATCCCCGGCCCTCCTGCCGCCGGGCGGGCGGACCGTCACCTCGAATACCGACCCGTCAACTCTCCTTCGGCGAGGATGTGGCCCTTGATCGAACGGAGTACGTCCTGCCTCGTCGCCTCCGGTCCAAGGCCCAACTCGGCGTCGAGGGCGAAGAGGCGGAAGATGTAGCGATGGGTCCCGCTCGGTGGACAGGGGCCGCCGTATCCGGTCTTCTTGAAGTCGTTCCGGCCCTGAAGAGCGGTCTCCCCGCCCGCCGCCACCGTGACCCGCTCGTGGGCCGGCACGCCCTCCCCGAACCCTCTGACGCCGGCGGGGACGTCGAAGATGACCCAATGCGTCCAGGTCCCCCTGGGGGCGTCGGGGTCCTCGACGACCAGGGCCAGGGACTTCGCGGCGTCCGGGACGCCGGACCATTCGAGCGGGGGCGAGACGTCCTCGCCGTCACACGTGTGCACCTTCGGGATGGCCCCGCCGTCGGCGAAGGCCGGGCTCTGGAGGCGGATGGTGTTCATGTTCGGTTCCTCGGGAAGGATCGACTCGGTGGGCGGCCTGCGACCGCAGGACGAGAGGGCGGCGAACAGGGCCAGCAGGCCGATCAGGGGCGGACGTGCCGCAGCGACGCCCTTCGGATGGCGCAGCCCTCGGCGTCCGTCGAAGGGGACCTCGCCCGTCTCGTCGCGGGCCTTACGGGGCCATCTCATGGTTATTCCCCCAGGTGGCCGTCGGCCGCGTCGACTGATCGCGGCTTCGCGACGACCTCGGTCTTGACGGCGATGGCGATGAAGCAGGCGTGGCGGGCCTGGTCTTGGAGTCGCCGGAGTTCCTCGGGGCCTCCGTCGGATTCGGTGGGGCGTCCTGGGCACGGCGCGGGCTTCCGGTCGTCCTCGGCCTCTCGGCGGCGGGGTGCGGTGACACCGCACAGGGACCGACCATTCAGGCGGGCGCACCCATCCGGGGCGGCCCCCCTCGGTTTGGGATGGACCACAGCGCCAGCATCGCGACGGGCGGGAGCCAGTCGCGCATCTCCTTCCTCCGCATGGAAGCCTCTTCCCCCGTGCGTCCGCCGCGCCACAACAGTCGAACTCAACATATCTACCGAATCACCGCATGATAACCCAAACAACCCATGGCCGCCACGATCCCCGACGAGTTCCTCGTTCTGATGACCGAGAGGCTTCGCATGCTGGCCGACCCGACCCGGCTGGTGATCCTCCGCATCTTCAGGGGGGGCCGACGGGGGAGGGCGCGGCGAGACGGACGTGGACCGGGCCCTCGGGGCCGTCCGCGCTGAAGGGGGGGTGGCCTGGGCCGGGGAGTCGGACGTGACGAAGGTCGAGGTCGGCACCGACGGCGGAAAGTCCTGGGCCCTGGGGAAGCTGCTCGGCCAGCCCGTACATCATCATGGCGAGGGCGACCGATTCTCAGGACCGGGTCCAGCCGATCGGTCGTGACCCCGACCAATGGGACGCCGTGATCAGCCACGTCCTGCCGATCGAGATCGACGTCCCCTGAGGACGGGCCTGGGAGCCGGACGTCTCACGCCGGATCGACCAGGAGGGAAGCCGTGCAAGGACGCACCCAGCAGGCGGTTGCGGCGGTCCCGGTTACGCCCCATCCAGGCCAGGAACTTCAGGACCGACTCGGCGACGGTCGGCGGCGATGGCGGGGTTGCGACCCCCGGCGGACCGGGCGATGATGGGGCGTGAAGCCGGGGATCGTCGGCGGACGACCATCCCCGGCCAGGAACTCCCGGAACCGGTGCCAGGCCTCCTCGAAGGGGACCTCCCCGATCTTGCCGAAGCAGCGGGTCGTCCCGCCCGCATCGCCGCTCCAGTACCCTGACCTCCTCCGCAGCTTGGGTCGACGTGGCATCGGCCGGACGCCCCCTCGAAACGGGGGCGAAACCGGCATGAGGGCCGGCGTGAGCGTCTGGGGGTCGACGTGAAACGCCGCCTCGACTCGGGTAGAATGACACGAAATCGTCCGCATCGATCCTCCCCAAGTCCCGGTGAGCCATGAATTACATCGACCCCCACATCCACATGGTCTCCCGCACCACCGACGACTACAAGCGGATGGCGCTGGCGGGGTGCGTGATGGTCTCCGAGCCGGCCTTCTGGGCGGGGTTCGACCGCTCGGGGGTCGAGGGCTTTCGGGACTACTTCCGGCAGCTCGTGGACTTCGAGGCTCGGCGCGCGGCGGCTTATGGGATCAAGCACTACTGCTGGCTCTGCATCAACGCCAAGGAGGCGGAGAACGTCGCGCTCTCGCGGGAGGTCATCGCCATGATCCCGGAGTTCCTGGACCACCCGGGCGTGCTCGGGATCGGCGAGATCGGGCTCAACAAGAACACCAAGAATGAGGCGACGGTCTTCCTCGACCACCTGGACCTCGCCGCGAGGACGGAGGAGCTGGTCCTGGTGCACACGCCCCACCTGGCCGACAAGTACCAGGGGACCCGGATGATCCTGGACATGCTCAAGGGGGACGGCCGTCTCCGTCCCGACTGGGTCTGCATCGACCACGTCGAGGAGCACACGATTCGACCGGCGCTCGACGCCGGGCACTGGGTCGGCATGACCCTCTACCCGATCTCCAAATGCACCCCCGCCCGCGCCGCCGACATGGTGGAGATGTACGGGGTCGAGCGGGTGATGGTCAACTCGGCCGGCGACTGGGGCCACAGCGACCCCCTGGCCGTCCCCGAGTTCATCTTCGAGATGAAGCGCCGGGGCCACGACGAGGCGATGATCCGCAGGGTCGTGCTCGACAACCCGCTCGCCTTCTTCGCGCAGAGCAAGCGCTTCGCCCTCGAAGCCGCCCCCACCTGAACGAGCCCCGATCCGGGGAAGGGGTCGAGTCCCGCCCCGGACGGGGGACGCGGAGGCGGCGCGCGAGCGGTTCGAGGGTCACTCGACGACGCCGGTGCCCGGCGCCGCGAACTCCTTGATGTCCTTGGGGCGTCGTTTGCTGCGGGGCTCCGGGGGCTTCTTCTCGACGACCGTGGGGCCGGGCGAGGGCCTCCGCCTTCCGAGCAACCGGACTCGAAGCCGAGGGCGATCAGCGCCGCGAGAGGGACGCAGGCCAGTTTGCAACGGATCTTCATAGCCTCTCCGAATCGAAGCGGGGCCAGGGAAACCGGGCGGGGCGAGTCGACGCCGCGCCCGGCCTTGCGGGAAACGTCCGAACGCCGGCCGATCAGTAGGAATCCGAGCTGATCACCTCGCCGCCGGCGCGGGTGCCGAGGGCCTGATAGGTCGCGTCGGAGGTCGAGTTCTTGATGAACTTCACCGAGCCGTCGGCGAAGGCGAAGTTGGCCCCGCCCGGGTGCATGCTGCGGAAGGCCCACTGGCCGAGCGTGAGGGCCTGCGGGCAGTTCTGGAGCCAGTCGGCCGGGATGCCGGCGCCCGAGCCGCAGACGCCCCAGATCGAGGCGATCTGCGCCCCGGTCTTGTCCGGCGGGGAGTTCACCCTCGGGAGCGTGAACAGGCCGCCGCGGGGGCGCATGTCGCCGGTCCACTTCGAACCGTAGTTCGCCGTGAAGTCCGTGACCGAGACATGATGCCAGGTGTGATACATCTGGGCCGTGTCGCCGAGGAACCGCGAGGCCTCGCCGAACAGGACCGTGTTGCTCGTGCCGTCGGTCACCCCGGAGACCCGGACGACCGCCTCGGCCCCGAACATGCCGTTGCCCAGAACGGCGTTGCAATGCGACGGATTCTCCGCCCCCGGGTCGGGGAAGGCGGCCACGGCGGCGTTGCAATAAACGTTCTCCAGCGTCCCCCGGTTCATGGCGTAGGAGCAGTGGGAGCAGAAGAAATAGGTCGACGGCGGCGCCGGCGACTCCCCGTCAGACGGGCAGACGAAGCCGGCGACCTTGGACTGGAACGCCGTCGTGTTCCGCACCGAATTCACCACGAAGTTGAAGTTGATCGAAGCGTACTGGTTCCCCCCTTCGAGGAACGGCAGGATGAAGGCGAACGCCGAATAGCCGAACCAGCTGCTCCCGGAGCACGCGGTCGACGGAGCCGCGTACGAATACGTGTCGATATAGCGATTCCCCATGGGGAAGCAGCCCTGGGACGACTCGTAATTGTGGGAGGCGAGCGCGAGCTGCTTCAGGTTGTTGACGCACTGGGCGCGTCGGGCCGCCTCGCGCGCCGATTGCACGGCGGGCAGCAGCAAGGCGATCAGGACGGCGATGATCGCGATCACCACCAGCAGCTCGATCAGCGTGAAGCCCCGTCGCGGGGCGGTCGACCCGGCTTGAAGCGTGTTCATGACGACGGATCTCCGGTGAAACTCGGGGGGTGAAGGATGGTTAAGAAGTATCCCTGCCTGAGTCATTCGGATTCGACGGACGCCGCAGGGCCCGTGGAGGCCCCTCCCGCCAAGGGCGGGGTGGGTGGTCGATCCTCACGATGTGGGTGCTCCGCATGCCGAGGACCGGACGCGGTGGCGGGCGATCCACCCCGAAGGGTGCGGTCGCGAGCGGGGGGCGTCCCATCCGCGCGATCGAAGACGCGCCCCCGAAGAGGGGGAGGGGCCACGTCGACCGTTGAGCAAGGCCAGGCCGAATCGCCTACGAGAACCGAGGGTAAAGGGCTCGATCCGAACTCGTACGCCGCTTGCGTGGGAGAGGAGCGTTCTTCAGGAGGCGAGGCGACGGAGGGCTCTGCGACGGGCCGCCCGAGATCGGATCCCGCGACGGCCGCCGGTTCCCGAATCGTGGGACGGGGAAGGGGACGTCAAGGGCCGATCGTCCGCAAGGCTTCCAAGAAGATCGTATGAAAAGAGATAACAGACTTTCCGAGGCTTCGGCAAGGGTCTTCCGAAAAATCAAATCAAGATATTCAACTAAGCAATTCATATTCGGAACGAGGCGAAGGCGTCGATATACGGATCTCGATGCAGGCCCTTGCCATCGACCTCGAAAGATCCGATAGTTGCCGACGTCCTTGCATGGCGATCCTTGAGGGGCCCGTCGGGCGTAGACGTCGCGCCGTCGCGCGTCCCGCCGACGGCCGCATTCGGGAGCGAGCCAGACGATGAGATGGACCAACGCGGGTCGCGGCGTGATCGTCCTTGCGGCGTCGGCGGTCGCCGTGGGAGTGGGCGTTTATCTGCTCCGGGACGTCCTCCGGCCCGACGACACGGTCGGCGGCCGCGTCGCCCGCCTGAAGAGCGCCTGGCCGGCGACGCGGCGGGAGGCGGCGGCGGATCTGGGGCGCGACACGTCCGATCCGGAGACGGTCGTCCCGGCCCTGATCGCCGCGCTCGACGATCGAGACGCCGACGTCAGGGGCGACGTCCTGGATGCGCTCGGAGCTTTCGGCGAGGCGGCCCGACCGGCGGCTTCGAAGGCGGCCGAAGTCCTCGAGGGGGACGACGCGGCGGGCGTCCGCCGCCGCGCGGCGGCCCTGCTGGGCGTCGTCCACGATCCCGCCTCGACCCCCGCCCTGATGGAAGCGCTCGACGACCCGGACCCGACCGTGAGGGCCGAAGCCGTCCGCAGCCTCGGCCGGTTCGGGACCCGAGGCAAGACCCCCCCGACGCTCCCGATCAACATCGACGCGCTGACCGATGCGCTGCGGGCGGCGCTCGACGCCGACCAGCCCGATGAGCTTCGTTCCGCGGCCGTCGACGCCCTGGACTCGTTCAGCGGCGGCGACGAGCGGATCGCCCAGGCCCTCGCCGACGCGGCCGTCGAGGACCCCAGCCCGGCGGTCCGCAAGAAGGCGTTGAGCCTGCTCCGGCCGGAGTACCCGGCCACGGTCCCGGCCCTGGTCGCGGCGGTGGACGACCCCGACGCCCAGGTCTTGCTGGAGGCGACAGCGAAGCTGGCCCAGATCGGCATGGCCGACGACCGCACCGTCCCCGCCCTTTGTCGCGCCGCGCTCCGCGCCGACGACCGCTCGCGCGAGGGGGTGGGCATGAACCTCGCGCAGCTGATCCTGGAGCGAGGAGGCGTTTCCACCCCGGCCGACGTGCAGACGAGGCGATACGAGGCCGCGGTGGGCGACCTTCGCCGAGTGGCCGAGGAGCCCGCCGCCGCCGGCCGCGCGGCGGCCGTCACGGTCCTCTGCCGGATCGCCGCCACCTATGAGAAGTCGCAGGACCCGGCGCTCCTCGGCCCCGCGAGGGCCGCGCTCGACGCGGTCGTGGCCCGGATCGACGACCAGGCCGACCAGCCGGAATTGCGGCTCCACGCGATGGACCAGTGGGAACTGGCCCGGACCTTCGCCCAGCATCGCGACGCCAGCGGCCGGGGGGGCCGGGACGACGACCTGACCTGGGAGGCGAGGTGGATCGGGGCGATGGGCCGTTGCCTTGCCAGCCCCGTGCCGGACATCCGCCGCAAGGCCGCGTCGATCCTCCAGGACGGCCTCCGCGACGGCACGGGCTCCCCCTCGCTCCGCAACGCCTGGCGGGAGGTCGTCCCCAAGGTAGTCGCCGCGCTCGACGGCGACGGGCTCGACGTGCGCCTGCAACTCCTGGAGGTCCTGACCGCGCTCGGGCCGGAGGCCGCCCCGGCCCTCCCGGAACTCCGCTCGCTGGCCGGGCGCGAGAAGGACGCCGAGGTCCACGCGGCCGTCGGCCGCGCGATCGCGTCCATCGCCAGCCTCGACGTCCTGAAGGCCGAGAATCCGGAGGAGCGATCGGCGGCGGCCGCGTCCCTGGCGACGCTCGGCTGGCGGGCCGAGTCGGCCGTCCCGGCGCTGATCGACGCCCTGGCCGATCCCGACGCCGGCGTCAGGGTCTCCGTCGCCGACGCCCTGCGAAACCTCGGGCCGGCCGCCCGGACCGCCGAACGTCCGATGCTCGACCGGCTCGCCGCCGAGCCCGACCCCGCGACGCGGTCGACGCTCCTCGACGCCCTGGCAGCCATCGCCCCAGGCGACCCTCCGGTCGTCCAGGCCCACGTCGCCGCCCTCCACGACCCCGATCCCGGCGTCCGCGCGACGGCCGCACGCTACCGAGGGCTCCCGGCCGATGACGCCGTGATCCAGGCCCTCGCGAGGAACCTGGCCGATCCCGAAGACTCGGGCCGCGCGGCGGCCGACGCGTTGGCCTCGCAGCTCTTCCGAAGCCCGGCCGCCGTGACCGAGGTCATCCGCGCCCTCCAGGGCGAGACGGCGGGACCACTGGTCGCCGCCCTCGACGAGCGGTTCGCGACGCTCTCGCCCGTGGCCGAAAGCCGGGCGTTCCGGGACGATCTCGATGGGTTCCGCGAGGTCCTCACGTCGGCGATCCCCCCCCTGGTCGAGGCCTCGACGACGGTGGAAGCCGGCCCGAATCGGCGGGCCGTCTATGCGATCCTGGGCCGAATCCTCGGGTTGTCCGCGATCTCCAAGAACGACGCCGATCACGAAGCCGTCGGCCCGGCGGTCGAACCGTTCCTTCGTGTCCTGGCCGATTCCCCCGAGTCCGACGCCGAGCTTCGCACGCTGGTGGTCGACGGCCTGGGCGGCGTCCCCACGCGACGGCCCGAGGCCGCGCTGACGCTTCTCAAGGAACTCGAACGGGCAAAGGCCCCGGAAGGCCGGGCCGAGGTGCTCGCGTCGCTGGCGAGCCTGGCGACCCACGCCGACGACGACCCCGCGCTGCTCGAGGCGATGACCCCGGCCGTTCCGGCGCTTTCGACGCTCCTCGAAAGCGACGAGGCCGACGTCCGCCTGCATGGCGTCCGCGCCCTGGGGCACCTCGGCCCCGCCGCGCTTCCCGCCGAGGCCGCCCTGAAACGGCTGGCCGAGGACGATCCCCGCCCCGACGTCCGCAAGACCGCCGAAGCGGCGGTCAAGGCCGTCCAGGGCCTCGCCCGGATGCCCGCCGCCCCGCCGCGAAACGCCGGGGCCGGGGCGGGAGGCGGGATGATGATCTCCCAGTGACGCCGACGGCCCGATTCCGGAACGCCGCCAGGCTACGGAAATCATGCCTTCTCCCGCGAAAGGTGAAGGGCTTTGCGTCCGGCTACGGGCGGAGGAGGGGGGCGAGGAAAGTTCTCGCGCCGCGCAGGGCTTCGGCGCCCATGGGGCTGTGGCGGCTCAGCTCGACGTGCAGGCCGCCGGTGTAACCGATCTCGCGGAATGCGGCCAGGATGGGAGGAAAGTCCATCGTCCCCTCGCCGAACATCAGGTGCTCGTGGACACCCACCACCATGTCCTCGATGTGGACGTTGGCGATCCGGGGACCCCATTCGCGGAGGTAGTCGGCGACCGGACGGGGCTCGTTGCAGTGGACGTGGCCGACGTCGACGGTCAAATCGAACAGCGGATGCTTGATGCGTTCGTCGAGGCGGGCGAAGCGGTCGAACGTGTCGATGAACATGCCCGGTTCGGGTTCGAACGCGAGCCGGACGCCCTGCGTCTCGGCGTGCTCGATCACCGGCCGGAGCGCGGCGGCGAGGCGGTCCAGCGCCGCGTCCTCGGACGAGCCGTCGCGCAGGACGCCCGACCAGAACGAGACCGCCCCGGCGTCGAGGGCGACGGCCAGGTCGATCGCGCGACGGAGGAAATCGACCCGGAGGGCGCGTCGCACCGGGTCCGGGTCCATCAAGGTCGGGTCGTGCTTGGTCCGGGGGTTGAGCAGGAACCTCGCCCCCGTCTCGACCACGCGCCCGAGGCCCAGGCCGTCGAGCAGTTCGCGGACGGTCGCCGTCTGGCGGGCCAGGATCGCCGTGTCCTCGTAGGGGTCGAGCGCCCCGGCGTCGAGGGTGATGGCGACGCTTTGATAGCCTTCCTCGGCCATGAGACGGAGGGCGTCGGTCAGGCGGTGGTGGGCCAGGCCGTTGGTGTTGTAACCCAGGAGCATGGGGCGTCCCTCGCGACGGTCAGGTGGCGTAGAGGCGGCGGGCCAGCAGGAAGGCGGGTGGCCAGAGCGCCGCGACGGCCAGGGCGGGCAGGGGGCCGCGAACCGAGGCGACGAGGGCGACGTCGAGCCAGACGAGCGACAGGACGCCCGTCTTCACCGCGCGGCGGATGAGCGCCGGCGAGGGCTCTCGGATCGCCCGCGAGGCCGCCGCGTTGATCGCCAGGGCCGCCAGGGCCAGGACCAGCAGCCCCTCCAGCGGGATCAGGGGACGACCGGCCCAGGGCTCCGGGAAGCTCCCGGGCGCGAGCGAGACGGCGGCCAGCCCGAGCAGCGCGAGATCCTGGATCGACAGGCCGATGATCAGGTTGCGGGTCTCCCCGCCGTGGGCCTCGGAACGGCTGATCCAGGTCACGCCGGCGACGAACGTCCCGAACGCCGCCGCCGCCAGCCAGGCGATCGGCCCCCCCAGCGAGGCTGCCGCGCTCATGCCCAGCAGCATGTTGAACGCCCGACAAGAGCCCATCGCCCAGGGGCCCAGGAACGTCTTCTTGAGGCCCGCGTTGTAGCCCACGATCGCCCCGGCCAGCGCGACGGCGACCGCGAACGTCGGCGACGCGAAGCCTCTCGCGAAGGCCGCCGCCAGCAGCCCCAGCGCAAGCCCTCCCCAGCCGATCGCGGCGGCGACGCCGACCGCCACCTTGCCCGACGGCAACGGCCGTTCGGGACGCTCCGCGCGGTCGACGTCGAGGTCGAACCAGTCGTTCAGCGCCATGCCCGCCGCGTAGAGGGCCATCGACGCCCCCGCCAGCGGCGCCCAGCCGGCGAGGTCGCCGAGGGCCCCGCCGACGAGCAGCCAGCCCGCGAGGCTGTCGGCCGCCGCGGTGAAGACGTTGGGAAGCCTGACCAGTTGGAGGACCGACCGGATCGAGGTCCTCATCCGACCAGCGGCTTCAGGACGTCGTACGCCCGCTTCGCCGCGACGTCCGGGTCGTCCTGGAACGGGTACAGTTCGACGGTCAGCCAGCCGTCGTAGCCGGTCCGCTTGATCGCGTCGACCACCTCGGCGAAGTCGATCACGCCGTCGCCGGGGATCATGTGGTGGTGGACCCGCGTCGCCGCGATGTCCTCCAGGTGGTAGTGGCGGGTCAGGGGGGCCAGCGCGGCGATCGCCCTGGGCAGATCCTCGCTCATGCAGTAAGCGTGGCCGACGTCGAAGTTCAGCCCGAGCGCCAGCGAGCCGACGCGCTCGTGGATCTCGATATACTGATCGGTCGTCTCCAGGAGCAGCTCAGGCTCGGGCTCGATCAGGAGCAGGACGCCGAGCCTCTCGGCGTGCTCGGCCAGGGGCTTGAGGGTCTCGACGAAGAGGTCGACGGCCTGGGCGCGGGACATCCCCGAGGGGATCGGCCCGCCCGGCTCGGTGGTGATGTGGGGGGCGCCCAGCTCGGCGCAGAGGTCAAGCGCGCGGCGGGTGTGGTCGATCCGGACGCGGCGGTAGGCCTCGTCGGGCTCCAGGAACGAGGGGTGCCAGTAGGGCTGGCGATGGTCGGCCACCGCGTTCATCATGAACGCGTTGATGTTCGAGAACGCGAGCCCGTTGGCCCGCATGGCCTCGCGGATCGCCCGCTTCGGCCCTTCCAGCAGGCCCGCGGGCCAGGCGTGCGGGACGTCGGCCAGCAGTTCGAGCCCGTCGTAGCCGACCGCCGCGATCCGCGCCGCGGTCTCGTCGAACGGATGCTTCAAATATGCGTTGGAGCTGAAGGCGAGTTTCACGGGGGGAGTCCGTCGGAGGAGGCGTCGGAGGACCACGGGTCGGTTGCGGCGGCCCGCACGACTGGTTCAGCGGCTCTCGGCCGTCGCCTCGGCCTGGGCGGCGGCGGCGTAGGCTTCGAGGCGGGCGAACTGCTTGAAGAAGTCGTTCTCGGGGTCGCCTTCGGGGCCCTTGAAGAAGCAGGAGAGGTGGAGCATCAGGCCCTTGCCCCCGCGCTGCTTTTCGAAGTCGGCGAGGCGGGCGAGGTCGACGCCGAGGGGGGCGGCGAGGAGGCTGTCGCAGCCTTGCCAGGTGAACTGGAGGGCCATCTTGGTGCCGAGGAAACCCTTGAAGTGGATGTGGTCCCAGGCCGTCTTCCAGTCGCCCATGTCGGGGACGTACTCGATCGAGACGACGGAGGCGGGCTTGTAGCCGAGGATCTCGGTGATGACCCGGTCCTTGGTCTCGACCTTGGACGACTTGTTCGAGGGGTCGTCGAGCACCACGCCGTCGCGGTTGCCGAAGATGTTGTGGCCGACCCAGCTCATCACCTGGAAGTTCCGCGCGGCGAACATGGGCGCCAGCACGGTCTTCATGAGGGTTTCGCCCGTCTTGCCGTCCTTGCCGCCGTAGAGCGAGCCGGTCCGCTCGGCCAGCTCTCGCGCGGCGGGGAACGACCCGCCCAGGCTGGGGGTGAAGTTCAGGTGCGTGTGGCCGCCGCGGAACGCCGCCAGGGCGTAGAGCGCGCTCGACGGCAGGACCGGGTCGCCGGGGCGGTCCAGGACGGCTTCCAGCGCGGCGAGGGACTCGTGGGGCGCCCCGGTGCGGAACGGGGGCTCGGTGCTGGAGACGTTCAGGACGATCAGGTGGTCGAGCTTCTCGGCGGTTACGAACGCGGCGAGGTCGGCCTCGATGCGTTCGAGCGCCTGGCGAGCGGTGCCGGCGGAGGCGTCGGCGGCCCAGTCGCCGAGCTTGGCGACGGTGGGGCTCAGGCCGTATCGGGGGGCGGGCCGCACCCGCGCGGAGGCCGCCGCCAGCTCGTCGCGGCAGGCTTCCAGCCAGGAGGCGTCGAAGACCCCCGACGCGGCGCGGAATTCCTCGGCCGAGGCGGCGAACGTCGTGTTCCGAATCTCATGCCCGCCGACGACGAAATCGCCGGGGGCGGGGAGGGGCAGGTCGCGGAACGCGGGGAGGCCGGTCGTCAGGCCGGTCTGATCGACGAGCCCCTTCGCCATCGCCGCGAGGCCCACCGTGATCGTCGTCCCAACCCCGCCGAAGGCTCCCACGAGCCAGAGTCCAACACGCCGACGCGCCATGTTCGCTTCACCTGTTCGTTCGCGGTGCAGGGGGGAGGCAGGATGGAGGAGGGGAGCCGACGGCGGCCCGACGGCACGCCCGGGTCGGCCCATCTTCCCATTATGGCCCCAGAGCCCCCCGCGTTCAACCCGCGCCGAGCCGCCGAACGTACCCCGCCGCCCGGGCGACCGTCACAATGCCCGGTCGCACCGCCCTTCCCGCGTCCGCCGCCGGCCTATGAGAGCGACGTCCGGCCCCGGCCCCCCTGGCGACGGCGAGGCCGGGCCGCCGTTACAATATCGGGTCGCGGCGACCCGACTCTCGGCCCCCTCGCTCAAGGCGCAACATGTCCGGACCATCCCTGGAACGTCTCCTCGCCCCCCACCCTCGCGTGCGGGCGGCCCGCGACGGGGCTCCCGCTTCGGACGGGGCGTGCGTCGTCTACTGGATGCAACGCGCCCAGCGAGGGGTCGACAATCCGGCGCTTAACATGGCGATCGCCGTGGGCGACGCGATCGGCAAGCCGGTGATCGCCGTCTTCGGCCTCACCGCCGACTATCCGGCCGCCCAGCGTCGGCATTATCGCTTCCTCGTCGAGGGCCTGGTCGACGCCCGAGCCGACCTGGAGCGCCGGGGGGTGCCGCTGGTCGTCAGGCTGGGATCGCCCGAGGAGGTCGTCCCCGCCTTCGCCGAGGAGGTCGGGGCGGCGTTCGTCGTCGGCGACGAGAACCCCGTCCGCGTGGGCCGACGCTGGCGCGAGGTCGTCGCCCGCGCCTTGAAGGTTCCGTTCCACCTGGTCGACGCCGACGTCGTCGTCCCCACCTCGCTTTTCCCGAAGGAGGAGTACGCCGCGAGGACGCTCCGGCCCAAGATCCACCGCGTCTGGGACGAATACCTGAAGCCGATCCCCGAGATCCGAGCCCGCCAGCCCTGGCCCGGCGAGATCCCCGACGGCGCGGAAATCGAGCCCGACTCGCTGATGAAGGCGCTCCGGGTGGGAGGCGTGGGAGAAGTCCCCGGCTACGTCGGCGGCACTCGCGAGGCGATGCGGCGGCTGAAGCGATTCCTCGACGAGCGTCTGCACAGGTACGCCGAGGACCGCAACGAGCCGACGCCCTATTGCACCACGGAACTCTCCGCCCACCTCCATTACGGCCACATCAGCCCGACGACGATCGCCCTGGCCGCGATCCAGAGCGACGGCCCGCGCGAGGGGATCGACGTCCTGCTCGAAGAGCTGATCGTCCGTCGCGAGTTGGCGATCAACTTCGTGGCGCGCAACCCTGACTATGATTCGCTGGCCGGCTGCCCCGAGTGGGCGAGGAAGACCCTCGCCAAGCACGCCGACGACCCTCGGCCGGTCGTCTACACCTCGGACCAGCTAGAACGGGCCGAGACCCACGACCCGCTCTGGAACGCCTCCCAGAAGGAGATGACGCTCACCGGCCGGATGCACAATTATCTGCGAATGTACTGGGCCAAGAAGATCCTGGAGTGGTCGCCGACCGCCGAGCAGGCGTTCGCGGTCGCGGTCGAGCTGAACGATCGCTACGAGATGGACGGACGCGACCCCAACGGCTACACGGGGGTCGCCTGGGCCGTCGGCGGCAAGCACGACCGCCCCTGGCCCGAACGCCCCATCTTCGGCACCGTCCGCTTCATGAGCTACGAGAGCACCCGCAAGAAGTTCGACTCCGCAGGCTACATCCGCCGCGTCGAATCGATCGCGAAGCAGCAGGGCCAGGCGTGAACGCCCCTGGCGCCCAGGGCCAGACGAGGGGCGCCGACGACGCGGACGACACGGAAAAGCGTCGGTTTTCCTGCTCGTCTCCCCCTCATCCGGCCCTTCGGGCCACCTTCCCCCGCGAGGGGGGAAGGATTTGCTGGCCAGACGGGAACCCTGCAGTCGGGTCAGGGGAGGGTGGAGTAGATGACGACGTTGGCGGCGATCCGCAGGGCGCTTTCGTAGGTGTAGCCCTTGCAGTCGAGGCCGGAGTGGCGTTCGAGGGCGCAACCGATGTCGAACTTGGAGTAGATGATGGACCAGTGGCCGTTGACCTTGACCCCTTCGAGCTGGGGGTAGTCCTTGCCGCCGCCGGCCGCCTTGGTGTACTGCGAGTCTTTCAGGTCGAAGTAGACCTTCTCGGAGAACAGCTCGTCGTCCTTGGGGATCGGCACCAGGGGGTTGTTCGGGAACAGCTCGGCGGCGAAGCGGCGGAACGAGGCGTCGAAGCCGGGGCTGCCGCAGGCGGCGTCGGCGAAGATGGTGCCGCCCCCCGGATCGATGTGCTTCCGCAGGGCCTCCATGTCCTCGGGCGAGAACGAGGCCGCGGCGCGGCCGTGGAAGTAGATCAGGGGGTAGTAGATGAGCGCCGGGTCGCTGGGCGAGAGGTCCTTCTGGGAGACGGCCACGTCGAAGCCCAGCGGCGGCTTGCGCAGGGCGTCCATCAGGTTCGGGACGGCCAGCGGGGCGATGTTCCAGTCGCCGCCGTGCTGGAGCTTGGCGATCCGAAGCGAGCCCCGCTTGGGGACGTCGGCCTTGAACTCGCGGACCTCGCGGACGACCAGCTTGTCGGCCGGCAGCTCGCGGCCGGTCGCGTAGTCGACGATGTTCTGGCCCACCATCGTCGCCAGGCCGATGGCCGGGTTCTTGCGATCCCGCTCGGTGCGGTCCATCTGGTTCCAGTAGCAGGACAGGTCCTTGGGGGAGTAGATCACGACCGTCCGGCAGCCGTGCTCCACGCCCCAGAGCGGATAGATCCCCGGGGTCAGCAGGTGCTTGGCCCGCCAGATCGGGTGGTCGTTGGAGAGGGGCTTGAGCCGGTAATTCTCTTCGGGGAAGACCCGCTTCATCAGGTCGCGGAAGCCGACGTCGAACTCCTCGCGTCCGCAGCAGGCGTCGGCGACGAGGAATCCCCCCTGGTCGACGTAGTCGCGGAGGTTCTTCACGGCGAGGTCGGAGAACTCGGGGGCGAGGTGGCCGTTGATGAAGGCGATCGGGGCCTGGAGCAGCTCCTCAACGCTCGCCGAGCCGGGATCGACCACCTGCCAGGTCAGCAGGTGCTTCCAGTCCTGGGAGACCAGGTTGACCAGGTTGCGGACGTCGTCGGGGTCGTTGTCCCAGTCCGTCTGCGGGCCGTGCCGCAGCTTGTTCACCAGCACCGGCGCCCGGCCCTTGGCGAGGAACAGGAGCGCGAAGCTGGTGGCGATGAGCGGGTCCCTCTCGTTCACCACCCCTTCCCAGAATCCGCCGAGCTTGTCCTGCTCGTGGACGAGGGCCTCGGCGCCCTCGCGATACCAGTCGTGCTCGCCGAAGAACCGGAGGCCGCCGAGCCGCCCGGCGCGCTCGACGCCGTACAGGTAATACAGCCGCCAGGCCGGGCCCATATTGATGTTCTGGCCGACCTGGAAGCGGCCGGCCATCCAGTTGATGCCGCGCTGGAGGTTCTTGTTGACCGTCACCTTGCCGCAGTTCTGGATGTTCTCCCCGTGGATCTCCTCGGACCCCTGGAAGCGGCGGAGGCCGGTGATCACCAGGCTGGAGATCCCCGCCGCCGTCATGCTGCCGGTCGAGCCCGAATCGCGCTGCTTGTGGTGATAGCCCCAGCCGCCGTCGCCGCGCTGGGCGCTCTCCCAGTAGGCCCGCGACAGATTCCAGACCTCGGGCTTGGCCTGGACGCCCGCCTCGGAGGCCGCGTGCAGCCCCAGCAGGGCGTACTGGGTGTTGGAGTTGTCGCCGGGGGACCGCTTTCCCAGGTTGTAACTCCACGAACCGGGCCAGTCGACGGGGTCGTTGGGCCGGATCTGGGCCCGCTCCAGCCAGTCGACGTTGGCGATGATCCGGTTGACGTCGGCCTTGGGGTCGGCGGCGGCGTAGACCATCGTCTGGAGGGCGACGGCGTAGGTGGAATCGAGCTGATCGGGGCTCCATTTCCGCAGGAAGTCGAGCGCCGAGCGGATCGTGGGCGAGTCGGCGGGCTCCCCGGCGGTCAGGAGGGCCAGCGTGACGAGACTGGTGAGCCCGGTCCGGGCCTCGCCGCCGACCTGGTAATCCCGCCAGCCCCCGGTCTCGGGGATCTGCTGCTTCTTGAGGAAGCGGACGCCGTCGCGGATGGCGCGTTCGACCTGCTCATGGGTCACGGCCGCGCGAACCTCGCCGACCGTCGAGCCCCAGGCGACGGCCCCCGCCGCGAGCCCGACGACCAACCTGAACACCCCCCGGAACCTGTGCGCCATGGCGAGCCTCCCGAGTCCGGGGCGACCGCGCCCGCCGAACGGCCGACGCGCCCCCTACGACAACTATCCCACGCCCGGCGAGGCGACGGCAAGGCGAGAAAGTCGCCTGGGGCGTCCCGGGCGCGGGGGAGGATCAGTCGGCGATCCTCGCCAGGTCGACCCGGGCGGCGGGGGCGGGGGAGGCCGTCGGCCGGGAGTCCAGCGGGAGCCGCAGGATGCGGTCCGTCCCCTGGCTCGCGGCGAAGGCCGATCGGCCGTCGAGCGACGGGACGAGCGCGCCGACCGCCGCCATCGCGCGACCGACCGGAGCCGCCGAGCCCGGCCTCACGCGGGGACGGCCCGTCTCCGTCGAGATTTCCAGGTCGGCCGAGTAGGGGACGGCCTGGTCGGCCCCGGGGGTGTGGAGCAGGTAGATCAACTGGAGACGACCGTCCCGGGCCGCCACGTTCGGATGTCGCATCCGCGACCTCGGGTCGTAGCCGTCGAGCTCGGCGTCGTCGAACAGCGGCCCGGCGGCGACGATCGCCTCGCCGTCGTCCCCCAGCTCGACCCACCAGGGGGCCATCGGCAGGGCCTTCCCGGGCTCGTCGGTCCGCCGGAGCCTGGCGAGCGAGACGATCAGCACCCCGCGAAGCTCGGGCGCGGCGGGCCACACGGGATCGACCACGAAGGGAGCGCGCCCGCCCGGGGCCTCACACCGCCAGTCCAGGAGAAGCGCCGCCGAGCCCCCCCGCCCGGTCTCGGCCGCGGGGTCGGCGAGGAACCGGTAGGAGTACAGCCGCCCCGTCGAGCCCGGGAAGACGACGTGGTCGGCCCGGGCGGGGTCCCAGGCGACGCGACCGGTGGGCACGACGTCGAGTTCCACGCGCTCCAGCACCTCGGCCTCCGGCAGCCGGACCCGCACCAGTCCCACGGCTCCCTCGCCGGACGGTCCCCCGTCCCCGGCCCTGGTGGCGAACCGGCCCACGGCCTCCATCGAGCCGTCCGCGCCCATCCGGGGGGCCGTCGTCAGGAAATCCCAGCGCTCGGCGTCCGGGACGACGAGCCGCCGCAGCCGGCCGTCCTCGCGGTGGAGCAGATCCACGGGCGGTCGGCCGTTGCGGACGTCGGCCGTCAGGGCCTCCCAGGGGTTCGACGCCGCAGCCGCAGCCGGCCCTTCGGGAAGGGGCTGCATCCGAGCCGCCGTCAACGCGGCCAGCGACAGGCCGGCGAACGCGAGCGTCGCCAGTCGGGCGAGCACATGAAGGCTTGTAATCATCTGGATCTTCCGTCCTGATTCCTGGGATTCGTCCCCGAGCGGGGGCCGACGCGACTTCGGGCCGGCCGGGACCGGTCGGTTCGCCGCCGCGCCGGGGGAGGGCGAGACGGCGTCCCCGCGAGGCCGGGCCGGGCCGCGCGGGGGGTCCGCCCGAGTCGGGCCGGGGAGGGCCGCGGACGTCGAGCGGGGGAGAGGAGGGGAGGGGCCGCCGGGGAACTTCGAGCGTCGCCTCCGGGAGGGTGCCTCAAGCAATTCGGGGGCCGAGCCCGGCGCGACGCCGGCCGGTCCGGCCGAGGCCGCGTTGCAACCTTCGACCGACCAAGCGATTGCGATTCCTCAAATCGCGTCTGTCCGGGAGGTCGCGGCGGGAAGGACGCGGCCGACGAGGGCGTCTCGGCGTCGTCGTATCGGGCGGAACGCTGAATTTTCGGGCGGCGTCGGGGGGCGATCCCTCGGGCCGGGCGTTCCGGCCGCTTGAATCCCCGATTCGCGGGGGCCTACAATTGCGGACCGTCGGCGCCGTCGGGGCGCGGGCGGCGACGCGGGTCGGTTCGAATTTCCAGGGGCGGAACATCGGATGTCCACAGCGAGCGACCGGATCACGCAGCTACTCGACGAGTTTCGGCACTCGCGGGACGTCATGTCCGCCGAGTTGAGCAAGGCCATCATCGGCCAGCACGACGTCGTCGAGCTGATCCTGGCCGCCATCTTCACCCGCGGGCACGTCCTGCTGGTGGGCGTGCCGGGGCTGGCCAAGACCCTGATGGTCAGCTCGATCGCCAGGATCCTCGACGTCGGCTTCAAGCGGATCCAGTTCACCCCCGACCTGATGCCCTCGGACATCACCGGCACGAACGTGCTGGAGGAGCCGGAGTCGGGCCGTCGCGAATTCCGGTTCGTCCCCGGCCCCCTCTTCTCGAACATCATCCTGGCGGACGAGATCAACCGGACCCCTCCCAAGACCCAGGCGGCGCTGCTCCAGGCCATGCAGGAGCGCGAGGTGACGGTGGGCCAGGAGACGCTGAAGCTCCCCGACCCGTTCTTCGTGATCGCCACCCAGAACCCGATCGAGCAGGAGGGGACGTATCCGCTCCCCGAGGCCCAGCTCGACCGCTTCATGTTCGACGTCCGGGTGGGCTACCCCTCGCTCGACGAGGAGAAGAAGATCCTCGCCGGGACGACCCGCGGCGAGTCGCCGGAGCTGAAGAAGCTCCTCTCGGCCAAGGCGATCGTCAACCTCCAGCGGCTGGTGACGTCGGTGCCGGCGTCTGACTACACGGTGGACTACGTGGCCCGACTGGTCCGCGCCACCCGCCCGGCCGACGAGTACGCCCCCCAGTTCATCAAGGACCTGGTCGACTACGGCGCCGGCCCCCGCGCCGGCCAAAACCTGATCCTGGCGGGCAAGGCGATGGCGGCGATGGACGGCCGCTACAGCGTCTCGCTGGACGACGTCCGCAAGGTCGCGCTCCCGGTCCTCCGCCACCGCCTGAGCGTCAACTTCCAGGCCCAGGCCGAAGGCCAGACCACGGAATCCCTCATCAAGCGCCTGATCGCCGAGGTCCGCGAGCCCGACACCCCCAAGTACGACCGAAAAGGCGCCTGACCGCCCCCGCCGTCTGGGCGTTTCGAGCCCGGGCCGCGTAGGATGATGGAGAGGGTCGGCCGGCCCCGGGAGGGGACGGCGCCGCCCCTGCGCGATTGGCGTCGGCCGTCGTCGCGCGTCGCGACCAGCCCCGCGGAGCAGCGATGGGTAACGCCGAGAAGTTTCTGAAGCCCGAGGTGATCCGCCAGGTCTCGCGGCTCGACCTGCGCGCCAAGTTCATCATCGAGGGGTTCATCGCGGGGCTGCACGCCAGCCCGTTCCAGGGGTTCTCGGTCGAGTTCTCGGAGCATCGCAAGTACACCCCGGGCGACAACATCGCAGACATCGACTGGAACGTCTTCGCCAAGACCGACCGCTTCTACACCAAGAAGTTCCAGGCCGAGACCAACCTCACCGGCTACCTCGTGATGGACCTCTCGGCGTCGATGGGCTACACCTACCGCCAGGAGCTGACCAAGTTCGAGTACGGGATCAGCCTGGCCGCCGCGCTGGGGTACCTGATGATCCACCAGCAAGATCCCGTCGGCCTGATCGCGTTCGACACCAAGGTCCGCCGCAGCCTGGCCCCGGGGAGCCGGCGGACGCAGCTGGCGAACATCCTCTCGGTCCTGGCCCAGCTCAAGCCCGAGGGGACGACCGACATCGAGGCCAGCCTGCTCCAGGTAGCCGGGATGATGCGGCACCGCAGCCTCGTCATGATCTTCAGCGACCTGCTGGCCGACCCCGAGCCGATCCGACGGGCGCTCTACCGGCTGCGGTTCGCCGGCCACGACGTGATTTTGTTCCACATCCTCGACGAGGCCGAGGCCGCCTTCCCGTTCGAGGGGATGCTGCGGCTGGAAGACAACGAGACCGGCGAGGTGATCGAGGTCGACGCCGAGGCGATCAAGTCCGACTACCTGGAGGAGGTCGAGAGCTTCCGGGCCGGCTACAAGGCCGAGTGCGTCCGGGCCCGGATCGACTACGTGCCGCTGCATACGGGGATGGCCTTCGACAAGGCCTTGATGTCCTACCTGCTGTCCCGCCAGGCGCGAGGCTGAAGCCCCATGGAATTCTCGCTGATGCACGCCGGGCTCGCCGCCGGCGCCGCGATGGCGGCCGTCCCGGTGATCCTCCACCTGTTCATGCGGCCGACGCCCAAGCACGTCGTCTTCCCCGCCCTTCGCCTGATCCGCGAGCGGCAGAAGAAGTCCAAGAAGAAGATGCGGATCAAGAACTGGCTGTTGCTGGCCGCCCGGATGCTCGTGCTGGCCCTCATGGCCCTGGCCCTGGCGCGCCCCCGACTCCACTCCGAGACCCCGCTGGGCGACGACTCGGTGCCGACGGCGCTCGGCCTTGTCTTCGACACCAGCCTGTCGATGAGCTATCGGGAGCAGGACGAGACGCTGCTCGACCAGGCCAAGGCCCGCGCCCGCGAGATCATCGGCCGCATCCCCGATTCCAGCCTGGTCTTCGCGGTGAACTCGGCCGATCCGGGCGTCCCGGTGGGGCTCTCGCCGGCCACCGCACGCAAGTGGATCGACGACCTGACGATCCGCCCGGTCAACCGGCCGCTCAACATGGCCATGGGTCAGGTCTACTCGGCCGTCGCCGACTGCGACCGCCCCCGCCGCGAGGTCTACGTCCTGACCGACCTCGGCCGGACCTCCTGGGACGCCGAACGCCCCGCCGAAGGGCTCGACCAGGTCGAGAAGGCCAGGCAGGCCAAGGCCGCGGGGGGGCAGATCGCCACCGTCATCCTCAAGCTCGGCCCCGAGGAGCGCGAGAACGTCTCGCTCGACGAGGCGACCCTTCCCCAGAACACCGCCCCCCAGGGCGAGCCCGTCGAGATCCGCGGACTGGTCCGCGCGCACGGGAACAAGCCCGCGCAACGGATCGTCGAGTTCTACCTCGACGGCGTCAAGAAAGGCCAGCAGCCCGTCGACCTGGCGGCCGGCGGCCAGGCCGAGGTCCGCTTCCTGACCCCTCCCCGACTCAAGGAGGGGGAGATCCACCGCGCCGAGCTGCGCGTCACCGGCGCCCCCGACCCGCTCAAGTTCGACGACCAGCGGTTCCTCAGCTTCGAGGTCCGTCCGGCGCTCAAGGTCCTGATCGTCTCGGACCTGAACGCCGACTCCGAGTTCGTCGCCATGGCGCTCGACCCCGACCCGACCCCCGGCGCGGGCCGCAGCTACCAGCTGGAACGGGCCCGCCCGGCCGACCTGGACCGCTTCCGCGAGACGCTCCACGAGTTCGCCGCCGTCTTCCTGCTCAACGTCGAGACGCTCGACGACTCCCGCTGGGGCCTGCTGAACGCCTACGTCCACGAGGGAGGCGGGCTCGTCGTCGGCCTGGGAGACCGCTGCAAGGCCGAGAACTACAACGGCCCGATCGCCGGCCAGGTCCTCCCCGCGCAGCTCGCCAGGGCGGTCTCGCCGCCGGGGAAGGGGACGACGTTCGGCAAGATCGCCGACGTCACCCACCCGCTGTTCGACCGCTACGCCCGCGAGATGGACGCCCAGTTCGCCGTGATGCCCGTCTACAGCTACTGGCAGGTGCAGCCGCCGTCGGGCTCGCGCACGCTCCTGAACTTCGCCGACGGCGCCCCCGCGCTGGTGGAGCGGAACTTCAAAGGGGCCCGCACCGGCCGGGTCCTGATGTGGTCCACCCCGCTCGCCCGCCGCGTCGTGAGGTCGGACCGCGCGGCCTGGAACGAGTTCCCCAACGTGAGCTACTGGGTCTTCCCCGTGGTCATGAACCTGACGATCCCGTACCTCGCCGGCTCGACGGGCGAGCAGCTCGTCTTCGACGCCGGCGACGACGTGCTGCTGGGCTTCGGGCCCGACGCCCGCCCCCAGGACGTTTTGATCACCGGGCCCGACGGCAAGTCCACCGATCGGCTCGCGCCGCCCCCCGCCGGCGAGCCCCTGAAGATCGCCGCGCCCCAGCAGATCGGCCAGTGGACGGTCGTCGCCGTCGGCCCCGGCGACGCGCGCAAGACCATGGGCTTCAGCCTTAACCCGCCCCGCGCGGAGAGCCGATTCGCCGACCTGGAGACGGCCGACCTCGACGTCCTCTTCGGCAAGGACGGTTACGCCCTGGCCGGCGACGACAAGGCCCTCAAGAAGGTGACCGAGCTGATCCGCGTGGGCCACGAGATCTTCCCCTGGCTGATGTTGCTGATCCTGATCCTCGTGACCCTCGAGAACTACCTGGCGAACACGTTCTACAAGGAGCCGACCGGCCAGGCGGACGTCACGGCGACCTCCACCGGCATGGCCCAGGCCGGCGCCTGACCGCCGCCGCCGCCTCGCCCTGGACGCGGGGCGGGCCGCGATGCGACAATCGTCCCAGGGGGGCGGCCCTCGCAGCCGTCCCCTCACCCTTCATCCGATCCCTTCGAATCAGGTCTGCGCGACGTCATGGATCCAGGCTTCAGCGTCAGTCTCAACCCGATCGCCCCCTGGCCGTGGCTCGTGGTCGGCTCGGCGGTCGTCGTCGCGCTGACGATCGCCGCCTACGCGCGGAAGCTTCGCGGCCCCGGCGCGCGCTGGCGGTGGCTGGCGCTGGGACTCCGGCTGTTCGCCGTCCTGCTCTGCCTGCTGGCGGCCATGCGGCCCTCGGTCATCCTCCAGCAGAAGAAGCAGCAGGCGGCCTCCGTCATCTTCCTGGTCGATTCCAGCTCCAGCATGAAGATCCAGGACGAGGCCAACAGCCAGCCCCGCTGGAAAGCCGCCGAGGAGGCCCTCAAGGCGGGCGTCGCGGCGGCCGAGAAGCTCGGCGGCGACCTGGAAGTCAAGACTTATCGGTTCGACTCCGCCCTCCGCGAGCCCAAGCCCGACGCGGCCGAAGCCAAGCCCGGGGCCGAAGCCAAGCCCGAAGCCGAAGCCGAAGCCAAAGCCGGGCCGACCCCGCCGAACCCGAGGGCCGCGAGACCCAGCTCGGCACGGCGCTGATGGAGCTGGACAAGCGGCAGGCGCAGGGCGCCCGCCGGATCGCCCGTCTGATCGTCCTGTCCGACTTCGGCTCGAACAACGGCGTCAATCCGCTGGTCGCGGCGCGGCGGTATCGGGATCAGCAGACCCCGGTCTCGACGGTCGTCCTCGGCACCCAGGGCGCCGGGGCCGGCTCGCGCGACGTGGCCGTCCGCGACATCGCCGCCGGGCCGACCGTCTTCGTCAAGAACAAGCTGGAGGTCCGGGGCGCGCTCTCCGCCCGCGGCTTCACCGGCGAGACGCTCGACGTGGAGCTGTTCGTCGAGGACCAGCCGACGGCCGTCGCCCGGACCAAGATCAAGATCCCCGAGGACGCCGACGCCGTCCCGATCACCGGCCTGAACTACATCCCCCAGACGCCCGGCGAGAAGAAGGTGACCCTCAAGGTCGCCCCTCGCGAGGGGGAGCTGGTGGTCTCGAACAACGAGATCAGCACGTTCGTCACCGTCCTCAGCGGCGGGCTCAACGTCCTGTTCCTCCAGGGGCCGAATTTCACCTGGGACTACCGCTACCTGATGAACGCCATCGCCACCTCGCCCGACATCGAGGTCAAGGGGGCCCTGATCCGGGCCCCGGCCGTGGGCGAGAAGGGGGAGCTGGCCGACGAGGAATTCACCCCGGGCCGGTACGACGTCTACATCCTCAGCGACATGGCCGCCAACTTCCTCACCCGCCCCCAGCAGCTTCTCCTGGCCGACGCGGTGAAGAAAGGGGCGGCCGGGCTGATGATGCTCGGCGGCCGCGCCAGCTTCGGCCCCGGCGGCTGGGGCCAGACCGACGTCGCCGACGTCCTCCCCGTGGAGGTCCACCCCGGCGACGGCGACATCGAGCCCCCCGGCGGCGTCAAGTTCACCCCCAACGCCGTGGGCCTCAACAGCTACCTGCTTCAGCTCGGCTCGGACCCGGCCGACACGGCCCGGATCTGGGAGCTGCTCCCCCCGCTCCAGGGCGCCAACCGCTTCGGCCGGCCCAAGCTCGGCGCCGAGATCCTCGGCACGGTCAACGGCGTCGACGCCGAGCCGATGATGCTCAGCATCGAGACCGGCCGGGGCCGCACTCTCGCCTACGGCGGCGACACCTGGCCCTGGGCCCGCACCGAGGTCGGCCGTCCCGCCCACCGGAAGTTCTGGCGACAGGCGATCTTCTGGCTGTCCCACAAGGAGAACCAGGGGAGCGACCAGATCAAGCTGAACCTCGATCGCCGTCGCGCCGCCGTGGGCCAGACCGTCGACCTGACCGTCACCGGCCGCGACGCCAAGGGCGCCCCCCTGACCGACGTCGTCTACGAGACGAAGGTGGAGCGCGAGGGGGAGCCCCCCGTCAGCGAGCCCGTCGAGCTCTACACCCGCGGCGACGAGTCCCGCGGCACCTACGCCGCCGTCGGCGAGCCCGGCGACTACAAGGTCACCGTGATCGGCAAGCGGAACGGCCAGGAAGTCGGCCGAGACACCGCCCGGTTCCTGGTCTACCAGGACGACCGCGAGCTGGAGAACCCCTCCGCCGACCCCGAACTCGCCCGCCAGATCGCCGAGATCACCTCCGGCGAGCCCGTCCCCCCCGAACAACTCGCCAAGCATCTCGCCGGCCTCGACAAGGCCGCCTTCACCGAATACGTCAGCCCGACCGAACACCGGATCTGGGACAACTGGCCCTTCTTCCTCCTCTTCACCCTCTGCCTCACCTTCGAATGGTGGCTCCGCAAACGCCACGGCTGGGTGTAGCGGGAGGCTCGGCGAAGGGCCGCGGAGTTTCAACGAAGGCGAAGGGGCCGTCATGAGCCTCGCGAGAGAGCGCGAACGGGCCGGACGCCTGGCGGCGCGAGACTTCGACGCGGCGATTCAGGTTGCGAGGAACCTGGAGGATCCGTGGTTTCGTTGCCAGGCCCTCGCCGATGTGGCCCGGTATGCGGCGGAGCCGAAGACGTTTCTCCGGGTGATCGATCAAGCTCTTGAAGCCGGCTGGAGCCTCGCGATTCCCAACCGCGCCGCGACGGTCGTCGCCTGGCCTGTCGCGGCCCTCGCGGAGCGGAGGCCGGCCGACCGTGCGGAGGCCGACCGCGTGGGCCGGACGTTGCGAGCGGCGGTCGCACGCGTCGCGAGCGTCGTCGCCCTGGAGCCCAGCCCCATCTCTCGCGCCGACGCCTTGTTAATCCACGTTCACGCCCTGTCGCCGAAGCGACTGGAGCTCAGGAACGAGGTGCTCGGACTGTTCGTGCAGGCGTGTCGCGACCCGAGGAACCGGAAAGGGCAGCGGCAGCTCGAACAGGCGGTGCTGGTGGTCGCCGGCGATGACGTCGACTCGGCGCTGGGGCTCGCCGCGTCGTTGAACGAGGGAAGGAGGACACGGGCCGTCGCCCTGATTCGGGACCGAGTCGCATGGCTCGGCCCGCGTTCGTTCTTCCATTCGTCGGGCCGAAACCCTTAACTCCGAAGCGCCCGATGATCCGGGCGCCTCGGGGTCCGGGCTCGATCAGTTGCCGCCGGCGTTCCGCTGCTGGAGGGCCTTCTGAAGCATGGCCGGGTCGAGCTTCAGGGGCTTGGACGGCTTCTTGGGCGGGGGGGGCGGGAGGTCTTCCTCCTCGTCGTCGCCGGGGCTGGTCAGGAGCGCCGCGTCGACTTCCGAGTCGGCCGGGGCGGGGGGGCTGCGGCGGCGCGGGTGCGGGGGCGGGGGATCGTCGGGGCCGCCTGGGCGCCCTCGGCCGGGAGCTTGGGCATCACGCCCGAGACGGCGAAGGGGATCGGGGCGTCGGCGCCGTCGGACTCGTCCTCGACCATGCCCTGGCCCGGGACGTACCGCATCGGGGGCACCTCGATGTGGCGGCGGGTCGGCGGCGGGGCGAAGGTGCCCCCCTCGGGGCCGATGGCCGGCGAGAGTTCGGCGGTCGACCGGCTGATGCGGCTCCGGTCGGCGGCGAAGGTTTCGTCGCCGTCGGAGTTCGTCCGCGCCGGCTCGCCGCTCAGCGGGTTCGGCGCGGGCCGGGAGCGAAGGTTGCTCACCCACGCGGCGAGGATCTGGTACGCCCGATCGTTCGACCCCGGGAAGATGGGCCGGGTGTTCGGCCCACTCCCGTGGGGCCGCAGCGAGCTGGCGAGCAACTCGCTATGGCCGGGGTTGTCGCGATCCACCAGTCGGAGCGTGGCGTCGAGGTTGGCCCGCAACGCCTCGAGCGACTGGTCCGACTTGTTCCTGAGGCGGACGAGCTGGAACGCGCCATCATAGCGCTCGTCATGGCACTTGGCGCAGTACGCTTGCAGGACCGGATGGACGTAGTTGTTGAACTCCTGGGCCCGCTTCAACGCCGCGTTGGGAGGGAGGTCGAAGATCGTGGGCAGGTCGCTGATGCCCATCCCCCGGCGCGCGCCGCGGACGACCGCCATGTCGAGCGCGGCGGGGCGGGGATCGACGACCTCGGCCCCGGCCTGCTGGACGCCGGCGTCCATCTCCCGCCGCCTCGCCAGGCGGGCGTCGGCCATCGCGATCGACGTCTTCATCGCCGTGGCGCGGATGTGCTTGGGGTCGAGCTTGAGGATCAGCTCCAGGTGCTCCTGGGCCTCGGCCGAGAGGCCGTTGGCGAGGCACCACTTGGCCAGCTTCTCCTGCTCGTCCATGTCGTCTTCGGGGACCTGGTCGCGCTTGTAGGCGTGGACTTCCTGCATCGTCGCGAAGATCCGCTCCACCTTCTTGCCGGGGAACGGCATCGCCCCGACGGGCTGGGTGATGATGACCTTGTCTTCCTCCGGGTCCTCCGTGACCACGCCCTGGATGAGCCGGCCGTCGGTGAGCAGGACGAACTTCACCGGGGGCGTCGCGGGCGCCGAAGCGGGAGCGGCGGCCGGGGCCGTCGTCTCGTCCGAGGCCTGCGCGGCCGGGGGGGCGTCGCCGGGCTCGACGGGATCCTGCCCCTTCCAGCCCGCGAGCCCCAGGGCGGAAAAGGCGACGACGATGAGCGTGCGATTCGACTTGATCATGACCGCAAGGCCCTATCACGGCGCCCGGGGGCCGACGGCTCCGGGCGGCGCGTCGAGAATTCGGATTGGAGGTGGTGGCCGGACGTTATCTCGGGCCCTACAATCCGTCAAGCCGAAGCGGCGACGCGAAATTCGATTATAAACCTTGAAGTTTCAAGACCTTTCATCCGAGGAAGCCCGGCCGTGACCGACGAATCCCCGATGCTCCGCGATCTGGTCGGCCAGGTGGTGGTCGTGGACCTGATCTCGACCTACGTCTGCCTGGGAACCCTCACCGGCGTCGATCCGCTCTTCCTGGAGCTGCGCGACGCCGACCTCCACGACTTCCGCGACGGCGCGGCCACGCGCGAGGTCTACGTCTACGAGTCCGTCAGCCTGGGGATCCGCCCCAACCGCTCCCGCGTCCTGCTCCGACTGGCCGACGTCGTGGCCGTCTCGCGGTTCGGCGAAGTGTCGATCGCCTGAGCCGCGCGAACGATCGCCGCCGGTTCCGGCGAACCGATCGGGGTCGACGACGTACCAAAGATCGTGAAAGATTTCGTCGCAGGAAGCGAAGGACCTCTCGCGCGGCCCCGTCGGGTTCCGTGAGGCGGCTTCGCGTTCGACGACTCGATTGGGCGCGGGACGACCCGCGCCGGGAAGGAAAGAAGGCCCATGTCATCGTCGCTTCGTTGGTCCGTCCCCCCGCTGCTCGCGGTCGCCCTCGCGTTCGCCTGGCCCGCCGCCGACGCGGCCGAGGTCCGCGACCGCGCCGGGATGTTCTCGCCGCAGGTCGTCAAGCAGGTCCAGGAGGACCTGAATCGGGTGGAGAAGCAGACCGGCGTCCCGATCCTGATCGAGACCGTCGACTCCATCCCCGACCTGGCGAGCGACGCCCCGTCCCGGATCAAGCTCCGCGCCATCAACGACCTGGCCGTCAAGCGCGACCGCGAGGTCGACGCCCAGGGGATCTACGTCCTGCTCTCGAAGAAGGACCGCGTGCTCTCCAACGTCCTGGTGCGGCAGAAGTACGCCGGCGCCCTCCCCGAAGCGACCCGGCTGAAGATCCGAGACGCCTTCATCGGCCCGTTCAAGGACGGCGACTATGACGGCGGACTCGCCGCCGCCGCCGTCGCGATCGACGCTGCGCTCCCGGACGGCCCCGTCGCCGCGGGCCGGGCCCCCGCCGGCCGCCGACTGGTCCCGGCCGCTCCCGCGCCCGGCCGCGTCGAGGTCGGCCGCCAGGCGCAGCAGCAGCCCCAGTTCGGGGTGGGCTCGCTGGTGATGATCGTCCTGGGCATCCTCGCCGTCCTGTTCGTCGTGCGGCTCCTCAGCGGGTCCCTCGGCGGCCAGCGCGGCGGCTACCCCCAGGGCGGGCCCGGCATGGGCATGGGTCCCGGCGCCGGCCCCGGTCCCGGCATGGGACCGGGCTACGGCGGCCCCGGCTACGGCGGGATGCCCGGCCGAGGCGGCTTCTTCTCCAGCATGCTCGGCGGCATCGGCGGCGCGATGGCCGGCAACTGGCTCTACGACCAGTTCTCGGGCCGACACTCCGGCCACCACAACGACGCCTCCGGCTACTCCCCGATGGGCGGCCAGACCGACCCCGGAGCCGACCCCTACGGCGACTCGATCATCGGCGGCAACGACGACGGCGGCCAGGGAGGCTCCTGGGGCGACTCCGGCGGCGGCGATTGGGGCGGCGGCGGCGATTGGGGCGGGGGCGACGACGGCGGCAGCTGGTGATCGCCAGACCCGCCGGTCCAGCCGCTTAACCAGGCCGCCGCACTGCGAGACGACCTGAATCTTGTCGAAATGAGGGGATGGGCTCGAACGCCGTCGGCGTTTCGCCCGTCCCCTTTTGCGTCCCTCCGTCGGACGGCGTCGGCTCAGAAATCCGTGAGCCACTGGGCCTGGAACAGCGTGCCGCTCTCGCCGGCGCGATAGCCGGTCAGGATGTTCTGCGCGGGGGAATCGATGATGCGAAGGACCTCGAACGTCATGCGCCAGGTGCGGGCGCCTCGGGGATACCAGTTCGCCCCCCCTCCGTATTCCTGGCCCCCGCCGAACTGCCCGCTCACGTAGGACGTGCGGGCGAAGGCCTCGAGCTTGCTGGGGATCAGGAAGTAGCCCGCCTCGAGCATCCCGCCGTGGTCGGCCAGCGAGCGGTAGGGGAGCCGTCCTCCCGTGTAGCGGAAGCCGTCGAGCCTTCGCAGGAAGTACTCGCCCGAGATCCCGAAGCCGCGATACTTGAGGGCCGCGTCGATCGTCCAGAGCTTGAAGTTGACGTCGGAGATCTCGACGCCGGGCGTGTTCGCGGCCAGCCGAGACAGGGGCGTGCCGTCGGAAAGCCGGATGATGGTGTTCTCGGGATTGTCCAGGTTGCCGAGGCCCAGGTCGCGATTGTGCTCTCGCGAGAACGCCGTGTTGAAGCCGAGCCGAGGGGTCAGCTTCTGGTGGTTCTCGATGTCCGACGTGCCCAGGCCGAACGGCCCTCGCGGCTCCCATCGGATGGTCCCGCCGAATCCCCCCGAAGGCCCCGAGGTCCCCGCGTTCTGGAGGAATCGGTTCAACGAGCCGACCCCCATGGCGACGTAGTGCAGGCCGGTGATCGGCTCGCCTTGCAACCAGACCCCCGGGCTGATGTTGGGGCGGAAGAACGTCGTCGCCATCGACCGATCGGCGCCGAGCGTATGGCGGAACGAGCTGATCCACTCGCGCGTGCCCGGCACGTTCCAGTTCCCGGCCCTCAGGTCGAAAGCCCGGTTGAACCGGTAGTTGATCCACCCCATGAAGACCGTATCGCTGAACGCGGTCGAGGAGAAGATCGTGGCGTTGAATTGGAGCCGGGGATCGATCCCATATCCCGTGAACACCACCCAGTTTCGGTTGACCTCGACCGTCTGAAAATTACGGACCGGCTGGCGGACACCCAGGGCGTCGACCCAGGAGTCCGTGGAGCGGGCGAAGTTGGTGTACCGCATCTGGGTGACGAGATCGAACCGCAGCTCGAACGGGACGCGCTGGGGGTCCTTGGGCCGGACCAGGACGTACGAGGCCAGCTCGTCGTCGTAATCGCCGACCAGGAACCGCGAAGGACCCGCGGCCGTCGTCCCCTCCAGCCGCCAGTCGTCCGGCGGCTCGTCGCCGATCTCCCTGGGTTCCGGGTCGATCCGCGACGGATCGGCGAGCCCCGCGCCGGCCGTCACCGGCTCGCCCTCGAACGCGGAGTCCAGCGGCGAGGACGGGGGCGAGGACGGGGGGAGGGGGGGATCGACGAGCCGGGCGACGCCGGTTCGATCCGTTGCAGCCGCCGGCTCAGGTCGTCGTACTTGCCGGTGACGTCGGCCAGACGATCGGCCAGCGACTCGTTCTGATCGGCCAGCGCCGCGTTCCGCCGCTCCAGCGCCTGGAGTTGCGTCGCGAGTCGCTCGACCGTGGCGGCGAGGTCGGGAGGCTGCGCCGGCGGTGCCTGCCCGACGGCCGCTTGCGTCCCCGAGAGGCCGAGGACGAGGCCGAATCCGATCGCCGTCCACGCTCGGAAGCGTGCGGCGTTCGAGCTGGGGCGGGCGATGCGGGTCGTGCGGGCCATCCGTGGTTCTCGCGTACCGCCCGACAGGAGCCGCCTCCGCCCGCCAACCGTCGCGGGGCTCCGTGATCGACGCCGAGAGCCTCCGTCGTCCGCATCATCGACCGAACCGGCGCGATCGATCGAGAAAAAACCTCGAATCCGCGCGATCGGGCCGCCGCGCGAGGCGACGGCCCCGATCGCCGAACGTCGCCGGCTCGCTTAGGGCTTCTTGAAGGTGATGTTCTTGTACCAGCAGTCCTGGCCGTGGTCCTGGAAGCCGAGGTAGCCGCTGCGGTCGAGCTTGCCGATGGCGACCTTCTCGAACTTGTGCTTCGAGCCGTCGGGACGCAGGCCGGGCTTGTCGAACTCGTCGAGGTCGATCTTGGAGACCTCGGTCCCGTTGATCGAGACGGCGATCCTGGGGCCCTTGGCGGTGATCGTCATGTGGTTCCACTCGCCGGCCGGCTTCTGGGCGTTCGACGTGGGCTTGACCAGGTCGTAGAAGGCGCCCGAATCGTGGTAGCCCTGGCCGGTGGTGTCGTCGAGGGCGATCTCGATGCCGGTGTAGACCGGATCCTTGAGGTCATTGACGCGGACGAAGACCCCGGAGTTGCAGCCCTTGCTGAGCTTGTAGTCGAAGTCGACGATGAAGTCGCCGAGCTTCTCCTCATAAGAGACGATGTAGCTCCCGGTGCCGTGGGGGTTGATCCCGTCCTCCTGGACGAATTTCGCGGGGAGCGGCTGGCCGTCGGTCAGGATCCAGCCCTTGGGGGTCTTGCCGTCGAAAAGCGGCCTGGCGTCGTCCGCGCCGAGGGCGAGCGCGGGGAGAAGGAAAGTCGCGAAGGCCGCGGCGGCCAGGAGCGTCGGTTTGCGGAACGTCATGATGGTGAGGACTCGCGGAGTAGGGGAGTGGGGGATGTCGGCGAGCGTTCCGCCACCCCTTTGCGGCGGCGCCGGTTCCGGCTAACGTAACATGCGGCGGTCCCGAATCCATCCCGCCGGCCCCCCCGCCGATTTCGAGGACCCCGCCCGGATTCCCCCCCGCCCGATCCCCGGAGCCCCCCATGGAACGGTTCCTCCACCGTCGCGACGCCCTGCGAGCCCGATTCGAAGCCCTTCGGCTCGACGCCCTGCTCGTGGTCGCCCCCACCAACGTCGCCTATCTGACCGGGTTCAGCGGCGACTCGTCCTACCTGCTGGTGGGCCGCGACCGGGACCTGATCGTCTCCGACGGCCGGTTCACCACCCAGCTCGAACAGGAATGCCCCGGCCTGGAAGCCTACATCCGGCCCAACGTCCAGAACATGAACAAGGCCGTCGCCCACGTCGTCGGCAAGCTCGGCGTCGGTGGGCTCGGGTTCGAGGCCGCCCATCTGAGCTTCGCCGACTGGGAGGCCCTCAAGGGGGAACTCGCCGGGACGGCCCTCGCCCCCACGACCGACCTCGTCGAGCCCCTCCGGGCCGTCAAGGACGACGACGAGATCGCCCGGATCCGCGAGGCCGTGGCCATCGCCCAGGACGCCTTTCTGAAGCTGAAAGGGGAGTTGAAGGCCGGGGAGACCGAGAAGGACGCGGCCGACCGGCTGGAGTCGCACATGCGGGGGCTGGGGGCGACCGGGACGAGTTTTTCGACGATCGTGGCGGTGGGCCGCCGGGCCGCGCTGCCGCACGCGAGGCCGACCGCCGAGACCCGAATCGGCGACGACGATTTCGTCCTGATCGACTGGGGGGCCTGCGGCCGATCCTACAAGAGCGACTTGACGCGGATGGTGGTTACCGGTAACGTCACTCCAGAATTTGAGAAGGTCTATCGCCTCGTCCTGGCGGCCCAGGAACGGGCCATCGCGGCGATCCGCCCCGGCGCCAGCGCCCAGGACGTCGACGCCGAAGCCCGCTCGTTCATCGAGCAAGCGGGATTCGGCCGATTTTTCGACCACGGCCTGGGCCACGGGATCGGCATGGACGTCCACGAGGGGCCTCGCCTGCGCCGGGAGTCGCCGACGATCCTGGAGCCGGGCATGGTGGTGACCGTCGAGCCGGGGATCTACCTCCCCGACTGGGGCGGGGTCCGCATCGAGGACGACGTGCTGGTCACCCCGGACGGGCGCGAGGTCCTCTCGAACCTCCCCAAGGGGCTCGACGCCGTGCGGCCCTGATCCACCCGAGACGAGGCGAGGCGAGGAGTCCGGCCCGTCCCGTACTCCGAGAGAGACGATCCCGCGACCCGCCCCCGCCCACCGGCGGCGGCCGTCGCGACACGATACAGGCAAGGGAAGCGGAGCGAAGGCATGGGCGATCAGGGTGCTGAAGACAAGGGCGGCGAGCCCTTGGACGTGAAGAAGGTCCACTACCTGGTCCGTCTGATGAAGCAGTACGACCTGAGCGACCTCGAGGTGACCGACGGCCCGTACCGGGTCCACCTCCAGCGTCGAGGGCCGGAGGTCGCCGCCGCGCCGGGATACGCCCCCCGTATCCGACCGCGTACGCCCCGCCGGCCCCGGCCGCCCCTGTCGCGCCCCGGGCCGACCCGGTCGCCGAGGCCCCGGCCGGGCCCAAGACCATCGTCATCGAGAGCCCGATGGTCGGCACGTACTACTCGTCCGGCTCGCCCGACTCCCCCCCGTTCGTGTCGATCGGGACCGCCGTGCAGCCCTCGACGACGCTCTGCATCATCGAGGCCATGAAGGTCTTCACCGACATCCCCGCCGGCGTCTCCGGCACCATCGCCGAGATCCTGGTCAAGAACGGCCAGCCGGTCGAGTTCGGCCAGCCCATGTTCCGCGTCGTGCCCGCCTGACCCGTCCGGCCCGCGTCGATCCCGAAGTACCCCGGCGGGCGCGCCCGTCGAGTCGAGGTGGTGAAGTTCGATGTTTCAGAGGATACTGGTCGCCAATCGCGGCGAGATCGCCCTCCGGGTCATCCGGGCGTGCAAGGAGATGGGCGTCGAGGTCGTGGCCGTCTACTCCCAGGCCGACCGCGACGCCCCCTACCTGGAACTGGCCGATCGCGCCATCTGCATCGGCAAGGGCGCCTCGGCCGACAGCTACCTGAACATCCCCCGGCTGATCGCCGCCGCCGAGGTCGCCGACGTCCAGGCGATCCACCCCGGCTACGGCTTCCTCAGCGAGAACCCCCAGTTCGCCGAGATCTGCCGGAGCTGCAACTTCGAGTTCATCGGCCCCCCTCATGAGGCCATCCGCAAGATGGGCCTCAAGACCGAGGCCAAGCTGATCGCCGCCCAGGCCAAGGTCGCCAGCGTCCCCGGCTCCGACGGCGCCGTGGAATCCGAGGCCGAGGCCGTCCGACTCGCCAAGGTCATCGGCTTCCCCGTCCTGATCAAGGCCGCGGCCGGCGGCGGCGGCAAGGGGATGCGCGTCTGCCGCGACGAGGCCACCCTCCCGGCCTCCATCCAGGCCGCCCGCAACGAGGCCCAGGCCGCCTTCAAGAACCCGTCGATCTACCTCGAGAAGTACATCGACCGCCCCCGGCACGTCGAGGTCCAGATCCTCGCCGACCTCCACGGCAACGTCGTCCACTGCTGGGACCGCGACTGCTCCCTCCAGCGCCGGCACCAGAAGCTCGTCGAGGAGGCCGCCGCGCAGCTCCCGCTGGAGGTCCGCGTCAAGCTCGGCGAGGCCGCCGTCCGCCTGGCGAAGGCCGTCGGCTACACCAACGCCGGCACCTGCGAGTTCCTCGTCGACGCCGAGAACAACTTCTACTTCATCGAGGTCAACGCCCGGATCCAGGTCGAGCACCCGGTCACCGAAGAGATCACCGGCATCGACCTCGTCCAGCAGCAGATCCGCATCGCCGCCGGCGAGCCCCTGCCGTTCCGCCAGGAAGACGTGAAGTCCGAGGGCCACTCGATCGAGGTCCGGATCAACTCCGAGGACCCCGAGCACGACTTCCGACCCTCCCCCGGCCGGATCACCGACCTGCGCGTCCCCGGCGGCCCCGGCGTCCGCTGGGACTCCCACATCCGCGCCGGCTACAGCATCCCCCCCAACTACGACTCCCTCGTCGGCAAGCTCATCGTCCACGCCCCCAGCCGCCCCCAGGCCATCAACCGGATGCGCCGGGCGCTCGACGAACTCGCCATCGAAGGCATCAAGACCACCATCCCCCTCCACCAACGCATCTTCCGCCACAAGGACTTCATCGACGGCAACGTCGACACCACCTGGGTGGAACGCGTCCTCATGCCGCCCAAAAAGCCTGCCTGAGACCGGCCCCCGCACGCCCTTGATCCTGCCGCGAGATCGACGCAGGTCGCATTCGGCCGCATCGACCCGACGCCACGATCCTCGGGAGGAGAGGGCGTCCCGATCCCGCCGAAAGCCAGGCGACCGTCCGGCGGGCCGCGACCTTCGCCCGCCGGACGGTCGAAGCTTCAGCGTTGCTGGTGGAGGACCTCCTCCAGCGCGAGCAGCTCCTTCGGGACGGCGACCTGGCACTCGATGAGTCGCGGGCCCTTCTCGGCGATCGCGGCCGCGAACTGGCGATGGAACTCCTCGGCGGTGCCGGCGCGGCTCGCGGGCACGCCGAGGCCCTTCGCCAGGGCGACCCAGTCCAGCGCCGGGTCGCCGAGTTCCAGCATCGACCTCATCTTCGCATTCAGCTCCCCCTCGCGGACGCGGGCCATCTCGAGGCCGAGGATCGCGTAGGCGTCGTTCTTGAGGACGACCACCACGACGTCGGCGTTCTCGCGAGCCATCGACCACAGGGCGTGGACGGTGTACATGCCGCTGCCGTCCGCCTGGACCGCGACGACCTTGCGGCCGGGGCAGGCGACGGCCGCCCCCAGGGCCATGGGCAGGCCGCCGCCGATCGCGCCGCCGGTGGCGGGGTTGAGATAGTCGTGCGGTCGGGCCCCCCTGGTCGCCGCCTGGATGGGCGCGGCGTTCGTGGCCGCCTCGTCGACGAGGATGGCGTCGGCCGGCATCAGCTCGCTCAGCGTCCGCCCGATGGCATCCGCCGTCAGCTCGCCGGAAGGGGACGCCGACGCCGGAGTACGGGCCTGGCGGATCGGCGGCGTGCCGAGGGCGTCGACCGCCTCGGCGAGCGAGCGGAGCGCCGTCTCGAGATCCTGGTCCTCCGAGGCCGGCGTGAACAGCTCGCACCCCGGTGCGCTCTTGAGGGTGGGCTTGTCCTTGTAGGCGAAGGTCGCGACCGGCAGCCTCGCGCCGAGGAAGACCAGCTGCTGGTACGACTCCAGGTACTTGATGCCGATCTCAAGCTCATAGGGGATCAGGTCCACCGGCGGGCGTCCCTCGCCGCGCGAGAGATAGCGCGAGGGGAACGTCTCCGCGAGCAGGACGGCGCCGGTCCTGGCCGCGATCCGGCCGGCCAGCTCCAGCGCCTCGCCCTGGAGGGCGAGCCCCCCCAGCACGAGCCCGGTCTTCTTCCCGTTCGCGAGGAGTTCGGCGGCCCGTTCGATCGCCTCCGCGGCGGCCCGGGGCCGTCCCGCCGGCGGGGGCGGCGTCGGCGGCGGGACGGCCTCCTCCCAGTGGCGATCGTTGGGCGCCACGATGGTGCAGACCTTGCCCGTCTTGGCGAGCGCCGCCGCCTCCACGCCGAGTTCGCCGAGATGGCTGGCGCTTCGCGCCTCGCCGCACCAGTGCGAGACCACGCGGGCGATGTCGGAGACGCGGCCGTTGACCAGCTCATGCTCCGGGAAGTTGGCCTGGTGGTACGAGGCGTTCACGCCGACGACGTTGACGATCGGCGTATTCGCCCTCGCCGCGTTCTGCAGCATGGCCACGCCGTTGCCGAACCCGCAGGCCACGTGCAGGAGCGCGACGGCCGGCGTCCCCTTCATGCGGCCGTACCCGTCCGCGGCGCCGGTGACCACGTCCTCCTGGAGGCACAGGATCGGACGTATCGCGTCGGTCAGGCCGATCTCGTAGACGAGCTGCATCTCGGACGTGCCGGGGTTCGCGAAGCAGGTCGTGACCCCCGCGTCCACCAGCGACTTGAACAAGCTCCGGGCCCCGTTCATCGCGACTTCATGGGATCGGCTCATGACGGCGGACCTCCTCGTTCGTCAGATGGCGTCAGGACACGTTCGAATCGACTTCCGGCATCACCCGGCCCATCTCCATGGCCTGTCCGGGCCCCACCTCCTGCAACCCGACCACGATCTGCTCGTCCAGCGCCCCCGTCGCCCCCTTGACCAGCGTCCAGAGGCTCGTCAGGAGCCGGTGCTTGTAGTCCGCCGAGCGTCCGCTCCGGATCGCGGCCGTCAGGGCGACCAGAGGCCCCGCCTCTCCGGCGTTGAAGCCGCTCCCGGGCGCGTATTCCTGGAAGACGACGTGGACCCAGTCCTTCGGCACCGCCGAAAGCTCGACGTGGAGCGCGGTGATCTCGGCCGCGAGGCTCGCCTTCGCCGTCTCGTCGACCGAACCCGACTGAATAACGATTGTATACATGGGCATTTTTCGACACCTTCCCTCGAGAATTCGGACGGGCCTCGCGGCTATCCAACCTATTCCGCGTGCAAAAGCGGCGAGGCCCTTCATCGATTCTCGGCGGTGCGAGGCCGGCCGCATCGCGGTCGGACGCGGGAGAGGGAGCGACGTCCCGGCGGGCGCGACCCATCCGTGCCGCGGGCGCGCCTCTTTGGGGCGACGACCATGAAAGAAAGTCGACCGGCTGACCCTGACGGCGACCACGGGCCTCATCCTCGCGACGGCCACGACGGCCGCCGAGGCGCCCGACGACGAGCCCCGGCTGGAGGCCCGCGCCGGGCCTTCGCGGTCGGACGTGGACGCGGCGACGCTCGTCCAGACGCGCCGGATGGGTCGCGGATGCGGGCCGCGCACTCCACGGGGAGAGCCTTTCAGGCGCCTGGCCGACTTCGAGCCCCTCGTCCGGAGGGTTCGGCGGCCGCACGAGCTTCGCGCGCGACGGGAACACGCCGTTCGGGCTCGACTCAGCGGCCCTCGCCCCGGCGGGCGGCCTCGATCATGGCGATGTCGAGCTTCCCCATCGTCATCATCGCCTCCATGGCGCGCTTCGCGGCGGCGCGATCTGGGTCGGTCGTCGCCGCGAGCAGCGCGCGGGGGGTGATCTGCCAGGAGAAGCCCCAGCGATCCTTGCACCAGCCGCAATGGCTCTCCTGGCCGCCGTTGCTGACGATCGCGTCCCAGTAGCGGTCGGTTTCTTCCTGGTTCTCGGTCAGGACCATGAAGCTGACCGCCTCGTTCGGCTTGAACATCGGCCCGCCGTTCAGGCCGATGAACGACTGGCCCAGCACGGTGAACTCGACGGTGAGCTCCTCGCCCGCCTTCGCCGACGGATTGTCCGTCGCGGAGGCGTAGGCGCTCCCGACCCGGCTGTCGGGGAACACGCTCGCGTAGAACTCGGCCGCCTCGCGGGCCTGGCCGCGGTCGAACCAGAGGCATGTCATCATTTTGCTCACGTTTGCTCTCCTCGCGTGCGGTCGACGAGCGCGAAGGCGACGCCCTGGAACTTCCACGGCTGGGCCTCGACCGGCCGCAACGGAGCCGGGATCCTACTGGATTCGATGAGGCGCGCCTCCACCATTCCGACCGGACTTCACGCGCGTCCCGAGGGAGAGACCTCGTCCGGGCGCTCGGGACGGGGGCCGCGGGCGAGTCGCGGCCGATGCACGGACCCAGCGGCGTCCCGACCCTCCAGGCCCTCCCTTCGCTTGCTCGGCCGACGACCGCCCCCCCACCTTCGAGTGCACGCCGGACCTGCGGCCGTCTAAAACCGATGTCTCCATATCTTCACGCCTTGTTCATATTCCGGCCGATATGAACTCGGTCGAGATTCGGGCGAATTATCTTGCTACATCTCCGCATGAGACTTAACCTCGTCCGACGTCAGACCTCTCCCTGATTCAATGCTGCTTATCTTTGATTGAAACGTGGACTCGACCGAGCCCGGGATTCCCCTGGAGGAATCCGCAAGCTCGCGTGATGAGGCGAGGGTCCGTTCGAAGCGCTTCCCGGGTTGCTGAGGATTGAGAAGGGGCGTCGAGCCTGATGCGCCACCTGCCTGGCACCGGTCCGCAATGACATCCAGGTGGACCTGCGGCCGGCCCAAGAACCGTTGATCGTTTCTTATCCTCCACACCGACAATACTATGCAATTAGGTGAGCCACTACCGATGCATCAACTTCGGCCGTCAGCGGTGCGCCTCGCCGTCGTGATCTCGCTCGGTCTCCTCCAAGGCTGCGGTTGGGGCGCCCCGAAGCCGCCGACGCCCGCCCAGACCTTGAAGGCCGACACGCAGACGCAGGACGCCATGAGGGCGCACTACGGCAACATGATCGGGGACAAGGCCAAGTCCCAGTCCAGGCGGCCGTCGCGGTCGCGCTGAGCGCCAGCAACCTCGCACCCCGGAACGCAGGGGGCCCTTGCGACGCCGTTCGTCCTCGGGCCGCCTGTCGCAGCCGTCCCCCCCGGACCGCGGGATCAAGCTCGGTGGTTTGGGCGCGCCCGGACGTCGAGGCGGGCTTCGGGGCGGTGGACGCGGGGGCCGACGAATCGTTCTCGCCGTCATCCCTTTTTCCCAACTCCGAGCTGAGGAGACCTCCCGTGCGTCAAATCCGTCGCGGTTTCACCCTGATCGAATTGCTCGTGGTGATCGCCATCATCGCCGTCCTGATCGCGCTGCTCCTGCCGGCCGTGCAGTCGGCTCGCGAGGCTGCGCGTCGGGCCCAGTGCGTGAACAACCTCAAGCAATTCGGCCTGGGGTTGCACAACTATCACCAGACCGTCGGGTCCTTCCCGATGATGACCGCCATCGCCTATAGCGACCCCGGCGTCCAGACGAACTGGGGCACCTTCGGCGCGCACGCTTACCTCCTGCCTTACCTCGAGCAGACCCCGCTGTACAACTCCTGCAACTTCGACCTCGCATGCTATCCGCGGACGCCCGCATATTCGGACCTGACCTGGAGCAATGCGACGGTGTGGGACACCAAGGTCTCCGCGTTCATGTGCCCGTCGGACGGGTACGTCGGCATCGAGAACTTCAACAACTATTTCGGCAACATCGGCACCGGGACCGACACGACGTCCTCCAACTCCAACGGCCTCTTCGCCAATCAGTCGGCGTATGGGATCGGCCACGTCACGGACGGCACTTCGAACACGATCGCCGCGACCGAGATGCTGGTGGGCGCGGGCGGATCCTGGGACGAGAAGACGGGCGCCCTCAACTTCTCCGGCACCACCGAGAAGTACCGCTGGTACAAGTCCGGCCTCAGCGGCGCTCTGAACTACCGGGACGCCCGGCAGGACATCATCGGCGTCATGGGCATGGCGGCCACCTGCCAGGCGTCCATCTCGAGCCCAAGCTTCCGCACCAACACGGGCTACCGCTGGGCGCAGGGGACGGCGGGATTCACGTTCGTCAACATCATCATCCCTCCGATGTCGTCGCGGTTCACGTTCTCCGCCTGCCGCTGGGGCTGCAACGACGGCTGCGGGGCGGACACCGGCTCGCTCTTCGGGATCAGCAGCCATCACTCCGGCGGCGTGAACGTCGGCATGGCCGACGGCTCGGTCCGCTTCATCAAATCGTCCATCGACCAGAACACCTGGATGGCGCTCGGCTCGCGAGACGGCGGCGAGGTCGTCTCCGCGGACGGCTACTGACCGGACGCCGGGCCGGGCGGCGTCCGCGAGGCTCCGCCGGGCGCCGCGGGCCCGCTCGCGCCCGCGGCGGCCTCGTGCGGGTTCCGAGATTCTTCTTTCCCCGCTGAGACGATTCGCCGAGAGTTGACGCCATGTGAGGAAACCTTTCCTCCGGCGGAGAGCCCCCCATGGCGATCGAGCCCGGCCGAGTCAAGTTTCTGTTCCAGGCGGCCATCGAGCGGGACGACCCCGACGACCGGAGGGCGTTCGTCGAGCGCGAGGCCGGCGGCGACGCCGAGCTGCTCGCCCGCGTGCTCGCCCTCCTGGCCGCGTACGACGATCCACCCGACGCGCTGGATCGGCCCCTCGCGGCCGACGCCCAGGCGACCGTCGACACCGATCCCGCCACCCCGCCCGACTCCGCGCCGTCGCCGGGCCCGCCCGCCGTCGAGGAGGCCACCATCGGCCTCCGGTGCGGAGACGGCGTCGAACGCATCGACGACGTGATCGCCGGCCGCTACAGGCTCCGCCAGGAGATCGGCGAGGGGGGCATGGGTGCCGTCTACCTCGCCGAGCAGACGCGGCCGGTCCGGCGCCAGGTCGCCCTGAAGCTCATCAAGCCGGGGATGGACTCGCGGGCGGTGCTCGCCCGGTTCGAGTCGGAGCGGCAGGCGTTGGCGCTGATGGACCACCCCCACATCGCCAAGGTCCTGGACGCCGGGACCACCGAGCAGGGCCGCCCCTTCTTCGTCATGGAGCTGGTCAAGGGAGTCCCGCTGACGGACTTCTGCGACCAGCACCTGCTGGACGTGCCCGCCCGCCTGGCCCTGTTCTGCCAGATCTGCTCGGCCGTGCATCACGCCCACCAGAAGGGGATCATCCACCGCGACCTCAAGCCCTCGAACATCCTGGTCGAGAGCCACGACGGCAGGCCCATGCCCCGGGTGATCGACTTCGGCCTGGCCAAGGCCGTCAGCGGCATGCAGCTCTCGGAGGATCCGGCGTTCACCGGCCTGGGGATCGTGGCCGGCACCCCGCTGTACATGGCCCCCGAGCAGGCCGGCTTCAACGCCCTGGACGTGGACACCCGCGCCGACATCTACGCCCTGGGGGTGATCCTCTACGAGCTTTTGACCGGCTCGACCCCGATCCGGCGCGAAACCCTGAAGCGGGCCGCGATGGAGGAGATGCTCCGGTTGATCCGCGAGGAGGAGCCCGCCACGCCCTCGAGTCGGATCAGCACCTCGGAGGCCCTCCCGAACCTCGCGGCCCACCGCCAGATCGAGCCGGGCCGCCTCAGCCGCCTGGTGCGCGGCGACCTGGACTGGATCGTCATGAAGGCGCTGTCCAAGGAGCGCGACCGCCGCTACGCCTCGGCCATCGGCCTGGCCAACGACGTGGAGCGGTTCACCAACCACGAGCCCGTCTCCGCCGGCCCCCCGACGGCGGCCTACCGGATGCGGAAGTTCGTGCGCCGCAACCGGGGCCGGGTCGTCGCGGCGTCGCTGTTGCTGCTGGCCCTGGTCGGCGGGATCGTCGGCACGACGCTGGGGCTCCTGGAAGCGACCAGGCAGCGGGGCTTCGCGGAGACCGAGGCCGCCCAGAAGGAGGAGGCGCGCCAGGCCGAGGCGGACCAACGCCGGGAGGCCGAGACCCAGCGGCGGGCCGCCGTCGAGCAGCGTCGCCAGGCCGAGGCGCGGCTGGCCCAGGTCGAGAAGGCCAACGCCGTCCTCGGCTCGATCTTCATCGACCTGAACCCGCGATCCGCGGAGAAGGACGGCAAGCCGCTGTCGGCGCTCCTGGGCGAGCGGCTGGACCAGGCGACGGCGCAGATCGAAGGGGACGCGATCGGCGACCCGCTGGCCGTGGCGCGGATGCAGCTGGTCCTCGGCGACTCCCAGGCGGGCCTGGGCTATCCGGAGAAGGCGATCGCCCTGGTCACGAAAGCCAGGGCCACGTTCCTGGACAGGCTCGGCCCCGACCATCTCCACACCCTCGCCAGCCTGTTCGCCCTGGCCGAGTGCTACCGAGCCCTCGGCAAGCCCGACCTCGCCCTGCCGCTGTTCCAGCAGGCGCTGGCGGCGAGAACGAGGGTACTCGGCCCCGACCACCCCATCACGCTGCACAGCATGAACGGTTTGGCCATGGGCTACCGGGACGCCGGCAAGCTCGACCTCGCCCTGCCGCTGATGGAGCGGGCCCTGGCGGCGCAGAAGGCGAAGCTCGGCCCCGACGATCCCGCGACGTTCGTGAGCATGAACAACCTCGCCGCGGTCCATCGGGACATGGGCAGGATCGACCTCGCCCTGCCGTTGATGGAGCGGGCCCTGGCGGCGCGGGAGACGAAGCTCGGGCCCGACCACCCCGACACGCTCACGTTGATGAACAACCTCGCCACGGGCTACCAGGCGGTCGGCAAGCTCGACCTCGCCCTGCCGCTGCTGGAGCGGGCCCTGGCGGCGCGGGAGGCGAAGCTCGGGCCCGACCACCCCGGCACGCTGCTCACCATGAACAACCTCGCCGCGGGCTACGTCGACGCCGACAAGCCCGGCCTCGCCCTGCCGCTGATGGAGCGGGCCCTGGCGGCGCAGAAGTCGAAGCTCGGACTCGACCACCCCGAGACGCTGCTCACCATGAACAACCTCGCCTCGGTTTATCGGAACGTCGGCAAGCTCGACCTCGCGGTTCCGCTGCTGGAGCAGACGCTGGAGGCGCGGAAGGCGAAGCTCGGACTCGACCACCCCGACACGCTCAGGAGCATGAACGACCTGGCCGCTCTCTACCGGGACGCCGGCAAGCCCGATCTGGCGCGGCCGATGATGGAGCAGGCGCTGGAGGCGCGGAAGGCGAAGCTCGGACTCGACCACCCCGACACGCTCAAGAGCATGAACGACCTGGCCGGTCTCTACCGAGCCGCCGGCAAGCTCGACCTGGCGCGGCCGCTGATGGAGCAGGCGCTGGCGTCGGCCAGGTCGAAGCTCGGCCCCGACCACCCCATCACGCTCGCCGCCATGAACCAACTGGGCCTCGTCTACCAGTCCGCCGACAAGTTCGACCTCGCGCTGCCGATGATGGAGCAGGCGCTGGCGATGCGGAAGGCGAAGTTCGGCGACGACCATCCCGAGACGGTCATGAGCATGAACGACCTGGCCGCTCTCTACCGGATCGTCGGCAGGATCGACCTCGCACTCCAGCTCATGGAGCGGGCCCTGGCGGCGCGGGAGACGAAGCTCGGGCCCGACCACCCCGACACGCTCACGTTGATGAACAACCTCGCCACGGGCTACCAGACGGTCGGCAAGCTCGACCTCGCCCTGCCGCTGCTGGAGCGGACCCTGGCGGCGAGGAAGACGAAGCTCGGGCCCGACCACCCCGAGACGCTGCTCACCATGAACAACCTCGCCGCGGCATACCGGGACGTCGGCAAGCTCGACCTCGCCCTGCCGCTGCTGGAGGAGGCGCTGGCGGCGGCCAGGTCGAAGCTCGGGCCCGACCACCCCGACACCCTGCTCAGCATGAACAACCTGGCCTCGATTTATTGGTCGTCGAGGAGGCTCGATCGGTCGATCCCGCTGTTCGAGGAGGTCCTCAAGCTGCGGATGGCCAAGTTCGGGGCCGACCACCACGAGACCTGGCTGGTCAAGGCGAACCTGGGCGTGAATTATCGGGACGCCGGGCGGCTGGACGAGGCCCTGCCCCTGCTGGAAGGGGCGGCCGCGGCGAGCCGTCGTTTACCCATGTTGAGCTGGGTCGCGCCGGAGCTCCTCCAGCTCCTCGCCCGGACCGGCCGGGCCGAGAAGGCCAGGGCCGTCGCCGAGGAAGTCCTGGCCCAGGGGCGTGCCGCCATGCCCGCGGGGAGCCCCCAGCTGGCCGCGCACCTCTGCTCCATCTCGCTGGCCCTCCTCGCCGTGAAGGCCTACGACCAGGCCGAGCCGCTCCTGCGCGAGGCCCTGGCGATCCGCGAGAAGGCCGATCCCGACGCCTGGACGACGTTCAACACGAAGTCGATGCTCGGCGGGGCCCTGCTCGGCCAGGCGAAATCCGCCGAGGCCGAGCCGCTGTTGCGGGACGGCTACGACGGGATGAGGCGGCGGACGGACAAGATCCCGCCGCAAGGCAAGGCCCGCGTCGTCGAGGCGCTCGACCGGCTCATCGTGCTGGCCGAGGCCGCCGGGAAGGACGAGGACGCGAAGGCCTGGCGGGCCGAGCGCGAGAAGGCGGCGGCCGACGCCCCGAAGCCGGAAGGCGACGGGAAATGAGCGCGGCCCCCGCGCCCGGCGGCTTCTTCCCCCAGGTCTACGACGAGCTGCGCAGGCTGGCCGCGGCGCGGCTGGCGGGCGAGGCGGACGGGCGGTCGCTCGACGCCACCGCGCTGGTCCACGAGGCCTACCTGCGGCTGGGGGACGCGGCGTTCTCCGATCGCAGCGGCTTCTTCCGCGCCGCGGCCGTCGCCATGCAACGGATCCTGGTGGACCACGCCCGGCGGAGGCGGGCCAGGAAGCGGGGCGGGGGGGCCCGGACCGTCGCCCTGGACAACCTCGGCGCCTCCCTCGGCGCCGACTCCGACCTCCTGCTGGACGTCGACGAGGCCCTGGCCCGACTGGCCGCCGAGGACCCGACCTCGGCCGAGATCGCCCGCTTCCGCCTGTTCGCGGGCCTGACGATCGAGGAGGCCGCCGAGGCGATGGGCGTTTCCCGCGCCACGGCCTTCCGCGAGTGGGCCTACGCCCGGTCCTGGCTGGCCACCGCGCTGGGCCCTCCCCGTTGATCGGCCGACGTCCGAGCCTCGGCCCGCCTCGATCACCGAGGATTGGGTGCCCCGGCAAAGGCGAATCATCAGAGCCATTGCGTATCAGGGCTCGATCCGAGAGGCCCCCTGCCAGGCGTCGACCCGGCGGATCCGGGCGCGATGCTCGGGCGAGGTCCAGATTCGGCGGGCGACGTCCTCCGCCCGCGTGCCGGCGTCCAGCCGCCCCAGCCAGAAGCGGAGGCCGGCGGGCTCGGCGGGTCGCCCGAGCGAGCGCCGGTAGAGCGTCGTCACGACGCGAACGTGCCGCCGCAGGCGCGGGCTCGTCGGCTGGGCCACCGTGAGCGTCCCGTCCACGAACGCGACCGCGTAGTCGGGCGACGCCGCGCCGGAGGCCGTGATCGGGTACCGGCCTGGCGGGCTGTAGGCGGCGGCCGTCGTGGTCAAGGTCGCGAGCCGGTCCAGGCTCGCCGGGCCCTCGCCGTTCACGAACCCGAGGTAACTGGCCGAGAGGGGCGGCGGGTCGGCGCCGAAGGCCGCGACCTGGTCGTCGGCCACGACGGTCAGCGGAGCCGGGGTCGCCGCCACGCCCCCGGTCGCGTCGGCGGCGAGGAAGTCGCCGGAGCCGGCGTAGTGGTAGGCGACGGCGTAGGGCGACGACGCGACGTGCAGCCCGGCGGTGGGGACGACGACGGCGAACGCGCCGGTGGCCGGGTCGATCGCGGCGGTGCGGGTGACGCCGAGGAACGTGACGGCCACCTCGCCCGGCGGGACGAGGGACCCGGCGGTGATGCGGCCGGACAGGAGGGCGACGGTCGTCGACCCATAGCCGATCGACGGCGAGGCGAGCTGGACGAAGGCGGTCGTCCCCCAGTCCTGGGCCTCGTACGCGCCGACGTCCGGCCCCCGCCCCGGGGCCGCGGGGCCCCGCGCTGGTCGGTCGTCACGCCGCCGAGGGCGACTCCGGCGTCTCGGGCCGGGCTGCCGGCCAGGAGGGCCATCGTCAGGGTGGGCCCGCCGTTGTCGGCCAGGGGGCCCAGCCGAGGGTCGACGGCGACGAGGTCGGCGGGATCGAGCGGGACGGCGGGGGCGTCGGAGAACAGGTTGTGCCCCAGCGAGCGGAAGCCGCCGCCGTCGGCGACGGCGATGTTCCCGCCGTTCGCGTTGCGGAAGAGGCTGGCGCCGGACGTGGTCACGGCCTCGCCCCCGGAGGTCCAGACGCCGCCGCCGTCCGTGTCGGCCGTGTTGTCGGCGATCGTGGTGTAGACCAGGAGGAGTGCGCCGAAGTTGGCGACCCCGCCGCCGAGGGCTTTTTCCCCCCTCCCGTACATAATGGAGGCCGTGTTGCCGGCGATCGTGGCGTTGACGATCGTCATCGAACCGGAGTTGGCGATCCCGCCCCCCGCGCAATCGGTGACATCCCAATACTTGGTGGTGATCGTGCCGTTGGCATGATTGGCGCTGATCGTGCCGCCCTGGATCGTGGCCGTGCCAGAGTTGTTGACGCCCCCGCCGTCGACGGCGCCTCCGCCTGTGATGGAGACGTCGAACAGGCTGAGCCTGGCCGAGTTGGAGATCCCCCCGCCGTAGATGGCCCGGTTGCCGTTGAGGGAAGACCGGGACAGGGTCGCCGTGCCCGAATTGTAGATCGCGCCGCCGTCGCCCCTGAGCGGGAACCAGAGGGGGGCGCCTCCTTGGGCTGAATTGCCATTGAAGGCGGCACCGGTGATCGTCAGCATTCCGGCGTTGAAAACGGCACCGCCGGCTCCGTAGCCCATGTAGGCCCCGTCCCGGGCGAGATTGTCGTCGAAACGCCCCCCCGTCATGGAGAGCGTCCCGGTGTTATAGACGGCGCCGCCATAGCCGTCGCCGTCGCTCCAGCCGTCGTCGGTCCTCCCGCCGATGGCGCTGTTCTGCACGAATGCGGCGTCGCTGATGGTCAGGATGCCGGCGTTGGAGATCCCGCCGCCGAGCCCGTCGCCCGATCCGAGACCGACGGCCCGATTGCCGTCGAACGTGACCTGGGAGACGGCCAGCGTCCCGGCGTTGAGGATCCCGCCGCCCCTGCCGTCGTGCCCGTCCGCGATCGTCAGGCCGGACATCGAGGCCGTGACGCCCGCGTCCACCCGGAACACCCGAACGGCGTCGCCTCCGCTGATGGTCAGCAGGCCGGCCCCGGGGCCCTCGATCGCGATCGGGCCGGCCGTCTGGGACAGGATCAGCGTGGCGGTCAGGGTGATGGTCTGGGGCGTGGAGAAGACGGCGGGGTCGAACCGGATGACGCTGCCGTCCGGGTCGGCGTCGGCGTTCGCCCGGCCGACGACGTAGGCCAGGTCGCCCGCGGCGCCCGAGCCGGCGCCGACGGCGCTCGTGAGGTTGACCAGGTAAGCCGTGGGATCGCCCGCGAGCAAGGCGCGGCACTCCAGGATTTCTACAGCCATCCGTCGCCGGGCCGACCGCGACCGGCCGCGGCGGTCTCTGCACGTTTCTCTTGAGAATAGGGGGGTGAGGCGTGTCATGGTGGAAGCCCTCGTTCAGGCAAGGGCGGCGGGCGTCTCGGCCTGGATGGGAGCGGGGGCGCTCGTCGCGGGAGGCGTCTGGCAATCCCACACATCGCCGGGGGGCCGCGAGGCTTGCTGCTCCGGAGAGGATCGACCTCCCGGAATCCCTCCATCGGCGCGGCCCCCGGTCCCGCCCTGGGCCGAGACGGTGTGCCGGCCGTCGCGAGATCAGAGGCGTTAGGAACGTCGGGGCCGAGGCCGCGCAAGGGCCGAGCGAGCCATCCGTCGCGGGCCGGCAATCCAGCCCCATGTTACCGCCTCCATGACCCAGACCAAGGCTTAAATCAAACATTTCTTACTTTCTCAGCATTAGATCCTGATCTTTTTCCTTTTTTCCAGAATCCCGACGCCTCGGATCGGGTCCTGGGGAGGGGTTCGGCTGCCGGGGCCCACTGGTCCCCGGGGGAGGGGCGCGGTAGCCTCCGGATGGGCGAGGGTCGCGATGGGCCTTCGGCCTCGACCATCGGGGGGTTCGACCATGAAGCTCATCCTGACGTCCTGGCTGGCCGCGTGCTGCCTGCTCGTTTCGGGGGGGCCGCCCTCGCCGACGGCCCGGCCGACGACGAGCCCTGGCTGAAGCCTTACGACGGGCCGTCGCGGGCGGATGTGGACGCGACGACGCTCGACGGCAAGGTGCTTTGCGGCTATCAGGGGTGGTTCAACACGCCTTGCGACGGCTCGGGGTTCGGCTTCGTCCACTGGGGAGAGGGGCTCGAACGGCCGGGGGGCGGGCGGTTCACCGTCGACATGTGGCCGGACGTCTCCGAGTACGCGGCCGAGGACCTCTGCGAGGTCCCGGGCCTGAAGATGCCGGACGGCTCGCCCGCGAGGCTCTACAGCGGCTACTCGAAGGGGCCGACGCTCGTCCACACGCGCTGGATGCGCGAGTACGGGATCGGCGGCGTCTTCCTCAGCCGGTTCATCGGCGAGGCCGCGAGCCCGGACCGCGCCCGGCACGTCAACCGCGTGCTGGCGAACGTCCGCGAGGGCTGCCACCGCGAGGGCCGCGTCTGGGCCATGATGCTCGACCTCTCCGCCGGCCCCCGCGCCACGACGAAGATGGTCATGGACGACTGGAAGTTCCTCTGCGATCGGGTCAAGGTCCGCGAGGACTCCCGATACCTCCACCATCAGGGGAAGCCCGTCGTCCTGCTCTGGGGGCTGGGATTCACCGATCGGCCCTGGTCGGTGGAGCAGGCGAAGGAGTTGGTCGCCTTCTTCAAGGACGACCCGAACTACGGCGGCGTCCACCTGATCGGCGGCGTCGACGCCCACTGGCGGACCCTCCGGGGCGCGTCCCGCAAGGACCCCGCCTGGGTCGAGGTCTACCGCTCGTTCGACGCCGTCAGCCCCTGGGACGCCGGCCGTTACCACGACGACGCCTCCATGGACCGCACCCGCCGGGACGTCTGGGAAGGGGACGTCGCCGAGCTGCACGCGGCCGGCAAGGGCTACATGCCCACGGCCTTCCCCGGCTTCTCCTGGGACAACCTCCAGCGCAAGGCGCCGGGGACCACCGTCATCCCGCGCCGGGGGGGCGAATTCTACTGGCGACAGTTCGCCATCTTCCGCGACCTCGGCGTGCGGACGGTCTTCGTCGGCATGTTCGACGAGGTCGACGAGGGGACCGCCATTTACAAGCTCGCCGACCAGCTCCCCGTCGGCCGCCACTTCCTCGGCGCCGAGGGACTGCCCAGGGACTGGTACCTCCGCCTCACCGGCGCCGCCTCACGGATGATCCGAGGCGAAACGCCCCTCTCCTGGACGATCCCCGAAAACTGAACGTCCAGGCGACCGGCGGCGACGCTCTCAATATCGAACATATAATTAAAGAGTTCAACATGAAGCTGCGACTCAAGGGAAATTCGATCCGCGTCCGATTGGACCGCCAGGACATCCAGCGGCTCGCCGATGACGGCCGGGTCGAGGAAGCCCTCCGATTCGGCCCGGGCAGGGCCTTCGCCTACGCCGTGGAGGCCGGTCCCGCCCCTCGCGAGCGCCCCACGGCCGACTTCGACGAGGGCCGCCTGACCATCCGCCTCGATCGGGCCGACGTCGACTCCTGGATCGCCGGCGACCGCGTCGGCTTCACCCACGAACAGGCCGTCGAGGGCAGCGTCGTGCGCATCCTCCTGGAGAAAGACTTCGCCTGCCTCGAACGACCGGCCGGCGAGGAAGCGGACGACCGACACGCCTTCCCAAACCCGTCGGCCTCCTGCTAGGGGCCCGGCGCCCGTTCCCGCCTCGGCGGAGCGGAGCGGGGGGCGTCTCGCCCGAGCGGTGGGCTTCGACGGCCCGGACATTGAACGCCGGCCGGGCGGCGCCCCGGGGACGGTCAGCATGGGGGCTTTCTGCAGATCATGTAGAAGGCTCCCGCGGTTTTGCTCTCATCGGCGGTCCTGATCCATCGAAACGGGAAAAGAACCACGAACGCGGCTTTGCGCAACAGGAAATTGATATAGCGATTATGAGTCATGCTCCCGGCGATATGTACGCCCAGCATCGCGAACGCGGAACCGGGACGGATGGAAGGACCGATCTCGACGATCTCGAAGTGTTTGAAAATCGTCCTGAGGGCGACCTCCGAGTATCGAAATCGATCTGGGGTGTCTGGACAGTACGGCTGGACCCAGGGGGTGTCGAGGAACACGTATCCTCCCGGCTTCAGGACGCGATGGAATTCTCCAGCGACTCGCTCCGGAGCCTGGCAATATTGCAGCACCGCGGAGCAGACGATCGCGTCGAATTGGGCCGGCGGAACGGGCAAAGATTGGATGTCGCAAACGACATCCACGTCATGCTTGCGCTGGATGTCGACATTGACGCATTTCGATCCATGCCGCACGGAAGACGAGCCCGCGTTGAGGATGCGGGATTCGCCGTTCAACAGTCCATATCTGTCCAGGAACTTTCTGGTCGTATAATTCTTGACGATCAAATTTGGCAATTGAGGACCTCCTCCGTGATCATCAAGGGATTCGCGACGGGGCCCTTCGAAGGCAACCGTTCACGCGTCGGCAAGCATGGGTCTGGCGTACAGAATTCGGTCGGGGTTTCAGCCTGAGTTTCGTGCTCGCAGCCCTTACCGGTGGATGCGTCAGTCGCTGATGCATGCAGGAACTGCGAAATGTTCACCTGGCGGCAGGCGGTGTGGCCTGGCTGATTCAGCTTGAATCGTCCCTCGATTCGCTCCGCGCCCCCCCAACTCGACCCGGTGAGACCGCTCGACGGATGGGTGCAACCACTGAAACCACGGGAAATCTCTCTTCCGCATGCCCGGCCTACCGAGCGAACAGACGAGTTCAAAAACGCATCTTTAAAGCCGGCTTCCTGGCAGAATATGAAAGTTGTGAAGCCGCTGCAAGCGTCCGGCGTATGGGCAGGATCACCGATTCTCTTTAAGACATGGGCCAGGCGATCGAGCAAGAAATTTTAGGCGGCCTGCCTTGAGTCGACCTCGGCCAACTCCCGACCACCTCGGATCTCAGGCATGACCTCAAGCCAGACTCAGTCGATAGACGCCTCGCTCCCAGTTCGCCCGATATCTCGATTGAGTGCCTGTTCGACGTTTGCACCTCTTGGGATGCCGGCGGATATGAACATGCGTTCCATCCTTAGAATGGCAGAGGGAGCTGCCTGGCGAGACGGCGTTCCGAGTCGTCTTCGAGGGATGACAGGGTCACGCCGAGGAGCCTGATCCCCTTGTCGACCGGGAAGAGGGGCTCCAGGAGTGCGAACACGAGCCCTTCGAGCACGGCTTGCGATGCGACCGGGACGTCGACCGTCCGGCTGCGGGTGATCTGCTGGAAGTCGGCGTACCTGGCCTTGAGCGTCGCCGTACGTCCCCGGATCGTCGAGCCCTCGCAGTAGGACCACACCTGGCCGATCAGCGGTTCGAGGGCGTCGCGGGCTTCCTCCGCCGTGAAGAGGTCGGCGTTGAACGTCCGCTCCGCGCCGATCGACTTTCGGACGCGATCGGCGGAGACGCGACGTTCGTCGACGCCCCGCGCCAGCGAGAAGTAATAGGGCCCGGCCTTGCCGAAATGCTGCTGGAGGAACATGAGCGACTGACGTTTCAGATCCCCACCGGTGCGGATCCCGAGCCCGTCCATCTTGGTCCGGGTTACGGGACCGATCCCGTGGAATTTCCCCACGGGTAGGGCCTCGACGAACGCCGGCCCGTGATCCGGCCTGATGACGAACAGGCCGTCGGGCTTCCGCTCGTCCGATGCGATCTTCGCGAGGAACTTGTTGTAAGAAACGCCCGCGGACGCGGTCAGTCCCGTCTCGGCGCGGATCCTCGCGCGGATCTCCTCGGCGATCTCGGTCGCCGAACGCATGCCCTTCAGGTTCTCGGTGACGTCGAGGTAGGCCTCGTCGAGCGAGAGGGGCTCGATGAGCGGCGTGTATTCGGCGAAGATCGCGCGGATCTGGCGGGAGATGTCACGATAGACGTCGAACCGCGGCTTCACGAAGATGAGCCCTGGGCACTTCCGCTTCGCCGTGACCGAGGGCATGGCGGACCGGACGCCGAACCGGCGGGCCTCGTAGCTCGCGGCCGCCACGACGCCTCGCTCGCGAGCCCCGCCGACCGCGACGGGCTTGCCGCGAAGCTCAGGATCGTCACGTTGCTCGACGGACGCGTAGAACGCGTCCATGTCGATGTGAATGATCTTCCGCTGCCGTTCCGCCCCGGCCACGTTCACGTCCTCGAATTCTTCGACCGCACGTCCGTCGCCCTCGTCATCCGGCACGATTCCGGCAGGCTGGAATGATCGCGACGTTCGTGAAACCCGGCTCAGAACTCTACCACAGGAATGTTCACGCGCGTACAGGGGTCGAGACGATGGCGGAGTCATCCGACCTTGGGCGACGTGAGACGTGATCCCGCCCGTCGGCCTTGCTGCCGCTCGACGATCGGGCATGGGCATGTGGTCGCCGCTTTTCCGGCACGTCGGCTGGCCGGGGGCGGCGGGGCGTGATAGCTTCGACGGAGGGCCATATCGCGGGCGGAAGCGCCGGCTTGACGGACTGGTGACAACGGACGGCGACCCATGAAAGTCGGATTGCTGACGGGAGGCGGGGACTGCCCCGGCTTGAACGCCGTGATCCGGGCCGTCGTGCGACGGATCTCGGACGCGGGCGGGACGTGCGTGGGGGTCCTGGAAGGCTGGCGAGGGCTCGTGCGCGGGACCTACCGCCCGCTGGAGCCGCACGACGTGGACTCGCTGGTGGGCCGGGGGGGGACCATCCTCGGCTCGTCGCGCACCAACCCGTACAAGAACCCCGATGCCGACGTTCCCAGGCTGCGCCGCAACTTCGTGGAGGCGGGGCTCGACGCGCTCGTGGTCATCGGCGGCGACGACACGCTGGGGGTGGCCGCGAGGCTGATCAACGACTTCCAGATCCCGATCGTCGGCGTCCCCAAGACGATCGACAACGACCTGATGCTGGCCGACTTCTCGTTCGGTTTCGACACGGCGGTGAACGTCGTCGTCGAGTCGGTCGAGCGGCTGCGCACCACGGCGGAGAGCCATCGTCGCGTGATCGTCGTCGAGACGATGGGCCGCAACACGGGCTGGCTCGCCTGCTTCGCCGGGATGGCCGTGGGGGCCGATTACGTCCTGGTCCCCGAGGTCCCCATCGACGTCCCCCACCTGATCGTCGCCCTCAAGCGGCTGCAAGGGACCGCCAAGAACCACGCCATCGTGGTCGTCGCCGAGGGCGCCCGGTATCAGGACGCCCCCGGCGCCGTGCTCGACGCCGAGGTCTTCGGCCACCCGAAGATGGGGGGCGTCGGGGCCCTGATCGCCGACGTCATCGACCGCCAGCTCCGCGTCGAGACCCGCACGGTCGTCCTGGGCCACCTCCAGCGCGGGGGGGCCCCGACCGCCCACGACCGCGTGCTCGCCACCCGCATGGGCCTCGCCGCCGCCGAACTCGTCCTCCGCCGACGCTTCGGCGCCGTCCTGACCCTCGCCGGGTCCCAGATCGCCGACGTCCCCCTCGACTCCGCCGTCCTCGCCACCCGCCCCCTCGACCTCGCCTTCTACCAGGACGCCGCCGCCTTCTTCTACTGATGCGAGCGAATCCGCGAGTCGCAACTCCACGACCAACGCATTGATCGCCTCGCCCGCCTCGGTCGGGTGGAAGAGTCCTGCGCCCTGGGCGATTCGCGGAACAGACATCGTCAAGACGGGTCGGACGTCACGGCTTCGGCGCCTCGTCGTCGGACTTCGGCTTGTCGCGCTTCTCCGTCCACGCCTTGCCTTCGGGCGAGTCGAAAAACTCAGTGAATCCGTCGAGATTCAACAGGTCGAAGGCATCTTCCTCGAACTGAGACTCCAGAGAGTCGAGGAGCTTCGCCAACTCCTCGAACTGCTTTTGTTCCAGGGTCACGACGAGCAGGGCGTCGTAGGCGGGCCACAGATCCGGCTCCTCGGCGATCGCCGCGCGGTAGGCCGCGATGGCGTCGTCGGGCCGCTTCAGGAGCGTCAGAACGCCCCCTCGCAGCACCTTGAGGTATGCGTCCTTGCCCAGCACCTTCTCCAGCCTGTCCACGCACTCCAGGGCTTTCTCCGGCTGATTCATCAGGACGTAGCCGTCCAGCAGCAGGAGATCGCAGGCGGGGTCGCCCGGGAAGCGTCGGGCGAAATCCTGGATCACCTCCAGGTACTTGGCCTCGTCGCCGATTTTCTGGGCCGCGTTGAACCGGCCTACCTGAAAGATCTTCTCGTTCTTCAACTCCTCGGGGAGGGCGTCGTAGATCGTCAGGACCTCCTGCGACCGCCCCTCACGATTGGCGGCGGCCATGCGCACGGTGTCGTCCATGTGCTTGATGAGCGGCTGTTCCTTTCCCATAAGGCGGTCGAGGAGCCCACGGTTGGCCTGCGCGACGCCAGCCTGATAAAGACGACGGATCACCTGCGAGGTCGGTTCGCCAACGGCCAGCGAGTAGTGATCCACAGCCCGAATTCGACCGTCCGGCCGGCGATCCAGGATAAACACGGAATAAGCGACGCCCCCATCCGCCGGAAGCACCCGGAGGACGAAAGCGGGTCGGCCCTCCCACTCGATTCCCTGCGTGGCGCGCAACACGGCGCCGGCCTCGACCACCGGTCGAAACTCGATGAAGATGGTATGGCCGTTGCGCTCCAGGGCGTTCCGGGTCCCGCGATAAAACTCCTCCCGGAACCGGGGGGGAGCCTTGACGCCTTCGGAGGCGGCCTCCATCAACGCGTTCAGGTCGATCGCCTCCTCGACCGCCTTGGCGTCGAGTCTCGCCAAGGCGTCGGCCAGGCCCTCGCCGAACTCCAGAGCCTCAGCCTGGGAGATCGGCGGCCCCTTGACGATGGGCTTCGGCGGCCCGTCCTGCAATCGCCCGCTTGAGCCGGAGACGACGATCCCGACCACCGTCGCGACGACCCACACCGTCGCCAGCGCCCACGCCGCCGTCCGCACCGTGCCGCTCATCGCTCCCCTCCTCAGCCAGCAGCCATCCCCTCATTCACTTCGCATCAAGAGTAATCGAACTCGGAGCAGGCGGCAATCACGGCCCAGCTCGGATCCTTCGGCGTCGGCTCGGTCCGGGGGTCTGGCGCTCGTCGTCAAGGACTCCGACTGCTCGCTCGACCTGGCCTTCCACCACGACGGCGCTGCCTTCTTCTACAGAGCCGCCCGGTGAGTCCGCAGCTTCCAGACGAGGATGAAGCCCGACAGGCCGGCCGCCAAGAGCATCGCAGGGAGGGTCCAGGAGCGACCGCTTCGGGGCTGGCTGAACCGATCGCGTTCCTCCAGGTCCACGGAGATCGGCGGCGGCGACCGGACCGGGCGGGTCAGGCCCCGTCCCAGGCTTTGCCGGACGTCGGCGAGCGTCAACCGGGCGGGCGTGCCGCCGAGGCGCTTCTCCCCGCCGGCGCAGGCCAGGGTCACGCGCCCCGTCAGATGGGTCAGGGCCGTAGGCTCATGGCGGTTCCTGAATGAAGTCAGGCGGAAATGGCTCCCCCCGACGACCGCCTCCTCGCGACGGAGTTTCGTGGAGGCGTCGTACGACGGATACGAGCCGACGAAATCGTCGTACTGGAACAGGCCGCTGATCCATTCCAGAGGCACGACCCCCCCGTCGTCGCTCCGGCGATGGTCCACGAGCCGCCACTCTCGCACGTAGGCTTTCTTCCCCTCCAGGGTGATGAAGCGAGTCCGTCGAGGCAGGAAGCCGATCCGGGGGTCGTAGGCGACCTCCATCTTCACCCAGCCGGACGGGTTCGGCTTGATGTAGGTCTCGACTTCCAGCGGGGCGCCGTCCAACTCCAGGCGCCCGAGTTCGGGCGTCGCCCCGTCGAAGCGAAGCGCGAGCATCGCGCTCAGGGAACACTCCCACCAGACGAAGGGGCCCTTCGCGCGCGAGATCACACCGCCCGTCGGTTCGTACGAGGCCTCGACGATCGTGCCTCCGGGAGCGTCGTCAGCCTCCCCGAGGTCGAGCCTGGCCACGACCCAGCCGTCGGAAAGCAACTCCAGGCCGGGCCCCGGGTCGCGCGAGGAAGCCGACGCGCCGGATCTCGCCCCCGCCGACGCGCCGGCCGAATCCGTCGGCGGATCCTGCAAGAACCACTCGACCCCTCCATAGCTGGCCCACGACCCCGAGATCACTCGCGGTTCCTCGTCGGCGAAGGTCACCGCGTCCTTCAGCCGGGCGGCACCGACCTCGAAAAGCTCGCTGGGCAGCCTGCCCGATCGGTACTCGTAGTCCCCCTCGGCCCCGATCGCCGCGAAGTTGGCCCGGAACGATTCGATCGGCCCAGGCGCCGCGCCTTGCCAGCCCACCAGCGCCACCAGATACAGGATCGTCATCCCAGCCTCCCGCGCGTGTCGCCAACGCACCGTGAAGAAACGCAACGATCCGGGGGGCGAGACTTTCGAGCGCGGGAGCCTGGCGACTGGGGGGCTCCCGCCGTACCGAGCGCGGCCGCCGTCAGTCCTTCGCGGCGTGGGTCCCGAGCGCCCGCCAGACCTTGCCGTCGACGCCGTCGGCGACCGTTTCCACATGCCCGTCCCCGAACAGGACGCCCACCCCCCCATGGAACGAGCGCGGCGGATTGAGGCCGATGCAGACCCACTCGCGCAGACCGTCCCAGCCGCAGGACGGCCGCGCGTCGTTGGGCGAGCCGAAATGGCTGTACAAGGTGTTCAAGTCGCCCGAATAGAACCAGTATCGCCCCGACCTCCAGATCCAGGCGTCGGGCCTGGATTGGAGGCAGAGGCGAGCATAATCCTCGTCCGAGGTGTTGGCCCCCAGGTCGTTGAGAGGCCGCTTGACGTTCCGTCCGCCGGCCGGGGCGTTCGTGGAAAAATCCCCCGAAATCCGCTCGCTGACGAACGCCGTGCGCGAGAGGCCGTCGCTGACGGCCGCGGCGGTCGGGACGACGCCGAGCCCGAATGGGCCGTCGTAGACCGGAGGGCCGGCCTTGTTGTTGAACACGCCGCGGTTGAAGCGGTAATTGGACCCCCGTTCCGCGACGCCGTCGGCGGGGCACAGCAAGACCCCCAGCCTGACGCCCCGGACGGTCCGGTTCTCGATCGTCGGAGACTCGGGGGAATCCCCCTCCAGGAATGCGAAATTGACGGCGTCGAACAGGGCCTGCTGCTCCAGGCCCGGCAAGAGCGCCGGGAACGGGGAGAGCTGCGTGAGGACGGCCCCGTTGGGGTAGCGCAAGGCGGGGGCGAATCGGTGGTGCAGGCCGTTGTACGACTCGAGGGCGATGCCGACCTGCTTCAGATTCGAGAGACATTGCGCCCGCGCCGCCGCCCGTCGCGCGGAGAGGACCGCCGGGATCACGAACGCGACCAGGACGCCGATGATCAACAGGGCGACGAGGATCTCGATCAACGTGAACCCGAGGCGAGCCGAGAGGGGCCCGGCCTGTCCACGAATCCTGATCGACTCGGCGTCGAGCATAGCGACCACCGGATTCGGGCGGGGACGCCTTCGGGGCATCCGAATCGTGGGTTCGACATTCAAACATGTCACGCTTACATCAAAGGATGGCTCCACGGGCCGTCATGTCAATTGCGAGCCGGGAAGTTGAAAGGGATTTCATCGCAGCCGGACCATCCCCGGCCCTGATCCCCATTCGCCCGATCGAGGCCGTTCGGCGAGACCCCAGGAGCGACGACGCCCAGTGACCTATCCGAGAACCATCGCCTCGCCTGGCCCGAGGGGGGCGGGCTCTGCGTGGAAATTCCATCCGCCGGCGCACCTGATCGCCAAGTCGGCGGCATCCTTAATTTCAGGGACCGTTGCGCGCCGAGCGTCGCAGGCCCTCGCCAACTCACGTCGCCCCGGCCGGGCGGCTCGCCAACGATTCCTTCTCCGGAGTTAAGGATTCGTGGAAATGAGGCCCGCCATTCCCGCCCCCCCGGCCCGACGAGCCCAAACGAGAAACCGTGCGATCAGCGCCGAACAAAGCCAATCTCGGATTGGCCGACAACATCTCGCAACTCGATTTCAATCCAGGGTTTACGTCGAATTTGTTCGTTTGCAGGCTCCGCGAACGAAGCCAATTCGACGAACGTCGCGGAGACCGACTTCGCGACGACGAAAAGCGCCGAACGAAGCCAATTTTCCAGTCCAGAAATCGTTTTCCTGACTGGACTTAAGCCAACTTACGGGATCGGATCCGAGACGAACGAACCCGATTCGGAGGACCAGCGGGTCAGCCCACGAGAATCGCCTAACAAAGCCAATTCCGGCAGCCCTGATTTTCCGTAAACGACTTAACCCAAATGATTTTCATCGCGCGGCTTCAATTTCAGGCGGCGCGGACGAAGCCAATTCGAGATCCATCGCGGAGCCCAGCGCCTCGACGACGAAATGCGCCGAACGAAGCCAATCGTCCTGAACGCAAACGACTTGGAGGAGGCGGGCTTATGCGATTTTCCGGGATCGACACCGCGACGAACGAACCCAATTCGGGGGGTTGCGGCGGGGGGTGGATCGGCCGACGGGCGCGTCGCCCTCGTTCGGCAGGGTCGACCGAGAGGGGGACCACGACGAAACGGACGCCGTGCGCTTCGGGGATCGCGCGATCGACCCCGACGCCCGGCCGACGAATTGGGGTTGATGGGAATCTCGGGGCGGGATTATAACCAGACTCGATTCCTTGCATCGAATTGTTCGAGCGGACGACCCGTTGGGAGGGCCCTGGGCGGGGATGCGTCGCGAGTCGACGACGATGAGCGTCGTCCCCGACACCGTCCCCCCCGGATGCAACGACCCTAGCTGGCAGGACAAGCGCGATATGGCCGAAGAAGCGGGCTCGAAGGCGGGCTGTCTCGTAGACCTGACGGGCCAGACGGCCCTGGTGACGGGGGCCTCGCGGGGCATCGGCCGCGCGATCGCGGTGAAGCTGGCGGCCTGCGGGGCGCGGGTGGTCGGCGTCGCCCGGTCGCTCGAGGCGCTGCAGGGGACCCTGGAGGCGATCCGAGCCGCCGGCGGCGAGGCCGACGGCTACGCGGCCGACGTGGCCTCGGCCGACGACGTCAAGCGGGTCGTGGACGAGGTCGAGGCGAAATATCAGAAGATCCACGTCCTGGTGAATAACGCGGGCGTGACCCGCGACGGCCTGATGCTGCGGATGGAGGACGACGCCTGGGACGAGGTGATCGACGTCAACCTCAAGGGGACGTTCCTCTTCTGCCGGGCGGTGGGCGCGGTGATGATGCGCGGCCGATACGGCCGGATCGTCAACATCAGCAGCGTGTCGGGCCTGCGCGGCAACCCGGGGCAGGCGAACTATTCCGCCAGCAAGGCCGGGGTGATCGGCCTGAGCCAGACCATCGCCCGCGAGCTGGCCTCGCGGGGGATCACCGTCAACGTGGTGGCGCCGGGCTTCATCACGACCGACATGACCAACGTCCTGCCCGACAAGATCAAGGCCGAGGTGAAGGACCGGATCCCCCTGAAGCGGCTGGGCTCGCCCGAGGACATCGCCGAGATGGTGGCGTTCTTCAGCGGCCCGGCGTCGAGCTACGTGACGGGGCAGGTGGTGGCCGTCGACGGCGGCATGACCGTCTGATCCCCGACGGCGATTTCGCTCCAGAAACCATGGCCAACGACCGATTGGGTTGGTTAGCCTGGTAGGGGTCGCACCGTCGGCGCGGGATCTCGGGATCGCCCGGCCGCCCGATGGACAAGGCCCCGCGAGCATGCTATTTTACTCGATCGAATGACGGATGCGGGACGCGGCGGGCGACCCTTCGACCGGGAGCCTCCGAGGCGCCCCGACTCAGGGAGGACTCGCTCACCGTCGCCGACCGCCGACGGAGCCGGAGGGGCCCCGGGCCTCGAACCCGACCGACGGGACGGCTCCCGCCTCGTCCTCCCTTCCCCCTCGGGGCCGCAGGGAAGCTCTCGACTGTTCTCCGAACCCCGACACCTGCGTCCCCAAAGCTTGCGCCCCGGCTCGGGCGATGGACGGCCAGGCTCGAATACCCGAATCGTCTCCAAACAGGAGGTCCGCCCGTGTCCGTGGAAGAGCGCGTGATCGAAATCGTCAGCGAACAGATGGGTGTGTCGAAGGATCAGGTCAGCAAGGAGACGTCGTTCGTCAACGACCTCGGCGCCGACTCGCTGGACACCGTCGAGCTGGTCATGGAGTTCGAGGAAGAGTTCGACATCACCATCCCCGACGACGAGGCGGAGAAGATCCAGACGGTGGGGCAGGCGATCGACTACATCGAGCAGCACGCGCACGCCAAGTGACCCCGGCCCGCGCGGTCGCGCCGCACCGCCCGGCGGGCGGCCCCGCCGCGCCGCGCCGGGCCCGAACGTCCCAGGTCCACGCCTAGCCAATTCCCGGAACGAGAAGAAGATTATGGGAGAGCCGCGACGCGTCGTCATCACCGGCATGGGGGTGGTCACGTCGCTGGGTGAGACTCTGGACCAGCTCTGGGAGGCGCTCTGCGCCGGCCGGAGCGGGATCGGACCGCTGACCCTCTTCGACACGAAGGATTTCAAGGTCCATTTCGGCGGCCAGGTCCGCGACTGGGACGGCGCGGCGCGGTTCGGCGTCAAGGAGGCCCGGCACCTCGACCGCTTCGCGCAGTTCGCGCTGGCGGCCTCCGAGGCGGCGGTGGTCGACTCGGGCATCGACTTCGACCGACTTTCCCCCGAGAACTGCGGCGTGATGATCGGCTCGGGCATCGGCGGGCTCAGCGAGTTCGAAGCCCAGCACTCGATCTGCATGGAAAAGGGCCCCTCGCGGATCAGCCCCTTCACCATCCCCAAGCTGATGGTCAACGCCGGCAGCGGCCAGGTCTCGATCCGCTGGGGCCTGCGGGGGCCGATCTCGGCCACCGCGACCGCCTGCGCCTCGGCGTCCAACGCCATGGGCGACTCGCTCAAGCTGATCCAGTGCGGCGACGCCGACGTGATCATCACCGGCGGCAGCGAGGCGGCCATCACCCACATGGGCCTGGGCGGCTTCGCCGCCCTGCGGGCGCTGTCGACCCGCAACGACGACCCGACCCGCGCCAGCCGGCCCTTCGACCGCGACCGCGACGGCTTCGTCCTCTCCGAGGGAGCCGGCGTCATGATCTTCGAGGCCGAGGAGATCGCTCGCGCCCGCGGCGCCCGGATCTACGCCGAAGTGCTGGGCTACGGGACGGCCGGCGACGGCTACCACATCACCGCCCCCGACGAGCAGGGCCGCGGCGCCGCCCGCGCCATGAAGCGATGCCTGGCCGACGCCCGGATCCCCGCCGACGCCGTCGACTACATCAACGCCCACGGCACCAGCACGCCGCTCGGCGACCTGGCCGAGACCGTCGCGATGAAGTCGGTGTTCGGCCCTCACGCCTCCCGGTTGCAGATCTCCAGCACCAAGAGCCAGCTCGGCCACTTGCTGGGGGCCTCCGGCGGCGTCGAGCTGATCGCCTCGACCCTGGCGATCCACCACGGCGTCCTCCCCCCGACCATCAACCTCGACGAGCCCGGCGAAGGTTGCGACCTGGACTACATCCCCAACGTCGCCCGCGAGGTCCGCGTGGATCACGTCATGTCCAACAGCTTCGGCTTCGGCGGCCACAACGCCAGCCTGCTGATCGGCCGCTACGATTCCTCCCGACGCTCCTGAACCCGTCACCGACGGTCGGTCGACCGACCGTCGCGGCGACTGGTGAGCGACGATCACGGCCCGGGCCGCCCCGGGCCGTCGCCTTGCGCCGCGCCGATCGGTTCGACCCGAGGCCGAGCATCCCCGGCCCGCGATCCCAGGTGGGAACAGCCTGCCGTGGAGCGGCGGGCCGCGGGCCGCCCCCTGACTTCGGCCTCATACGCAATGGCTTTGATGACTCGCCTTGGCCTTGCGGCACGGGTTCGGGGACGAACCCGTGGCACCCAAGGGTCGGAGATCAAGGCAAGTGAGTATCGGTCGAAGGCCGATCGGCCGCTCGGTCCAGGTTGAAGTCGGCCGCCAGGACGCCGCCGGAGGTCAGGTCGATCTGGACGTCGCTCTGGAGGTTGAAGCGAGGCGGGATCTCCTCCTTCAGCTCCACCTCCTCGCCGCGCGCCCGGGCCTCGAGCATCCGATTCACGTCGTCGTTGCGGATGCTGCTGAACTCGACGGTGTACCGCGCCGGGACCAGGCCGTACTCCGCCGGGACCTCGTAGCGACCGTTCGAGATGTAGCCGCCGTAGGCGAGCGGGAGGTCCGGGTCGGCCGAGATGAACCGGACCGTCCCCTTGGTCATGGGCTTGCCGTCGATGCTGACGTAGCCGGAAAGTCCCTGGACCTTGGGCTCGCCGCCCAATTCAAGGTGGTCGTACGCCAGGTAGGCGATCCCCAGGCACGTCAACAGGCCCATGGCGGTTTCAAATTGGGAAATCTTCATTTTCGGCTCCATGCACGAGGCTCCGAAACGGTCGGGCGACCGAGAGGAGCGATGAGGAGGGCAAGGCGGGCGCATCGGCGCGCGAGCGGTGGCGGGGAGGGTGGGTCGGCAGGCTCGTTCGGATCGTCACATGGCGACGACGCCCGTATTATATCGGCGTCGCCGGGCCGTCGCCAGGGTGAAAATCGATGCAATCCCGATCAATCGGGCACGCCGGTCAACCGGAAGTTCTCATTGGAAACGCTGTAGCGCGGCCCCAGGACCTCGCGGGAGCGCCGCAGCAGCCAGTGGCCGCAGGGGACCAGCAACGGGCGGACGAGCAGGGCGTCCACCGCGATGCCGACCACCAGGGCGAACCCGAGCTGGCGGAGCGAACTCAGCGGGCTGAACAGGAAGGAGGCGAAGCTGCAGGCGGTGATCGCCGCGGCCGAGGAGATCAGGCCGCCGGTCAGGCCGATCGCCCGGATGATCCCGCCGCGGAAGCCGTGGCCGGCCGTCTCCTCCTGGAGGCGGGTCATCAGGAAGACGTTGTAGTCCACCCCCACCGCCACCAGCAGGACGAACAGGAAGTACGGGACCTTCCAGTCCAGCCCCTCGCCGCCCAGCAGGCTGACGAAGACCACGTGCGTGGCGCCCAGGGCGAAGCCGTAGGTCAGGACCATCGTCCCCACCAGATTGACGCAGGCGAGCGGATCGCGGAGGGCGATCATGAGGACCAGGAAGACGCCGATCGGGACGATGAACCAGCTCTGGACCTGGTCGGCGCGGGTGAGCTGACGGACGTCGGCCGATTCGGCGTTGACCCCGGCCACGGAGGCGACGACGCGGATCCCCTGATACTCGCCCAGGTAGTCGTCCAGCCGGTCGCGGATGGTCTCCACCTGATTCATGGCCTCGTTCGAGAAGATCCGGTCGACCAGCGTCACGTCGATCCGGGCGCGATGGCCGTCGGGCGTGATGTAGGCGGCGAAGCTCTCCAGGAGCTCGGGATTCTCCTTGACCGTCTCCGGCATGATCAACAGCCGGTCGAGGGCGCGGCTCCCCAGCGGGTCGGCGAGGATCGCGCTGACCTCGCGATGGGCCTGCTCCGCCCCCTTGGCGATCTGGGCGGCCCCCTCCGCCGCCCGGGTCAACTCGCGGAGCAGGGTCTGGGCGGGCTTCTCCGGGGGAGGCGCCGGGGCCGGATTCGCGGCGGGGGCGGGGGCGGGCGCCGGGGCGGCCGGCGGCGTCGGCTCGCCGACGACGACCCGGACGGCGGCGTCGAGGAACCCGGTCCCCTTGTCGCCGACGCGGCGGCGGGCGCCTTCCTTGGCCCCCTGGAGGACCAGTTGGTTGAAGGCCGAGGCCAGCGCCGGGGTGTTCCAGGTGGAGGGGACGCCCTGCGTCCAGAGGAGCGCCGCGGAGGCCGAGCGCAGGCCCTGCGAGAGGGCCTCGGGCATCAGGTCCGGGTCGGGGGTCGCGGGGGGGCCTGGGCCGGCTTGGGGGCGGTCGGCCCGCCGGAGACGTTCAGGCCCAGCTTCTCTTCGAGCCAGAGCGCGGCGCGGAGCTTGGCGGCGCCGGCGTTGAGGCCCTGCTCCAGGCTGACGCCCCCTTCGGCCAGTTGCTTGAAGCCCTGGTTGACCTCCCCGAGGCGCGAGGAGAGCCTCGCCCGGCTGAGGGGCTCCGGGCTCCCCAGGGGCTGGGTGGCCGAGCGGACCTCCTTGTTGCTCCGCTGGTGGGCCAGCAGCCGACTCACGTCGTCGATCAGGGCCAGGCCCTGGGAGCTGCGCAGGTCGACGTCCGGAGACTGGAGCACGACGGTCAGCGGGGCGGTCATCCCGGGGTCGAACCTGGACAGGATCAGCCTCAGGTTCTCGGCCGATCGGGCGTTCGACGGCATCTCGCTGAGCATGTCCATCACGAACCGCGTCTTGAGGCCGACGAGGGCCAGCGGGAGCATCACCACCACGGTGACCACCCAGCTCCGGAGCGGCCGGGCCATCGCCTTGCGGCCGATCTTCTCCCAGAAGCCGTTGGAGCGGGCGCCGAACGACTCGAAGCAGGACGGGCGGACCTTGGCCAGCAAGACCAGCAGCGCCGGGGTCAGCGTCAGGGTGGCCAGCAGCGAGATCGCCAGGCCCAGCGCCACGCTCGGCCCGGTCGTCGAGAAGAGCCGGAACTTGGTGGCCCCCATCAGCATGAGGCCCATCATGATCGTCCCCGCGCTGGTGACCAGCGGGACGAACGACCGGGCCATCGTCATCCGCATCACGCCGGCGGGATTGCGGGGGTTGAAGTGCTCCCCGAATCGCCAGGAGAGGAACAGGCAGAAGTCCGTCCCCGTGCCGAACAGGATCGCCACCAGGAACAATTCCACCAGCGGCGAGATCTCCCAGCCGACGCCGTACAGCCAGGCGAGGACGCCCCGCGCCACGATCAGGCTCGCGCCGATCGTCGCCAGGGGGACCAGGGCCAGCCAGAACGAGCGGTAGACGGAGACCAGGACGATCAGCAGCAAGATCACCGTCACCACCGCCGCGCGGTCGAGCGAGACCTGCACCAGGTGCATGAAGTCGCGGCCGATCACCGCGTCGCCCGTCCAGAGGACCTGGAGCCCGGCCGCGTCGGGGGATTGGGCCAGCAGCTCGTCGCCCCGGGCCTGGATCCAGTCGACGGCGTCGTGGGCGGCGGGCGCCACGTTGGCCGCGCCCAGCGGCGCGACGACCAGAGACGTGTCGCCCTGCTCGCTGACCAGGCGTTTGGCGATCTCCGGCTGGGCTCCGGGGCCGAGCACCCGGAGGATCGTCGCCGGGCGGTCGGCCGCCTCGATCCGGCGGGCCAGTTCGGCGGCGAACCGCCGGTCGGCGTCGATGAGCCCCCCGGCCGATGGAGCGCCGCGACGACCGTCGACTCGTACGCCTGGTCGGGCCAGCAGCGGCGGACGAGGTCGGCCGCTCGACGGCTCTCGGCCTCGTCGCTCATCAGCTTCGACTGGCCTTCGGCCGCCAGCTTGGTCAGGTTCGGCGCCGTCAGCCCCACCCCTGATGCGATCATCAGCCAGATCGCCACGACCCACAACGGCCGGCGGCTGGAGAACGTCCTGATCGATTCCAGCAGAGGTCTCACTCACGGCTCCTGGGGGCGTCGTCGATCCGCCCGCCCGTCATCCGCCCTTCGGGGGCGAGGCGTCGCGAACGCGGGCGAATCCCGCCTGCGGGGGCCCCGCGCGATCCTCGGCGATGGGACCGCGTCGAAGGCCTTCCTTGTCTCTATTCCTTTATAGGGCGACCGATTTCTTCCGACAACCGGAATCGCTTCACGTCGATCGCGACGGCTTCGCGGCGCAATCGTCAATCCTCAAGGGGACCGCCGGGCGGCTCCGCGATCGGACGGCCCGCCGAATCGCGCCTCGGTCGGTAATTATTACAGAAGTCGATCCGTTCGCCTATGCTCGGATGGGACGCCCGGAAGATCTTGTACACCCAGCCGGGGCGGGGATTGCCCAGGTTCTGCGTCTGCAACTTCACGAACGCCGACGCCCCCGAGCGGTTCATCCCCGTCAGCTCGATCGCGAACCGATCCGCCTCGTGCTCCTGATGTCGACTGTAGGCCATGGCCGCCGGGTTCAGCGCCAGCATGGCGACCTGGACCAGCAGCAGGATCAAGGGCGCCGACGCCACGTCCGAGAGCCTGTCGAACCCGAGCCGCGCGTGGAACCTCGCGATCACCGCCGGGGCCGCCCGATGCACGAAATAGAGCCCGGCCAGCGTCAGCACGAACGACGAGAGGATCGACCGGAGGACGTGGCCCAGGGCGTAATGCCCCATCTCGTGGGCCATCACGAACAGCACCTCGCGCTCGCCCAGGCGTTTCAGCAGCGTGTCCCAGAGGACGATCCGCTTGGAGCCCAGGAAGCCGGTGACGTACGCGTTCACCGTCTCGGTGTCCACGCTCTTGTCGACCTCGAACACCCGGCCCGACTCGATCCCCGCCCGACCGGCCAGGTCCAGGATCGACCGCTCCAGCTCCTTGTCCTTCATCGGCCCGAAGTCGTTGAACAGCGGGTCGATCCAGATCGGCATGACGAACGCCCCCGCGAGCAGGAACGGGATCGACCCCAGCGCCGTGTAGAGCCACCAGCGGCGGGGGCTCCGGCGGAGCAGGGCGTACAATCCCCAGGCGATCAGCACGCCGACCGCCATGTTCACGCCCAGCCCCAGCGCGAGGTCCGTCAACCACTTCGCGTGCGACTGGTTCGACAACCCATAAGCGTGCGGCCGGACGAACCCCTGGTAATAGTCGATCGGAAGTTCGATCAGGGCCGTGACCAGCAGGTACAGCGGGAGGAAGACGGCGACCGTCCCGAACCATCCCCGACCGACCCGCGCGGCGAGCGTCCTCAGGCGGGACGAGAAGCCTGAGAACACGATCAACGCCGGCAACGCCAGGCCCCAGACCCGGTTGAACGCCCACCAGCCCATCCCGGTGCGATAGTACGTCATCGCCTTCTCGGAAGGCTCGGGCACGGCGACCGGCTCGCTCTCGTCGATCGTCTCGACGGCCTCGGCGGAGGTCGAGGCCGCCGCGCGGGGCTCCTCGGCCGGAGCCGTCCCGATCATCCCGAAGACCACAAGCGCGATCGCCGCGCACCACCGCAAGACCTTCGCCATGTCCCGTCCCCCGCGCCTGTGAGTCCTCGCCGTCCCTGGACCATGCGGTTCTATCACGCCGCCTCCACTCCGGGACAGGGGCGTCCGCCGGAGCCGGTCGACGCCCCCCCTCGCTCCACGGGGCGTCCCCCCCTCGCGGCTACGGAACCACCCCCGCGCCCGGTAGACTGGGAGGGAGTCGAGGAACGCGAATCGCGAGGTTCGGCCGGGAGTCGGTCGGCGTTCGCGGAGGAGCCTGGGCGGGGAGGTGGATCATGAGGGCGGTCGTCATCAAGGGCAAGGGGGGGCCGGAGGTCCTGGAGGTGGTCGACCGGCCCAGGCCGGAGCCTCGGGGGGAGCAGGTGCTCGTCCGGGTGCGGGCATGCGCGTTGAATCGGGCCGACCTGTTGCAGGCTCGCGGCCTCTATCCCGCGCCTCCGGGATCGCCGGCCGACATCCCCGGCCTGGAGTTCGCCGGCGAGATCGAGGCGCTCGGGCCCGACGCCGAGGGCCAGGCGAAGGTGGGCGACCGGGTCTTCGGGATCGTGGCCGGCGGGGCGCAGGCGGAGTACTTGACGACCCACCCCCGGATGCTGGCGCGGATTCCCGACAACCTCGACTTCGACGCCGCCGGCGCCGTCCCCGAGGCCTTCCTCACCGCCCACGACGCCCTTACGACGCAGGGGGGGCTGACCCCCGGCGGGCGCGTCCTGATCCATGCGGCGGGGAGCGGCGTGGGGACGGCGGCCGTCCAGATCGCCCACGCGATGGGGTGTCTCGTCCTGGGGACCTCCCGAACGGCCGAGAAGCTGGAGCGAGCCCGCGAGTTGGGCCTCGACGTGGCGATCGTCAACGAGTCCGGGACCTTCGCCGAGGAGGTGCGGGAGCAGACCGGCGGCGAAGGGGTCACCGTGATCGTCGACCTGCTGGGCGCCAGGGCGCTGGCCGAGAACCTCGCCGCGATCGCGCGCCGGGGGCGGATCGTGGTGGTCGGCCTGCTGTCGGGGACGAAGGCGGAGATCGACCTGAACACCCTGCTGGCGAAGCGAGCGTCGATCGTCGGCACGACGCTCCGCGCCCGACCGCTGGAGGAGAAGATCGCCGCGACCCGACTGTTCGCGGACCAGGTCGTCCCGTGGCTGGCGCAAGGGGTGGTGAAGCCGGTCCTCGACTCGACCTTCCCGCTCGACGAGGTCCGCAAGGCCCACGAACGGATGGCCTCGAACGCGGGCTTCGGCAAGATCGTCCTGCGGCCCTGAGCGCGGCGGCCGGGCGTTCCGGCTCGTCAGTCCTCGGCGTGCAGCCCGCCCGGGCCGAATCCCGGCGCGGCGGGCTCGGCGTCGGCCAGGAGGCCGTCCTGGATGTCGAGGACCAGGTCGTGCGGAGTGATGAAGCGGCGGTCGTGGGTGACGACCACCAGCGTCGTCTCCATCGACTCCTGGAGGTCGCGGAGGATCCGGTAGATCTCGTCGCCGGTCTTGCTGTCCAGCTCCCCGGTCGGCTCGTCGGCCAGCACGAGGACGGGCCGCTTGACCAGGGCTCGCGCGATCGCCACCCGCTGCTGCTCGCCGCCGGAAAGCTGGTAGGGGCGGTGGTCCAGGCGGTCCCCCAGGCCGACGCGCTTGAGCAGGTCGACGGCCCGCTCCCGCTGCTCGGCCGTGACCCCTCGGGGGAGGAACGGGATCAGGACGTTCTCGACCGCCGAGAGGTTGCTGATCAGGTTGAACGACTGGAAGATGAAGCCCACCGTCTCGCGGCGGTAGTCGTTCTGCTCGGCCTCAGACATCGCCGTGAGGTCGCGGCCCTCGACGACGATCCGGCCCCGAGAGGGCCGGTCGACGGCGCCGAGCAGGTAGAGCAGGGTGCTCTTGCCCGAGCCGCTGGGGCCGACGATGAACGCGAAGCGGCCCTTCTCGATGTGGCAGGTGACCCCTCGCAACGCGTCGAGGGTCCGCGTGCCGCTCTTGTACGACTTCCAAACGTCCACCACGTCGATCATCGACCGTCCTCGATACAGCGGAAGGGAATCGATCCGGCGTCAGTGGGAGCCCAGGCGGATGGCTTCCATCGGGACCATCCTGGCGGCGCGCCAGGCGGGGTACAGGCCCCCCAGGACGCCCGTCGCGATCGAGAGCCCGAGGCCCACCAGGAGCGAAAACGGCGAGACCCCCAGCTTCAGGCCGCCGCCGATGAACTGATTGGCGACCAGCGTCCCCAACCAGGCCAGCACGCAGCCCGAGACCCCGGCGAGCAAGCCCAGATACGCGCTTTCCAGCGTCACCAGGCCGAGCACGTTCGCCTGCGACCAGCCGTTGGTCCGCAGCACGCCGAACTCCACGAACCGCTCGGTCGTGCTCATGAGCATGGTGTTGACGATCCCCACGACCCCGACCAGCAGGGCCAGGCTGACGATCATCATCAGGACCTTGTCGACCTGGCCCATCAGCATGCCGAAGTTCGCCTGCACCTCGTTCATGCTCCGGGCGCTCACGCCCGGCTCGGCCGCCTCGATGGCCTCGCAGATCGCCTGGTAGCCGGGCGGGGTCTGGGCCTCCACATAGATGCTGGAGACGGTCTCCTCGGGCATCTTGAGGATCTTCCGGGCGGTGTTGATGTCCATCACGACGACGACGTCCAGGAGCATCGAGCCGGTCTCGTAGATGCCGATGATCTCGCAATCCTCGTCGCCGATCTGGAGGTGCTCGCCGACCTTGCGGGGCTCCCCCTGGGCGTTCGGGAAGTTGCGGGCGATCTTCCGGCTGATGACGATGCTCGGTTTGCCGATGTCCCGCTCGTCGAGGAACCGACCCTCGCCCCGCTCCCTGAGCGCCCGAGGGAAGACGGCGCTTTTCAGGTCCTTGTGGGTCGCGTAGTCCTGGCCGGAGATGACCGGCTGGTCCCAGATCGACCCGGCCCCCTTGGTCATGAGCTTGCCGACGCTTCGCATCAGCATCCCCTGGCCCTCGATGTTGGGGGCGATCCCCCAGGCCTCCGGGGCCACGGCGCGGATGCCGGGGATGGCGCGGATCTTGTCGACGACGCTGGTCGAGAGCGTGCTGGCGACCGGGCTCGGGGTGTTCTCGCGGAGGACGACCACCCCCTCGATCTGGCTCAGGGTGTCCCCCACCATGTTGCGCAAGCCGTCGGAGAGGCTGAAGAGCCCGAGCACGCCGAGGATCGGGATCGAGAGCCCGATCAGGGCGAGCAGCGTCCGCATGGGACGGGTCAGCAGGTTGCGCCAGGCGAAGACACCCATGTTGATTCATCCATCCTGTGTTCGACCTCCCGGAATCCCCCCGGGGGACGCGCGACGGGCCGCCGGGGAGAGCCACCTGCGACGCGGCGCCGTCGATCATGAAGGCACCCGCCCGGACCCGGTCGGCCCCCTCCGGGGAGGGGGCCGACGAGGCCGAGGACGGTCGAGCCGGGCGCGGCGATCAGCCTTCGCCCGGCTCCTGGTTCGGAGCTTCCGAGGCCGGCGGTGGGGTCGATTCCGGCCGGACGGCGTCGGACGGCGGAGCGCCTTCGCCCTCCTGGCCGGGCTCGTCTTCGCGGGCCTGCCAGAGTTGCTTGAGCTGCCCGAAGGTGCGCAATGGGACGTTGCCGGTCAGGGCGTCCTTCGAGAGCGGCGGGGGAGGGGCGGCCGGCCGGGGCGGTCGCGGCGCGACCGGCCCCTGGGTGCGCGGGTCCGGCCTCGGGCCGCCGAAGCGACCGCTGTCGCGTCCGTAGGCGCCGCCGCCGCCGGCGCGAGGACCGCCGCGCCCCTGGCCGGGGCCGCCGCCGGTGCGATAGCCGCCCTGACCGGGAGGTCGTCCGGGGCCGCCGGGTCCGAACCGGCGCGGGCCCTGATCGCCCCCTTCCGGTCGGGAATCGATCGGCGCGGCGCCCACGGGGGGGCGGTCAGGTTCGACGGGCTGGGGCGCGGGCCCCGGCCGCGACGGCCCTGACCTTCGCCACCCTGGCCCTGGGGCGCCCCTTCGCCGCGACGACCGCCGCCGGACGGGCCGCCGGGGCCGCGATGGCGTTCGGTGCCGGGCTTGACCATCGTCAGGGAGACCCGCTTGCGGTCCTGGTCGACCGACATCACCCAGACGGTGACCACGTCGCCGACGCTGACCACGTCGTGCGGGCTCTTGATGTAGCGGTTGGCGAGCTGGCTGATGTGCACCAGCCCGGAGTCCTTCAGGCCGATGTCCACGAACGCGCCGAAGTCGACGACGTTCAGGACCGTCCCCTTCAGCTCCATGCCGGCGGTCAGGTCCTCCAGCTTGAGGACCCCCTTCTTGAAGATCGGCTTGGGCAGGTCGTCGCGGGGGTCCCGTTCGGGACGGCCGAGGGCCTCGATGATGTCCTTGAGCGTCGGCTCGCCGATCTCCAGCTCCGCGGCGAGCGCGGGGACGTCGACCTCGGCGAGCTTCGCCCGCAGCTCGGGGAGCTTCTCCTTGTCGCGGACGACGTCCGGAGCGTACTCGAACTTCTCGAGCAGCCGGGTCGCGGCGGCGTAACTCTCGGGGTGGACCCACGTCCGGTCGAGCGGATGGGGGCCGTCGCCGATCTTGAGGAAGCCGGCGGCCTGGGTGAAGGTCGCCGGACCGACCCCGTCGACCTCGATCAGCTCGTCGCGGCTGGTGAACGGGCCCTTCTCCGTGCGCCGATCGGCGATCCGACGGGCCGTGAGCTGGTTGAGGCCCGACACGTAGCGGAGCAGGGGGACGCTCGCGGTGTTGAGGTCCACGCCGACGAAGTTCACGCAGCTGGCGATGACCGCGTCGAGCGACTCCTTGAGCTGCTTGGGGCTGACGTCGTGCTGGTAAAGGCCGACGCCGATGTTCTGGGGCTCGATCTTGACCAGCTCGGAGAGCGGGTCCTGGAGCCGACGGCCGATCGAGATGGCGCTGCGGAGCGTGGCGTCGAACTCGGGCAGTTCCTCGCGTCCGATCGGGCTGGCCGAATAGACGCTGGCGCCGGCCTCGTTGACGATCACGTAGGCGAGCTGGGCCAGCAGGGCGTCGGCCTCGTGGGGCGCGGGGGGCAACTGCGGCGGGGGCTGCTGGTTTCGGGAGCGCGACCCGCGGTTCTTGCCGCGACGGCCTTCGCCCCGGGAGCCTCCTTCGGAGCGGCCCGACTTCGACTGGCCCCCCTCGGCGGCGGCCGGAGTTTCGACGGTCGCGTCGGCCGCCGGCGTCTCGGCCGTGGCCTCGGCGGGCGCTTCAGCTTCAGAGGGCGCGGGCGTTTCGGCCGCGGCCTCGGCGGGCGACTCGGGGCTCGCGGTCGGCTCGGCCGCGACCTCGGTGCTCGCCGGAGTCTCGACGGAGGCCGTCGGCTCGGGCGCCGCAGTTTCGACGGGGGCCGCCGCCTCGGCCGCGGGATGGGCCTGGTGCTCGTGAGAGGCGGGCTGCGCCGGCTCGCCGGTCTCGGTTTCGGGGGTGATCGAGTCCGGGGCGCCGCCGGAGATGGGCGGCAGCTCTTCCTCTTCCTCACCCTCGGCCTGGAAATCGTCCGGGACCGTGAAGGGGGACGCCTCGGCCTCGGCGATCGGGGCGGGGGCCTCTTCGGGCGCGGAGGGTTCGCTCGCGGCCGACGCGGGGGCTTCGACCGAGGAGGACTCGCTCACGGCCGCGACCTCGGTTTCGGCCGCCACCTCGGTTTCGGCTGCGACTTCGGCTCCCGTTTCAACCTCATGCTCGACGGGGTGGGCCTGATGCTCGGCGCCGTCCTCGGCCGGGGCCTCGGCGACGGGCTCGCCGACAGTCTCGGTCGCGGCGGCCTGCGGCTCGCGTTCCCTCTGGGTCTCGCGACGCGGGGGTGCGGCGGCGATCGCGGCGGCGACGGCGGCCTCGGCGGCGGCGCGGGCTTCGGGGTCGGTGCTGAACTCATGCCCTTCGGCGATGATCTCGGCGACCAGTTCCTCGGTCTCGCGACAGGCGGTGCCGTTGCCGATGGCGACGACGTTCACCTGATGCTTCGCCACCAGATCCTTGAGGAACACCTTGGCCTCGGAGCGGCGTCCCTGGGGGGCGTGGGGATAGATGATCCCTTGCTCCAGCAGGCCGCCGTTGGGGTCGAGCACCGCGACCTTGCACCCGGAGCGGAGGCCCGGGTCGATCGCCAGCACGACCTGCTTGGGGATGGGGGGCTGGAGCAGCAGGCTGCGGAGGTTGCGGGCGAAGACGTCGACCGCGTGCTTCTCGGCGGTCTCGGTCAGGTCGTGCCGGACCTCGCGTTCCATGCTCGGCAGGATCAGCCGTTCGAGCGCGTCGACGGCGGAGGCGTGGAAGGCGTCGGCCTGGGGATGGCCTTCGAGCGGGAGCTGGCCGAAGAACGCGGCTTCCAGGTCGGGCCGCGAGACTTCGAGCTTGACCTTGAGCGGGCCTTCCTTGTCCCCTCGGTTGATCGCCAGCACGCGGTGCGGCGGGACCTGGGCGACGGGCTCGCTGTACTCGAAGTAGTCGCGATATTCCAGGCCCTGGCCCTCGGGGACCTCGCCCTTGGAGGTCACGAGCTTGCCGGTCTTCCAGACGGCCTTGCGGACGGCCTCGCGGACGGCGGCCATCTCGCTGATCGCCTCGGCGAGGATGTACCGGACCCCTTCGAGGACCTTCTCGGGGGTGTCGAGGCCCTTCTCGGCGTCGACGAATTCCTGGGCGGCGGCGATGAGGTCGGTCAGGGTCTCGTCGCGGTTCCAGATCCGGGCGGCCAGGGGCTCCAGGCCCTTCTCGCGCGCCTCCGAAGCCTTGGTCCGCTTCTTGGGCTTGAACGGCAGATAGAGGTCTTCCAGCCGCTTGAGGTTCTCGGCCGATCGGATGGCGGCGTCGAGCTCGGGGGTGAGCTTCCCCTGCTTGTCGATCGTCTTGAGGATCGTTTCTTTACGCTCGGCGAGCTCGCGAAGCCTTTGGATGCGGATCTGGATCTCGCGGATCACAACCTCATTGAGGTTGCCGGTCCGCTCTTTCCTATAGCGCGTGATGAACGGGACGGTGTTGGCTTCGTCCAGCAACTGGACGACGCTTTCCACCTGAACGCGCCGGATCTGCAAGTCTTGCGCGATTCGGCCCAGGTCGACCTGAATCGGGTTGTCCATGGAGCCTCTACTCTGCACCAAGGTGTGACGACGGCGAAGGGGGAGGCGGCGGGACCGGCCACGGAGGGCCGAGTGCAGCGTCGCACCCCAAGGAGACGGCTCGCGGTTCGATCCGAGCGCACGAAGACGCCTAGCCTTATAACGAGTCTGGACAACTTATATCATCGTCGTGGTCGTGTCAAGAACCCCGTCGAACGGGAACGTCCCCCCAAATCCTGATGCGGCCGAGCTTTCTGACAGGACTTGGGGGATATGGGCAAGGCGGGCCGCCGGGAGGGAATCGAGGGGACCGGCTCGGCCGAGGGGGTCGGCCGGTCCCTCGTCGGGTCGTGTCGGCTCAGCCGCCGTGGCCCCAGTTGAAATAGAACGGGTAGGGGTAGGGGCCGGGGCCGGGGACGAGGGGGTCGACGTCGTAGATCGGCACGTGGGCGCCGTTGCTGTAGTACATGCCGACCGGCCGGAACGGCTCGACCATCCCCTGCAAGGCGCGCAGGGGGCGGGGCCAGGGCTTGCTGGACGCCGTGACGGTGGATCGGCCCGGATTGCCGTAGAAGAACGGGTAGACGACCTCGGTGTCGGCGGCCTTCCAGCCCAGGCCGTAGAGGCCCTGATCCTTGGGATTGACGCGCAGGTGTTTCACCAGGCCGCGGTCGGCGTACCGGGTCGCGTAGAAGTTGTCGCGATACGGGTCCGGGGGGAGGCGTCCGGGGATGTCGGTCGACCGCATGATGAGGCCGCTCCGCTCCCCGATCTCGGGGACGCGGGGCGGGGGGTCTGGGCCCGGGCGACGCCGCCCGCCAGGGCGAGCGTCAGCGCGACGGCCGTCGCGAGGCGGGGCCGGCGGCGGAGCGACCGGGCCCCGGAGAGGGGCGTGGGGTCTGGCATGGCATTCCTTTCCCTGAGCGATGGCGCCCGGAGGTCCTCGCCGGGCGTGATCCCGAACGGCCACGAAAAAAGGCCCGGCGCGGGTTACGCGCCGGGCCTTTCGGGCCGTCACCGTTCCGTATTCAGTAGATCGTCAGAATCCGTCCGGAGTCATAGGCGGGAAGGCGAAGAAATCGCGGGGCGAACGGGTCGTGACGATATAAGGGACATAGCCGGGGGTCAGCGGGACGGGCCCGCCGGCGCCGACGAAGTAGTCGTACTTGGGTCCGACGACGCCGCCGAGCAGGCCGTGGAGCTTGCCCTTCAGGCCGCCGAGGCCCGCCAGGCAGTGCTTGCAGCCGGCGCCGCCGCACGCGAGGCACTGCTTGAGCTTGGAGAGCAGCCCGCAGCCGCGGCAGGCCCCGCAGCCGTTGCCGCCGCAGGAGGAGCAGGGGTCGCCGAGGCCGAGGCCCCCGCAGCCGCCGCAGCCGTTGCCGCCGCAGAGCTTGCACTTGAGCTTGCCGACCAGGCCCGACAGGTGGTTGTGGAGCCCGCCGAGGCCGCAGCCCTTGTCACCGCAGGCGACCTGACCGGCCGGCATCACGAGAGCCTGGGGGGAAGGGGCCGACTGGGCGGTCGCGACCACCCCGGCGGGGTGATAGGGGCCGAAGTTCTTGGGACGGGCGACGGGAACCGCCGCGGCGTGGCCGTGGCCGTGTCCCTTGCCCAGCCCGTGGCCGCCGAGGCCCGCCAGGCCGGAGCCGATGCCCGCCCCGCCGTGCTTGCAGCCTCCCAGGCCGGAGCAGAGGCCGCAGCCGTCGCCGAGCCCGCCGCGGCCGTGATGTCCAAGTCCGTCTCCCAGGTTATGGCCGTTGCCGTGGCCGTGGCCGCAGCCGGCCCCGCAGCCCGCACCCAGGCCGTGAAGGCCCGCGAGCTTGCCCTTCAGGTGTCCCGCCGCGCCGTGCACCGCGCCGACGGCGTGCCCGACGGGGTCCTTGGCGTAGTGGCCGTAGGGGACCGGCGGGGCGAAGTACTCGCCGCCGGTGGTGTAGTCATAGGCCGGCACTTCGCCGGGGAGCGTGGGGTGCAGACGCCATCCGTCACCCTTCGCCGGCGCGCTCAGGCTCATCCCGAGGAGAGCGGCCATTCCGAGGGCGTAAGAGGCCACTCGCCGATTTCCGAAACAACGCATGGTCAATCCCTTACCCGTTCTGCATGAACCCTCCTGGATCGTCCGGAATCAAAGCGAGCCGAGGTTCGTGGCAGCCCGGGCGTCCTGCTCGGGGCGTCGCCGTCGATCCTCCGCGGCCATCTCTGGCCTTGCCTCTTGTGATCGGTGCGGGGCGGGACGGATCTCGAACCATTCCGACGTTCGAAACGCCGGAACGGCCCGGCTCCCCGCTACAGGTCGGGGGACCGGGCCATCCGATTCAGGCGTTCGCTCTCCGGGACGCGGCCGAGAGGGCCGCGCCGGGGGCTGGGCTCAGCGGCCGCCCTTGCCGAAGACGACCGAGGCGGGGAGTTCCGTGACCGGGCCCACGCCCTCCTGATAGGAGATCGAGGCGTGCGACGAGCGGTCGGCGCGATCGCGACGCTCGCGGGCCGCGCGGCCGATCCGGGTCAGGTCGGGGAGGTCGAGCATGTGGGTGATGATCCGGGGGCTGCGGGCCGTCGTCCCGCCGATGGCGGTCTGGGGCGGGATCATGCTGGACGGCATGACCGAGGGGTCGCGGGGGCCGGGCTGGGGCCCGAGGCGAGCGCGCCGGCGGCCGGGGTGAAGTTGCCCTGGCTGGCCCGCGCCACGCCGACCGGCTCGGGAGCGGCGCCCCCGGAGACGGCGCGACCGGTCGGGAACTCGGCGACGACGGTCTCGCCGCCGACGACGGCCCGGCCCGCCGCCGGGGAGTCGCTCACGACGATCGAGCCGGGGACGATCGTCCCCCCCATCGCCGCGGCGTCGGCCTCGCACGAGGCGCAGCCGGTGGTGCCGGGGGCGACGGCCTGGACGTGCGCGTGGGGATGGCCGTGCTGGTGCGCCACGCCCGCCGGGGCGGCGCCGCGGGGCATCGCGGACGGCGGCGGCGGGACGTCGACGCCGTCGCGGGCCTTGGCCCGGGCCCGCTGGCACTCGGTGCAATCCCGACGGCCGAACAGGCCCTTGTGGCTATGCGCGGACGCGGGGGCCGCCTGCGGGCCGCCGAATTCCTGGCCGACCGCGTCGGCGGTCAGCGAGGCGGCGAACGCCAGTCCGAGCAGTCCCGGAACCAACCGTGTGGAGAAACGCATGCGGGAACTCCTTTCCCAGGAGGCCGCGCCCGCCGCTCGCCCCGCTTCGGGACGTCGACGATCCGCGGCCGTTGCGGTCGAAACCGGGTCGGCCATCTTGCTTGACCAGTTCGGCCGGACGCTCCGAGGGGCTCCGCCCCCCGTCCTTCCCGACCGTCGCCCCGAGGCCTCCGGCCCCGAGACGCTTCGGCGACGCGATCGACCGCGCGCCGGGCCCTCCCGATACATCCCCTATCATCGACAGGAGCCGGCCCAGGCTTTCGGAAAAACCGCGCCATTCCCGACTCCACGACGGGCGCCTCGCGACACGACTCCACCCACGCCATCACGACGCGATGCCTGAATCCGCCTTGACGGGATCGCCGGTTCCCGAAGAATCGCGGCCGACCGGCGCGACGAGGCTCCGAACGGCACCACGGTTTCGACGGGGGAGGGCGAGATGAAAGACGCGGCGATCGGGCTCGTTGGGCGATCTCTACTGGCGACGGCTCTCGGGGTCGCCCTGACGTCGGTCTCTTCCGCCTCGCCCTATACCGCCACCCATGTGGGAGAACTCCGAGAACTCTGGATGTCGTCGACGCTCAACAACTCCACGACAGGGGTGTCCTACCCCTTCGCGATGACGACGCGATCGCCGAACGTCGACGAGCTTTTAAACCCGCCGACGGTGACCCGGGCGTATGGGGGCGACTCCCCCACGACCGTGACGTACCCGATGATCGTCACCGAGGTCAACGACGCCGGGACCTCGATCGGCACCGTCCCCGCCGAGGGGGGCGACCCGTCGAACCCCTGGGACGCCCGGTCGAGGGTGTTCACCGTCCGCTCGGAGGACGGTGGATATGCACTGCTGGTCGATCTTCTGCCCGGGGTGCTCGCGAGCCACAGCGAGATGATGTTGAGCCAGTCGAACCAGATCCTGGTGACGGATTTCGGCGGGTACACAACTCAAACTCAGAAGACGTGGTTGTTCGACGTGAATTCGCGGACGTCGACGCCGCTCGAAGCCCTGGTGCCCGCCGAACTCCTCGCGACCTACGGCACGATGATCGCCACCGGCATCGACGATCGCGGCAACCTCCTCGTCCACGGGGCGCGCCCGGGGCCTTACCCGGACCAGCCGTGGAGCACGGTGGTGGACGCCTTCATCCTGACCCCCCCGGGACAGGCCGCGCCCTCGCCGATCCCGCCGCCGATCCCCCCCGACCCCTTGCAGGTCCCCGAGCCGTCCGCCCTCTGGATCTTCGGGGGCGTCGCCGCGGCCCTGGGAGCCCGGGCCGTGGTCGGTGGTCGTGGGGGCCGAACCGATCGTTCCTGAGACGACGCCCGATCCGGTTCAGCCGAAGAGTTCGGCCACCGGCTTGCCGCCGTCGACGATCCGCATGGGGCGGCCGATGGCGGTCTGATTCTCCTTGTCGGCGTCGATGCCGAGGGAGTGGCAGATGGTGGACATCAGGTCGGGGACGGTGACGGGGCGGTCCTTGACCTCGGTCCCGTCGGGGCCGGAGGCGCCGATGACCTGGCCCCCCTTGACGCCGCCGCCTGCGAGCGCGACGTTGAAGACGCGGGGGAAGTGGTCGCGTCCGGCGGTGGCGTTGATCTTGGGGGTCCGGCCGAATTCGCCCATCCAGACGATCAAGGTGCGGTCGAGCATCCCGCGCCCCTTGAGGTCGTTGATCAGGGTCGCGAAGCCGGGATCGACCTGGCCGGCCAGCTTGCCGACTCGGTCGTTGTTCTGGGCGTGGGTGTCCCAGCCGCCGCAGCGGACCTCGACGAACGTCACGCCCGACTCGACCAGCCGCCGGGCGAGGAGGCAGCCCTGGCCGAACGGGGTCCGGCCGTAGGCGTCGCGGACCTCGGCGCTCTCCTGGTCCAGGTCGAACGCCTTCATCCGGGGGGAGAGGACCATCTTGGAGGTCTGGGTGTACAGGGCGCGATGGTCGCGGACGCGGTCGGCGCCGCCGGCCTGCTCGAAGCCCACCTTCTCCAGCCGATTCAAAAGGCCCAGCCGACGCCGGAAGCGGTCGACGGGGACGCGGGCCTGGACGTTGTCGGGAGGGCGCTGGACGTTGGGGACGACGAACGGCTCGTACTCGGCGCCGAGGAACCCCGCGCCGACGGTGGGCCCGCCGATGGCGACCATGTGGGGGAGGTCGAAGCCGGAGTCGCCCAGTTCGGCCGCGGCGATGGAGCCGAGGCCCGGGTGCTTGAGCGTGGCCGTCGGGGTGTAGCCGGTGTGGAGCTGATAGTCGGCCCGCTGGTGGTTCCCCTCCTTGTTGGTCATCGACCGGATCAGGGCGACGTCCTTCATGGCGGCGGCCGTCTTCTCCCACCCCTGGGCGATGGAGATCCCCGGCGCGGCGGTCTCGATGGCCTTCGTCTCCCCGCCGTGGTCGGTGCCCGGCTTGGGGTCGAACGTTTCCAACTGGCTCGGGCCGCCGGACATCCAGAGCAGGATGCAGGCGGTCTGCCGCTTGCGCAGCTCGTCGGCGCGGAGGGTCAGCAGGTCGGTGAGGCCGAGCGGAGCCGCCCCGCCCAGGAGCCCCGCGGCCCCGAGCCCCAGGCTCCGGAGGAACCCGCGACGGCCGAGGACCCCGTGGCGATTCATGGCCACCTGGACGATGTTCGAATCGGTGCGCATGGACGATCTGCTCCGTGCGAAAGTCGGTCGGCCGGTCGGGTCCGTGGGGGTCGGTCTCAGCGTCGCGAGAGGAACTCGGTCGAATTCACGAGGCTCCAGTAGACGTCCTCGAACGCCTCCTTGCGGTCGCCGGCCTTCGCCATGTACGCGCCGCAGACCTCGACCTCCCTGGCGTTCGGCCGCCGCGAGAGGACGAGCATGTAGAGGGCGTCGAGCGCCTCGCGATCCCCCGTCGACCGCGCCAGGATCGCTCCCAGGGGGGTCCCCGGACGGGCCTGGGTGCGGTTGTGGACGATCGGCCCGTTCATGAGGAAGAGGGCCTGGGGGATGGTGCCGAGGACCTCGTCGGGGAGCGTGGAGGGGTCGACGCCGAACAGTTTGTTGAACGGGTTGCGGAGGGTGCCGCGAGCGGGCCCCTTGCCGGCGGCCCCGGCCAGCCCGGCGGCCTCGGCGGCCTTCTTGACGTTCTTGGCCTTCGCCGACGCCTTCACCGGCTTGAGCGGCGTGCCGTCGGCCTTCCGGGGCGACCCGTTCGGGGCCGGGTCGGAGCCGGTCGGCAGGTCGAGCGCCACGGCCAGCGATTCGAAGATCTGGTCGGAGCGGAGTCGGCTGGCGCAGGCGGCGGCGAGCTGGGTGCGGCCCGCCGGCGAGGAGGCCGGACGCGCCCGCCGCTGGTAGGCCTGGGTGTTCAGGAGGGTGCGGAACAGCCAGCGGACGTCGTACCCCCCTTCGCGCCACTGGTCGGCCAACGGGAAGAGAATCTCCTGGCCGTGGACCTCGCGCTCGGGGCCGATGTCGTCGATGAGGTCGTAGAAGCCCTCGCCCATCAGGACGGTCCAGATCCGGTTGATGTAGGCGCGGGCGAACCAGGGGTTGTCCTGGCCGGTGATGTACGACGCGGCCAACTCGCGAAGCTGCGCGGGGGAGAGGCCGTCGGGGACGCGCTCGGCCGTCCCCGATCCCGAGGACGCGAGGAAGAACCGAGGCTTGACGGGGATGGTCTTGGCCGGGTCGCTCAGGTCGGGCATGGCGTATCGGGCGCGGGGGGCCTGTTCGACGGCGAAGGCGGCGCGCACGCCCGGCGAGGGCTTGACCACCCGCCGCACCCGGCCGCCGGCGAAGAACGCCGCCAGCTCGTGGAACTGTTCTCGCTTCCAGGAGTCGGTCTTGTGGTCGTGGCACTCGGCGCACTGGATCTGCACGCCCAGGAAGACCCGCGAGGCCTCGCCCGCGAGCTGCACGGGCGACGCCGTGTGCGCCGCCGCGAAGCTGGCGGCCCCGTTCTCGTCGGTCCGGCCCTGGGCCGTGAGCAGGGCGACGGCGATCTCGTCCCAGGGGCGGTTCCGCGAGAACTGGTCGGCGAGCCAGTCTTCCAGAAGGTCGTAGCGGACCTGCTGGGCGTTCGCGTTCGAGGCCCGGAACTGGACCACCTCGCGCCAGTAGCGCGACCAGTTGCGGGCGTAGTCGGGAGTCGCCAGGAGTTCGTCGATCAGGTCGGCCCGCCGGGTCGCCGACTCGTCCTGGAGGAAGTCGCGGACCTGGACCGGGGTGGGGACGACGCCGGTCACGTCGAGGTAGATCCGGCGGACGAACTCGAGGTCGCCGGTCGCCGGGGCCGGCTTGACCCCCGGGCTGTTCCCGGCGAGCCGGGCCGCGACGAGGGCGTCGAGGTCGGCCGAGGTCATCGTCGGGGCGACGACCTTCCGCTCGGGCCGTTTCGGGGGCTGGGCCGGCGCGGGCTTGGCCCTTTTCTTCTTCACCGCCGCCTGGACGACCTCTTTCGCGGCCTGGGCGTCCGGGGGCTTGTCGGCCTCGGCCTTCACGCCCGGCCTGGCCTCGGCGGCGGGCGCGGGAGGGTCCTCGGCGATGGCGACGGCTGCGAGGCCGAGCCAGCCGGCCGCCGCGAGCGTCGCCCACCTCCCGGATCCTCGGCGATGATCGACGGTCCCCTCATTCATCACGGCCGCTCCCCCGTTCAGGACGACGATCGGCGCGCCGGGACGCGCATCTCTTCCGATGGAGTATTCAACACCAGGATAGGACGAAGGTGTCGCGTTCCGGACGGAATTTTTTCCCGCCGCGTCGGGCGGATCGGGATCAGAGGACGGTGATGAGGAGCCAGGTGAAGACGCCCAGGCTGATGAAGGCCAGGAGGCCGGAGGGCATGAACCGCCGCGTCTTGGCCACGAAGCGGTAGTTGAAATAGATCGTCAAGACCAGGGCGAGGATGGCGGCCGCCTGGAGCCCGCGCTCGGCGTCGACGAGGAGCGAGTAGAGCAGGGCGGCCAGGCAGAGCACCGCGCTGGTGTTCCCGGCGATCAGCGACGCCCGGCTGCCCACCTTCTTGTACCCCACGATCCCGCCGGCGCCGAGGAAGGCGATGTAGACGGCCAGGAGGATCTGGGCGGAATGGATCATGGACATGGCGATCGGGGACCTCGGCCAGGGTGCGGAATCGATCGTGTCGCCGAGTCTACGAGGCTAGGGTGCCGCCTCGTCCGAGTCAACCGGGCGCCCCGGACGGCGTCTCGCCCTCGATCGCGGGGTTCCGGGCGCGGGCGAGAATCGTCCCCGAGGTCCGGGGGCCTCCGCATTCGAGGGCGGCGGCCTTCGAAACGGCCCGAGGGCGGCGTCTCCGTCGATCTCCGTGCGTCTGGCGCCGGGATCGTCGGAGGCGTCGCCCTCGGGGGGACGGCCGGGCTCGGGACCCGGCCGCGTCGACTTCCGGTCAGGTCAGGGGCGGTTGCGCTGGGGGGCCGCCTCGTCCGGGACCTGGTTGTCGTCGGGGTTGACGCCCGGGTTGGGCGGCGGCGGGATGTCTTCCAGCGGGCTGGAGTTGACATCGGTCGGCTGGCCGAACTGGCGCTGGATGGCGGGGATGGACCCCGGCGCGGAGCGCTGGTTCGTGATCGGTTCGGCGCTTCCGGGCACGTCCATGCCCATGGAGCGCATCCGGGCCCGCTGGGTCGCCGCCTGGGTGTTCGCCCAGGGGAACTCGGGGCCCTTGGAGAAGTACTGGACGTCGTCGTGCATGTACTTGCCGGAAGGCAAGGTCATGCCGGCGTATTCCACCTGGCAGCCCACCGACGGCAGGACGAAGCCCATCGCCAGCGTCGTCCAGAGCGCCGCCCGACGGCGCGTGGCTCCTCGCGGCGAACTCATGCCGGGCAACCCCATAGCTTCCACCCTCCTTGGCGTTCTCGGCCGGCTCGCCTATTTCCTAGAGCCCCCGTAAGGGGGAGGCGGGCCGCCGCGGGGAGTCGTATTTCTAAAAACCCGGCGACCGGATGCGATGACGCGGAAGAACCGCGAATCGACCCGCTCTCGAAGACCGCTTCGCGAGTCTCGCGTCACGGTCGCCGGGCTTCTTACTCGGTTAAGGAATCGGCCGAATCGCCGGGTCAAGCCCAGTGATTCCGTCGGTTTCCCCCGAATTCCCGCCCCCGGCCGACGCCTGGGGGTCGTGGCGGGCGATGAGCATGGGGACGTCGAGGCTGTGGCGGACGCGGTCGACGGTCTCGCCGTAGAGCAGGTCGCGGACCCAACCGTGGCCGTGCGAGCCCACCACCAGGATGTCCACCGGCCGCTCGCCGAGGTGCTCGATCAGGACTCGGGCCGGGTCGGGGCCGTAGAGGAGGGCGGGCTGGGCGCGGTAGCCCTTCTCGGTCAGGACCCGCACCAGGCTGTCGAGATACTCGGCGTCGGCCCCGGTCTCCAGGTCGGCGGTCATCGGCCCGTGGAGGGCCGTCAGGGGGGAGTCGACCACGTGCAGGAGCACCAGCTCCGCGCCCCCCCCCTGGGACTCGGCCAGGCTGATCGCCCGGTTGAGGATCTCGACGTCGGCCGCGGTGTGCTCCAGGGCCACGCCGATCCTCCCCAGCGACCTCGGCCGAAGCGCCTCCGCCCAGTCCATTTCCGTCCGCGAGGGGAGCCGCCAGGGGGGCGAGGGTCGGACGATCGGCTTGATCAACACCCAGCACAGGAGCGCCACGACCGAGCCGGTCAGGAGCACGAGGCCCGCCGCCACCGGCCAGACCAGGGGGATCGGCCCGAGGAAGATCCCCGACGCCGAGGCCGCCAGGATCCACTCCTCGATCTGGCCGTACACCAGATAGCCGTTCAGCGCCACGATCACCGCCGCCACGGACCAGGCCAGGATCTGCCCCCACCAGGGGGTCGCGAACGCCCCCATGTTCCGCCGATCCGACGTGAAGTGGATCAGCGGGATGACCGCGAACGAGAGCTGCAAGCTCAGGATCACCTGGCTGAGCACCAGCAGCCCCTGGGTCGACCGCTCGCCCGCCAGGGCGATCACGACCACCGCCGGGATCAGGGCGATCATCCGCGTGATCAGCCGGCGCAGCCAGGGGGCGATCCGCAGGTGCAGGTAGCCCTCCATCACGATCTGGCCGGCCAGCGTCCCCGTCAGGGTCGAGCTCTGCCCGGCGCAGAGCAGGGCCACGCCGAAGAGGATCGGCGCCGCCGCCCCCAGGAAGCCGGGGAGCAGCTCGTACGCCTCCTCGATCGTCGCCACCTCGCGGCCGTTGGCGTGGAAGACCGCCGCGCTCAAGACCAGGATCGCCGCGTTCACGAAGAAGGCCGCGTTCAGCGCGATCGTCGAGTCGAACAGGTAGTACCGGCAGGCCGTCGCCTTGCTCCGCTGGTCGGTCCCGATCCGCCTCGTCTGCACCAGGGCCGAATGCAGGTAGAGGTTGTGGGGCATCACGGTCGCCCCCAGGATGCCGATCGCCACGAACAGCGAGCCGGGCGGCAGCGACGGCTTGAGGCCCGCGGCCATCCCCCCGAGGTCGGGCTGGGCCATGAAGACCTGGATCAGGAAGCAGGCCCCGATCGTCGCCACCAGGGCCAGGATCACCGCCTCCATCTTCCGCATCCCCCAGCGCTGGAGGTACAGCAGGAGGAACGTGTCGAACGCCGTGATCGCGCAGCCCAGGAGCATGGGCATCCCGAACATCAGCTTGAGGGCGATGATCGTCCCCAGGATCTCGGCCAGATCGGTCGCCGCGATGGCGATCTCGGCCAGCACCCAGAGGGTCGCGTTGACCCGGGGCGAATACTCGGCCCGGCACGCCTGCGCCAGGTCGTGGCGCGTGACCACCCCCAGCCGCGCGGCCAGGGTCTGGAGCAGGAGCGCCATCACGTTCGACATCAGCAACACCCAGAGCAGGGCGTAGCCGAACCGCGCGCCGCCTTCCAGGTCGGTCGCCCAGTTGCCCGGGTCCATGTAGCCGACGCTCACCAGGTAAGCCGGCCCCATGAACGAGAACATCCGCCGAAATCGCCCGAACCGCCCACCGCCCGTCGGCACGTCGACCGAGCCGTGGACGTCCTCCAGCGAACGTCGATCCGCCCCCACATCCTCGACCGCGGCCATGCCCACCCTCGCTTCCGCACGACGCCGACGTCGCTCCCGCGAGCGTGGCACCGTTCTTGCTTGGTCCCTAAATAAATCTGGTCCTACTTATGTAACTCTCGTTTCGGCGACTTGCAAGAGCAGATTGGAAATCGACGAAACCAAAATTTAGGGAAACCGAAACCGCGAAGTCCCACGCGGTTCCCCGCCGGATTCCGTCGCACGGCCGCGACCGGGACGTAGTAGGCTGTAAGATGAGATCGAACCCCGACGCCGGGCGACGCGTCGGGGAGGAGCCGCGAACCAGCATCAGGAGTGTCCATCCATGAGGCGGTCTTTACTCGGCGTGGCGGCGTGCCTGGCGACCTTCTCGGTCACGACGGCGCGCGCCCAGGACCTCGGGGGCTTCCCCGCCTACGGCGGCTTCGGCGGCCAGTACGTCCAGGCTCCCTCCCTCTACTATCCCTACCCGGGGATCGTCGAATCCCGCTTCGGAACCTTCTTCTCCACCCCGATCATCCCCGGCGTCCCCGAATCCCGGCTTGAGGCGGCGACCATCGAGGCGAACAACGCGGCCCACGCCGGCCTTGAACCCGACCAGGTCGCCCCCGCCGCGGTCGACGCCGGCAAGAAGGCGGTCGGCAACGCCGCCACCCGCAAGGCGACGCGAACCTACGCGAGGGGCTACAACCGTCCTCCCGCCCCCTTCCGCCGCGTCCTGCCTCGGGGCAACCTGGCCGACTTCAACCTCCCGGCGCAGGGGATCGTCCCGGCCTACACGCCCGACTCCCGCTACCAGACCTACGGCCAGTCCTACGGCATGGGCCCTTACGGCACCAACCACTACTCGGGCTACTGGCACGGCTACGCCCCCATGAACTACTACCCCACGCCGATCTACCCGGAGCCCTGATCGAGCCCGTCTCGGCCCCTTCTCCCCGAAGCTTCGGAAAAATCCCGTAGCAAACCGGCTCCGAGCCGGTAAGGAAGGGGTGAGGCGAAGGGGAATGATGGGACGGAACTCGGGGAAACGCGGCGGGATGATCGGAACAGTCCACGGCCTGCAAAGCCTGCTCGAAGTCGGCGCCACCGGAGGGCTCTCCGACGCCCAGCTCCTGGATCGCTTCGTCGCACGCCGCGAGGAGGCGATCTTCGGGGCGATCGTCGACCGCCACGGGCCGATGGTCTGGGGCGTCTGCCGGCGGGTCCTCCGGGATCACCACGACGCGGAGGACGCCTTCCAGGCGACCTTCCTCGTCCTGGCCCGGCGGGCGGGGATGGTGTCGCCGGCCGAGAGGCTCGGGGCCTGGCTCCACGGGGTCGCCCACCGGACGGCCCTCAAGGCGAGGGCGACGAGGGCGAAACGCCTGGCCCGCGAAACTTCCGTCTGCGCCGCGTCGGAGCCCTGGGAGACGCCCCGCGAGGCTCGAGACGCGCTCTCCGAATCGCTCGACCGGGCGCTGGCCGGGTTGCCCGAGAAGTACCGGACGCCCATCGTCCTGTGCGACCTTGAAGGTCAATCTTACGCCGAGGCGGCGGAACGCCTCGGCTGGCCGATCGGGACTCTTTCGGGCCGACTCTCGCGGGCCCGTTCGATGCTCGCGAAGCGACTCGCCCGCCGTGGCGTCGCGATGACGGCCGGCGCGCTCGTCGCGAGCTTGTCCCGAGAAGCCGCCTCGGCGACGCTTCCGGCGACTCGCCTCGCCCCGTTGCTCAAGGCCGCGTGCCTGACCGGCCGCACGCCGTGGGCGGCCCTCGTCTCCACCGAAGTGGTCGCACTGTCTCAGGAAGTTCATGGAGGAATACTGATGACCAGATTGAAGACGACCGGGTTGGGCCTGCTGACGGCCGGGATGCTGGCGACCGGGATCGGCGTGCTGGCCCAGGGGCAGGATGGGGAACCCACGACCCAGGAATCGCCCGCCCCGAGCCCCAAGTCGGCCCCGAAGCGGAAGGCCCCTCCCACGACGGTGACCTACTTCATCGGGGATCTGATTCTCGACGATCCCACCAAGCCCCCAGAGGTAGTGACCTTCGCCGATCCCACCACGCCCTCCGTAAGCCGGCCTCAGGTCGACATGTCCCCGATGATCGAACTCATCACGAGCACGATCGAGCCGGAGCACTGGAAGGAGAAGGATGGGAGCGCCCGCGACATCACCCCCTTCTTCCTGAGCCGCAGCCTGATCATCCGAGGCGAGCCCGAGGTCCACGAGCGAGTGGGGGCGCTTCTCCGGGGGTTGCGCCGCTTTCAGGACGAGCAGGGGACCGCGTTCGGGACCAACGGGCTACACCAACCGCAAACTTACGACGTTTCCGACCTGCTGCTTTCTCACTCGGATCCGGCCGATTCCGGCGGCGGACCGGACGCCCAGGCCCTCATCAAAGTGATCACCTCGACGATCAGCCCATCGCGGTGGGTGGCGAGGGGTCAGGGCTCGCCTTACGTCGCTACCGGCCCACGCGAAGGAGAGCTTGTGGTCTCCCATGCGAAACTCGGCCATGAACAGGTCAGTGCGCTGCTGGCGGGGCTCCGTCTGTTCCGCCACGCCAAGTCGGCCGAGCCGACGCCGACGCCGACGCCGACGCCGACGCCGACGCCGACGAAATGACCGAGATGCCACCTCGCTCCCCCGCTTCTCACCTTGTCAGGAATCTCGACGAGGCGAATCATAGATCCAGTCCCTTTACCTACAAGAGGACGGGCGGGGCGATTCCCAGGCCGACGGGCGAGGGGCGGTGGGGCATGGCGCAGGCGATGGGGCGATGGCGGATGCTGGCGAACGTCGGATTCGCGGTGATCGTGCTGGCGGTCGCGGCGTTCGGCCTGATGCAGGTGGCGAACCGGCGCTGGCAGACTCAGCCCACGTTCCACGTCCGCGCGCAGTTTCCCAGCGTCGTGGGAGTCGAGCCCGGCCACCGGGTCCGGTTCCAGGGGATCGACGCCGGGGTGGTGGAGCGGGTGGTCCCGCCGTCGCGTCCCGGCGATCCGGTGGAGTTGGTCCTGCGGATCGACGAGACCCTGCACCGGCTGGTCCGCGAGGACACGACCGCGCGGATCGCCGTCGAGGGGATGATCGGGGCGCGGGTCGTCGACCTCAAGCCCGGCGAGCCGGACGCCCCCGCCGCGCCCGAAGGGGCCCTGATCCGATCCGAGGCCCCGACCGACCTCGCCGACCTGATGCGCCAGGCGGGTGAATCGCTCAGGAAGTTCGACGCGACCGCGACCGAGGCCCGGAGCGGGCTGGAGCATCTCGCCGCGCTGGCGGGGGAGGTCCGCGCGGGGAAGGGGAGCCTGGGCAAGCTGATCCAGGACGACTCGGTCTATGACAACCTCGTCGCCCTGACGAGGAAGGGCGAGAAGGCCGTCGAGACGCTCGACGACGACCTGACGGCGATCAAGCAGACGTGGCCGATCTCCCGCTACTTCGAGTCTCGGGCGTATTATGAGCGGGACCTCGTCCTCTACCGGCCCGGTGCCCTGCGCGAGAGTCGATCGCTCACCTCCGAGGAGCTGTTCGAGCCCGGCCTCGCGGTTCTGACGCCGGTCGGCAAGACCCGGCTCGACGAGGTCGCCCGCTGGTTCCGCAAGACCAGCAGGCAGAAGTCCGAGGTCGTGATCGCCGCCTTCACCGACCCCGACGCCGATCCCGACCTGGCCGACGCCCTCACCCAGGAGCAGGCCGACGCGGTCCGCAAATATCTGGTGGATCAGCACGGGATCGGCTCGGCGGGCTGGTTCCGCAGCCGCAAGGTGGCCGCCGTGGGCTTCGGCGGGCAGGCCCCCCGCCTGGCCGAGAACGTCGACGAGCTGCCGGCGCGTCGGATCGAGATCATCCTGTTCACGCCCCAGGCTTGACCTCCGGCCGCACCGCGTTGATTTTTTTAAACGCGCGCGCGATCTAGCGCTTGCACTCCGCCGCGAGCCGCGAAATGATCCGTTCTGAACAAAATGTTCTCGATCGTCGAACAGCTCGGGAGAGGGCCGGGCGTCCACGCCGCGGATCCACCGCCGACGGGCGGCCGGCGGCGGCCGCCCGGAGAGCCATCGATGGCAACCACAGCGAAGGGCTATCTCAAGAAACTCGTCGACTGGACGAAGAACGCCAAACGGATGGCGTCGCTGCGTGCGGAAGATCGGAAACTTCTGGAGCGGGTCCGGGAGCAGAGGCTCACCTATCTCACGGCTCGAAAGCTGGCCTCCGTGGCGACGACCTGCCGCGCGCTCGAGGCGGCCGGGACGCCCGGCGTCTTCCTCGAGGCGGGCTGCGCGCTGGGGGGCTCGTCGATCCTGATCGCGAGCCTCAAGAGGCCCGATCGCCCCTTCTTCGTCTACGACGTCTTCGGGATGATCCCCCCGCCGACGGAGGAGGATACGGCCGACGTCCACGACCGGTATCGCGATATCGTCGAGGGGAAGTCGCTCGGGATCGCCGGCGACGAGTACTACGGATACCAGGAAAACCTCTACGACGTGGTCCTGGCGAACCTGAGAAGCTTCGGCATCGATCCCGAGGAACGGTCGATGTCGCTGATCAAGGGGCTCGTCCAGGACACGTTGAAGATCGACGGGCCGGTCGCCTTCGCGCACGTCGACGTCGACTGGTACGATCCCGTCATGACGTGCCTGCGGCGGATCTACCCGAACCTCGCGCCCGGCGGGAGCATCATCCTCGACGACTATCTCGATTGGGGAGGCTGCCGGAAGGCCGCCGACGAATTCCTGCGGGGCCTGTCCGGCGGGTTCGTCCTGGACGACTCCGCCAGCTCCATGAAGATCACGAGGGTCGCCGGCTGAGACGCCCTCGCGCCGCGTCGTCGCCGCCGGTTGACGGCGCGTGCGCCATGCGGTAGGGTGACTTTCACCGGACTTCCCGGGACGCCCACCACGCTCGCCGAGGAGATCGATCCCCGTGGCCTCCTTGTTCGTCATCCAAGGGGCCGATCAGGGCAAGCGATACGAATTCCAAGCGAGCCCCGTCGCCCTGGGACGCGACAATTCGAACGCCATCCGGCTCCATGATACGGAAGTCTCGCGGCGCCACGCCGAGATCCGGCTGGACGACGAACTGTATCGGGTCTTCGATCTGGGCTCGGCCAACGGGACGTTCGTCAACGGCCACCTCGTCGACCAGGCCCCGCTGCGCACCGGCGACCGGCTCCAGCTCGGCCAGACGGTCATGCTCTACAACGAAGGGCCGCTGGGCGCCCGCCGCGACCTCACGGCGCGGGTGGACCTGCTGAGCAAGAGCAGCCCCGAGGACCGCTCCGCCATCCTCCGGAGCATCCCCTCCGACGAGGGCTCGCGCGTGCTCCAGCAGCCCGACGGCGCGGCGGGCTGGCTCCGCGAGCGGCTGATGAGCCTCTCGGTCATGTACCGGGCCACCCAGGCCGTCAGCCACATCCTCGACGTCGACTCGCTCCTCCCCCAGGTCCTGGAGCTGGTCTTCGAGTCCATCGGCGCCGACCGCGGCGCGATCCTCCTCCGCGACGAGGCCGGCGTGCTGACCCCGAAGGCCGTCCGCTGGCGGACCTCGGTCGAGGCCGACGAGCGGATGGCCATCTCCAGCACGATCACCGACTACGTGCTCGAACAGGGCCAGGGGGTCATCACCACCGACGCCCCGGGCGACACCCGGTTCGGCCCCGCCGAGTCGATCCTCGACCTCCGCATCCGCGAGGCCATCTGCGTCCCCGTCCAGGGCCGCCACACCACCCTTGGCGTCCTCTACGCCGACATCCAGGCCGACGGCTCGGCCCTGATCCCCGTCGGCAAGCCCGGCCGCGGCGGCAAGTTCTCGCAGGACCACCTCATGCTCATGGTGGCCATCGGACACCAGGCGGGCCTGGCGATCGAGAACACCACCTTCTATAACGACAAGATCCAGGCCGAGCGGCTGGCGGCCGTCGGCCAGACCATCGCCACGCTCTCCCACCACATCAAGAACATCCTCCAGGGGGTCCGCGGCGGGAGCTACCTGATCGACCTGGGCCTCAACGAGAAGGATGAGTCGATCGTCCGCCGGGGCTGGACGATCGTCGAGAAGAACCAGACGAAGATCTACAACCTCGTCATGGACATGCTCTCGTTCTCCAAGGATCGCGAGCCGGCCCTGGAGCCGACCGACCTGAACGAGACCGTCGGCGACGTCGTCGAGCTGATGCAGTCCCGCGCCGAGGAGTTCGACGTCCGCCTGGAATGGGACCCGCGACCGGACCTCCCCAAGATCTGGGTCGATCCCGACGGCATCCATCGGGCCGTCCTGAACGTCCTCACCAACGCGATCGACGCCGCCGAGGGGGCGGTCGACGCCTGCGTGGCGATCAAGATCGAGCACGACGCCGACGCCGGCCTCATCCGAATCCGCATCAAGGACAACGGCCGCGGCATCGAGGAGGGCGACATCCCGGGGATGTTCCAGATCTTCTCCAGCAGCAAGGGCTCGCGCGGGACCGGCCTGGGCCTCCCCGTCTCCCAGAAGATCGTCCGGGAGCACGGCGGCTCGATCCAGGTCGCCTCCGAGCTGGGGCGGGGCTCCACCTTCAGCATCGAACTTCCCGCCGTCCGTCGCCCCGAGCCCAGGGATCACGCCGACGACCCGGTCCCCCCGGACGACCTCCCCGACGAGTGATCCCGGGCCTCGCCGAAGCCGAGGAACCGGGCGGGCGGCCGCCAGGGACGCGACGGCCTGCGCTCAGAGGCCGAGGCGGCCCTTGAGCTCGTCGAGGATCTCGGCGGTCTTGGAGGCGCCGAAGCGGTCGCAGCCCAGTTCGACGACCGCGATGGCCTGGTCGAGCGTGCGGACGCCGCCGGCGGCCTTGAGCTTCACGCGCGGGGGGGACGACTTGCGCATCAGGATCAGGTCGTCGTGGGTCGCGCCGCCGGTCCCGTAGCCGGTGGACGTCTTGACGTAGCCGGCTCCGACCTCGCCGCAGATGCGGCAGAGGCGGACCTTCTGCTCGTCGGTGAGGTAGCAGTTCTCGAAGATGACCTTCACGACGGCCTCGCGCTCGTGGGCCGCCTCGACGACCGCCTCGATATCGGCGGCGACGGCCGTCCAGTGGCCGCCGACGACCTGGCCGATGTTGACGACCATGTCCAGCTCGGTCGCCCCGTCGTCCATCGCCTGCTTGGCCTCGTACACCTTGACCCGCGTGGCGTGGCCGCCGTGCGGGAAGCCGACGGTGGTCCCCACCTCGACGCCCGTGCCTCGCAGGAGCCGCGAGGCCAGCGGCACGGCGAACGGCTTGATGCAGACGCTGGCGACGCCGTAGTCGGCGGCGACCCGGCAGCCCGACTCCATCTCCTCCTCGGTCAGCGTGGGCTGGAGGAGCGAATGGTCGATCCGCTTGGCGATCAAGCCGTAGGTGAGTTCCAGTGCCATCGCTCGCACGCTCCGGGAAACGCCAGGTCGAAATCGGTCGGTCGGCCGCCGCCGCCGATTGTGGCCCTTCACGGCCCGGCTGGCAAGAGGCGCCGCCGGGCGGGCGTCAGCGGACCGGGTGGGCGCTGGGGCCGTCGCCGGTCCGTCCGTTGGGATCGAGGCCGATGATCCGGCTCTTGGGGCGGCTGCGGTCCACCATCACGGGACCGGCCTCGGGCGTCTCGGCTCCGCCGCGGTTGCCGGCGGTGTCGACCGCCTCCACCCGGATGTGGAACCGGGGCGGGAAGTGGGCGGGGACGGTCCAGACGAACTGGCCGACCGGGTCCTGGGCCTGGACGACCGGCACCCACTCCGCGCCGGGCTGGTCGGGACGCCAGAGGATCGAGACCGGCTTGGGCGCCAGGTTGAGGTCGCCGGCCCGCCACGAGATCGCGACCTTTCCGGAGTGGACGCCCGAGCCGATCTCGGGCGGGAAGAGCTGCATGCTCGGCGGGGTGGTATCCACCTCCACCCAGGTCTGGGGCAGGTCGCCGGAGGAGGGGGGCAAGTCCCCCAGCCCCGAGCTGGACCGGGCCACGAGGCTGATGCCGAAGGTCCCCTCGCCGCCGAGGTCGACGTCGATCGGGGAGGCGCGATCCGGGTCCTCGCCGCGACGGATCCAGGTCCGGCCCCCGTCGCGGGTCATCCACAGCTCGACGATCGCCGGGCCGCCGGGACCCGCGTCGTCGACCGCGTACTGGAGCTTGAACTGAGGGCTGCCGACCAGCATGGTCCCGGCGGCGTCCGATTTCGGGCTCGGGCTCGCGCCGGTTCCTGGGCCTCCCCCCGGATTCGCGAACGCGCCGGGCGCCGACTCGGGGGCCGGGAACGGATCGGGGAAGCCGGGCGGTCGCGTCGGGGCTGGGCTGGCGCCAGGCGCGGGCGCCGACGAGGCGGCGGAGTTCGGCGCCGGGGCGGCCGGTGCGGCCGGGGCGGGGGCTCCCGCCGCGCCGGCGTTCGAGCTGGCGTCCCAGTTGGGGACCGGGGGGGACGAGTTGACCAGCGAATCGGACCCGGCGCGGGCCTGGCGGGCGATCGGCCGCTTGCCGCCGCTCCCCCAGGCCGGCGACCCGCCGCGGGGGGTCGGTTCGTCCTCGACGGGCGTGAAGCTGGAGTCCGGCTCGATCGGCGATCGGCTCCGGCGGAACGGCTCGATCGCCGGGGCCGAGGCGCCCTCGGGATCGAGCGACGCCATGTCGAGCGGCGCGGAGGCCCCCTCGGGCAGCTCGATCTGGGTCTCGAACACGTTGCCGGCCCGGTCCGCGACCGACGCCCGGACCCGGATCGACTCGACCGTGCTCGCGTCCCAGCTTTCCGTCCCCAGCGAGGCGGGGCGGCGGATCGGGGCCCGCTTCCAGTCGCGGGCGCCGGCGACCTGATACTCCAGGGCCAGCGATTTCAGGTCCAGGTTCTCGTCCTTGGCCTCCCAGCGCACCTTAGCCACCGTCCCCTGGCGGCCGTTCGACTCCAGCACGAGGGTCGGCGCCAGGGTGTCCACGATCACCTTCAGGCCCGGCTTGATCGTGTCGTCGCTGGCGGGCGAGAACTGGCCGGTGGACGACATCGTCCGGACCGCGAACCAGTATTCGCCGTCGCGGCGGGCCCGGAACGTGAAGACCTTCTGGTCGGGCGTGGTCCGGCTGACGGAAGCCCAGTGGAACCCGGCGTCCTCGGACGCCCAGAGCTGCAACTCCTTGATCCGGTCCAGGTCCTGGCCCCCCAGGTCGAACGGGATCCGGAACGAACGCTCCTTGTGATAGATCGGGGCGATCGCGTCGTCGTCGGCCGCCATCGCCGCCGGCGACCAGGGCGCGACGAGACCGAGCGCGAGGGCCCACGCCCGGATCGCTCTCGCCCTCAGTCCGCGTTTGGTCGCCGTTAACGCCACAGTCTCAATCCCCCGGCCCGTGTCCAGCCGTCGTCGCGCGCCCCTTCTCCATCACCCCGGGCGCACGGCCTACGCCGGTCTTATCGACCCCTCGCGTCGACCGGCTTGAAACGATTCGTCCGCCCAGGCCGATTGCGCCGACGGCAATCCCCCAGTCCGATCGAGGATGGGAAGGGAGGGCGAAATGGCGAACCCCGATCCCATCGCGGCGCTCCGTCAGCATCCTCGGGAGGGGGGTGACCCGCGTGGGCCGGATGAGGGGGAAGACCAGCACGAAGGCCGCCGGCGTTTCAAGCGACCGGACTGCGAATCCCGACGGCTTCCGTGCTCGTCCTCCCCCTCATCTGACCCCTCCGGGGTCTGTCTTCCCCCGCGAGGGGGGAAGTCCGTTTGATTGCGGGCGAGGTCCGAACGGGCGGTTCAGGCGTTGGCCCGGAAATCCTTGACGATGGCGGTGTACTGGGAGGCGAGGTCGCGGATTCGGGCGAAGTCGCCGGCGGCGACGGCCCTGGGCTCGACGAGGGAGCCGCCGACGCCGAGGCAGCAGGCGCCGGCCTTGAGGAAGGCGGCGGCGGTGGTCAGGTCGACGCCGCCGGTGGGCATGAGCCGGATCTGGGGGAGCGGCCCGCGGACGGCCTTGAGGAAGGGGGGGCCGCCGATCTCGGCGGGGAAGACCTTGACCACGTCGGCCCCGGCTTCCCAGGCGGTGAGGATCTCGGTGGGGGTGAAGGCGCCGGGCATCACGGCCTTGTCGTAGCGGCGGCAGAGCCGGATCACGTCCAGGTTCACCGTGGGGCTGACGAGGTACTCGGCCCCGGCCAGGATCGCCGCGCGGGCGGTCTCGGAATCGAGTACGGTCCCGGCGCCGAGGACCAGGGCGTCGCCCAGGGCGCGTCGGGCGTCGCGGATGACGTCCAGGGCGTCGGGCACCGTGAACGTGATCTCGGCGGCCGTCACGCCGCCGTCGGCCAGGGCTTCCACGACCTTCACCAGGGCCTCGCCCGACTCCGCCCGGACGACCGCCACGATCCCGCCGTCGAGGATCCGCCTGAGGTTGCGTTCGCGACTCATGGGAGCATGCTTTCCTGTTTCTCGGGGAGGAATCGCTCCAGCAGCGCCGCCAGCTCCGGCGCGCTGGGGATCTCCTTGAACCAGAGGATCGGGCCGGGGAGCTTCTCCACGGCGTCCTCGTCGACCTTGAGCTTCTCGGAGATCACCATCACGAACCGGGGGGGCCCCAGCCGGGGGAGCTGGTCCAGCAGGCGGTCGAGCGTGGCCTTCTTCCAGAAGCCGACGACCTCCACGAACGCATCCACGCCGGTCTTCTTGTGCACGGCGCGAAAGTCGGGGACCCAGACCCCCTCGCGGCCCAGCTCGACGATCTCGGTCGTCTCGGTCAGCTCCCACGCGGGGGCGACCTGGCGGAACCGCTCGGCGAAGGCGGGGATCTCGGGAGGGACGTAGACGCCCGTGTCGGCCGTGTGCGAGACCAGGCCGATGTTGGCGTCGACGTGGAAGCTCCGGGGGTCTCGTTTGGGCCCCCAGCGCAGCTCGGCGTCGAGCCGGAAGTCGCGGCAGCGGAGCAGGGACGGCAGGAAGAGCGCCATCTGGAGGCCGTATCGCGTCGTCGCGCTGAACAGGCTCAGGGGGCCGTCCAGGTGGAAGGTGTAGCCCTCGCGCATCGTCCCGCTCACCCGGTAGAGGAGCCGGTGGAATTTGAGCTGGCGGAACAACTGCCGATACCGCGCGGGGGTCTCGTTGCGGACGTCGACCGTCACGCGGACCGAGCGCAGGAGGACCGTCTGCGCGAGGGCCGTGTTGTAGCGATCGAGCAGTCGCTGGGCGGTCATGTCCTGGAACGAGAGCATCCGGTTCTCGTCGCGGAGATCGGCGAAGAGGCCGTCGATCAGGGTCTTGGGCTCGACGCCCAGTTCCTTGGCGACCCCTTCCAGCACCACGTCGCGCCGGAAGGCGGGGCGAGGGCCTCGGCCGGCCTCGGGGAGCGGGTTGCCGTCGTGGGGATGGGCCTGGGCGAGCGTCTTGCGATACTCGGCGGCGGCCGTGAAGACCTTCTCGCGGATCACGTCCGGGGGGACGTCGGCGACGACCTCGAATTCCGCGCCGTCCTCCAGGACCTTCGCCAGCCCGCGATGCACGAGCGTCGCCTTGCCCCCGCCGCCGAACAGCTCGTCGATCTCCCCTTCGATCTCGCCTCGGGTCATCCCGACGCCTTCGCGGAAGATCGCCAGCAGGCTCTCCGCCGCCTCCAGCCACTGCGCGCTCTCGCGGTTCAGATACAGCGGCAGCACCCGCTCCTTGCTGATCTTCACCCGCACCAGGTCTCCGGTCAGCATCGGGGGGGACCCCCGCGCCGGCCTCTCGGGGAGCGGGCCGGTCCCTGGGCGGCACCCGCCGGGCGCTCGCGCCGGCGTGGCGCCGGCTGGAATTGGCTGAGTTGGTCCACTTCACCCTCGCTTCGTGCGGCTCGCCGGGCCTTGCGGGGCGATCCTCGACCCGCGCCGCGAGTGGAGCTATCTTACCGCATCGCGGGCTGGGAGGGGGCGCGTCGGGCGAGAATCGCCATCCCGGGCCCCCTCGGGAGGGGGGCCGCGGGATGGGCGGCCTGAACGGCGGCGGGGCCCCCGCTACATGATCGGTCTGGCCCGCTCCGCGCTGGGATCGGAGGCGTAATCGACGCCCCGGGGGTCCTGCTGGTGCAGCGAGAAGGCGGCGAGATCCCCCTCGGGGTGCTTGATGTAACGGTCGACGGGGACCATGCCCAGGCGGACCAGGACCCCGCGGGGGTGGTCGGCGTGGACGGGCTGAGCGCCGAAGGCGTCCCTGAGCGCCTCGTCGAGCGCCAGGCCCTGGAGGGCCGACGAGGCGGACAGGAGCGGCAGGCCGCCCCAGAGCTCGCCGGGGAAGGCTCGCGACGGCCGGGGGGGGAGCGGGCCGGGCAGGTTGATCTGCCGGATCCTGGTGCAGGAATCATGGTCGGACAGCCGGCGGAGCAGGTCCATCCCGACGAACTCGGCCGTCCCGCGCCCCGAGCGCTCGAACTCCTCGGCGAAGTGGATCAGGTTCTCGCAGGTCGTGTGGTCGATGATCGTCACGCCGTCCTGGAAGTGGAGCAGGAGCCGATCCGCCTGGTGGGGGATCGCGGCCAGCGCCCGGTTGACCTGCAGCGAGTTGAAGCAGACGAGCGGGCCGTCGAACCGGACGTGGTACGAGCCGCCGTCGACGGCCGCCTGGGCGACCGGGCTGCGGAACAGGCCCGCCAGGCGCCCGGGGGCCCGCGCGATCGCCTCCGCGACCCCCGCGCCCCGCGAGGCGAACGCCAGGTTGAGCGCCAGCTTGGCGGCGATCCCCACGCCGATCCCGATCAGCAGGTCGCTCATGAGGGTGGCGACGACCGTGATCGTGAACAGGCCCAGTTGCTCGCGGCCGATGCTCGCGACGTGCCGCCACACGCCCGGCTCGCTCATCTTGTAGCCGGTGTGGATCAGGATCGCCGCCAGCGCGGCCAGGGGGATCATGCCGATCAGCGGCCTCGCCACGAACAGGAAGAAGAGGAGGAAGACGGCGTTGTAGAAGTTGGCCCAGAGCGTCCGCCCGCCGCCGACGATGCAGGCCTTGCTCTTCACGCCGCCCGGGATGATCGTCAGGCCGCCGGCCAGGCTGGACGCGATGTTCAGCACGCCCATCGAGAACAGCACCCGGTTCGGGCTCGACTTCCTCCGGAACGGGTCGATCTTGTCGATCGCCTGGGCCGTCGCCAGCGACTCCACCCCGTCCACCAGCGTCAAGGTCAGGACGGCGGCCAGGGCGGCGCCCCAGAGGGCGGTGTCGCCGAGAAGGCCGGCGAAGTTCGGCAGCACCAGCCCGTGGCCCAGGATCTGGTCGGGGAGGTGGATCAGCGCGCCGTCCCCGAGGCCCAGCAGCCGGCCGAGCACGATCCCCACGACGACCACCGTCAGCTGGGGCGGGACCTTCCGCAGCGGGCCGGCCCGCCGCGAACCGAGCGCGAACAGGAGCGCCAGGCAGGCCAGGCCCAGCCCGAAGACCCGGGGCTGCATGTGCCGCAGGGCCGCCGGCGTCTCGGCGAGGTACTCGAAGAACTCGTGCGCGTGGTAGTTGGCGCCGAGGAAGTTCGGGAGCTGCTTGGCGATGATCATCAGGCCGATCGAGGCCAGCATCCCCTCCACCACCGCCGCCGGGAAGATCGCGCTGAAACGCGCCGCCTTGAGCAGGCTGAGCACCACCTGGACGACGCCGACGATCGAGATCACGACCAGGAGCAGGGGATAGCCGGTCGCCAGGTCGCCCCGCCCCAGGGTCAGCATCGCGGCCAGGAGCACCGGGGCCAGCCCGGCCGCCGGCCCGCTGACGGTCACGTACGACCCCCCCAGGAAGGGGAGCAGCAGCCCGGCGATGATCGCCGAGAAGAGGCCCGCGATCGGCGGCGCCCCGGACGCCACCGCGATCCCCAGCGACAGCGGCAGCGAGATCAGGGAGACCAGCAGCCCGGCCATCAGGTCGTGCCGCCAGTACTTCAGCCCCGCCACGCCGTTGGCCGGCTTCTCCTGCGGCGAGGCCTGCCCCGCCTGATCGCCTTCCGCCGCCCTGATCCCCTCGGACCCGTGCATGGTCGACCCCCGGCGCGACGCCCTTGCCGCGAGCCCGCGCGTCGTCGTCTTCGCCGCGTGTGCGGCGCGCGAGCGTCCGCCGGCCGAATGGGGGTTAGAGATCGTCTAACGACCGCGTCATCGCGGCGGATCCGTCCAGGAGACGCCTTCCCGCCCCCGCTGTCAAGGGCGTCGCGGGATCGCCTGGCCGTCGCGCCGGCCGTCACTCGCCGTCGTATGCACTGTGCTGCCTCCGACGGTTGGACGTGTATTCCTCGACGGTGCCCCGGGTGACGACCTCGTACAGCACGGCTTGTTTGTCGCCCGACTTGCGGAGGATGCGGCCGAGGCGCTGGACGTGTTCGCGGACGGAGCCGGAGCCGCTCAGGATGATGGCGACGTTGGCCTCGGGGACGTTCACGCCTTCGTTCAGGACCTTGCTGGTGGCCACGATCGGGTAGGCCCCGGAGTTGAACCGGAGGAGGATCTCCCGGCGCTCCTTGGTCTTGGTCTGGTGGGTGATGACCGGGACGAGGAAGCGGCGGGCGATGGTGTAGACGGTGGCGTTGTCGTGGGTGAAGATCAGCACGCGATCCTGGTTGTGGCGGTCGAGGAGCCGGTCCAGGAGCTTGAGCTTGGCGGGGGCGGCCAGGGCCAGCTCGCGCTGGCGGCGATAGGCGTGGAAGGCCTCGCGGCCTTCGGGGGAGCGGAAGGCCAGGAACAGGAACCGGCTCCAGCCGTCGGGCCGGCGCATGTCGATGCCCGATCCGCTGACGAACGCCCGGTAGCACTCGCGGGCGTTCTCGTACTGGAGCCGCTCCTCGTCGCTGAGGGCGACGAACAGGGGGATCGTCTGGTATTCGGCCAGGAACTGGCCCTTGAGCTGGGTGATCTCGCGACGATAGACGATCGGCCCGATCAATTGATCCAGGTGCGTATGTGCGTTGTCGGCCCGTTCCGGGGTGGCGGTCAGGCCCATGCGGAACGGGGCGATGGAGGCGACGGCGGAGAGCCCGTACGTCGCGCCCGGCAGGTGGTGGCACTCGTCGAAGACGATCAGGCCGAACCGATCGCCGAGCCGCTCCATGTTGAGGTAGGCCGAGTCGTACGTGGTGACGGTGATCGGCTGGACGTCGTTGTAGCCGCCGCCGAGGAGGCCGATCTCGACGCCGAAGCTCATCGTCAGCTCGTCGTACCACTGGTTCATCAGGTCGATGGTCGGGGTGACGATCAGGGTGGGCCTACCGGCCTTCTCGATCGCCATGTTCGCCAGGTGGGTCTTGCCGGTGCCGGTGGGGAGGACGACGACGCCCCGGCCCCCCGCCTTCCACCAGGCGTCGAGCCCCTCCACCTGATGCGGGAACGCCTCCTTGGCGACCAGGATCTTCCAGGGGGTCTGGGTCGGGCCGTAGCCCCGGGCCTCGTCGGCGTAGGCGACCTTCCGCGCGCGGAGGTGCTCGACGAGCGGGCGATACCAGATCGCCTCGGCCCGGAAGATCTTCGACCGGGGATCGAACTTGACGCCGGGGAGCCCCGCCTCGTCCCCTTCGGCCAAACCCTCGACGATCACCGTCCCCCGGTCGAAGGCCAGCCGCAAGGGGGCCTTCTCGCCCAGTTCCGCGTTCGCCCCGCCCTCGCTCATGAACCGGCCGCTCCGATCCGCTAGCCGCCTCGCCCCTCGCCGCGCCGCTGACTATTTATCCAGTCTACCCGACCGCTTCGCCGCCGACGAGTCCGCCCCTTCGGCCGCTCGCCGCGCCCCCCGAAATTGGCTTCGTCCGCCCGCCCCCGAAACCGAACCCATCGGCCGCAAACCCTTTCCAGACCAGACGATATCCCAGGAAAACGGATCCGAAAATTGGCTTCGTTCGGCGCGTTTCGTCGTAGGAAATCTCGAACCCGTGCGGGCGTCGTGATCGCCGAAACCACGGGAACGACGGCCTCGAACGGAGCCCCCCACCTTGAATCTGGATCACGATCGTCGTCCTGGAATGAAGAACCCCCGCGACGGCCTCGGGGGAGGGCGGCGCGGGGGTTGGTTCCTGGTTCGCGAAGGAGGGGACGGGGCCCGGCTCGGGGCTGCGACTCCGACGTCCTCCGGGGACTCGGCGCGGTCGCTCCCGAAGTCTCCGCGACGTTACGTTAATCGATGGTGACTCGCCCGGCCTTGAGAGCGATGAGACGGGGATCGTCCGAACCGCCCTGCAGAATCTCGTCGGGATCAGCGCCGAGGGGGACCCTGAAGAGCATCAACCGCACGGTATAGCGTCCGGGAGGCAGGACCAACGACTCGGAGAAAGTCGGATGCGAGACCTCAGGGCCGCACTTGAAGATCTGGTCCGCGTAATGACGCGAGACGACCTCTTCGCCGGTGGCCGAATCCTCGACCTTCAGGCCCCAAAGGCACGAGAAGGTGGAAACGTGATCTTGAAACGTCCCCTCGGAGGAAACCTCCAAGGCTGCCTCTCGCCGCGACAGGCTTAGCTTGGAAAGCGAGAAACTGGCGGACGGTCCCTTCGCCTCGATCGCACCCGGCGGCAGGGCGGGGGGATGTTCGCCGGGACGAGCCATCTTTCCTTCCGACGCATGTCTGGGGCCGCCACCCTCTGGTCCTTGAGCGAGGATCGTCCTGGTCAAGTACCAGCTCGGCGCGGCGAGGAGCCCAAGAACGGCGATGCCGAAGAGCGTCGATCGTCTCATGCCGGACCTCCTGTTGTTCCTCGAGATCGGGAAGAAGCGCTCTCGTCCCGAACGGAACCCGACCGCCGTTTCGGGGCCGATTCCCAATAGCTGAGTGGAGCAGAACCCCCCTGGATACAAACCTGAATTTTTGAGACTTCTCACTTAACTCCACCGAGTCCCGGCGGAATCGCTTCGGGTGCCACGAGTTCGGAGAACCCGTGGCACCCCGATCGCCGTCTCCCCACCCCCTCGAGCATCGGCCCGAGGCGTCTCGCGAGGGCGGTCCGGCGCACCAGACGCGCCGCGAGCGGCGGATCGCGTCATTTCTCGGCTTCGACCTTCGCCTTGACGTCGAAGTCGTAAGGGCGGCGTTCGGTGGTGACCTCGACCTGCTCTTCGTGCTCGACGGGGTCGTTCTTGGAGCCCTTCTTCTTGGCCGCCGGTTGGGCGCTCAGCGAGGCCATGAAGGGGTCGTCCTGGAAGGCGGGGTCCGCGCCGGCGGGGGTGGTCGCGAGCCGGGTCACGACGACCCGGTACTTGCCGACGGCCGCGCCGGGGGTCTCCCGGGTGACGAGGGAGTACTTGCCGTCGGGGCCGGTGTTCGCATCGGCGGTGAGGGAGCCGTCGGGTCCTTCGGGGAGGAACATGACCGCCGCGTCGGCCAGGGGTTCGCCGTTCAGCGTGATCGTGCCGGCGACCGGGACGAAGGTGGGGCCGGAGCCGCAGCCCGCGGAGGCGAGCAGGGTGCAGCCGAGGAGGAGCGACAGGGCGCGTTTCATGAGGATCGATCCAATCCTGCTGGAAGGACGGGGAAAGGTGCCGACCGGCGGCCCCCCTCAGCGTCGAAGGGGACCGCGCGGCCGGGAATCTCCGGGGCGGGCCGATCAGAGCGAGTCGGAGCTGACGACCTCGCCGTTGCCGATGGTCTGGATGCCGTACCAGGCCTCGGGGTCGATCGAGTTCTTGATGAACTTGACCGAGCCGTCGGCGAAGGCGACGTTGACGCCGCCGGGGTGCCGGCTGCTGTTCGACCAGGCGTAGCCGAGCTTCTTGGGGTTGTTGGCCGCGGAGACGTTGGCGATCAACGCCACGCCGTTCGGCATCGTGCCGGGCCAGCCGGTGCTGGTCTTGGGGTAGACCAGGGCGTGCGTCGACGTCCACAGCCCCTGGCCCCAGTACGGGCCGTAGGCGATGCTCGTCTTCAGCTTCCGGGATTCCAGGATCAGCGTCGTGTTGCTGGTGCCGTCGGTGATGTTGGCGATCGTCGTCCCCCGGTCGTTGTACGAGAAGACGCCGCCGTCGCGGGGCCGGCTGGTGTTGGACCGGCCGTTGCCGTTCTCATACAGCAGGGCGCAGGGGAGGGCGTAGTTGCAACGCTGCGAGAGGTAGCCGTTGTAGGGGCCGACGGCCGTCGCCGCCGTGGGGTTGTAGGGCTCGACGACCTCGTCCGACGGGCAGTTGTAGGCGGCGACGACCGACGACGTGACGGTCGTGTTCGCCAGGTACGACGACACCCCGCCCACCGGCTTGTTGTTGGGCGCGGCGTTGGTCGCCGGGCACGACGGCAGGGCGTAGTTGTAGGCGTTGGCCAGCGCCGTCTGCTCGAGCTGGGGCAGGATCAGGACCAGGGCGGTGGTGTTCAGCACGAAGCCCTGGCCTTCGGCGTCGTTGGACGTCGCGATGGTCGTGGCCGACCAGATCTTCGCCGGCGGGAACGAGCCGTGGGCCGACTCGTAGTTGTGCATCGCCAGGCCGATCTGCTTCATGTTGTTCGTGCACTGCGAGCGGCGGGCGGCCTCGCGAGCCGACTGGACGGCCGGCAGCAGCAGGGCGATCAGGACGGCGATGATGGCGATCACCACGAGGAGCTCGATCAGCGTGAACCCGCGTTGAGACGCGCGCCGGGGTAGGGCAGTCATCATCAATAAGTCTCCTCCGCGGGCGTCCGGGAAAGGGGACGGGCACCCGACGAATCACGTCGCGACGAGGGAAGAGGACGCAGGGGGATCGGGGGACAGAGAGAGGTGCACTCACCATAGAGTCCTCACCTGGATGCGACAATTCAATTTTCGGCATTCCTTTTCTAAGATCCGGCCTACTCCCGCCCGTCGCGCGATCTTTCGGCCGACGTCGATATGACCCGAGGCCGGTGGACGGCTATACTGGACCCTCAGGCGATCCGGGAGACGGATCGCGGCCCCGGACGGTCCAGCGAGAAGGCAGTACGAGATGAAGGTACGGCTCGACAAGCTCGTCGCCGAGCGATTCCAGCTCTCCCGCCGCGCCGCGCGCGAGGCGGTCGAGCGCGGCCAGGTCGACGTCGGCGGCGCGCGGCGGATCGACCCGGCCGAGGAGATCGGGCCCGACGACGAGTTGTCGTTCCACCCCAACCGGCCCCGGGTCGACCTGGCGGAACGGCGGCTCACCGTCCTCTATGAAGATCGCGACGTGATGATCGTGGACAAGGCCCCCGGCCTGCTCGTGCAGCCCACGCAGCTCCGCGAGCGCGACACCCTGCTGGAACGCGCGGGTCGCTATCAGATCCACAAGCGGGGCGTGAAGAAGCCTTACGTCGGGATCGTCCACCGGATCGACCAGCTCACCTCCGGCGTGATCCTGCTGGTGACCTCCCCGCGCGCCCTGCGGCCGTTCCAGGAGCTGTTCCGGACCCACACGATCGAGCGCGAATACCTCGCGGTGGTGGAGGGGGTCTTCTTGACCCCCGAGGGGAGCATCGACCTCCCGCTGGTGGACGACGCCGGCGACAACCGCCGGGGGGTCTCGCGCGAGCCCGGCGTGGGCGTCCCGGCGACGACCCACTTCCGCGTGATCGAGAGCTACGGCACCGTCGCCAGCCTCGTCGCCATCCGCCTGGAGACCGGCCGGACGCACCAGATCCGCATCCACCTCGCGGCGCTCGACCACACGGTCGTGGGCGATCCCGTCTACGGCCGCCGAGGCCGGCCCAAGTTCCCGGTCCGCTTCCGGCGCCAGGCGCTCCACGCCGCGTCCCTCGGCTTCATCCACCCGCTCTCCGGCCAGTCGATCCGCGTCGAGGCCCCGGTCCCCACCGACTTCACCAACCTGACCGACGAGTTGAAGCACGAGTACGGCGTCATCCGGGTCGACGAACAGGGCTGACGGGCCGACGCCGGCGGATTCATGGCGGGGGAAGGCGGCCGAACCGAGGACGCGCCGGCGTTCGCGCTCGTCGCCCCTTCGCCCTTGAGGAGCGGGAGGGCTACGAGGCTTCCCGGCCTAGATTCCGGCTTCCGGGATCGGGGGGGGCGGCGGGGAATTCGCCGGTGTCCGTGATGGTCGTCTCCTGGGCGTGGGCGGTCTGGGCGTGGCCTTCGAGGATCGCCGACGATTCGGGGGAGGGGATGGTGTAGCCGGCGACGATCAGGGTGATGTTGTCCTTGCCGCCGGCGTCGAGGGCCTTCTCCAGCAGGACGTCGACGCTGCGCTGGGAATCCTCGCCGCGGGCGAGCACCCCGGCGATGTCGGCGTCGGAGACCATGTCGGTGAGGCCGTCGGTGCAGACCAGGAGGCGATCGCCGTCTTCGAGGCGGGTCCAGCGGACGTCGGCCCGGACCTTGCCGCGGTGGCCGCCGAGGTAGTTGGTGAGGGTGTTGCGGCGAGCGTGCTGGCGGACGTCCTCGGGCTTGATCTGTCCGGCGTCGGCGAGCGCCTGCGCGACGGTGTGGTCGTGGGTGAGCTGGGCGAGCTCGCCGCCTCGGAAGAGGTAGGCGCGGGAGTCGCCGACGTGGATCAGGAACAGGTGCGACCCCACGCTGTAGGCGAGCGTCAGCGTGGTCCCCATGCCGAAGAGCCGGCGGTCGTCGTCGCTCTTGCGGGTGAGTCGAAGGTCGATCTCCTGGAAGTACATGCTCATCCGATTGAGCAGGTCGCGGGCCTCGCGCTCGTTGATCTTGAAGCCCCACTTGACCGACTTGTCGGCGAGCCGGACGCCCGTGCTGATGGCCAGCATGCTCGCCACGTCGCCCGCGTTCATGCCCCCCATGCCGTCGGCCACGACCATCGAATAGGCTTCCTCCCCCAGGTGGCCCGGGAGTTCGCCGGCGGGGAGGTTGTCCATCAGGACCTCGATCCGCCGCGAAGCCTTGGCGACCATGTAATGGTCCTCGTTGCGATTCCGCACCTTCCCCGGATGCGAGGTCGCCGCCAGGTCCACCCGAACCGACGAGCTGGCCGGCTCCCTGGCCGAGGGGCGCGCCCCCGAGGCGGTCAGGGGGCTGACCAGGAACTCGTAATGCGCGGTCTCGAACTTCATCGGCATAGCCGCCATCTCGACGCTCCCCCTGCGCGGCCTCGATTGATTCACCTCGCGGGCCCGCTCGCCGCACGATGGTCCTTCACGACATCTTATGCAACTGCCGAGCCGCGGAGGATCCCCCGATCTCCCGAATCCGGATCGAGGGTCGATCAGGGCATCCCGCATTCGTCGGACTCGTCGCCCCGGCCGTCGACTCACTCGCCCCCTCGGCCGCCGGGGCGGGGACGGAGCGACGGCGATCGGGCGTCGGCCTCGCGGTGGGCCCGGCGGAAGGCGCCCGGGGTCGCGCCTGTGGCCTTGCGGAAGACGGCGGCCAGGTATTCGACGTGGGCGAAGCCGGCGCGATCGGAGACGGCGTGGAGCGGCAGCTCGGTCTCGATGAGGAGGTGCTTGACCCGGTCGAGCCGCATCCCCGAGATCGCGTCGTGGATGGTCCGCCCGGTCGAGGCGCGGAAGCGACGGTGCAGCGAGCTGCGCGAGATCCCGGCGTGCTCGACCACGTCGTCCAGGCGGATGCCCCGGCAGGCGTGCTCGCGGATGAACCGCATGGCGTCGGCGACGATCGGGTCGGGGATCGCGGTGACGTCGCTCGACTGCCGCACGGCGATGCCCCGAGGGGGGATGTGCACGGAGCGGGGCGGGGGGGGCTTGCCGGCCAGGACGCCGTCGAGCAGGCGGGCGGCCTCGTAACCGATCCGGCGGCAGTCCGGGATCACGCTGGAGAGCGACGGCTGGGCCAACTCGCAGGCCAGGATCTCGTCGTCGACGCCGATCACGGCGACCTCCTCGGGCACCGCCACGTCGGCGCGACGGCAGGCGTCGAGCGCCTGGACGCCCCGGAAGTCGTTGCAGGCCATCAGGCCCAGCGGCTTGGGCAGGCCGGCGATCCAGCGCGAGACGCGCTCGATCTCGGCCTCCCAGGCCGGCATCTGGTGCCCCCAGGAGACGGCGTGCGCCGGCTCGTACTCCTCACAGGCGAAGCCGGCGGCGGCCACGGCCCGGCGGAAGGCCTCCAGCCGCAGGCGGGACCACTCGAACTGGGGGTAGCCGAAGAAGCCGAAGCGGGTGAAGCCCCGCTCCATCAGGTGCGCGGCGGCCGTCGCGCCGATGGCGGCCTGGTCGCTCTGCACGCTCGGCAGCCCGGAGCGCGGCTCCTGATCGTCCAGGTCGATCGTCGGGATCCCGGTCCGGCGGATCAGCTCGGAGAACTGGGGGTAGAGGGTGGTGATGATGCCGTCGCCGTCCCAGTGCTCCAGCCAGGGCGGGGCCGGGTCCTGCATCGATCGGGGCTCGAAGAAGACGGTCCACGGCCCGTTCTCGCGGACGTACTGGACGGTGCCGTGGAGGATCTCGCGGCCGTAGGCCATCGAGGTCTCGATGATGAACGCGACGTGCGGAGGGCCGGTTCGTCGCCGTCGTCGTGGCATGGCGAGGGCCCGCCGGGTGATCCTCGGGGTCGATCGGAATGAGATTCGGGCCATGCTACAGTGGGTGGAACGTCGGGTCCAGGGCCCGCCGACGGGCGGCGGAAATCCTACATCCGAAGGCCGCCACGCCCGGCCTCGCGACCCCGGAGCGGGGCGAATCCTCTTGATGCGTGGACGCGTCGATACGTCGGATCGGGGCCCGGCCCCGGCCCCGACGCGGTTCCTCGGGGCGGCCGCGCGGGGCTTTCGGGGGGGCGCTCGCCGCTCGTCCAGACCTCGCCGTCGTGACACGATTTCTTAATCGGATTTGCATGATAGCTCAATTCCATTACTGCACAGCCTTTGTTTAACTTGATCCGCCACCCGGGCCCCGGGCCGGCCGCCCTCTCTTCCGATGCGTCTTCCGGGCGTTCCAACCGCCCCGTCCGCGCTCCGCGATCGCTCCGACCGTCCTTGTCGCCCCTAGCACATCCCCCGGTCTTGAGGAGTCACCCGCCCATGCGTCGGAACCGTGGATTCACGCTGATCGAGCTGCTGGTGGTCATCGCCATCATCGCCGTCCTGATCGCCCTGCTGCTGCCGGCCGTCCAGTCGGCGCGCGAGGCCGCCCGCCGGGCGCAGTGCGTCAACAACCTGAAGCAGCTCGGGCTGGCGGCGCAGAACTACATCTCGACTTATGACGTCATGCCGATGCAGTGCAACTACCCGACGTCGGAGATCCAGGACTCGGGCTTCTCGTGGTCCTGGACGGTGGCGATCCTGCCGCAGATCGAGCAGGGCGCGCTGTTCGACTCGATGAACTTCTCGCTCGGCAACTACGGCCTGCACATGACGACGGCCGGTTACACGCAGGTCGCGTCTCTGCTCTGCCCGTCGGAGTCGATCTCCCAGCGGCCGGGTTATCCCTGGGCGACCAGCAGCTACGTGGGCAACTACGGCGGCCCCGGCCAGATCATGGCCTACAGCGGGACGATCGTGCCGCCGAAGGACCTGTTGCTCAACGGCGGGATCGGCACGACCGGCTGGGGGGGAGGCGCGGGAACCGTCCGGATCGCCTCGATCACCGACGGCACGTCGAACACCGCGGTCTTCAGCGAGCACCTGATCGGCCTGGGCCTCGCGCCGGGGGTGGCGTCGATCACGCCCAACTCCAAGGACGCCAGGCGGGTGATCTTCCCCGGCGTGGACACGTCGGGGGTGGGGACGGGGGCCGACGGGGCCATGAGGGCGGCCCAGGCGTGCATGACCCTGCCGCCGACGACCACGGCCAACGCGGGGGCCTCGGCCTACCTCGGCTACAACTGGCTGCTGGGGTATCCGACGCACGTCTCGCTGGTGAACTACATGCACGTCGCCCGGCCCAACAGCCTGCACTGCGGCAACGCGGGCGACATCTCGTACGTCCAGTTCGTCGGCCCGACGGGCTCGGCGGCGGCGAGCAGCAACCACTCCGGCGGCGTGAACGTCGCCCTGGCCGACGGCTCGGTCCGGTTCGTCAAGGACTCGATCAGCCTCCCCGCCTGGTGGGCGCTCGGCTCCCGCTCCGGCGGCGAGGTCCTCAGCGCCGACTCGTACTGATCGACCCGACCGCGTCCCCACGAATCCCGGAGCCGCCCGATGCCAGCCATCCCGACGACGAATGAGAACATGAAGGTGATCAAGCGGGTGAGGGTCGCCGTCGCGGCGGCGCTGATCGCCGCGCTGGGGCCCGGCTGCTGGTCGGAGGACCGGCTGGCGGGCACCCCCACCAACCTCCCCCCCGGGACGATGCCCCCGGCGCCGCCGCTGGAGCAGTCGCCCGTGGACCTGGCGAAGACCGCGAAGGTGAAGGGCCGGAGCAAGGCCAGGCCTTGACTCCCCCTCGCCCGACGACGATCCTGATCCCGAGCGGGTCGACCGGCCCGCTCGCCCGATTCTTTCCGCACCCGGGAGTCACAGCGCCGATGCATCGAAATTTCTTTACGTTCTCGGTCGGCCTCGCGATGGCGGTCGCCGCCGCGCGGGGCCCGGCCTCGGCCGGCGAGCTGAAGGTCGGCGCCGCCGCCGCGAACCTGACGGCCGACGATTCGATGGTGATCGGCGGCGGGATCGGCCCCGGCAAGGCGACCGGCCAGGAGGGGGAGCTGCGGGCGACGGCCATCGTGATCGAGGACCCCCACGGGGAGAAGGTCGCGCTCGTCGAGCTTGACGTGTTGATGGTCGAGCGCGACGTGCTCGACGACGCCGCCCGCCGGATCGAGAAGGAGGCGGGCGTCCCGTTCGACAACGTCCTGATCAACGCCACCCACACCCACCACGCCCCCACCACCTGCACGATCCACGGCTACAGCCGCGAGGAAGCGTTCACGAAGCATGTCGGCGACAAGGCCGTCGAGGCGGCCGTCGCCGCGAACGCACGGCTGGCCCCGGCGACGATGTCGTTCCGGCTCGGCGAGGAATCCTCGGTCGGCCGCAACAGTCGGCTGCTGCTGGCGAACGGGATGATCTACTGGACCGGGGCGACGGACGACTTCGTCCGCCCCACCGGCCCGTTCGACCCCGAACTCCCCGTCTGGGCCTTCCATCGCCCCGACGGCGCGCTGGCGGCCCTGATGTTCAACCACTCCACGCACACCATCGGCGCCCGGACCCCGGGCGTCCGCTCGCCGGGCTTCTACGGCCTGACGGCCCAGGAGCTTGAGAAGGAACTGGGGGGGACGGCCCTGTTCTTCGAGGGCGCCTCGGGCTCCACCCACAACCTCGAGCTCAAGGCCGACGAGATGATCGTCCGCATGAAGGCCGCGGTCCTCGACGCGCTCGCCAGGGCCGAGCCTCGCGCGGTCGACCGGGTGAAGGGGATCCGCAAGGAGATCACCGTCAAGGTCCGCGACTTCGACGAGGAGAAGGACGACGCGGCGGTCGTCGCTTATGAGGCCTACAAGCTCAAGGACCACCCGCAGATCGCCCAGTTCGTCGTCGACGTCTTCCGCGACATGCGCAAGGAGCTGGCCCCCCGCAAGGGCGAGGAACGCAAGACCTGGGTCCAGGCGATCCGCATCGGCGACACGGCCGTCGTCGGCGTCCCGGCCGAGTTCTTCACCGTGCTGGGCCAGGACATCAAGCGCCGGAGCCCGTTCCGCGACACCTTCGTCTTCGAGCTGGCCAACGACTACATCGGCTACGTCCCCGACCGCAAGGGCTTCGAGCTGGGAGGCTACCAGACCTGGACCGGCCTCCACAGCTACACCGCCCCCGGCGTCGGCGAGCAGATCGTCGACGAGGCCCTGGGCCTGCTCAAAACCCTGCACGACGAAGCCCCGAAGCCCTGACCCTCATCGCGGACGGACCAAACCGCCGACGACGTTCGTGAAGGATCTTGCGAATGCGGTATGACTCGAACGCCCCGAGGCGGGCTTGCGGCGTTGGGCTGATCGGTCTGGTCGTGGCGGCGAGGGCCGCGTTCGGGGACGCCCCGGTCGTGCCGGAGCCGCTCGCGCCGGAGGCGGCCGTGAAGACGCTGAAGCTGATCGACCCGGACCTGACGATCACGCTCGTCGCGTCCGAGCCGGACGTGAGCAGCCCGGTCGCGGCGGCCTGGGACGAGGACGGCCGGTTGTTCGTGGCGGAGATGCTCGACTACCCCCGCGGGCCCGCTTCGGGCAAGGTCCGGCTGCTGGAGGACCGAGACGGCGACGGCCGGTATGAGCGCGCCTCGACGTTCGCCGAGGGGCTGAACTTTCCCAACGGCGTCCTCCCCTGGAACGGCGGCGTGCTGGTCACCGCCGCGCCCGACATCCTCTTCCTCAAGGACGACGACGGCGACGGCCGGGCCGACACCCGCCGGGTCGTCCTGACCGGCTTCGCCGAGGGGAACACGCAACTCCGCGTCAACGGCCTGACCTGGGGCGCCGACGGCTGGGTCTACGGCGCGAACGGGAGAAGCGACGGCGTGGTCCGAAAGCCCGGCGATCCCGACTCCGCCGCCGTCCCGCTCCGGTTCCACGACTTCCGCTTCCGCCCCGACACGGGCGAGATCCAGACCGTCTCCGGCTTCAGCCAGTTCGGCCTGCCTCGCGACGATTGGGGGCGGCGGTTCCCCTCGTGGAACACCATCCCGATCCGCCACGTCGTTTTGGAGGAGCGGACGCTCGCCCGCAACCCGTACCTCGCCGAATCGGCGACGGTCGCGACGATCCTCGACCCCGCCGACGGCGGCCGCGTCTTCCCCCTCAGCCCGCCGCCGACCACCTTCAACCGCGAGTCGACGACCTACTTCAACGCGAGCTGCGGCCCGACGATCTATCGCGGCGACCTGCTGGGCGACGTCTATCGCGGCAACGCCTTCTTCGGGGAGTCGCTTACCAACCTCGTCCAGCGCCGGATCCTGGAGCACCAGGGGCCGACGTTCCTCGCCCGCCGCGCCGAGCCCGACCGCGAATTCCTGGCCTCCACCGATCCCTACTTCCGCCCGGTGAACACCGCCACCGGCCCCGACGGGGCGCTCTACGTCGTCGACTTCTACCGCGAGATGGTGGAGCACCCCGACTTCGTCCCGGCCGACCTCCGCGAGTCCATCGAGTTCCGACGCTGGCAAAATCGCGGGCGAATCTGGCGGATCGCGCGGAAGGGATCGACGCCCGCCCAGCCGCCCCGGCTCGGCCAGGCCGACACCGGCGAACTCGTCGCCCTGCTGGAGCACCCCAACGGCTGGCGTCGCGACACGGCCCAACGGCTGCTCACGAACCGTCGCGACCTCGCGGCCTTGCCGCTCCTGGAGACGCTGGCGAGGACCGGCGCGACGCCGCTGGGGCGGATCCACGCGGCCTGGACGCTCGACGGCCTGGGCACGCTCGACGACGCGATCGTCGTGGGACTCCTGGCCGACGCCTCGGCCGACGTACGCGAGGCCGCCGCGAAGCTCGCCGCCGGCCGCCCCGGCCTCGTCGAGGCCGTCGCGACGCGGGCCGACGACCCCGAGAGCCGCGTCCGATTCCAGGCGGCCGTCGTTTTGGGGGACTCGGACGCGCCGCGAGCCGTCGAGGCGCTGGCGCGGATCGCCGCCCGCGACGCCGAGGACGAGTGGACGCGGCTGGCCGTCCTGAGCGGCCTGCGCGACACCGCCTCGCCGTTCCTCGCGACCCTGCTCACGGCCCACCCCGAATGGCTCGCGACGGCGACACCGGGCCAGGCGCGACTCCTCGACGCGACCGCCTCCATCCTGGGGGCGCGGGCGATCCCCGACGAACTGAAGGCCCTCGCGGCCAGGCTCGCCCCCCCCGCCGAAGGCGAGGGCTCGGCCGGGCGGATCGCGCTCCTGCTCGGGCTCTCCGACGGCCTGGCCCGCGCGAACCGTTCGCCGCGCGAGCTGGCGAACCAGGCGGGGTTCGAGAAGCTCGGCGTCCTGCTGGATCGCGCGGCCGAGACGGTCGGGTCGGCCCACGCGAACCCGACCGACCGCGCGCGGGCCTTGACCCTGCTGGCGCGGTTCCGCCCCGACGACGCGGCCGCGCTCGTCCCCGCGCTGCTGTCGGCCGACCAGCCCCCGGCGGTGCAGGCGGCGGCGGCCGAGGCCGTCGTCGAGGTCGGCTCGGCGCCCCTGGCGGCTCGGATCTTCGAGTCCTGGGAGACGATCCCCACCGCCCCCCGGCGCGCGGTGTTGGCCGCGATGATCCGCTCGACGCCGCTGGCCGGGCGGCTCGTCGAGGCGATCGAGGACGACGTGGTGGCCCTGTCCGAGTTGACGCCCGCCGAGCGCGAGTCGCTCCGGTCCTCGCCCGACTCCGAGGTCGCGGGCCGGGCGGCGGCCCTGCTGGAGTCGCGCACGCCCCGCGACCGCGCCGAGGTCGTGGCCAGGTTCCAGCCGGTGCTGAGCCTGACCGGCGATCCCGGACGGGGCCGCGAGTTGTTCGTCAAGAACTGCCGGACCTGCCACCAGCACCGGGGCGACGGCTACAAGGTCGGCCCGGACCTCTCGGGGGTCGCGAGCCGTCCCGAGTCGGCCCTGCTCAAGGACGTGCTCGACCCCAACGCCGACGTGTCGCCCGACCTCGTCGCCTTCACCGTGCTGACCAAACGCGGCCAGACGCTCTCGGGCCTGCTCGTCGAGGAGACCGCCGCCAGCCTCAAGCTCCGCGCCGCCGAGGGGGTCGAAGAATCCATCCTCCGCTCCGAGATCGAGGCCGTCCGCCCGTCGGGCCGCTCCCTCATGCCCGAAGGCTTCGAAGACGCCCTCGGCGAGCAGGGCCTCGCGGACCTCATCGCCTTCCTCAAACAACCATGACCCGGGCGCGGCGGTCGAAGGGGGGACGAGCGGGGGAGTCGTCGCCTGTTCGTGTCGTCCGCCTTGACGGTCCCCCTCATCCGGCCCTGCGGGCCACCTTCCCCCACCAGGGGTGAAGGCATGATCACGCCAGTCTTCCTTTGAACGAATGCAGCGACCTCGAATCCCGTATCCGAATCATGACATGAAAGGTGGTTATCCGTGCTTCTGTCTCTCCCCTGTTTGGCGCTGGCGTCCTGCCTGGCCCTGGCCGCGCCCCCGGATTCGTCGGAAGACTGGACGCCCCTGTTCAACGGCAAGGACCTGACCGGCTGGTACACGTTCCTCCAGGAGCACGGCCGCAACTCCGACCCGGACGGGATCATCACCATCGAGGACGGCGCGATCCACCTCTACAAGAACCACGAGGACAAGTCCAAGGTGGTGATGGGCTACATCGGCACCGAGAAGGAGCACGGCGACTACCACCTGCGGCTCCAGTACCGATGGGGCGACAAGAAGTTCGAGCCCCGCTACGCGCTCAAGAAGGACGCCGGGCTGTACTACCACATCACCGGCCCCGACGCCGTCTGGCCCCGGTCGTTGCAGTACCAGATCGAGGAGACGAACGTCGGCGACCTGATCGCGCTCTTCGGCATGCAGCTCGACACGACGATCGACCCCAAGACGCGCGACGCCGCATCGCCCGACTATCCGACGTTCCTCCCGGCCGACGAGGGAGGCGAACCGCGCGTCCTGGGGCTGAAGGGGATCGACTATCAGCATCGGCTGGCCGTGGTTCCCGAGCGCGAGGGCTGGAACGACGTGGAGATCATCTGCAAGGGGGCCGAGATCACCCACCTGCTCAACGGCAAGGTCGTGAATCGCGGCACCGCCGTGCGCTTCGACGACCCCGCCCAGCCCGGCGCCCCCAGGCCGCTGACTCGAGGCCGGATCGCCCTGGAGATCGAGGCCGCCGAGATCTGGTTCCGCAACGTCGAGATCAAGCCGGCCCGCTGAGGCCCGCCGCAACGGTCGCGCCGCCGCCCCGACGCGAGGCGGCGGCGACCGTTCGACGCGGCGCGCGTCAGGGTGCCAGTTCCACGTCGCCCGCCGGGTGGGGCTCGCCGTTCACGAGGATGCGCTCGACGCCCGGGACGGGCGGGGCGTGGAGCACGACCTTCCCCGGCTTGCGACGCCAGCGCGGGGCGAAGGTCACGTCGAGCGTCTTGCCGTCGGGGGTGAGGCCGAACGTCAGGTCGACCGGCCCGTACTCGGTCGGCATGTTCTCGAACCGCGTGCGGTGGGTCGGGACGATCCAGGCGGCGGGCGTCAGGCGGAGCAGGTGGAGCGCCTCGGGTTCGAGGGCGTCGTCGACGACCGACAGCCGCATGGCGTAGAACATCAGCGCGCCGGGGGCGGGCAGGGCGAAGATGCCGTGCCGGTGCTCGCAGCCGCTGAAAGTCTGCTGCGAGATCGCCCCGGAGAGCAGGGCGTAGGTGCCCTCAAGGAACCGCGCCCGGTCGCCCGAGCGCCAGGAGCAGAGGATGTTGAAGCTGTAGCAGGGCTCGCAACTGGAAATCTCGTGCGTCAGCACGGCCCGCTGGTGCATGTTGCCGCGAGGGTCGTAGAGCTTGACGTTGGGGCCCTCTCGGTAGAAAGCCAGGGCGCTCTGGATGAGGGGGTCGTCGGCGTCCACGAGCCCCGCATAGACGAGGACCAGGGGGCCGGCGTCGAGGAAGAAGGGGTGGCTGCGGTGGTCGGGCCCGGAGACCGTCGACGGCACGACCGGATGGGTCGCGCCCGCGTCGTCGGTCCAGGTGGGCGTCTTCGCCGCCGCCTCGCGGAAGGCTTTCAGGAAGGCGGCCTTCGCCTCGTCGGCCTCGCGGGCGTACTCCTCGGCCTCGGGGCGGCCGAGACGGCGAAGGAGTCGGACGGCCGTGTCGAGCCCCTTGTAATTCCAGGCGATGTTCCAGACCGCCTGGGTGACGACCTCGCTGTCCGTGGCGACGGCCGGCGGCAGCACGCCGCGAACGCCGTCGTGGTCGACGCGCGCCCGGCTCTCTTTGAGGAACGCGCAGGCCTTCAGGATCGGCTCGATCCAGCGTGCGACGAACGCCTCGTCGTCGGTCAGGAGCGCGTGCAGCGAGGCCGCGTGGAGGACGGCCCCGTGGTCGGTCAGCCAGTCGACCGAGCTGAGGTTCCGGGGGGCGCCGAAGTAGCCGGGATGCTTCGAATACGAGGCCCCCGGCGGCTTCACGGTCCCCTGATGGGTCCGGAAGATCTCCAGGTTCTCGGCCGTGAACTCGTGCCAGCCCAGGTAATCCATCAGCATATGCGAGGCCATGCAGGACGGGGTCGGCCAGAGGGTGTCGTAGTTCCACGAGCCCGTCAGCAGCGCCCGCTCGCCGTTCTCGGGGTTGGTCTCCGAGACGACCCGGGCGAGTTGGGCCGTGCGTCTCACGGCGCGGTTGACCTGGGGCTCGGGGGTGTCGATCGTCGCCGCGGAGGCGGGCCGCGACGTCCAGGCGGCGTCGGCCTCGGCCAGCGCGGCGTCGAAGCCCAGGTCGGCCTCGGCGCGGACCTCGGCCGGGTCGCCCGGGATCATCGGCAGGAGGATGTCCACGCGGTTCCCCGCCTTCGCCGGCTGGGCGACCTGGAGGAAGTAGTCGCGGGGCGCCTCGGGGCGCTCGATCAGCATGGCCGAGCCGCTGGTGGTCATGGCGACCAGGCGAATGCGGCCGTCGGGCTCGACCAGGCGGCAATGGGACAGCTCGCCCCTCGCATAGGAATCGCGGGTCAGGGCGCGTGGGTAGGCGGAGCGAGCGGGGTCGACGGTCAGGTTCAGCTCGTGCCACATGCTGCGCTGCACCGTGGTCGGGTCGCCCAGGTGGATCATCATCGTGGCCGAGGAGGCCGCATCGAACGGGTCGACGTGCTCGATCTCGAGCCGCATCCAGAGGTAGATCGGCTCCCGGCCCGTGCGCACCGGCCCGCCGCCGGGGACGTGCGCGAAGACCTCCTCGCGGACGACCACGCCCGTATTGCCGAACAGGGTCGTCATCGGCCATCGGGTCTGGAGCAGGGGCGCCGCGTGGGCGTCGTCCCAGGCCTGGAGGCCCACGCCGCCGTCGGGCCGGTCGGATAGCTGGAAGGGGGACGTGGCGCGGGGCGGGAGGTTCCCGTCCGGCGACGCGGTCAGGGTGAGCATCACCCCCTTGCCGACGAAGGGGTTCAAGTACGTCTTGATCGGGGTTCCGTTGATGTTCTGCAGCGGGTGCGGGTCGGCGGCGATGGAGCCGTCGTACAGGACGTTGAACCGGAACGGGTGGCCGGGCTCGCCCACGGGCGTCCAGACGTTCCGCATCGGCGGGAACCAGTTCTTCGCCGTTTCGAAATCCGGCTCGCCGGCCCGGACCGTCGCCGCGACCGCCAGGCAGGCCGCCGCGATCGCCAGGCGGGCCGCCGCTTCATGAAGTCTCGTCACCATCGCGTCTCCCTGCGGGTGTCTGGGGACCACGCCTTCGCGGGTCGTCGACGCGTCATGCTAAGTCGGTTCGCGACCGCCCGCCAGGCTTCGACCGGGATTCGAAGTTTCCCGTCCAGGAGGCTCCCGGCGCGGTTATCATGGCGGACGGTCGATCACCATCATCTCGAACGAATCCAAAGGGGGAGAGACGCATGCACGACGATCGAACGAGCGTGGGCGGCGGGGTCGAGGAGTTGGCGTCGGGGGTCTCGCGGCGGGGCTTCGCGGTCACGACGCTGGCCGTGGGGTTCGCGGCGGCGGTCCAGCCGGTCTCGGCCCAGACGATCACGACCGACGACGAAGGCCTGGAGGCCGGCGCGGTCGAGATCCCGACGGCCGACGGCAAGATCCCCGGCTATCGCGCCATGCCGAAAGCCGCGGGGCCGTTCCCGGTCGTCCTGGTCGTCCAGGAGATCTTCGGCGTCCATGAACACATCAAGGACGTCTGCCGCCGGTTCGCCAAGCTCGGCTACTTCGCGATCGCCCCCGAACTGTACGCGCGACAGGGGGACGTCTCCAAGACGACCGACTTCCGCGAGATCATCGGCAAGGTCGTCTCCAAGGTGCCCGACAAGCAAGTGATGTCGGACCTGGACGCGGCCGTCGCGTTCGCCAAGGCCTCCAAGGGGGACGTCGACCGGCTGGCGATCACCGGGTTCTGCTGGGGCGGCCGGATCGTCTGGCTCTACTCCGCGCACAACCCGAACCTCAAGGCGGGCGTCGCCTGGTACGGGCGGGTCGTCGGCGACCATGACGAACTCCACCCCAAGAATCCGATCGACGTGGCCGGCGAGCTGAAGGCCCCCGTCCTGGGCCTCTACGGCAGCGCCGACGGCGGCATCCCGGTCGCCAGCCTGGACCAGATGCGCGAGGCCGCCAAGGCCGGCAGGACCGAGGTCGAGATCCACGTCTACCCCGACGCCCCCCACGCCTTCCACGCCGACTATCGCCCGAGCTACCGCAAGGCCGAGGCCCAGAACGGCTGGAAGCGCCTCCTCGCCTGGTTCGAAAAGCACGGCGTCGCCGCGACCCCGCGCTGAGCCGACGAGACTCGCGCCCCGGCGCGAGTTGCCGCCGCCGGTTCCCGTGCTCGGTCAAGAAAGGTCTTCCCCCCTGGAGGGGCAAGACAGACGCCGAAGGCGTCAGACGAGGGGGGGGACGAGCAAGTCGAGCGTCGGGATTCGCAGTCCGGCCTTTCGAGAACGCCGACGGCTTCCGTGCTCGTCCCCCTCTCATCCGGCCCTTCGGGCCACCTTCCCCCGCCGGGAGGGAAGGACGTTAGAGGCTGGGCGAGAGGGCGATGGCGTTCGTGCTCGTCCTGGGGTTGATGGCCTGGGAGTCTGGATCGGGATTTGCATGAGAGGTTCGGACGACGGATGATCGAGTCCGTTCCGAGACGACGTCACGTCCCGAATCCGTGCAAGGAAACGATCCCATGTACTTCGGCGCCGATCCGCTGTATCTCCTTTTGGTCACCCCGGCGCTGCTGCTGGCGGGTTGGGCCCAGTCCCGGATCATGTCGGCGTATCGCGAGGGCTCGCGGTATCGGGCGTCGTCGGGGGTGACGGGGGCGCAGGCGGCGCAGGTGGTGATGCGGGAGGGGGGCGTGCAGGGGGTCGCGATCGAGCCGGTGGCGGGGCAGTTGACCGACCACTACGATCCGTCGCACAAGGTCTTGCGGCTGTCTTCGGGCAACTATTCGCAGGACTCGCTGGCGGCGGTCGGCGTCGCGGCGCACGAGGCGGGGCATGCGATCCAAGACGCGACCCACTATCCGCTGCTCGTCGTCCGCAACCTGATGGTGCCGCTGGCGGGGCTGGGGTCAAACGCCTCGATGCTGCTCCTGATCGGCGGGATCGCGCTCCAGTGGCCGACGTTGATGTACCTGGCGATCGGCCTGTTCTCCCTGGCCGTGCTGTTCCAGGTGGTGAACCTGCCCGTCGAGTTCAACGCCAGCCGACGCGCGCGGACGATGCTCCAGGAGTCGGGCCTGATCTCGCCCGAGGAGGACGTGGTCGTCGGCAAGGTCCTGAACGCCGCCGCCATGACCTACGTCGCCGCGACCCTCACGGGCGTCGCGCAGCTCGTCTACTTCCTGATCCGATCGGGCGCGGCGGGTCGAGGCGGCCGGAACGACGATCGGACGGCGTGAGCGTGAGCCTGGGCCCGCCCGGATCCGATCACGGAGCCGGCTTCGGCTCCTCGGGCTTCGCCGGGGGGTCGTCCTTCGAGGGCTCGGGCCTGGTGGGCCTGGGCTTTTCGAAGACGATGACGTGCTGCCAGGGGAGGAACTCGTGCGAGGTCTTGAAGTCGAAGCCCCGGGGCTCGACTTCGAGGCGCGCCTGTTCCAGGGTCATTTTGTGCTCGGGCTTGATGGGGACCTCGGGGTCTTCGCCGCGGAACTCGACGAGGACGAGTCGGCCGCCGGGCTTCAGGGCGGCGAGGAGGCCGTCGAGGAGCGTCTCCGGGTCGGAGCATTCGTGGTAGACGTCGACCATCAGGATCAGGTCGACCTCGCCGGCGGGGAGCTTGGTCTCGCGCTGGGACGCGAGCAAGGGGCGGACGTTGCGGACGCCGGCGGCCTTGGCGTTGTCGCGAAGCATCCTGAGCATCTGGGGCTGGACGTCGGTCGCCAGGACGACCCCTTCGTCGCCGACCCGGCGGGCCAGTCGTATGCTGTGATAGCCCGCGCCGGCGCCGACGTCGGCGACGGTCATGCCCGGGGCGACTTCGAGGGCGTCGAGCATCGCCTCGGGCTGCTCCTCCTCCACGCGGGTCTCGCGGAACAGCCACTCGACGCCCTGCCACGACATGACGTCGGCGATCCGCCGCCCCTTGTAGAAGCCGGGGCGGTCGCGGCGGGGGGCCTTGGCCTTGGCCCGCGCGGGGGGTTGCGGTTTCACCTCGCCGGACGGTTCCGGCGCGGGCTGCTGGGCCCTGGCGGCGGGCGCGGTCAGGAAGGCGCCGGCGCAGAGGATCGCCGCGAGGAGTCGTCCGGTCGAGTTGGTCATGGTGTGGTCGCTCAGTCGCCGAAGGCGTAGCGGACGATGCAGTAAAGGGCCTGGAAGCCGTCCTTGACCCCGATCTTCTTCCCTTCCCGGTAGGTCCGGCCGTGGTAGGAGACGGGGATTTCGTAGATCCGGCAGGCGCGGTCGCCGCCGTTCTCGTCCTTCATGCGGAACCGGGCCACCTTGGCGGTGACTTCGGGCTCGAAGCCGAAGCGGTTGCTCTTCAGCGGGATGTTCTGGATGATCTCGCGCTTGAACAGCTTGTAGCAGACTTCCATATCGGTCAGGTTCAGGTTGGTGAACATGTTCGACAGGAGGGTGAGGACCTTGTTGCCCACCGAGTGCCAGAAGTAGAGCACGCGGTGGGTCTCGCCGACGAACCGGGAGCCGAAGACGACGTCGGCGCGGCCTTCGATGATCGGCTGGAGCAGCTCGGGGTATTGCTCGGGCTCGTATTCGAGGTCGGCGTCCTGGACGATGACGACGTCGCCGGTGGCGTGCTGGAAGCCGGTGCGGAGGGCGGCGCCCTTCCCCTGGTTGACCTGATGGAAGGCGACGACCAGGTCGTCCTGGGTCGCGGCCAGCTCGCGGAGGATGTCGGCGGTGCCGTCCTTGGAGCAGTCGTCGACGAGGATGATCTGCTTGCGGATGGGGACGGCGCGGACGCGGCGGAGGATCTCGTGGATGGTCCGCTTCTCGTTGTAGACCGGGATGACGACGGAGAGCAGGAATTCGGCGGGGATGGGATAGACGCCGATCTTGCGGCAGAACGACGCCCCCAGGTTCTTCAGCAGCCACTCCCGGCGCTCTTCATCGATCATGAAGTTCGGCTTGTCGGAGGGGTGATCGCCGAGGGTTTCGGGGCCATCCAGGGTCGGTCGGGTGGAAAGGGCGGGGTCGAGCGACATCGTTGAAAACCTCCTGGGGGTCGAATCCGCCGCATACGGCTCGGGGGCGATCCTCGCCGCCCGGGGCCCGTGGGGCCGCCGTCACGGACCGTCACTGGGATGATCCGGCGATCTCATGATACGCCGGAGGTCGAAATCAAGGGAAGGTCGGAGCCCGACGCGGTCGGCCGTCGCGGTCAGGGCTCCTCATAGTCATAGTCGAGGTCGGGGCCGCGGACGGCGCGACCGCCGGGCTTGCGGGCGGGGGCCCTGGCGGACCTGTCGTCCAGCTCGTCGGCCGGGCTCCGGGCGACGTCGGGGGCCGGGGTGCGGGCGCGGCCCCGGGCGCGGCTGGCGACCTCGGCGTCGAGGAAGACGAGGACCTCGGTGCTGCTGGGCGCCCCCAGGGGGGTCCCCAGCCAGCCGCCTTTCTTGTCGATGACGCCGGGGTGGATCCCGCCGCTGAGCAGCAGCGTCTGGCCCAGCGGCCAGCTCTTGACGGTCTGGTCGAGCCGGGTCTGGTAGGCGACCGGGACGTCGATCGACATCTCGCTGGAGCCGACCTCGCGAGGGGCGATGATCTTGGTCCGCTGGAACGCCTGCACCGAGTTGACCGTCAGGTCGACGGCCGCGTCGAGGGCGTCGCCGTCGTAGGTGAGCAGGGGGCTGAGCCGCAGGACGACGGACTCTTCCAGCTTGTCGGACTTGGGCTGGAAGCCGGTCCCCGCCGCGCTCTCGCGCTGGATGCCGCCGGAGTAGGTCCGGGGCTCGAACGTGCGGATCGTCAAGGTCTGGCCGTTGACCACCTCCACCCGCTGGTCGACCAGGCGGCGGAAGCCCTGCTGCATCTGCATCTGGGAGAGGACCAGGGCCGCGTCGTCCATGCGCAGGGTCCAGATCTGCTGCCCCTGGGGGCCGCTGCCGACCGGCTCCAGACGCCAGTAGACCGTGTGCCGCCAGCGGGTGTCGACCGCCGCGACCACCTGGATGCGCAGCGACAGCACGTCCTCGATCGAGTCCGTGAACCGCTCGACCACCTCGTCCACCTGGTCGAGCACCTCGGGGCTGTTGTACGCCCGCAGCTCGCTCTTGCTGGCCGTCAGCACGGCGGTCCTCTCGCCGTGCCAGTCGGCCGTGCCGGTGCGCCGGAAGATCCAGTCCAGGATCGCCTTCTGGGGCGCCTTCTGCTCCTGGGCGGCCTGCGTGTAGCGCGAGATCGGGTAGCGCCGCCACTGGAAGCCGGGCTCGTTCACGAACCCGGCGGGGGGGGCGTCGGCCGAGTCCAGGGGCTCGCCGGCCGCCGGGTCGGCCGAGGCCGTGGTGGAGCCGGCGGGGCGGAATTCGAGGTCCTCGCGGGGGCGGGACTTTGGCGCGCGCCGCCTGTCCTCCTGCGCCAGGAGCCTCGACGGCGCGAGGGCGCCCAGCAGAGTCGTCAGCTTCAGCGCGGTGCGGCGATCCATGCCACGAGGCCTCCTTGCCGGTTGGGGCGGATCCGGACGGCTCGCGCAGGGGAGGGGCCCGTCGCCGTCAGCTTCGGCGCCGACGGACCCGACGCTCCCCGCGCGATCATCGAGCGGAAAACTAGCAGACCTCGAAAAACGACTCAAGTCCAATCGCCGATCGACCGAAAGCCCCGCGACTTGACGCCCCGCATGACGCGATGGTCTAATCGGCCTGCTTGACGGGCGTCCCGGGGGGTCGGCTTCGGCTCGGCCCCGGAACGGGAAGAATAGGGAAGCCGGTGAGAATCCGGCGCGGGGCCGCCGCTGTAATCGGCCGGAAGCGCGAGCCGCAGGGCCACTGCCGCAAGGTGGGAAGGCCGCTCGACGCCAGGCCGAGAGCCAGAAGACCTGCCCGTCAGGCTCCTCATTGCTTGGGATGCTTCGGCCGCGAGCATCCGGGCGAGCGCGTACGCAGGCCTTCTGCTCCCAGCGACTCACCGGAAACGACGACCTCCCATCCCCGCGCGGGACCCCCTGCGCGCGTCTTCCCTCGGAGTCCCAACCATGCGCCTCGCGTCCGCTTCTGCTCGAATCCTCGCCGTCATCCTTTCCTCCTCTCTCGCCGTCGTCGCGTCCGCCCGCGCGGGGGACGTCTACACGACGACCACGTTCGAGAATCTCCCCGGCCTGACCGCCCCCGAGAGCATCGTCAACGACGCCGGGCCGTCACGGGCCTTCGACATCGACGGCAACCGGTTCAACAACTCGTTCGACGACACCTGGGGCCCGTACTGGGACGGCTGGGCCCTCTCGAACCAGACGACGCCCCTGAGCACGGACCCCAACCTCGACTTCCTCAATCAGTACCTGGCCGCGCCGGGATCGGGCGCGGGGGGATCGGCCAATTACGCGATCGCCTTCTCGCCGGAGAGCGCCTACCTGACGAGCTACGCGACGATCGCGCTGGCCGCGGGACAGTCCGCCTACTCGATCGACGTGACCAACACGCTGTACACCCAGCAGGCCGTCACCCAGGGCGACGGCTGGGCGCGAGCCTTCGCCGCGGGCGACTTCTTCCAACTGGCGATCGAGGGCCTCGACGCCTCCGGCGCCGTGATCGGCTCGGTCCTCGTCACCCTGGCCGACTACCGGGCCGCGAACCCCCTCGACTGGTACGTCGTCGACAAATGGCGCACGATCGACCTGACCTCGCTCGGCTCGGACGCCCGGACCCTCCGCTTCAACTTCGAGTCCACCGACCTGGACCGCAACGGCGAGGCCCGGACGCCGCTCGTCGCCGCCATCGACAACCTCACCACGTCCGCCCCCGGAACCGGGACCGCCGTCCCCGAGCCCGCGACCTGGACCATGCTGGGGCTCGGCCTGGCCGGAATCGCCCTGCATCGCGGCCGTCGACGCGCGGCCTGACGCTCTCGGCGCTCCTGGCGCTTCAGGCAGAATCCACAGGCGCAGGAAGTTGAAAGGAACCCGCTAAACCGGGGGGACTCCGGGAACCGATACCTGGAACGAACCGAAACGACGCGCCGGGGCGGACCTCGCCTCGGCGATCCGGCGGATCGCGGGCGACGGCGGAGCCGTCCCAGGAGTGGGCCCAGGATGTTCCATCGAATCGCGGCGGTGCGGCGCGGCCGATCCGTCATCGGCCAGGCGTTGGCGGTCGGGCTGTTGAGGCTGGCGACCGCCTCGACGGCCCTCGGCCAGACCCCGGAATTCGACGTCCCCGACCCGCCCGGCGTCAGCGAGGGCCGGAGCGCGCTCGGGCCGGCGGTGGGGGCCTCGGGATTCTCACCGTTCCAGGTCGAGTCGGCCGTCATCGGCGGGCGCCCGGGCCCGTCGAACACCCGGGCTCCGCTGGACTCCGGCACGCCCCCCCGACCCGCATCCGCCGCGAGGGGCTCCCGGACTTCCGCATCCCGGCGATCCCCGAGGCCGACGTGCCCGCTTACGGCGCGCTCGACCTGCCGGCCGCCGACGTCCCCGTCGGGCCCGAGACCGGCCTGTCGCTCGACGACGCCGTCAACCTGCTCCTCCAGCAGAACCTCGACCTGCTGGCGCTGAAGTACGAGGTCCCGATGGCCGAGGCCGACGTCCTCACCGCCGGCCTCCGCGCCAACCCCATCTTCTACGCCGACGCCCAGCTCGTCCCGTATGGAAGTTTCAACCGCGAGCGGCCCGGCGGCCAGACCCAGTACGACATCAACATCACCCACCCGCTCGACGTCAACCGGAAGCGGCAGGCCCGGCTCCAGGTCGCCGAGGTCGCCAAACGCGCCGTGGAGGCCCAGCTCCAGGACGCCGTCCGCCGCCTGATCGACAACCTCTACACGGCCTTCATCGACGTCGCCGCGGCCACGCTGACGCGAGAGTACAGCCTGAAGTATCAGGAGGGGATCGATCGCCTCCTCTCCATCAACGAAGACTTGTTGGACAAGCAGCAGATCGCCGAAGACCCGGTCTTCGCCCTTCGCGCCCAGAGCGAGGTCGCCAGGCTCCAGGTCCGCGAGGCGAGCCAGGCGGTCGTGCGAACCACGCGCTCGCTGGCCCAGGTCCTGAACATCCCCCGCGACCAGGCCCTCTCGATCGAGATCCACGACAAGCTCCGCGACGAACGCCCGCTGCCGATGGCCGAGGCCGAGCTGATCGCCGTCGCGATGGAGCGTCGGCCCGACCTGGCCGCCCAGCGGCTGGGGGTCATGCGCTCGCACGCCGACGTCCGCCTCGCCGAGCGCTCGCGACTCTCGGACTTCTACCTCCTCTACCAGCCCTACACCTTCCAGGACAACACCCCGGACGGCCTCAAGCCCGCGCGATCATGGGCGGTCGGCCTGACGGCGCCGCTGCCGGTCTACAACCGCAACCAGGGGAACATCGCCCGCGCCCGGTTCAACGTCGACCAGACCCGCATCGAACTGGCCCGCCTGGAACGGCAGGTCCAGGACGAGGTCGCCGAGATCGCCCACGAATTCGAGTTGAGCCGCCAGGCCATGCTCGAATCCGAGCGCCAGATCCTCCCCGCCGCCCGCCGCGTCCGCGACGCCGCCTATCGACGCTGGCAGGGAGGCGAGACCAACATCGTCGAGTTCCTCAACGCCCAGCGCGACTTCAACGAGCGGGTGCGGGGCTACCGAGACGCCATCGTCCGCCATCGCCGCGACGCCCTGGACGTCAACTCGGCCGTCGGGGCCCGGATCCTCCCCTGACGCGATCCGGCCCCGACGAAGACGTCGCGAGCGGGGCGTCAGGCGGCGGGCTCGACCGCGACGACCCGCTCCGCCTTCCGGCGGCCGTCGAGGCTCCAGGCCCCGCCGCCGTTGGCGATCAGGAAAAGCATCGCGCCGGCCATCGACAGATTCTTCATGAACTGGATCGTCTGCTGCTGGGCCGCATCGCCGCTCAGGTTCCAGAAGTCGTGGAAGTAGTACGTCGTCGGCACGAGGAACAGGAACAGCAGCAGGGCGCCGATCCGCGTCTTGTACCCGAGGACCACGGAGACGCTCCCGGCGACCAGGAAGAGGATCGCTGGCGCGAGCAGCAGCCCGGGCGCCGGGACGCCGTGCGACGCCATGTACTCGGTCACCGCGCCGTAGTTCGGGATCTTGTTCCCGACCGCGCTCAGCAGAAAGATCGTCGAAAGCGCCACCCGCCCCGCCACGCTCAGCAGACCCTGAATCGTCGGATGCATGAGAAACTCCTGCGGACATGAAAACCTGAAACCGTTTTAGGCAAACACCCCTTCCCCCTGGTGGGGGAAGGTGACCCGAAGGGCCGGATGAGGGGGACCATCATCGCGGAGGAAGCGAGAAAGCGACGATCTCCGTGCTCGCCCTCTCGATCCGGCCTCGCATCGACATAAGTCGGCTTTGAGTGTTCGCGGCCTCGGCTCAGGCGAGGTCGAAGAGCATGACCTCGGCGGGCTGGACGGCCCGGAGGTCGAGGGACGATTGGCGGCTGACGGACGCGCCGTCGCCGGCGTCGAGGGTCTGGCCGTCGATCTCGACGGAGCCCTTCAGGACCTGGAGCCAGGCGTGGCGGCCGTCGTCGAGCGGGCGGCTCAGCGCGGCGTCGGCGTCGAGGTTCGCCAGGTAGATCGACGCATCCTGATGGATCCGGAGCGAGCCGTCGAGGCCGTCGGGCGAGGCGACGAGCTGCCACGCGCCGCGCCGGTCGGCCTCGGGGAACGCCTTCTGTTCGTAACCGGGCTCCAACCCCCGTCGATCGGGCAGGAGCCAGATCTGATAGAGGTGGACCGGTTCGTCGGCCGACGCGTTCATCTCGCTGTGCCGCACCCCCTTGCCGGCGGTCATGCGCTGGAATTCGCCGGCCCGAAGCTCCGACGCGTGGCCCATGCTGTCGCGATGGCCCAGCGCCCCGGAGAGGACGTAGGTGACGATCTCCATGTCGCGGTGCCCGTGCTCGCCGAACCCGCCGCCGCCCTGGATCACGTCCTCGTTGATGACGCGAAGGACGCGGAACCCCATGTGCTCGGGGTCGTGATACGTGTTGAATGAGAAGGTGTAGGCCGTCTGCAGCCAGCCGTAGTCGGCGCCGCCTCTGTCAGCCGCCTTACGAATCGTGATCATGGCTCGAACTCCTCATATGAATCGCGTGCGTTGGAAACCACCGGTCGACGCCCAGGGCTCCCCCGGCGCTACGGCCCTTCGAGCGGCTCGCGGACCTTGTCCAGCAGGCGGACGAAGGCGTCCAGCTCGGTCGCGGTCAGCGGCGAGCAGACGCGGGCCTGCAACTCCTTGAGGGGGGCGTCCAGCCCCTTGAGGACCGCCTCGCCCCTGGGCGTGATGACCACGTGGATCACTCGCCGGTCGCTTTCGCAGCGTCGGCGCTCGACCATCTCCAGCTTCTCCAGGCGATCGATCAGGCCGGTGATTCCGGGGGTCTCCGTGAGCATCCGCTCGGCGATCTCCAGGATCGGCGTCGGCCCGCCGAGCCCCCGGAGGATCCGCAGGACGTTGTACTGGGCGTGCGACAGGCCGTGCTCGCGGAGCAGCCTCCCGGCGTGCGACTGCACGCGATCCGCCGTCCTCACGAGATTCAGCATCGCCGCCTCCTCCTTCGCGCCGAACGGCTCCCGCTTGCCGATCCTCCGCCCCAGGTCGCTCCCCGACATGACCGCCTCCCCCATCACGACCCACTTGCTTGACCCGTATTTAATTTACACGTCAACTATCGTCGAGTCAACCTTCGGCGACGGATTCCGCTGGACGGGGCGGGGGCGTGCATGGTGTGATCGGCGGTCGGCCGAGGGCCGGGGAGGTTCTTCGATGACGACGGGGGACGAGGCGGGGAACGTCCGGTTCCCGTGCGAATGGTGCGGCCTGATCGTGGTCGCGCCGGCGATCGTCGCGGGGGGGCGGGGGCGTTGCCCGCACTGCGGGGCCGTCCAGCGGGCGCCGCGCGGGACCGCGCCGGAGCCCTACGCGCTGGCGGAATCGCCGCCGGCCGCGATCCCGGCCCCGGAGCCCTCGCCGGTCCCCGCGCCGCGTCCGACGAGGTCCTTCTGGCGGGGCTTCTTCCACGAGACGGCCCGTCGCGGCAACGTCCTGGAGGCCGAGATCCTCGCCCTGGTCCTGCTCAGCGTGGCCGACCTGATGACGACCCATCACCTGCTGCGAGCCCACCCGAAATTCTACGAGTCGAACCCGATCGCCCAGTTCGTCTTCGTCAGGTGGGACATCGCGGGGATGACCGTGTTCAAGTTCTCGGTCGTCGCCTTCGTGGTCGTCGTCGGCGAGGTGGTCGAGCGCCGCCGCCCCGGCCTGGGTCGATTCGTGATCCTGACCGGCTGCCTGGCGACGGGCCTGGTCGTGCTCCAGGGGATGCGGCTGGCCTTCGGGCACTTCGGCGGGGAGTAGGCGGCCGGCGCTCATCGCCGCCGGCCTCGACGGTCAGGCCGGCTTCGCCTTCAGGTCCGGCAGGAAGGCGGTCAGCACGCCGATCAGGGGCAGGAACGAGCAGACGTGGTAGACGTACTCGATGCTCGTGCGGTCGGCGAGCACCCCGAGCACGGCGGCGCCGAGGCCCCCCATGCCGAAGGCGAATCCGAAGAAGAGGCCCGCCACCAGCCCCACGCGGCTGGGGAGCAGCTCCTGCGCGTAGACGATGATGGCCGAGAACGCCGAGGCCAGCACCACCCCGATCGGGACCGTCAGGACGACCGTCCAGAAGAGGTTCGCATAAGGCAAGACCAGCGTGAACGGGACGACGCCCAGGATCGAGCCCCAGATCACCGCCTTGAACCCGATCCGATCGCCGATCGGCCCGCCCGCCAGCGTACCGGCCGCCACCGCCCCCAGAAACACGAACAAATAAAGCTGCGACGATTCGACCGAGACGCCGAACTTGTCGATCAGGTAGAAGGTGTAGTAGCTCCCCAGGCTGGCCATGTAGAAATACTTGGAGAAGACCAGGACCAGCAGGATCGCGACGGCCCAGCCCACGCGGGCCCGCGACAGCCCCTCGCGAGGGCCGGCGGTCGCTCGCGCCGCGACCGCCCGGCCCGCGACCAGCCGGCGGTCGTACCAACGTCCCACCGCGTAGAGGATGGCGATGGCCGTCAAGGCGGCGGCCGAGCACCAGGCGATGCTCCCCTGGCCGAACGGCATGACGACGTAGGCCGCCAGCAACGGCCCGAGCGCCGTCCCCGCGTTGCCGCCGACCTGGAAGAAGGACTGCGCGAAGCCGTGCCGCCCCCCGGACGCCAGCCGGGCCACGCGCGAAGCCTCCGGGTGGAACACCGACGAGCCCACCCCCACGAGCCCGGAGGCCAGCAGGATCGCCCCGAACCGGTTCGCCCCGGCGAGCATCAGCAGGCCGACGAAGGTGAAGATCATCCCGAAGGCGAGCGAGAACGGCCGCGGCCGACGATCCGTCGAGATCCCGACCACCGGCTGCAACAGCGACGCCGTCGCCTGGAAGGTGAACGTGATCAGCCCCACCTGGGTGAACGTCAGCGCGTACTTGACCTTCAGCAGCGGATAGACCGCAGGCATCAGCGACTGCATCGCGTCGTTGAGCATGTGCGACACGCTGAGCGCCGCCAGCACGGCGGCCGCCGTCCCCTCCACGGCCCGTCGATCGATCGAGACCACGACCCCATCACCGCTCTCCACCATGCGCCCCTCCCTGAACCTCGCCGCGAAAGCGTCGCGACCGGGGTCCTCCCCCCGACATCGACGATCCCCAGTCTAAGAAAAGACGGCGCGAGCCGCCGCGCGGTTCGCCGAGGCCGCCGTCGATCGCGTCTTCGCGAGGCCCGCGCCAAGGTTGCGGCCGGTTCGACAACGGTTGTACAATCGTCGCCATCCCTCGTCTTCCGGTCATTCGCCCCCCCACAGGACGCCCGCCCCATGCCCTCGGCCCCCCTCCCGCGCGCCTCGCGGCTCGCCGCCCCGGTCGCCCTTCTGCTCGGCCTGGCCCTCGCCGCCCCGGCCCGAGGAGACCTGCCCAAGGTGCCCGACGGGTTCAAGATCCGCCTGGTCGCGGCGGTGCCGGCGGTCTCGTACCCGTGCCAGCTGGCGACGGCCCCGGACGGCTCGCTGTTCGTCGGCGAGGACCCGATGGACCAGATCGGGCCGGCCGACAAGCCCATCGACCGCGTCCTGCTGTTCCGCCCCGGCCAGGAGCCGACCGTCTTCGCCGAGGGGCTCAACGCCGTCTTCGGGATGCTCTGGCGCGACGGCGCGCTCTACGTCATGAACATGCCCAACCTGACCGTCCTCCGCGACACCGACGGCGACGGCAAGGCCGACGAGCGCAAGGAGCTGTTCACCGACATGGGCGTCGGCCCCGGCTTCCCGAACATGCTCAACGACCACATCGTCTCGGGCATTCAAATCGGCATGGACGGCTATCTTTATATCTCCGTGGGGGACAAGGGCGTCCCGAAGGCGACGGGGCCGGACGGCCGGACGATCCAGCTCAAGGGGGGGGCGTGGTCCGCTGCCGCCCCGACGGGACCGACCTGGAGGTCCTCTCCAACGGCACCCGCAACCACCTGGAGCCGAACCTCGACGCCCGCGACGACCTGTTCACCTACGACAACACCGACGACGGCCTCGGCTGGTGGACGCGGGTCGTCCACCACGTCGACGGCGGCTACTACGGCTATCCGTTCGACTACCACGACCGCAAGGACAGGATCCTCCCCCACATGGCCGAATACGGCGGCGGCTCCCCCTGCGGCGGCGTCGTCTATGAGGAAGACGCCTGGCCCGAGGAGTACCGCGGCCGGGCCTTCTGGGCCGAGTGGGGCAAACGCGCCGTGCGGGCCTTCCGGTTCAAGCCCAAAGGGGCGAGCTTCGAGGTGGCCGACGTGATCGACTTCGTCCAGCCCGGCGAGGTCGAGGACTTCCGGCCGATCGACCTGGCCCTCTCGCACGACGGCCGGACGATGTACGTCGCCGACTGGTCGATGGGAGGCTGGGGCGAGAAGAAGGACATGCTCGGCCGCGTGTACGCCGTCACGCCCGACGAGGCGGGCGGGCCGATCGCGACGAAGCCCCGAGGCTCCGACGCCGATCCCGTCCCCGCGCTGATCGCCCAGCTCGACCACCCCGCGCGGTCCGAGCGACTCCGCGCCCAGCGGGCGCTGATCGCCCACGGCGAGGCCGCCTACGACGACGTGACGGCCGCCCTGGCGAAGCCCGAGACCCCCGAGGTCGCCAAACGCCACCTGACCTGGACCGTCGCCGGGATCGCCCCCCGATCCCCTCGCGGGGCCGAGCCCCTGATGGCGGCCCTGAAAGATGAGGCGGCCGACGTCCGCGCCCAGGCCGCCCGCGCGATCGGGCTGGAGTTCGGACCGATCGCGACCGACGCCCTGATCGAGCGGCTCTCCGACCCCGAGCCCGTCGTCCGACTCCAGGCGGTCATCGCCCTGGGACGCCTCGGCGCGTCGGAGTCGGTGGCGGCGCTGATCCCGATGGTCGCCGACCCGGACGTCTTCCTCGCCTTCTCCGCCCGCAAGGCGCTGGCCCGGATCGGCGACTGGGACAAGGTCGGCCAGGGCCTCGCCTCGCCCGACGCCCAGGTCCGCGAGGGGCTGCTGCTGGCCCTCGAAGGGGTCTACCGCAAGGAGGCCGTGAAGGTCCTGGCGGACTTCGCGGTGGGCGGCGGCGAGCCGGCCGACCGGGCGATCGCGGTGCGGCGGCTGGCCTCGGCGGCCCGCGAGACGCCCCCGTGGGACGGCAAGTGGTGGGGGACGCAGCCCGCCAAGGGGAAGGCCCCGGCGAAGACCGTCGACTGGGAGGAGACCGCGACCGTCCTGGGCGCGCTCCGAGCCCGGCTCGAGGACCCCGCGCCGGCCGTCCGGATCGCCGCGGCCGACGCCGTGACCACGGTGGATGACCAGGAGGCGAAGGCCCTCGTTCGGGCCGGATTCGCCAGGGACGCCGATCCCGAGGCCCGTGCGGCGCTCGCCCGGGCGCTCGGCGGGCTGCAAGACGCCGAGGCCCTGCCGGATCTGGCCGCGGCCCTCCGCGACCCGAACGGGCCGGCGGTCGTTCGCGACGCGGCCCTCCAGGCGGTCGAGGCGATCGGCGGCGAGCCGGCCACGACGGTCTTGCTGGGAGTCCTGGACGATCCCTCGCTGGGCGACGACCGCCGCAAGGGGGTGGTCGAGGCGCTCGGGCGGTTCCAGTCCGGCGCGGCGGCCTCCGCGCTGGTCAAGACGCTCGACAACCCCGCCCCGGCCGTCCGCGAGGCGGCCGTCGAGGCGCTGGCCGCGGTGCTGGAGAAGGTGAAGCGCGAGGCCCCCGCCTCCCTCATCAAGGCGCTGACCTCGTCGCCGGACCCGAATCGGGGCGTGGGCGTCGGACCGGCCCTCGCGGCGATCCGGGGCCGTCTCGAAGACCCGGCCCTGGAGGTCCGCAAGCGGGCCGTCGAGGCCCTGGGGAAGCTGGCCGACCCGGCGTCGGTCCCCGCCCTGATCGCGGCGGCCGACCGCGACGACGTCCGGTTCGAAGCGGTCGAGGCCCTGACCGCCACGCCCGACCCGGCGGCGATCCCGGTCTACCTTGGCGCCCTGGGCGACAAGAGCCCGGTTCTTCGGAAGCGGGCCGCCGTCGCGCTCGCCCGGCTGAAGGACCAGTCCGTCCCCCGGCTCGATCAGCTCGCCGACCGTCGCGAGCTTCCGGCCGCCGCCTTGCCCGACCTTCGCGAGTCGTTCTCGGTGGCCGAGCCGATCCGGTCGTGGCGGCTCGCCGGCCCGTTCCCGAAGGACGCCCCGCCGCCGTTCCCGCTCGTCGGGGAGATCGACCCGGACGCCGAGATGGACGGTCTCGACGACCGCAAGATCGGCTGGAAACCGTTCGAGCCCCGCGACCCTCGCGGCCGGGTCAATCTGGCCCGCATCTACGGCGGCGACTCGCAATCGGCCTTCGGCGTCGCCGACGTCGAGAGCCCCTCCGACCGCGTCGCGGCCGTCGTCGTCGGTTCGGACGACACCCTGACCGTCTGGGTCAACGGCGAGTCGGTCTATGATTTCTCCAAGAATCGGAGCTACTCTCCCGAGTCAGACCGCTTCGAGGTGAAGCTCAAGGCGGGGGCCAATCGGATCGTCATCCGCTGCGGCAACGGCGGCGGACCGTGGGACTTCTCGGTCGCGGTCGCCGGGGCGGCCGACTACGCCTTCCTGAAGGATCCGGCCGCCGGCGGCTTCGACCCCGAGGCCTACCGCGTGGAGGCGCTGAAGGGGGAGGGCGACCCGATGAAGGGGAAGGTGATCTTCGACGACCTGAAGGGGCTCGCCTGCGTCAAGTGCCACGCCGTCGGCCCCGGCGGGGCGACCGTCGGGCCGGAGCTGTCGAGCGTCGGGGCCAAGTATCCGCGAGACGAGCTGATCACGGCCGTCCTGTTCCCCTCGGCCAAGATCTCCAGCGGGTACGAGCCGGTCGTCCTGGCGCTGGACGACGGCCGGGTCGTCTCCGGAGTCCTCAAGTCCGAGACCGCCGAGGCCGTCGAGATCCAGGACGCCGACGCCAAAGTCGTTCGGATCGAGTCCGAGCGGATCGAGGATCGCAAACGAGGCGACGTCTCGATCATGCCCCCCGGGCTGGCCGAGGGCCTCGCCCCCGGAGACTTCGCCGACCTGATCGCCTACCTGGAGTCGCTCAAGGACGTCAAGCCGGCGACGGCCCCCGCGCCCGCCGGCCCCTGACGGGAGGGCCGCCGCCTTCGTTCCTCACCTCCAGGGGGCGGGCGGCGGCCCCAGCCCCCTGGACGCCGCACCGGCGCTGGCGTACGATCGACGCCTGAACTCTGGCTCAAAGCGACCAGGGGACGACCGAAGCGGAGAGCCACGTCCGTGAGCCAGCCGAGCAACGAGTCGACCGCGGAGGGGGAACCGTCGCCGTCGCGACCCGACCGTTTCGCGAGCCTGCCCGACCCCCGATCGGCCCCGTGGTGGGCGTGGGCCATGCTCGGATTTCTCTTCCTGGCCCATGTCCTGGCCTCGGTCGACCGCTGGCTGTTCACTGCCTTGCTCCTCCCCCTGGGCCGCGAGCTGGACCTCTGGGAAGACCAGGCCGATCGCCTGGAGACCCTGCCGCTGGTCGCCGCGGCGCTCGTGGCCCCGACCCTGGGCTACTTCGCCGACCGCATCCGACGCCCCCGCCTGCTGGCGCTGGGGATCGCCGTCTTCGGGCTGGCGAGCGTCGGCACGGGGCTGGCGGGCTCGTTCGAACCGCTCCAGCGGGCGAGGGCCCTGGTGGGGATCGGCACGGCCACGTTCAGCGTCGTCGCCCTGACGATGCTGATGGACCTGTTCCCCCGGACGGTCCGGGCCCGGGTGCTGGCGATCTACTTCCTGGCCGGTCCCGTCGGCGCGGCCGCCGCGTTGGGGCTCGGTCCGGTCCTGGCCGACCTCACCACCTGGCACACGGCGTTTCTGATCGCCGGGGCGCCGGCCCTGATCCTGGCGATGGCCAGCCTGACCCTCCCCGACCCGGTGCGCGGGGTCAGCGAGGGGGTGCCCGTCCCGCTGCTTCGCCGGCATGAGGCGCTGGGGGCGAGCGGGGCGGACTACGTGGACCTGATGGTCAACTCGTCGTTCACCTACTCGGTCTTCGGCCTGACGTTCACCGGGTTCGCGATCGGCGGGCTGTTCGCCTGGCTGCCGACGTTCCTGGTGGGGGTGCGCAATCTGTCGGAGCCCCAGGCGGCGCTGGTGACGGCCACGCTGCCGCCGGCGGCGGCCGCCGTGGGCCTGCTGGCGGGCGGCTGGCTGGCCGACCGTTGGGGGCGAACCGATCCTCGGGCCGACTTCCTGGTCGCGGCGACGGCGGCGATGGCGGCGGCGCCGCTCTGGCTGGTGATGGTCCTGGGGCCGGGCCGGACCTGGCAGTTCGCGGTGCTGTTCGCGACGATCGCCCTGCTGTTCGCCACGATCGGCCCTTGCTACGCCATCCTGGCGTCGGTCGCCGCGCCGAACCTCCGCGGGGTGGCCTGCGGCTCGGCTCTGGCGGTCTCGCACCTGCTGGGGGAGGCCTGGTCGCCCCGGCTGATGGCCTGGGCCGCCGAGGTCTTCGGACAGGCCGACGCCATGGCCACCCCGTTCGGCCGGGCGCTGGCGGCGATGGGGGCCGTCCCCCGAGTGATGGGCGGGCGTCCCCCGGAGAACCTGTCCGCCGCGCTGCTGGCGGCGGCGCCCACCCTCCTGGCCGCGTGCTTCGTGCTGGCCTGCGGGGCCCGCCACCTGCCGCGCGAGTCGGCCCTGATGCTGGGCAACCTCCGCGCCGCGGCGCCGAGGCCCGCCGCCCCCCGCGCCGAGGCCGCCCCCGGCCCCTGAACGCGAGCGCGAGCCCGGATCGCCGAAACACCTAGACACGTATCAATCCTAAACGTCTCTTTACTCGATGATTTTGGAGAACCTTTCAAGATGTCCACTCCCATCCGCGTCGCGATCACCGGGGCCGGCGGCCAGATCGGATACGCCTTGCTGTTCCGGATCGCGTCGGGCGCCCTGTTCGGCGCCGACCGCCCGGTCGCGCTGCAGCTCCTGGAAATCACGCCGGCCCTGCCGTCGCTGAACGGGACGATCATGGAGCTGGAGGACTGCGCCTTCCCGCTGCTGACCGACGTCAAGGCCTCGGACAAGGCCGAGGTCGCCTTCGCCGACGCCGACTGGGTGATCCTGGTGGGGGGCCTGCCGCGCAAGGACGGCATGACCCGGGCCGACCTGATCCGGGCCAACGGACCGATCTTCACCGGCATGGGCAAGGCGGTCAACGAGGTCGCCGGGCCGAACGTCCGGGTCGTGACCGTGGCCAACCCGTGCAACACCAACTGCCTGATCGCCAAGTCGCACGCCCCCAAGGTCGCCGCCGATCGCTGGTTCGCGATGACCATGCTCGACCAGAACCGGGCCACCGCGCAGATCGCCCGCAAGGCCGGCGTGCCGGTCTCCTCGGTCAAGAAGGTGACCATCTGGGGCAACCATAGCGACACCCAGTACCCGGACTACAAGAACGCCGAGATCGCCGGCGTGCCGGCTCCGAAGGTCATCCGCGACGACGCCTGGTTCACCGACACCTTCATCCCCACCGTCGCCAAGCGGGGCGGGGCCGTCATCAAGGCCCGCGGCGCCTCCTCGGCCGCCTCGGCCGCCAACGCCGCCATCGACACCGTCGCCAACCTCTACCACCCCACCCCGACCGACGAGTGGTTCAGCACCGCCGTCGTCTCCGACGGCAGCTACGGCATCCCCTCGGGCCTGATCTACAGCTTCCCGCTCCAGTCCAAGGGCGAGGGCGCCTGGTCCATCGTCCCCGACGTCGCCATCGACGACGACGCCCGGAAGCGCCTCGACGCCTCCGCCGCCGAACTCATCTCCGAACGCGACGCCGTCAAGGACCTCCTCGGCCCCGCCCTCTGACGATCCGCGAATCAAACCGAAAATTGGCTTCGCTCCACGAGCGAAGCCAATCGCGATTTCCGGGGCAAGTCCTTTATTTTCAAGGACTTGTCCCGTTTTCAATTGGCTTCGTTCGCGCACTTCCTTCACCCCCGCATTCGGCCGATCTTCCGGTGTACATCGGATTGCCCAGGAGCGACGCCGCGCAGCGTCCCTTACCTTGACCATGCGCCCGAATGCGCCCCGGCATGCGCGATTCCGTCGGCCGTCGACGAAGCCGGAAGCCGGCGACGTCATCCCTCCCCCCCTGATGGCAGAAGTAGGCCGAACGCCGGGCGAGGGGGACCATCATCCGGACTTCGGCCGTCTTCTCCCACCAAGGGTGAGGGCATGATCGCAACGCGACGGCCGCGGTTCAGGCGGGATTTCGGCGCAGGCGGGCGCCGGCGAGGGTGATGGCGGCGGCGAAGACGAGCCAGGCGGCGGGCTCGGGATTGTGATAGATCCGGGCGCTGAGGAGGCGGGCGTCGAGCGAGAAGGAGGACCCGGGGGAGGCCGCGAATTCGTGATGGAGGTCGGGGACGAGGAGGCTGTGGCTCAGCTCGTCGTGGGCGAAATGGCCGGCGGTCGGAAGCGGAGGGGTGTAGGGGGGGTGGACCTCGTAGCCGACGACCCCGTAGCGCAGCATGGGCTCGCCGTCGGCGCGAAGGACGACCGAGGCGAAGCCCTGGATCGTCGCGAGCAGCGGGTCGGCGAGGCGGACGCCGTCGACGGCCTCGACGCGGACCTCGATCCGGAACGTCCCGCTCCCTTCCGTGATCCCCTGCGGGGCGGCGTCGATCACCAGGCGGCCGAGCGGGAAGTCGACGGTCGAGCCTTCGGGCAGCGCGTCGGGGAAGGAAGCGGCCGGGAATGGCGAGGCGGACTGGACGGTCCGGCCCTGCACCCCCTGAAACGTGAGGCCGGGGAGCGGCCACGGCCCGAAATCGTCGAGCCGGGCGGTCGTGCTGTAGGAGAATTCGTGTCGCGGCCCTTCGGGCGCGGCCGAGTCGATCGGCGAGGCGAATGCGTCGCCCCCGACGGCCAGGGCGAGAGCAAGGGCCGACAGGGTCCACGCGCATACGGGGCGGCGGTTCGGCGACATCCCATCCTCCTTGATGCGAGCCGATCATGATGCGAGGCGGCGGCGAGCCCGGCGCAGCCATCGGGCCTCGGCGACTCTAGTCGATCGGCGGCGCTCGGTCAATGTATGGCGAAGTGTCGGGCTCGATCAGGGCAGGGGGCGGGCGAGGAGCGGGGCGGGAACAGGTCGCGCAGGCTCGGGACCGGCCCGACGCCGATCCACGGATTCGGAGAACCCGTGGCACCCCGATCGCAGTCTCCCCACCCCCTTGAAGTGGTGTTCCGTAAGGAGTCTCGTCGCGTTTCGTCGACATCGCCCCGTGGAGCGACATCGCACGGAAAGCGGACCCGGTCGGTTTGTACGACTGGGGAAGGGATGGCTATACTTACACGTAGGAGAGAATTCGGGGCCGCGGGTGGGGATCGAGGGCTTTCGTCGTCCGGCTCGGCTTGGCTAGGGTGGAGGGTCTCGATGACGACGGCCGGAGACGACGCGGCGGGAGGGCTTTCCAGGGCCCTGAGCGACGTGCGGGGCGAGTTGAAGGCGAGGGACCAAGCCGAGGAGGCGCTCACGGCGGAGCGCGAGCGGCTGCGGATCACGCTGGCGAGCATCGGCGACGGGGTGGTCAGTACCGACGCCCAGGGTCGGGTGACGTTCCTCAACCGGATCGCCGAGGTGATGACCGGCTGGACGGCCGCCGAGGCCGAGGGCCGGCCCCTGACCGAGATCTTCCGGATCGTCAACCAGTACACCCGTGAGGAGGTCGAGAACCCGGCGCTCAGGGCGCTTCGCGAGGGGATCGTCGTGGGCCTGGCGAACCATACGATCCTGATCGCCCGGGACGGCTCCGAGCGGCCGATCGACGACAGCGCCGCGCCGATGTTCGCCGCCGACGGCTCGGCGATGGGTGCGGTGCTGGTCTTCCGCGACGTGACCGACCGAAATCGGGCCCACGAGGCGCAGACGCGGCTGGCGGCGATCGTGGAGTCGTCGGACGACGCGATCGTGAGCAAGGACCTCGACGGCGTCGTGCAGTCGTGGAACGGCGGGGCCGAGCGGCTGTTCGGCTGGACGCGGGAGGAGGCGGTCGGGCGGACGCTGGCGTCGCTGATCATCCCGCCCGACCGGCTGGACGAGGAGGAACGGATCCTGGAGCGCCTGCGGCGGGGCGAGCGGGTCGAGCCGTTCGAGACCGTGCGGATGCGGAAGGACGGCCGCACCGTCGAGATCTCGGCGACGATGTCGCCGATGCGCGACGACGAGGGCCGGGTGGTGGGGGCGTCGAAGATCGCCCGCGACGTGTCGGCCGCCAGGGCCGCCGAGCGGGCCTTGCGGGCGAGCGAGGGGCGGCTCCGATTCCTCGTCGAGCTGGCGGAGGCGTCGCAGGAGTCGACCGATCCGGACGCGATCCTGGAGGTCGCGGCGCGGCTCCTGACCGAGCACCTGGACGCCGACCGCTCCGTCTACGCCGAGGTGGAGGACGACTCGATCCTCGACGTCCTCGGCGACTTCGTCCGGGGCGTCCCCAGCCTCGTCGGCCGCCGTCCGCTGGACGGCCTCGGGGTCGAACTGGGGCGGCGGATGCGGGCCAACGAGCCGTTCGTGGTTGAGGACTCCGAGGTCGACCCCGCCACCCGCGACAGCCGCGAGGCGTACCGGACGGCGCGGATCCGGGCGGCGATCTACGTCCCGTTGCACAAGAAGGGGCGGCTGATCGCCGTGATGGCCGTCCACCAGGCGAGCCCCCGCCGCTGGGCCGACGAGGAAGTCACGCTGCTGCGCACGGTCGTCGACCGCTGCTGGGAGACCCTGGAGCGGGCGAGGATCGCGCGTGGCCTCCGCGCCAGCGAGGCGCGATACCGGGCGATCGTCGAGACCACGCCCGAGTGCGTGAAGCTCGTCGACGCCGAGGGCCGACTGCTCCAGATGAACAACGCCGGCCTGGCGATGCTGGAGGCCGACGCGGAGTCGGCGATCGGCCACATCGTCTATCCGGCGATCGCCCCGGAGCACCGCGACGCCTTCATCGCCTTCAACGAGCGGGTCTGCCGGGGCGTGCCGGGGACGCTGGAGTTCGAGCTCGTCGGCCGCCTCGGCACCCGCCGCCACATGGAGACCTCGGCCGTGCCGATGCCGGCCCAGGGGGGCGGATTCCACCAACTGGCCGTCTCGCGCGACGTGACCGAGCGCGTCCAGGCCGCGCGGGCGCTGGTCGAGAGCCGGGCGCGGGTGGAGTACGCCGTACGCCTCTCCGGCGTCGGCTTCTGGTACTCCGACCTGCCGTTCGACGAGCTGGACTGGGACCCCCGCGTCAAGGAGCACTTCCACCTGCCGCCCGACGCCCGCGTGACGATCCAGACGTTCTACGACCGCCTCCACCCCGAGGACCGCGAGCCGACCCGACGCGCGATCGAGGCCGCGATCCAGACCCGCACCCCCTACGACGTCGACTACCGGACGGTCGACCCGGCCACCGGGGCGGTGAAGTGGATCCGGGCCCTGGGGGGCGCCTCCTACGGCCCCGACGGCTCGCCGATCCGGTTCGACGGCGTGACCGTCGACGCCACCGACCGGAAGCGGGACGCGGACCGGCTCGCCCACCTGCTCGAGCGCGAGCGCGAGCGCACCCGACTGCTCCGGCGGATGGCCGACGCCGCGCTGGCCATCCACGCCGCCGGCTCGCTCGACGGCGTCATCCAGGCCGTCGCCGACGAGGCCCGACGCGTCGTGGGGGCCGAGCTGGCCGTCACCAGCCTGACGCACGACGGGGCGGCCGCCGGCGGGGGCGGGGAGCGTCGCCCACGGGTTGGACGGCTCGACGTGCCGTTCGTCGGCCGCGACGGCCGGATCCTCGGCCGCCTGGAACTCGGCGAGAAGTCCGAGGGGGAGTTCACCGAGTCCGACGAGGCGGTCCTCGTCCAGCTCGCCCACGTCGCCTCGGTGGCCATCGAGAACGCCCGGCTCTACGCCGAACTTCGCGAGGAGGACCGCCGCAAGGTCGAGTTCCTCGCCCTCCTGGCCCACGAGCTGCGCAACCCCCTGGCCCCGCTGCGCAACGGCCTGCAACTGATGCGGCAGGCCGAGGTCCCCGCCCCGCTGGCCTGGGCGCGAGACATGATGGGCCGCCAGCTCGGCCACATGGTCCGCCTGATCGACGACCTGCTGGACGTCTCGCGGATCAACCAGAGCAAGCTGGAACTGAGGCGGGCCCGGGTGTCGCTCGACGAGGTCGTCGCCACCGCCGTGGAGACCGCCCGGCCCACGATCGAGGCCGCCGGCCACGAGCTGACCGTCGCCCTCCCCGTCGAGCCGATCCGGCTGGACGCCGACCTGACCCGGCTGGCCCAGGTCTTCAGCAACCTGCTGACCAACTCCGCCAAGTACACGCCCCCCGGCGGCCGGATCCGGCTCTCGGCCCATCGCGAGGCCGGCCAAGTGGTGGTCGCGGTGCGCGACGACGGCCTCGGGATTCCGGCCGACGCCCTCCCCAGGCTGTTCGACATGTTCTCCCAGGTGGACCGCGGCGACGATCGCATCGCCGGCGGGCTCGGGATCGGCCTGGCGCTGGTCAAGGGCCTGGTCGAGATGCACGGCGGCTCGGTCGACGCCGCCAGCGACGGCCCCGGCCTGGGGAGCACCTTCACCGTCCGGCTCCCCGTCTCACCCGAGCCCGAGCCCGACCCGACGGCCGACCCCGCCGCGACCGCCGCGACCGCCGTCGTCCCGAGGCGGATCCTGGTCGTCGACGACAGCCGCGACTCGGCCCTCTCGATGGCCGAGATCCTCCGGATCCTGGGCTGCGAGGTCCGCACGGCCCACGACGGCGTCGAGGCCGTCGCCGCCGCCGACGACTTCCGCCCGGACGTGATCCTGATGGACGTGGGCATGCCCCGGCTCAACGGCTACGACGCCACCCGCCGCATCCGCGAGGCCCCCTGGGGCCGAGACATCCTCGTCGTCGCCCTCACCGGCTGGGGCCAACCCGCCGACCGCGCCCTCTCCCGCCAGGCCGGCTGCGACGCCCACCTCGTCAAGCCCGTCGACCTCTCCGAACTCGAAAGCCTCCTCGCCGACCCGCCCCCCCGCGCCTGACCGACGGTCGCGCCGCCGCCCCGGTGCCGTCGCCGTCGCCACGCAGCCGCATTCCGGATCGGAACGCCCCTTCGATCCCGCGTTGGGATTCCGTGCCCTCGCACGCCCCGGGACCGGCCCTGAAAGGCGCCGCCAGGCTGCGGGACCTCGCGAGCTGCGCAGCGGAACCAATCGTTCAGCACAAATCGAACCGCCATCGGCCATCTTTTGTAAGACAATAAGCCAGACTGCGTTATAAGGATAAGGAGCGAGCCCCTCGAGGCGATTCGTCGCCCCCCCCCAACGACCCAGCGCAGGCCCGGCACCGAGCGAGGCGAAGCCATGCCCACCCCCACGCCCCAGGATCGACCGCGGACCAACGCCGCCGACCCGGTCGGACCGCCTTATCCGATCCCTGTCGGGACGATCAAGCTGCGCGACCTGAGGCGGGCGGAAGCGATCGAGATTCACGAGCGCAGGGAGGAGGCGGGGCTTGGTTTTGAGAAGACGGACACGCAACTGACGGGGTTGAGCCTGTCGGGCGGGGGAGTGCGATCGGCGTGCTTCAATCTCGGCCTGCTGGAGGGGTTGGACCGCCTCGCGTACGCGCCGCCGTCCGAGCCGCTGAAGTCGACGGGGGAGGTGGCCGGCGACCACAGCCATCTCGAATACATCGACTACGTCTCCAGCGTCTCGGGGGGGAGCTACGCGGCCGGTCACCTGGCGACGGCCATGCTGAAGTCGGGGGACGAGTGGCTCGGCAAGGTGCCGTTGACCTCCAAGACGGTCCCCGGCTGGCTCTGGGGCCTCGGGGTCTGGTTCCTGGGGATGGCGTTCCAGCTCTTGAAGACGGGGGCCCTCCTGGTGGCGGGCCTCGCCCTGGTGGCGTTCGGGATGCGCATCTTCGACGCGCCGGACGTCAGGCGGTTCTGCAGCGCCCTGGGTCTGAACAGCGACCTCTCGCGGGGCTTCGCGCCGTTCTGGCTCGCCCTCTGGGTGTTCGTGGTGGGCTACTGGTTCGATACGACCAGGCCGGGACGGTGGCGAGGGCTCGTACTCTTCATCTGGTTCGGGGGCAGTGTGCTCCTCATCGGCGGCTACTCCGTGACCGTCTGGTTTTGCGGGGGCGAGTATCCGGTGGATAAGGCGACGCTCCCGTTCCGCGTCCACGCCGGCTTCCTGGCCGCTCTCGTGGTGCCGGTCTTCGTCTTCGGCCTGATCGCCCTGGCGGTGCGGCTCACGCGCTGGTGTGCGATCAAGGCGGGCCGGCCGCCGAAACCCGCCCTCGACAAGCCCGAGCGAGACGAGCCCCTGGGGGGCTCCCATGCCCGCTGGCTTGGGCTCCGCGCGGGGCTCCTGATCCCCCTGTTGACGGCGTTGTCCTGTTTCGCCGCGCTGATCTCGACTGGGGATCTCGAGATCGGCTTCGGCTCGGAGGCCGACCTCGCCACCACGGCGGCGGTCGCCGAGGCCGACCGCTGGTACAACCGGCTCGGAGACCAGCTGTACGCGGCGGCCTGCGTGGCGCTCGGGGTCGCCTCGGTGGGTCTGATCTTCCCGAGGGACCTGTTCCGGAGCGTCCGACAGGTCGAGGAGGCGTCGGCGCGTCGCGAGCCCGTCGGCGGCGGCTCCCGGTCCTGGGGGTGGGAGCCCGTATTCCGGGTCGTGATCTTCCTGTGCAGCTACGGCTTCGTCCTCCTGGTGGTGTTCGTCATCTTCAGCACGATGGCGCGGGAGAACATCTCGGGCTACATCGATTGGCGAGAATTCCTCCCCGACGCGGCCATGCACCCGACGGATTTCCGGAACTCGACCGCGGCGTGGGATCAGATCGCGCGGGACGCCGACGTGGACGAGCCGGATTCGAAATCCCCCTGGCGGGAGCTGGCCCGCCGGTTGATGGAAGCGCGGACAGCCGCCGGCCACCGTCTCGAAGATGAGCAGGTCCTGAACGCGAAGATCGGCGCCCAGGAATCCCTTTCCGGCATCGTCCGCCTCGTCGGCCCCCTGGTGGGACTGAGCGCGCCGGCCCCCTGGCGGGAAGACTGGCGGGAAGACCGGCAGGACGTCACCCCGTCCGCCGCCCAGCTTTACGACTTGCTTTCGACACTGCACTGGAAGGACTCCAAGCTCGCCCTCGCGATCGCCGACTCCGTGCTGAGCGAGCCCGAACTCCACCTCCTCGTCCCGACCGGCGCGGCGCCGCCCGAAGCGCGGGAGTCGCTCGACGGCGCCAGAAAGTATCGCGAGCTGGACGAGCTCTACCGACGTCGGGCCGTGGCCCTCGCCTCGCTCCCCGAGGCCGCGAGGTCCAGGCCCGCGATCCAGGCCGCCATTCGGAGCAACAACCGTCTCGCCCTGAATCTCTACCTGGGGAGCCTCATGAGGGACCGCCGGGACCGGGTGGCCTTCGCGTCGGTCGTCTGGACCGAGGACCAGTGGACCCGGATCCGGATCTTCGTCGTGGCGGGGATCCTCTGGCTCCTGTGCTGCGCCGTGGACGTCAATTCGTTCGCCCTCCACAAGTTCTACCGGGGCCACGTCATCGACTGCTGGGTCCCGACGGGCGACGTCGAGAACAAACGCTGGCTCTATCAGACCGGCCGCAAATATCGCGGCTGGCGTCCCCCCGGCGGCCCCCCGGCCCCGGATCCGTCGCGACGCGCGCCGTTCCTGCTGATCAACGCGACCCAGGAAGGGAATCGCTCGCTGGGCGACGAGCCCGACCTGCCGGGACACATCTTCACCTTCTCGCCCATCGCCTCGGGGTCGGGCTCCACCGGGCACTGGGTTCGCAACGGCCGTCGCGAGCCGTTCTCGCGCCGCAATCACCTGGACATCGGCAACATCGTGGCGACCTCGGGCGCGTTCCTCGCCCCCGGCACCATCGCCAACCCGGCCCTCTCGGCGCTGCTGCACCTTCTGAACGTCCAGACCGGGTACTGGGCCCACAAGCCGAACGAGTACGAAAATCGGTCGCCGATCGAGAGCTTCAAGTTCCACGCCAGCCAGTCGCTGGGGGTCGACTGCGACGGCGACAGCCGGTTCATGCTCACCGACGGCGCGCACGTGGAGAACCTCGGCCTTTACGTCCTCCTCCAGCGCCGCTGTTCGCTGATCCTCGTCTCGGATTGCGGCCAGGAAGAGCGGGGGACGCCCGCCGAGCGGCGGTTCGACGCCTTGATCCAGGTCCTCCAGCAGGCGGGGGTCGACGGCGTCCAGGTCGGGCCTTTCCTCAACTCGCATGCCTACCGCGAGTGGCTGAAGGACGGCTCGATCGCCGACTGCGGGGGTCCTCAAAAAGATTGCGAACGCAGCCGGGCGGTGGGCCTCGACCTCGTCCTCCCTTACGATTCCAGGCCGGACCCCTCCGAAGGCGGGGAGGACAAAGCGAAGCGAAAGCGGCAGTGGCGGTGGAGGAGGTCGACCCTGCCGCCGGAGGCCGCGCGAGGAAACGGCGACGGCGGAGCGGCCCCCGATCAAACGGACGACAAGGAGAGGCTCGGGAGGATCGCCCAGGAGCACTACGTCTTCGCCCAGATCATCTACCCGGGCGGAGAGAAGGGACTGCTCGCCTATCTACGTCCCACGCTCACCGGCGACGAGGGGGACGGACTCTTGCTCGCATCGCGCAGCTCGGACTTCCCGGACGACGACCCGGTCGACCAGTTCTACACCCCCGCCAGGATGAGCCTCTACCGGCTCCTCGGCCGCCACATCGCCACCGAGTTGATGCACGACCCCGTCATGCGCGTGGCCTTGCGGCAGGCGGTGGACGGCGAGGTGGTCGACGGTCTGCCCGCGCAGGACGCCCCCGGGTGTTGCGACTGCCGCGACGGGCACGAAGGGCCGACCTGTCGGTGGAGACACTCGCGCGCCTTCCGGCGCACCGCTCCCAACGGGAAGGCCGTTCAACAGGGCTGACCGACCGGAAGCCTCCCGCGCGGCGGGCGAGTCGATCGCCGCGCGGGGGCTGAAGGGCAGGGGGGTGCCGGCCTTACGGCTACGCGTGGGCGGCGAAGGTCGGGGGCTCGAGTCGCGGAAGCTCCACGACGGGCCGGGGGACGCCGAAGCTGGGGGCGAAGGCCGCCGGCGGGGCTTCCTCGGGTCCGCCGCCGTGGGGGTGGGAGCCGGTCCGGCCGGGGAGGAAGAAGAAGACCAGGGCGAGCAGGGCGTAGACCATCAGGAGCATCAGCCCTTCCAGCCAGTTGGACTCGCCGTCCTCGGCGACCATCCGGGCGATGGCCACCGAGACCAGCACCGCGAGGACCTCCAGCTCGGTGAACAGGAGGTCCATGGGCTCGGCCCGCAGGTAGCTCGCCAGGACCAGGACCGGGGCGACGAACAGGGCGATCTGCAGTGACGATCCGATCGCGATCCCCACCGCCAGGTCCATGTGGTTCTTCATCGCCATCAGGATGGCCGTCGAGTGCTCGGCCGCGTTCCCCACGATCGCCACCACGATCACGCCGACGAAGACCGCGTTCATCCCCAGCGTATGGCTCGCCCCCTCGACCGCGCCGACGAGGATCTCGCTCATCCAGGCGATGAACAGGGTCGCCCCCACCAGCACGGCCACCGACTTCGTGGTGCTCCAGTAAGGGCCGTGGTCCCCCTCCGGCTGGGGAGACGCCCCGGAAGGCTCGGGATTGAACAGGCTCTTGTGGGTCCGCAGGCTGAAGACCAGGTGCGCCCCGTAGGTCAGGAGCAGGACGATCGAGACCCCGACGCTCAGCTCGTGCTCGAGCAAGGGGCCGGCGGCGGCCACCTCGGGGAGGGCGTGGAACATGGCCGGGATGAGCATCCCGATCGCGGCCAGCACCAGCATCGTCGCCCCCACCCCGGCCGCCGTACGATTGAACCGCTGGACCTCGAACCTCAGGCCGCCGGCCAGGAGGCTCGCCCCCATCACCAGCAGGATGTTGCCGATGATGCTGCCGGTGATCGAGGCCTTGACCACCGCGTCGAGCCCGTTGAAGAGGGCGAACATCGCGATGATCAGCTCGGCCGCGTTGCCGAAGGTCGCGTTCAGCAGCCCGCCGATCCCCGGCCCCAGCCGCTCGGCCAGCTTCTCGGTCGCCTTGCCCATCAGCCCGGCCAGCGGGATGATCGCCGTGCAGGCCGCCGCGAACAGCCAGATCGGCCCCGCGCCGGCGAACCTCAGGCCGACCGCGACCGGGACGGCCAGCAGCAAGATCGTCAGCCAATTCCCCCCCCTCGGGTCCAGGAAATCCCACCAGGGCGAGCCCGCCTCGGCCCCCCCGGCGCCCCCACCCCCCCCGCCCCCCGACTGGTTGACTCGCGCTTGCCGCAACTTATAATGCCTCCATCTTTCGGGAACGCCGGAAGCCGGGTAGGCTCATGGGAATCCACCCAGCCTCTCTATTCGAATGCATCGCAGCGAGGGACAAGAATATGGCCGACAGCGTGAAGGAGTTTACCGACGCCAACTGGAAGTCGGAAGTACTCGATTCCACGACCCCAGTGATCGTCGACTTCTGGGCGCCCTGGTGCGGCCCCTGCCGCATGCTCGCCCCCACCATCGAGAAGCTGGCGGCCGAGTTCGGAGACAAGGTGAAGGTCGGCAAACTGAACACCGACGAGAACACCGACACGCCGGGCGGCCTGCGGATCTCGGCCATCCCGACCGTCCTGGTCTTCCACGGCGGCAAGGAAGTCGACCGCCTGGTCGGCGTCAACCCGCTCAACAAGTTCAAGGACGCCCTCGAGAAGCTGGGCGTCGAGGCCTGACCCGAGCCTGGCCGATCCGAGCGGAGCGCCCGACGCCCCATGTCCCACCCCCTCGCCGCCGCGCCCGCCTTCCGGGAGACCCCCGGCATCAAGGTCTGCGGGCTGATCGAGCCCGCCGAGGCGGTCGACTGCCTGGCGGCGGGGGTCGACTGGATCGGCCTGAACTTCCACCCCCCCTCGCCGCGGTTCGCCAGCCCGGATCGCGCCCGAGCCGTCCTCTCCGCCTGCGATCGGGCCGACGCCTTCGTCGGCCTGTTCGTCGACCGCCCCCCCGCCGAGGTCGCCGCGACCTGCCGGGCGCTGGGGCTGTCGCGCGTCCAACTCCACGGCGACGAGCCCCCCGAGGACCTCGCGGAGCTGGCCGATTTCTTCCTGATCCGGGCCTTCCGCCTCCGCGACGCCTCGGCCGTCGCCGCCATGTCGGCCTACCTGGAACGCGCCGAGGAACTCGGCCGCCGTCCCGACGCCGTCCTGATCGACGCCTGGTCGCCCTCGGCCTTCGGCGGCACCGGCGCGACCATCTCCGCCTCCTTGCTGGACGACCTGCCGCCGATCCCCCGACTGATGCTCGCCGGCGGCCTGACCCCGGAGAACGTCGCCCCCCGCGCCGCCCTCGTCCGCCCCTGGATGGTCGACGCCGCCAGCGGCGTCGAATCCGCCCCCGGCCGCAAGGACCCCGCCAAGGTCCGCAACCTGGTCCGCGCCCTCCGCCCCGCGATGAATTCGCGCGAGTTCCCGCACTACCCTCTCGACTCTCCCCGATCAGGGTGATACAATCCCCCTCGACCTGACGACGTGCGACACCAATCGCACGTTCGACATTCTCGAAGCCGAAGTGGCGGAATTGGCAGACGCGCTAGGTTCAGGTCCTAGTGGGCTAACCATGCCCGTGGAGGTTCAAGTCCTCTCTTCGGCACTTACGAAAAGGCTTGCGGCTCGCATGAGCCGCAAGCCTTTTTTTGTTGGGTCGACGGTCTTTCTCCGCCAACGGGCGAGGGGAGCGCCGCCGAACGACCATGGCTGGCCGAGTGGACCACCATGTTGAGCCGTGACGGCGGAGAAGGCTCCGCGGCGGTCGCCGGTCGCCGTGGCCTCGAAGCGTCGCCCGCGGCAAGTCGAGCCGGCGACGTCGAATTCAGCCGCCGAACGAGGAAGTTCGACGGCCCGGCCCGCCGAGCGCGTCGCAGGATACCCGAACGCGCTGCGACGAGGCGGGTCGCTGGAGCGATCGGTCGGGCTCGGGAACCCCACCGATTCGGCGGCCTCAGCGCGTCGACGTTCCGGCCCTCAGCTCGTTCACGGCCGCCGTCGTCAGCGGCATCCCACCGATGCCCCAGTCCCCACTCCGAACTTCTTCGATGATGACCATGGTTTTGTCTCGAAGGCTCTCGCCTTCTACGGACACCAGGGCCTCCGTCACCTTCGCGATGATCTGCCGCTTCTCGTCCTCGGAGAAGACTCCCTCGATGACCCTTACATGAGCGAAGGGCATGCTTACTCCTTCCTCGGCGTCAAGCCAGCCAACAGATCCTCACTCGTAATACGTCTGGATTCCGTCAACATCAGATCATGGCAAGAGCGAGGAGTCATCGCAAGTAGGATCGCCGCATCGAAACGCCGGCCCCGCCCGCGGCGTGCGAACCCGAATCCGACGGACGTCACGAAGGTAATCGATCAACCCCGACGCGCAAGACCGCTCAACCCACACATCCATGCGCGCCATCCCTGTCGGCGATATCCATGCTCGCCTGAGTCAACCACCATTTCCGCAACGGGATCATGACGGTAAGAAGGCTCTTGATTTAGCTGCGCTTGATCGGCAGGTTGTCGTCCCAGAACCAGACGACCTTGCGCGGCCACCGGTGTCGGAATCGGTCGTTCTTGATATCCTCGACCACTTCCGCGACGGGGCGCGTACGGAAGCCGGGGTTGAGGGTCGGGACCGTACAGAAAGAGCATGTGAACGGGCAGCCGTGAGTCGCCTGGACGACGCGCTGGACGAAGAACCTTCGCGGGAGCAGATCATAGAGAGGGCGGGGGACGCCGCCCAAAGGCAGCGCCTTGCCCTGAATCGGTTGCGGAGCCGGCCGTTTTCCGCGTCGGCCAGGACTTCCGCCCAGCGCGATCCGGCCTCGCCGATCACGACGCTGTCGCAACATCTCAAAACCTCATCCGGGGCGAGGATGGCGTGCGGCCCTCCCGCTACGACCCGTTTGTCGCGCTTCTTGAATTCACGGGCCAGGCTCTAAGCCTCGGGCGCGAACCCGCTCAAGAAGGAGAGCGCGACCAGATGCGCCTCCGAGTCGAAATCGACAGGCTCGATCTGCTGGTGGCAAACCCGGACGCGATAGCCGGGGGGGGGTCAAGGCCGCCAGATGAATGCCCGTGATCGGCGGCACAAAGTGGGCCTCGTGCCCCTGGCGGTATCGCTGCACGCAGACGACGATGATGTCGAGCCGGGGAGGGGGGCGTCGATCGCCCCGAGTCGAATCGCCTGGGTTGCTGCCCGCGACGTTCAAGCCAGCCGTTCTGGCGACATCACCTTTGCGAAACAAAGCCCGACACGAAAAACGAACCACATTCGATTTGCGATACAAAGCATACGTGTCAAGTTTGTTTTGCGGATTCGGGAGAACGCCGCGCCTCGACGGACCGATCGCCCGCGCGGCCGAGGTCGCCGGGAACATCCTCGAGACTCTGGAGCTGCGGCCGGAGAGAGCCACCTAACCCACCTCAATCGTCGATCGGCTCGACGCCCTGCTCCCGCAGGCGCACAAGGGGCTTCCGGCCGATCATCTGGTGGATCGCGACCGGCTTGCCGGCCTTGTCGTCGTTCAGGGCGATTTCGGGCTGGATCGGCAAGGTCGGCCGATCGTCCTTCAGGTCGTGGACCGTCTTGAAGATCCTCCCGATGACCTGCTCGGGCAGGATGCCGTGAAGCTTGCTCGCCCAAATGCGCGTGAAATCCTGGCTGCCGCGACCAGCGCGCCCCTGTCGCCGGACGTGAGGGCGCGGAGGGCGGGCGCGTCGGCCAGGTCCGGCCGCGCCGCCTTCAGCGCCCGCGCCGAGTCGAGCGTGAGGGTCGCCTCGAACGGGATCGGGTTCTCCGACCAGAGCGTGCCGCCGTTGTCGCAGACGGCGAGGCGGCCCTCCGGCGCGACGAAATCCGGCGAGTCCCCGCTCGAGGCCTTCGCGATAAACGCGAGGATCGCCAGTTTCGCGGTGCCGTCGTTCCAGGACGGTAGGGGATCGCCGTCGGCCTGGCCTCGGGCTAGACCGCAGCCCCCACCAGAAACGTGCGACGCGTCTCCACTTCCGATCCGCCCGGGCGATCGGCGGGATCCCACTCGGAAATCCGACGGCGGAGGGAGCTCGGCCGTCGGTGGTCGCGCCTGGGGATCAGCCGCCGCCGGGATTGGAGAGCATCTTCTGGATTTTCTCGAGGTTGAAGGAGCCGGGCGACTGGCTCGGCGGAAACTCCTTCATGCTCATGAGGAAGTTGGCGGCCAGTTGCTGCAAGGGGACGATGACGAACGCGTGGTCGAGGACCCAGTCGTTGTAGGTGTTGGAATTGTGCTGGGCCTTCTCGAAGGGATCCCGTCGGAGGTTGAAGATGAGCGGCACGCGAAGCTCGATGAACGGCTCTCGCCAAACTTCGAACGCCTTGGCCCGATTCTCAAGGAAGACCGTCTTCCAGTCCTGGTAGCGGATCGCCACGACCTGGCCGTCGTCGTTGACGTAGAAGAAGTCCTGGCGCGGCGAGTCCTTCACCTCGCCGCTCAGGTAGCCGAGCATGTTATGTCCGTCGATGATGTTCTTGTAGCGGCGGCCGTTCAGGTCGACCCCGTCCTTCAGCTTCCTGGCGATGTCCGGGTCGCCGCCGGCCGCCGCGAAGGTCGGCAGCCAGTCTTCGTGGGCGACGAGGCCGTTCAGGGTCGTCCCGGCGGGGAATCGGGCCGGCCAGCGGACGAACGCGGGGACCCGGTAAGCGCCTTCCCAGTTGGAGTTCTTCTCGCTGCGGAACGGAGTGGTGCCGGCGTCCGGCCAGGTGTTGTAGTGGGGGCCGTTGTCCGTGGAGTAGTAGACGATCGTGTCGTCGGCGATCCCCAGATCGTCGAGGAGCTTGAGCAGCTCGCCGACGTGGCGGTCGTGCTCGACCATGCCGTCGTGGTACTCGTCGCCGCTCGGGCCGGAAATGCCGGTGTTCTCGGCCTTGACGTGGGTGCGGAAGTGCATCCGGGTGGCGTTCCACCAGCAGAAGAAGGGCCGACCGGCTTCCTTCTGTCGGGCGATGTAGTCCTTCGCGGCGGCGAGGGTCTCCTCGTCGATCGTCTCCATCCGCTTCTTCGTCAGCGGGCCGGTGTTCTCGATTGTCTGCCCGCCCTTGCCGTCGGCCTTGCACTTCAGGACCCCGCGAGGGCCGTAGGTCTCTCGGAAAGACTTGCCGTCGGCCATCTTCAGGTTGCTGGGATAGTCGCGGTTCTCGGGCTCCTCCTCGGCGTTCAGGTGATAGAGGTTGCCGAAGAACTCGTCGAACCCGTGCATCGTGGGCAGGTGCTCGTCCCGGTCGCCCTGGTGGTTCTTGCCGAACTGGCCGGTGGCGTACCCCAGGCTCTTCATCACGGTGGCGACGGTCACGTCGGTCTTCTGCCAGCCTTCCTTCGCGCCGGGAAGGCCGACCTTGGTCATGCCGGTGCGGACCGGCACGTTCCCACCGATGAACGCGGCGCGTCCGGCCGTGCAGCTCTGCTGGCCGTAGTAATCGGTGAACGACACGCCCTCGGCGGCGATCCGGTCGATGTTGGGCGTGCGGTAGCCCATCATGCCGCGATTGTTGTGGCTGACGTTCCAGAGGCCGATGTCGTCGCCCCAGATCACCAGGATATTCGGCTTTTGGGGGGCCTTCGCCCCCTGCCCAGCGGATGCGACGGGCGCCGCCCACCCGCCGAGGGCGGAGACGGCGGCGGCGAGGACCATGTACCGACGGAAGACGGGACGCATGGGATAGCTCTCCTCGATCCGAGGCGAGTGATGTCGCGACCTCCGACGGCCGGTGGCCGCGCCGACGTTCGCTCAGCCCAGAGACGCGTCGATTATTGTCGATCCCGCCGATGAACGCGAACGAAAGCCGACAGCGGGCGCTCGGCCCGATCGCTCTCCCGCCGGCGGCCGGTCAAGATCGACGACGTCGCTTGACCATCAGGAGCCCCAGCACTCCGGTCGCGAGCAGCGTGCCGCCGCCGGGCTCCGGGACGGCGGTGATGAATCCGCGCGCGACGCCGTTCACGACGTAGTTCCCGACGATCTGGCCCCGGTCGTTGATCCCCGCGACGTAGGTCGAGGCGCTCCCCGGGACGACGACGCTCGTCATTGTACCGTCGGGATTCCTGACGAGGCCGGTGGCGATGGACACGAACCCACTGCTGGTGAAGATGCTGACGACCGAGTATCCGACCGACGAGCCTGCGTTGTTGAGGCCGCCCCCGAAGGTCGACATGCTCTGCGGCACGTCGAAGCTGGTGAAGCTCCCGTCGCTGGCGCGGAGGTAGCCGTGGAACGCCATCCCGTCGAAGTAGAACCCGGAGACCTGCCCCTGGTCGTTGATGCCCTCCGCGTACGTCCATGACGCCCCGGGCACGTCGAACGTGGAGAAGTTCCCGTCCGCCGCGCGGATGAAGCCGTGGAAGTCGAAGACCCCGCCGATCGAATACGTGCCGACGATCTGCCCGAGGTTGTTGACGTCGGCGCCGAATGTCGCGGCCGCCCCCGGCACGACGAACGTGGCGATCGTCCCGTCGACGCCGCGCGTGTAGCCGCCCGTCCCCAGGCCGGAGTCGTAATGGCCGACGACGGTCCCGCCGTCGTTGATCCCCCTGGCATACGTCGAGAGGCTCCCCGCCACGTCGAAAGTCGTGATCGCGCCGTCCGCCCGACGGACGAAGCCGCGCGAGCTCATGCCGACCGCATAAGTGCCGACCGAACCCCCTCGTTCGTTCACGCCGTCGACGGTCGTCGAGGTGGCGCCCGGCACCTCCACGGTCGTGAACGACCCGCCTTGCACGCCCCCGGACGCCAGAAGCCCGCAAACCATCGCCAATCCATTCCTGACCAATCGCATGCCCATCATCGATGACGCTCCCCGCGAGCCCGCGATTGCAAGCCCGCTCCCAAGGGCCCGTTCAGGCCGGAAGATTTCCTGGCGACGACCATCCTGGACTCGAAAGGGGAGACGGAGAGTGCGACGCCGGCCGAGCCCGCGAATCCGCGGCGGGAATCCCTTCCGTGATACTCAACTTCGGCGATGCGATCCGCGCCGAGGGAACCCCACGGGCCGGGGTTCCGACTTCAAGCTCGGAACCCCGCCTTTCCACCTTTACATGCACAATTGCAATACCAAAGCCTCCTGTCAAGAGGCTGTAAGTTGGAAACCGAGCGGCGAACGTCGGATAGAACTCGACGAGCGGCCGCACGAAGGCTTTCTGAGTTGCTTGGATTCAAAATATCTCGATTGGACGCCGATTCGGCCGACGGGCCGGCGAGCCGCCTTCCTACGGCCGGGGGGGCGTTCAAACCGCGGATTCCGAAGCGATCGACCGGAGCGCCCCCGTGGAGAGTCTCATCCACAAGACCGTGCGTGCGAGCGCGTAGACTTCTTTATTTCGTTCGGATTCGTGGCGAACCAACAAAAACAGTGCGTCTCAAAAGAAAAGATGGATTTTGTTTGACTCGACGCGCCCCCAACGATTTACTGAGCACTCGCATATGCCTAACAGGTATACGTACTGACCTATGGATGTCCTGTTATCCCACAAATGCCGCTTTCCTTCTCATAAGGACGCATCCCCAAGACTGCGGTTTCGACGGCGGTCCGACCGCCTCGATCGAACACGGCGCGTAAACGTCGCTCGCGTGACGAACGCCCGATTCAGGACCGTCCACGACCGTTCGCCTGGGGGCGATCAGGCCCCTCCAAGTCGGGAAGCCCAGATCGCGCCGGGCGTGCATCGGGCCTCCCATCCGTCACCCGACGATCAACCGAGCGTCGCGCACGGTCGCGCATGCGCTCCGCCCGCATCCAGTCGGTCGATCCACGGAAGGCGAGCGTCGCCAGACGAGCAGCGGTTCGGCCGGTGTCGGCCGAGGTCACAAGGAGAACCTCCGATGTCCGATTGCGTGATGCAGCGACGGCGGGACGGCTCGTTGAAGGCTCCTCGAGGAGGCCGTCGCCGGGCCCGCGTCCGGGGCGCGGGCGGATTCCGGCCGATCCTGCTCGACCTGGAGGATCGGACCCTGCTGTCGACGTTGATCGTCACCAACGTCGGGGACGGCGGGCCGGGCTCGTTGCGGGCGCAGATCGCGGCGGCGGCCTCGGGAGACACGATCCGGTTCGACAACGCCCTGGTCGGCCGGACGATCACGCTGACGACCGGCGAGTTGGCGATCTCCCGCAGCGTCTCCATCATCGGCCCGGGATCGAACCGCCTGACGATCAGCGCGGGCTTGAACTCGCGGATCTTCGACGTGGCGCCGTCGCAGGCGCCGGGGGTCTCGGCGAGCGCCCTGATCGACGTCTCGATCGCGGGCCTGACGATCACCCAGGGCCGGGCCACGAGCGGCTCGCCGCACGGCAGCCGGGGCGGCGGCGTCTACGCCAGTTCCGCCGACCTGATCCTGACGGACGTGATCCTCGCCTCGAACGAGGTGAAGGGCGCGCCGGGCGCGATCGGCGCCGCCGGGATCAACGGCGCCAACGGGGTCAGCAGCACGCAAGGGAACGGGACGAACGGGACCAGCGGCGGCGGCGGCGGCTCGGGAGGCGCGGGGGGCCAGGCGTTCGGCGGCGGCATCTTCCTCGTGGGTGGGGATCTTACGCTGATCGACAGCACGCTGGCCTCGAACGCGACGTACGGCGGCCCCGGCGGGTCGGGGGGAGCCGGCGGCAACGGCGGGAACGGCGGCAACGGCTCGCTGACGCTCACCACGGCCGGAGCGGGCGGGAACGGCGGCGACGCGGGGAACGGCGCCAACGCCGGCGGCGGCGGAGCCGGCGGCGCGGGCTTCGGCGGCGGGATCTATTTCGCGGGGGGGACGCTCGCGGTCACCCGCACCCTCGTCACCTCGAACCAGGCGGTCGGCGGCCCGGGAGGGCTCGGCGGCGCCGGCGGCGTCGGCGGCGCGGGGGGCTCGGGTTCGCTCTCCGCGAACATCGCCGACAAGAGCGGCAACAGCCAGGGGGGGAACGGCGGCGACGCGGGCCGCGGCGGGAACGGCGGGGCGGGGGGGCCGGCGGGGCGGCCCTCGGCGGCGGGATCTACGTCGCGAGCGGGAACCTCGCGGCGACCGGGAGCATCGTCTCCGCCGACCTGGCGCGAGGGGGCGCAGGCGGCCGGGGAGGCGCGGGGGAGCCGGCGGCGCGGGGGGCTCGGGGACGCGGTTCGAGATCGCCATCTCGTTCACGGTGAACACCTCCGCCGACCCGATCAACGGGGCGGGGGGCCACGGCGGGAGCGGCGGATCGGGGGCGCCGGGGGGCCGGCGGGGCGGCCCTCGGCGGCGGGATCTATTCGGCCGGCGGCTCGGTCCTGATCGCGGCGTCCCAGATGACCTCCGACCAGGCGATCGCCGGGGCCGGCGGGAATGCGGGGGCCGGCGGGAACGCGGGGGCCGGCGGCGGCGGCTTCGATTTCTCGCTGACCGTCAACGCCACCGTGAACGTCGACATCAGCGTCGGGGCCGACGCCAATCAGGTCTGCGACCTCTTCGTCCTGGCCAACGGCGTCCAGGAGATCCGCGATCGGGACACGGGCGAGGTCTGCACCGACTGCGCCTCGGGCCTGGACTTCGTCGTCCAGGCCGCGGACCGGAGCGGCAAGGGGGGCAACGGCGGGTCCGGAGGCGCGGGGGGGCCGGCGGCGTCGGCGGCCGGGCCGACGGCGGGGCCGTCTACGTCTCCAACAACGAGACGAGCGCCAGCCTCGTCTCGATCACCGGATCGACGCTCGCCACGGCCCAGGCGCTCGGGGGCGCCGGGGGGCCGCGGGGAACGCCGGCTCGGGCGGGGCCGGGGGCTTCGGGGCCCAGATCCTCGACACGATCACGATCACGGTCGCGGTCAAGGTGGACATCACCGTCGTCGTGGACTTCTGCCTGTTCGTGCCGGTGGGGACCCACGTCGAGACCAAGGTCACCACGACGACGACCATCACGGACAACCCCATCATCGACGGCATCGGCGGGCTGGGCGGAGCCGCGGGGACGGGCGGACGAGGGGGCGACGGCGGCGACGCCCGGGGCGGGGCGGTCTTCGTCTCGGGCCGGGGCGTCAACTTCGCGGGCGATCAGGTGAGCGGGTCGCAGGCCGTCGGCGGGGCGGCGGGGAGCGGCGGCGGCGGCGGCTCGGCGGCGAACGACGGTCTGACCGTGCTCGACTTCAAGACCCTCTCCGTCGGCAACGGCGGCGCGGGCGGGGTCGGTGGGATCGGCGGCGACGCCTCCGGCGGCGGTCTCTACGTCGTGAACGGACCGCTCGCCGTGTCCAACAGCACCATCGCCACGTCCTCGGCCCTGGCGGCCTCGGGCGGGGCCGGAGGCGCGGGGGGCGCCGGCAACTTCGCCGTGAACGGCGGCACCACGGCCGCCGACGGTGCGACCGGCGGCGCGGGCGGCCGGGCCGCGGGGGGCGGCATCTTCTACTCGGGGTCGTTCCTCGCGATCGCCGGCTCGACTCTCTCGAACGACGTCGCGACGGGGGGCGCCGGCGGGGCCGGGGGGACGGGCGGATCAGGGGGCGTCGTACTGATCTTCGACGGAAGCACCCAGCTATCCAGGAACGGCGACGGCGGTAACGGCGGGAGCGGCGGCGACGGACTCGGCGGCGGCCTGTTCAACGCCGCCGCGTCCGCGACGGTCTCCGCCTCCACGCTCCTGGCGAACGCCGCGACGGGGGGCGCCGGCGGGGCCGGCGGCACCGGCGGCGGCTTCGGCCTTCTCATCAACACCTCGCCCGAGCCCGCCGCGATCAACCCCGGCGTGCAGTCTGGCGTGGGAGGCAACGGCGCGGCCGGCGGCGTGGGCGCGGGGGGCGGCATCTATAACGTCGGCGGATCCCGGATCCCCAATTCGCTGGTCCTCTCCCTGCCCGTGAGCCTGACCGGCAACATGGCGACCGGCGGGGCCGGCGGCGCGGGGGGAGCCGGCGGCGCGCTCAACATCAAGGTGAACGCGGGAGCGGCCAACGGCTCCAACGGCGGCCTGGGCGGGGCCGGCGGCGCCGGCGTCGGCGGCGGCCTGTTCAATCCCGCTTCGCTGGTGACGTTCTCGACGGCGGTCGGGACGCCCTCGGCCTCGCCCGCGGCGCTGGCGGTGCTGGCGCAGGCCTCGGCGATCCTCACCCTCACCGGCAACGTCGCGACCGGCGGCCGGGGGGGCGACGGCGGCTCGGCGAGCTTTATCGGGGGCGTGGTCGTCGGAACCCCGGCGAACGTCCTGGGAGCGTCGGGGGGCCGAGGAGGAGCCGGCGGCGCGGGCCAGGGGGGCGGCATCTGGAACGGAGTCAATAATTTCGCAATCCCGGCGTCTTCCGTCGTGACGACCAACGCGGCGGTCGGCGGGGCCGGCGGCGGCGGCGGATCGGGCGGCATTCTGAGCAGCATCTCGACGACCCCCACCAACCAGAACCCCGCGATCGTCGTCACGGGAGGGGCCGGCGGCGCGGGCGGAACTGGCGGCGCGGGCCAGGGAGGCGCGCTTTACAACACCGGGAGCAATCTCCAGATCCTCGCCGTGACCGGCGCGACCGGGAACACGGCGACCGGCGGGGCCGGCGGCTCGGGCGGGCTGGGGAGCCTGTTCGGCAGCTTGCTGGCGACCCCCTTCGTGGTCGCCGTCGGCGGGCCGGGGGGCGCAGGCAGTCGCGGCGGCGACGGCTCCGGCGGGTTCGTCTTCAATTCTGGGGCCAACCTGCTCGTCCAGTTGAGCGACCTGAGCGGGAACGCGGCGACCGGCGGGGCCGGCGGCTCGGGGGGCGCGGCGAGCCTCGTCGCCAGCCTCATCAGCATCCCGTTCAGCAGCGGTCAGGGAGGTGCGGGAGGAGCCGGCGGCGCGGGCGGGAACGGCTCGGGCGGTGCCGTCTTCAATTCAGGAGCCGGGCCTCGGATCATCTCCAGCACGCTGTCGAACAATTCGGCCACGGGCGGAGCCGGCGGCGCGGGGGGGCTCGGCGGAACGGGCGCGATCATCAACATCGGGGACGTTCCCTTTGGATTCACTCTCGGGAGCGCGAACGCGGGCGTCGGCGGCAAGGGGGGACTCGGCGGCGACGGTCGCGGCGGCGGGCTCTACAATTCGGGCTCGGGCCTCGCGGTGACCGCGAGCCTGTTCACGGGAGACCGGGCCGTCGGCGGGGCGGGCGGCGGCGGCGGGCTCGGCGGCTTCGGCGGCTCGATCGCCATCCTCGCGCAGTCGGGGAACGCGTCCGGCGGAAGCGCCCTCGGCGGCAAGGGGGGCGACGGCGGGTCCGGCGGTAACGGGTTCGGCGGGGCGATCTACAACACGACGGCCGGCGCGGTCATCCTGAACAGCCCGCTCAACACGAACTCGGCCACGGGCGGAGCCGGCGGCGCGGGAGGGCTCGGCGGCTTCGGCGGCTCGATCAGCGTCACGGCCTATCGCGGCAACGCGGCCGGCGGCTCGGCCGACGGCGGCGACGGCGGCAACGGCGGAGAGGGTGGCGACGGCCACGGCGGCGCGCTTTACAACACTGGCGCGAACCTGGTCTACAACATCGCCCCGCCGGCCGCCGGCATCCCGAGCCCGTTCGGGCAGGTGACGCCCGGCTTGCGGTTCGATCCGGCCAACCTCAACTTCCTGATCGGCAACGCGGCGACCGGCGGCGCCGGAGGGGCGGGCGGGGCCGGCGGCGCCGGCGGAACCCTGGGCGTCCAGTCGTTCACCGGCGCCATCAGCCGAGGCACCACCAACGGCGGCGACGGCGGGTACGGCGGGGGCGGCGGAGACGGCCTCGGCGGCGCCATCGACAACACCGGGGCGACCTTCACCATCGCCGCGTTCACCCCGCTGGGTGCCGGCCCCGCGCCGGGTGCCGGGGCCCTCGGATCTTCCATCCTCCTGAATCTCCTGAACGGGAACTCGGCGACCGGCGGCGCGGGAGGCGCGGGCGGCGGCGGTGGAAACAACGGCTCGTTGACGTTCATCGGCACCGAGGCCAACGGCCCCGTGGGCGGAAACGGCGGATACGGCGGCTCCGGCGGAGCGGGCCTCGGCGGCGCGATCAACAACACCGCCTCGTCCTTCGCCGTGCTGGGATTCAGCTCCCTGAAGACCTCACCGACCCTCGACGTCGGGGTCCCGATCGCGCTCGCCCAGAGCCTGGCGTCCAGCCTGTTCTTCTCGATCCAGTACAACGTCCTGGACGACAATACGGCCCGAGGAGGCGCGGGGGGCGCGGGCGGGGCCGGCGGCGGCAACGGCGGACTCACCACCTCGGGCGGGAACGCGAACGGCAGCAACATTCGCGGAGGCGACGGCGGCGGCGGCGGCTCGGGCGGATACGCCGCCGGCGGCGCCATCGAGAACTCCGGGGCCAACTTCACCGTCGCGTCGTTCAGCACCCTCGCCGGCGGGCGAGGCGGGAATTCAAACGTCTCCACGCAGGACGTCGCCTCCCCCAGCCCGCTCGCGTTCCTGAGCGTCGGGGTCCGGTCGCTCTCCGGGAACAAGGCGATCGGCGGCGCCGGCGGAACCGGCGGCGCGGGGGGCGGCAACGGTGGCGCGACCGCGAGCCTCGGCAACGCCGACGGCGGGGTCGGCGGCGACGGCGGCTATGGCGGCTACGGCGGCAATGCCTACGGCGGGGCCGTCGACAACTCCGGGGCGAACTTCCTCTCGGCCGTCTTCAGCACGACCCCTTGGTCGGGCGGCGGATCTTCCGGCGGCCCGACCTTCTCCAGCCCGCTCGTCGACCTCTTCTCCCTGTCCGTCACCGTGACCGACCTGTCCGACGACTCGGCCACGGGCGGAGCGGGGGGAGCGGGTGGAGCGGGTGGCGGGAACGGCGGCGTCGGCGTGATCGGCCAGGCTCGCGGCGGACGCGGCGGGAACGGCGGCGGCGGCGGCGGCGGCGGCTCCGCCTTCGGCGGCGCGATCGACAACGACGGCGTGAGCTTCCGCTCGCTCCTCTTCAGCGCGGTCGACGGAAGGTTCAATTCGGAGTCGTCGATCCAGAAGCTCTTCGTCCACAACGCCACGTTGACCGTCCGCAACCTCTCCGGCGACTCGGCCGTCGGCGGGGCCGGCGGCGCGGGTGGGGCCGGCGGCGGCGACGGCGGCGTCTACCTTCAGAACCCCGGCACGCCCAATCCCGGCGCGCCCATCTCCCTCGACACGCCAGGCGGCCTGGGCGGCGACGGCGGCTGGGGCGGGAGCGGCGGCGACGCCTACGGCGGCGCGATCGACAACAGCGCCGACGGCTTCCTCATCGCGGTCTTCAGCACCGTGATGAATACGTCGAACGGGAACGGAAACGTGAACGCCGCGGCGATCGGGCCCGAAGTCTTCATGAACTCCCTGAGCATCAACCTCACGACGCTCTCGGACGACTCGGCGATCGGCGGGGCCGGCGGTGTAGGCGGGGCCGGCGGCGGCAACGGCGGCTTCACCCTGACCACCCTGCATGCGAACGGCGGGGTCGGCGGCGACGGCGGACGAGGAGGCGACGGCGGCGACGCCGCGGGCGGGGCCGTCAACAACAGCGGCGACGGCTTCATCGTCGCCAAGTTCAGCACCCTGGCCGTGGCCGCCTACACGACGAATCGCCTCAACATCTCGATCGGGACGGCCAACATCACGATCCGGGAACTCACCGGCGACAAGGCCGTGGGCGGGGCCGGAGGAGCGGGAGGCGGCGGCGGCGGGAACGGCGGCGCGGGTGACGCCGACGGCGGCATCGGCGGCGACGGCGGCGGCGGCGGCAACGGCGGCGCCGCCATCGGCGGGGCCATCCGCAACGGAGGAAGCAGCGAGGACGGCGAGGGAAGCTCGAACTTCCCCGGCGGCGACGGCTTCACCATCGCCGACTTCAGCTCGATCACGATGGTCAAGTCCGGCGGCGTGGTCGTCGCCGGTCGGGTCGCCAGCCCACCGTACAGCCCGCTGTTCAACGTCTCGGTCGCCAATCTGATCATCTCGGACACGAACCTCGTGAGCGATACGGCGACCGGCGGGGCCGGCGGCGCGGGGGGACTCGGCGGCGGCAACGGCGGCCAGAACCTGGGCGTCGGCAATGCGGACGGCGGGACCGGCGGAAACGGCGGCGCGGGGGGGAACGGCGGCGCCGCGTCCGGCGGGGCCGTCGACAACACGGGCGAAGGCTTCCTCATCGCGAAGTTCAGCACCCTGAGCAACGCCTTCCCGACCGAGTACATCGGCGTCGCCAACGTCGTCCCGGTCTCGATCTACCAGCGGGTCAACCTGAACATCAGCCTCGGGCTCCTCACCGACGACTCGGCCACGGGCGGGGCCGGCGGGGCGGGCGGGGCCGGCGGCGGCAACGGCGGGATCACCGCCGGCAAGAACGCCAACGGCGGAACCGGGGGTAACGGCGGCGCGGGCGGCGACGGCGGATCGGCCCGGGGCGGCGCGATCTACAACCACCCGGTCGTCGACGTCACTCCGCTGCGTCTCGTGGTCGGCGACGTCGTCACGGCGGTCGCCAGCGGCAACCCGATCAATCCGTTCTACACGACCATCTTCAACATCGCGGCGAGGTTCGACGCCCTCTCCCGCGACTCGGCGAACGGCGGCGCCGGCGGCAAGGGGGCCTCGGCGGCGGCAACGGCGGCCAGACCGGCGCGGGCAACGCCAACGGCGTCCTCGGGGGCAACGGCGGCGACGGCGGCGACGGCGGCGACGCCAGCGGCGGCGCGCTCGACAACTCGGCCTCCAACTTCGTGATCCCGGCCTATTACAAGCTGCTCAACAACCGGGCGAACGGCGGCGCCGGCGGCGCCGGCGGCGATCACGGCGGCAACGGCGGCTTCACCTTCTTCACCGGCCACAACGACCCCGGCGTCGGCGGCAACGGCGGCGACGGCGGCGACGGCGGCTCGGCGATCGGAGGGGCGATCTTCAACCAGGGGGCCGGCTTCTCGATCGGGACGCAGGCGACGTTCACGAACGACCAGGCCAACGGCGGCAACGGAGGCGCGGGCGGGGCCGGCGGCGCCTACTGCGGCGACCCGCGAATCCGGGGCGACGGCGGCGACGGCGGGAACGGCGGCGCCGCCGGCGGCGGCGCGATCGCCAACCAGGGGAACGGCTTCACCCTCGCGGCCCCCAGCTCGTTCACGAGCGATCAGGCCACGGGCGGGAACGGAGGCAAGGGGGGCGACGGCGGGCCATCGCCTCGCGGCGGGACCAACGGCGGCGACGGCGGCGACGGCGGCGCCGCGACCGGCGGCGCGATCCTGAACGCGGCCTTCAACTTCACCGCGACCACCGTCAGCTTCCTCCTCGACAACGCGATCGGCGGCAACGCGGGCAACGGCGGCCGAGGCTTCGGCAGCGGCGTCGACGGCGACGGCGGCGACGGCGGCGACGCCATCGGCGGCTCCGTCGCCTCGGTGGGCTCGATCACGCTGGCGGGGGGCTCGATGTCGCTCGGCAACGCCAACGCCGGCAACGGCGGCAGCGGCTGGACCGGCGGCGCCGGCGGCTCGGCGACCGGCGGCGGCCTCTTCGCGACCGGGCTCCGCCAGGGGGGCGGGCTGACCCTCAGCAGGTTCACGGTCAGCTTCAACGCCGCTCGGGGCGGCGCGGGGGGCGCTGGGACGATCAACGCCGGAGGCGCCGGCGGCGCCGCGACCGGCGGCGGCGTCGCGGTCCTCTCGGGCGTCGCGACGATCGACGCCACGAACATCGGCAACAACCAGGCGCTCGGCGGTTCGGGGGGGAGCGGCGGCGCGGGGATGGCCGGGGCGCCGGCGGCGCCGCGACCGGCGGCGGCCTCGCCTCGGGCGCCACGACCTCCGTCACCGGCGGCTCCGTCTCCGCGAACGTCGCGCAGGGGGGCAACGGCGGCAACGCGGCCACCGGCGGGACCGGCGGCAACGGCGGCAACGGCGGAGACGCCCTCGGCGGCGGCATCGCGGTGACCGCCGGCCGAATGACGTACAAGGGGGGCTCGGTCGTCTCCAACACGGCTCGCGGCGGCAACGGCGGGAGCGTGGGCCTCAAGGGGATCGGTGGGAACGGCGGCAACGCCTACGGCGGCGGCGTCCACGTCGCGGCCGACGCCGCGATCGACCTGATCGACGCGGCCATCGGCGCGTTCTTCGCCGGGAACTCGGCGATCGGCGGCTCCGCCGGTTCCGGGGGGTTCCTGGGCGTGAACGGGACCAACGGCAAGGGCGTCGGCGGCGGGCTCTTTCTCACCACCGCCGGGTCGACGAAGCGCAACACGACCGTCGCCTTCAACGTGGCGTCCACGGCCGACAACGACATCCACGGCCCCATCACCAACGTCTAACGCGTCGATCCTCCGATTCCTCGTGGGCTTTTCCTTCTGAAATCGGTCATGCCGAGCCGGGACGACCCGTCCCCCGAGGCCGTGCGAATCGGCCGGCCCGGGGGGCGGGAGAATCGGGCTGTTCATCGAAAGGCGAGGACGGTGAAGAACACGTCGGACTTCGATTGGATGGTGCTGACGCCCGGGGGATTCCCGGACCCGTCGCTGGCGATCGCCGGTAGCCGGGCCGGGGCCGTCGGGGTCCTCAATCTCGAATTCGTCGATGAGATGGACCTCGCCCTGACGGCGCTGGATCGCCTGGCGACGATGGGCCGGGACCGGCTCGGGGTCCTCCTGGACGCGGGCGCGACCGACCTGCTCCGGGCGATCCTGGCCCGGCCTCTCGCCGGCCTGGAGACGATCATCCTCGCCGGCGCCGATCCCGGCCGGCTGAAGCCGCTCGTGGAGCTGATCCACGACGCCGGGCTGAAAGCGTTCCTGATCGCGACGGGGCTGGAGGACGCCGTCGCGGGCCAGGTCGCGGGGGTCGACGCGGTGATCGCGAAGGGGAATGAGGCCGGGGGATGGGTGGGGGACGAGACGACCTTCGTCCTGCTCCAGCGGCTGATCCCCCGCCTGAACATCCCGGTCTGGGCGTACGGCGGCGTCGGCCCGCGAACGGCCGCCGCCTGTCGGGTCGCCGGCGCGGCGGGCGCGGTGCTCGATGGGCAGCTTCTCTTGACCAGGGAGTCTCCCGCGTCGGATCGGCTGCGGGATCGGGTCCGGGTCATGGACGGGAGTGAGACGATCTGCCTGGGGAGCGGGCTCGGGGCGGGCTTCCGCGCCTATTCCCGGCCCGACCTGCCCGGCGCCGTCGAGCTGCGACGACTGGAGGCCACGGCCCTGCTCGCGGAGCAGCCGGCGGCGGCGGTGCGCCACGCCTGGCGGGCCGCGATCCGGCGGCGGGTCGACTGGCGGACGCCCGAGACGTCCCTCCTGGCCCTGGGGCAAGACGCGGCGTTCGCCGCCGATCTGGCGCGGAAATTCGGCACGGTCGGCGGCGTCCTGACCGGCCTGCGGGCCGCCGTCCGCGAGGCGCTCGCGACGGAGAGCGAAACCGGCCCTTTCGCCGAGGGCTCGCCCTGGGCGCGGGCGCACGGCACGAGGTTTCCGATCGTTCAGGGACCGATGACCCGCGTCAGCGACCGGGCGGAGTTCGCCGACGCGGTCGCTGAGGCCGGCGGCCTGCCGTTCCTGGCGCTGGCTCTGATGCGCGGCCCCGAGGCGCGGACGCTGCTGGAGCAGACGCGGAGTCGCCTGGGGGATCGCCCCTGGGGGGTGGGCGTGCTCGGCTTCGTCCCGCCGGAGCTGCGGGCGGAGCAGCTCGAAGTCGTCCGCGAGTACCGCCCCCCGTTCGCGCTGATCGCCGGAGGCCGTCCCGACCAGTCGAAGGCCCTGGAGGACTCGGGGGTGACGACCTACCTCCACGTCCCGTCGCCGGGGCTGCTCCGCATGTTCCTCAAGGAGGGTGCCAATCGGTTCGTCTTCGAGGGTCGGGAGTGCGGGGGGCACGTCGGGCCGAGGACGAGCTTCGTGCTCTGGGAGAGCCTGATCGAGGTCCTCGCCGAGCACCTGACGCCCGGCGTCGACGCCTCTTCCCATCACGTGCTGTTCGCCGGCGGCGTGCACGACGGCCTCTCGGCCGCGATGGTCGGCGCGCTGGCGGCGCCCTTGATCCGGCGCGGCGTGCGCGTCGGCGTGCTGCTGGGGACGGCCTACCTCTTCACCCGCGAGGCGGTCCAGACCGGCGCGATCACCGAGAGCTTCCAGCGGGCGGCCCTCGCCTGCGACCGTACGGTGTTGCTCGAAAGCGGGCCGGGGCACGCGACGCGATGCGTGTCGTCCCCCTTCGTCGCGGACTTCGAGGGCGAGAAGCGGCGGCTGCTCCGGCAGGGGCTCCCCTCCGAGGAGCTGCGCCAGAGCCTGGAGGAGCTGAACATCGGCCGCCTACGGGTCGCCTCGAAGGGGGTCGACCGCAATCCGCGCTTCGGCGACGATCCGGCCGCGTCCAGGCTCGTCGAACTCGACGCCGAGGAGCAATGGGCGCGCGGGATGTACATGATCGGCCAGGTCGCCGGGCTTCGCGACGGCGTCTGCACGCTGGCCGAGCTTCACGAGGACGTCTCGGCCGGAGGAAGCCGACGCCTGGCGTCATCCCCCCGGCCGGCCGTGGCCGCGGGACCGCCTTCCCCGCCTCCCGCCGCCGTGGCGATCGTCGGGATGGCCTGCATCCTTCCCGGCGCCCCGGACCTCAGGACGTTCTGGGCCAACATCGTCAACAAGGTTGATGCGATCACGGAAGTCCCCGCCGACCGCTGGGACTGGCGCCGGTACTTCGACCCCTCGCGGTCGGCTCGCGACAAGATCTACTCGCGCTGGGGGGGATTCATCGCGGACGTCGCGTTCGACCCCGCGGATTTCGGGATGCCGCCCAGTTCGCTGCGCTCGATCGAGCCGTTCCAGCTCCTGGCCCTGGCCGTCGTGCGGTCGGCGCTTGAGGACGCCGGTTATCTCAACCGACCGTTCCCGCGCGAGCGGACGTCGGTGATCCTCGGGGCGGGGGGGGGAGGGTCCGACCTGACCGCCGGCTACATGGTGCGCTCGTGCCTGCCTTCCCTATTCAATGGAGAGGCCACCGCCGTCACCGAGCGGCTGGGAGACCTCTTGCCGGAATGGACGGAGGATTCGTTCCCCGGAATCCTGATGAACGTCGCGGCCGGTCGGGTCGCGAATCGATTCGATCTGGGCGGCGTCAATTACACGGTGGACGCCGCCTGCGCGTCGTCGCTGGCCGCGGTGAACCTGGCGGTGCGCGACCTGGAGGCGGGGACCAGCGACGTGGCGATCGTGGGAGGGGTCGACGCGATCCAGAATCCGTTCGCCTTCCTCTGCTTCAGCAAGACGCAGGCCCTCTCGCCCAACGGCCGGTGCCGCACGTTCGACGCCGAGGGGGACGGGATCGCCATCAGCGAGGGGTTCGCCGCCGTCATCCTCAAGCGGCTGGACGACGCCGAGCGCGACGGCGACCGGGTCTACGCGGTGATCCGGGGGGTGGGCGGATCGAGCGACGGGCGCGACCGAGGCCTCACGGCGCCTCGCCCCGAGGGCCAGGTCCGGGCCCTTCGCCGGGCCTACGCCCAGGCCGGGTACTCGCCCGCGACCGTCGGGCTGATCGAGGCCCACGGGACCGGCACGGTGGCCGGCGACCTGGCCGAACTCAAGGCCCTCGGCATGTTCTTCGGCGAGGCCGGGGCGACGAGGCAGGGGTGCGCGGTCGGCTCGGTCAAATCGATGATCGGCCATACCAAGGCCACCGCCGGGGTGGCCGGGCTGATCAAGGCCGCGCTCGCCCTCAACCATCGGGTGCTCCCCCCGACCCTGGGGGTCGATCGTCCCAACCCCAAGGCGAACTTCCCGGAGAGCCCGTTCTATGTCAACACCGAGCCGCGTCCGTGGATTCACGCCGAACGGGCCGAGCCGCGCCGGGCCGGCGTGAGCGCGTTCGGCTTCGGCGGCACGAATTTCCACGTCGCGCTCGAAGAATACACCGCGAGCTTCGTCGCCGACCGCGGCGCGTCGCGAGATCCCTGGCCGGTCGAACTCTTCGTGTGGAGGGGCCGCTCGCGGGAGAGTCTCCTCGAAGCGGTCGACCGGCTCGCCGAATCCTTGAAGTCCGGCGCACGTCCCGACCTGGGCCGTCTGGCCTGCACGCAGGCCCGCGCGGCGGAAGCGGCGGAGCCCGGCGGGCCGTCGCTCGCGATCGTCGCGTCATCGGTCGAAGACCTCGCCGAGAAGCTGGATGCGGCGCGGGGCCTCCTCCGCTCCGACGCGGCGCGCCACCACGACTCGCGCGGGATCCACTTCGCGGATCGGCCCCTGGCGAGCGACGGCCGGATCGCGTTCCTCTTCCCCGGCCAGGGTTCGCAGTACGTGAACATGACGCGCGATCTGGCCGTGGCGTTCGACGAGGTTCGGGACTGCTTCGAACGGGCCGACCGCACCCTCGCCGCCGAGCTGGGGCGCCCGCTCAGCCGCTGGATCTTCCCCCCGCCGGCCTTCGGCGCGGACGAGGAGAAGCAGCTCCAGATGGCGCTGACGGAGACGCAGATCGCGCAACCGGCGCTCGCCGCCGCGGATCTGGCGATCCTCCGGCTGCTCTCGAATCTGGGGATCGAGCCCGAGATGGCGGCGGGGCACAGCTTCGGCGAGTTCGTCGCGCTCTGCGCCGCGGGCTGCTACGGCGAGCGGGAGCTGCTGGAGATCGCGGCGGCTCGGGGCCGGTTCATCCGGGAATGCACCACGGAGGAGAGCGGGGCGATGACGGCGATCGTCGCCTCCCCTGAGGAATTGCAGCCGTTGCTGCTGGCCGATCCCGGCCTGACGCTCGCCAACCTCAACGCCCCTCGCCAGACGGTCGTGGCCGGGACGCGGGCCGCCGTGGAGAAGGCGATGCAGTGGTGCCAGGCCCACGGATTGCAGGCTCGTCGGCTCCCGGTCGGCTGCGGCTTCCACTCGCCGCTGGTCGCCCCGGCGCAGCGGAAGCTCTCCGAGAGGATTCGCCGGCTGGCGATCGCCGCGCCTCGGATCCCGGTCTACTCGAACTCGACGGCCGCGACCTATCCCGAGGACGCCGCCGCCGTCGCCGAACTGCTGGCCGATCACCTGATCCGCCCGGTGGAGTTCGTGCGCCAGATCGAGGCGATGTACGACGCCGGCGCCCGGCTGTTCGTGGAGGTCGGCCCGCGTCAGGTCCTGAGCGGACTCGTCGGGCAGATCCTCGGCGACCGCCCCCACGTCGTCGCCTCGTTCGATCGCCCCGGAGTGGACGGCCTCGGCCCCTTGCTCCACGGCTTGGCGGCGCTGGCGGCCGAAGGGGTCCCGATCCGCGGCGACGGCCTCTTCCAGGGTCGCTCGACCCGGCCGGTGGACGTCTCGAAGCCGACCGAGAGAGCCGAGCCCTCGCCGACCGCCTGGCTCGTCAACGGCGGTTCGGCTCGCCCCGTGCGCCGCAAGCCGGTCGAGGCCGGCACGCCGTCGCCGCCGTCGCCGCCTCCGAGGTCGAGCGCGATCGACGAGTCGTTCGTCGTGCGGAGGTCGAGCCTCCACCCCGCCAGGCCGGGGGGGAATGGTCATCATCCTCGCGAGGTCTTGCCGGAGGCCCCGCCTTCGGGAACGCCCCGCCAGGTGCGGTCGCCGTCTCGGCACGACGTGCTGAACGGTAAGGACGTCATCCGGGACGGATCGGGCGGTCGCGCCCGGCTCCCGATCCATCGTGGTCCAGCAGACGAGGGAGGATCCATGACTCGATCAACCGTCCAGAGCCCGCGCTCCAACGGGGAGGCCCCACCGCCGTCGCACGCGGAGGCGGTCGCTCCTCGGGATTTCCCGGCGTCTTCTCCACCGCAGGCCCCGCCCGCGCCGGACGGACACGGCTCGGCGGACGTCGCGCGTCAATTCCAGCAGGTCATGATGCGTTTCCTCCAGACCCAGGAGACCGTGATGCACGACCTGCTCGTGTACCTCGGCTCGCAGGGGCCCCCGGCGAAGGCCCAGGCCGGGCGGACGCATTCCCATGACGAGCCGAACGGGGAGGCCTCCGCGTTCCTCGAAGGGGCCGCGCCCGCCTCGTCTCCAGCAGTCTTCCGCAGCCTGCTCGACGAAGTCGCGACGACCCCCGCGCCGTCGTGGCCTCCGGCCGACCGAGCCGTCTCCGCACGGCCGTACGAGCCCGCGAGCCCGAAGGCCCCGGCCGGGCCGGAAGAGGGTTGGAGGGAGCCGTCTCCCAACGGCGGCGAGAACGGCGCGACGGCTCGGTCGATCGCGGCCGTCCCGGCCGCCGAGGCCCCCTCCGATCGTCGCCGGATCACCGAGCGGCTCCTGTCCATCGTCGGCGAGCGGACCGGCTATCCCGAGGAGATGCTGAGCCTCGACGCCGACCTCGAAGCCGATCTGGGGATCGATTCCATCAAGCGCGTCGAGATCGCCGGCACCCTCGTCAACTCGCTGACGCTGCCCCAGGGCCGATCGCCGGACATCGAGAGCCTGACCGCGAGCCGGACCCTGCGCCAGGTCGTCGATCACCTGACGGCGTTCCTCGACGGAGACGACGGCGGCGGCGGAAACGGCGACGGCGAACGACGCGCGGCGGAGGAGGATCACCGCCCTTTTGACGGTGCGCGGACCGGACACGGCGTCGGCCGGTTCGCGCTGAAATCGGCCCTCGCCCCCTCCATCGGTGCGACGGCCGATCTGGCCCCCGGCGGTCTCGTCGTCATCGTGGACGACGAGACCGGCGTGGGGCGACGCCTGGCGGGCCTCCTGAACGACCGGGGGCGCGACGTCGTCCGGATCGTTTCCGAGGCCGGCGCGAGGGTGAACGACCCCGACGCGGTGACGGCCGAGCTTCGGCGTCCCGAGGAGGCGGCCCGACTGGTCGACGAGCTTCACGCCCGTCGCGGGCCGGTGGCCGCCCTGATCCACCTGGGGGCGCTCCGGGTCGACGGCGCAGGGTCGCGCCGGGGCGACGCGCTGACGTCTCTCTACCTGCTGTGCCGGGCCCTGGGGCCGGACCTGGAACGCGCGGCGGCCCACGGCGGCGCGGCGATCCTTGCGGCGACGAGGCTGGGAGGCTCGTTCGCCGTCGAGCGGCCCGCCCCCCACGACTCTCCCGAGGCCGCCGGGCTCGCCGGCTTCCTCAAGTCGCTCGGCCACGAATGCCCCGCCGTCCGCATCAAGGCGGTCGACCTTCCGCCGGCGGGGCCGGACGTCGTCGCCGACTGGCTGCTGGACGAGTTGACGGCCGACGACCAGCTTGTCGAGGTCGGCTATCGCGACGGCATCCGGACGATCCTCGAGCTGTCCCCGGCGCCCCTCCCCGCCGGGGCCGCCGACCTCCCGCTCGATGGCGACTCGGTCGTGCTCGTGACGGGAGGCGCGCGGGGGATCACCGCCGAGGCGGCTCTCGCGTTGATGACGGCCGCGCCCTGCACGCTCGTGGTGGTCGGTCGCACCCCGCCCCCTTCCGGGCCGGAGCCGGTCGAGACCGCCGGGATCAAGGAGCCGCGAGAGCTCGGGCGGGCGATCCTGGAACAGCTTCGCGCGTCGGGGAATCCGGTCGCCCTGGCGACGGTCGAGGAGCGGCGTCGCCGTCTCCTCCTGGAACGCGAGGTCCGAGAGAACCTCGAACGCCTCCGACGGACCGGGGCCCGGGTCGAGTACGCGACCTGCGACGTGCGCGACGCGGAGGCGTTCGGTTCGCTCCTCGACGACGTCTATCGAGCCCACGGGCGGATCGACGGCGTCATCCACGGGGCCGGCGTCATCGAGGATCGGCTGGTCAAGGACAAGACGCTCGAATCGTTCGAACGCGTGGTGGGGACCAAGGCGGGGGCCGCGAGGATCCTCGCCGAGCGAATTCGATTCGATTCGCTCCGGTTCCTGGTCTTCTTCAGCTCCGTCTCCGGCCGGTTCGGCAACCGCGGCCAGGCCGACTACGCGGCGGCCTCCGAGATGCTCAACAAGCTGGCGCAGGACCTGGACCGGCGATGTCCGGGCCGGGTCGTCTCGATCAACTGGGGCCCCTGGCTGGGGTCCGGGATGGTCTCTCCGGAGGTCCGGCGCCAGTTCGCCGAGCGTGGCGTCGTGCTCATCCCGTCCGAGGTGGGCTGCGAGTTGCTCCTGGACGAACTCCGGCACGGGCGCAAGGGAGACGTGGAAATCCTGATCGGCGGGGCCGGCGGCTTCGAGTCGTCCGGCCCTCCCCGCGCGACCGCGTCGGTCGAGGCGGCTTCGACGAGCCGCCCGCTGCTCAGGGCCGCCGGGGTCCTGTCGCACGGCGAAGACCTGGTCGAGCTGAGACGTCCCATCGACGTCAAGGTTGATCATTATTTGCAGGATCACCGCCTGGACGGCCGCCCCGTCTTCCCCTTCGCCATGGCCATGGAGCTCATGGCCGAGGTCGCCTCGGCGGGATGGCCGAGCCTGGACCTGCTGGCGATCGGCGACATCCGGCTCCACCGGGGCGTCGTCCTCCGGGAGGACAGGGAAGACGTCCGGGTCGTCGCCCGGACTCGAACCCGGCCCGCCGGCGAGGCGAAGGGGAGGAGGGATGAACACCCGACGGCCCGCGATCTGGAGGTCGCGATCCTGAGCGCGGGCGATCCCCGTCGGGTCCATTATCAGGCATCGGTCCGCCTCGGCCGCCGGGCCGAGGTCGGGGCCGCCGGACACGTCGCCGACCCGCGCCTGCTTGAGGGCGGCGGATTGAAGTCGATGGGGGTCGAGGAGGCGTATCGCGACTGGCTCTTTCACGGGCCGCTCTTCCAGGGGATCGCCTCCATCGAGGCGATCGGCCCCGGGGGCGCGGGCGATCCTCCGCCCCTCCTCGGCCCGCGCCTGCCTGCGAGGCGACGCCGACGGGGAATGGCTGATCGATCCGATCCTGGTGGACAGCGCCCTCCAGATGCAGGTCCTCTGGGCGAGGCTCCATTGGGACGTGACCCTGCTCCCCGCGCGGATCGCGGAATTCCGGCTCCACGGCCCGGGGTCGCGGCCCGGCGGCCGGGCCGTCCGGCGGCGGCGCGGCGGAGGTCTGTTATGAGTTGCGGATCAGGCCCGAGAGCCAGGCCCCGACCTGCCACGCCGACCACTATTTTTCGAGCCCCGACGGTCGGCTCCTGGGGGTGCTGACGGGAGTGGAGGGGACGGGGAGCAAGGCGCTGAACCGACTGGCGGGCGCCCGTCCGCGTTGAGGTCGGCGACACGTCCACGCAGCTTCGCGGAACGACCTGGGAGGGACGCCATGATGTTCGACCTGAGTTCGAGAGAGCCGGACCCGACGACGGGTCGAGCCGAATTCCGACGCCGGTCGAGGCCGTCGGCCGCCGCGCCCGGCGACGGTCGAGGGGCGTCGAACGCCGTGGCCATCATCGGCATGTCGTGCCTCTTTCCCGGCGCGCCGGGGCTCGACGCCTACTGGCGGAACATCCTGGGGAAGGTCGACGCGGTGACCGACCCGCCGCCGGAGGCCGAGGCGACGGCGAGGTACTTCGACCCCGACTCGCTCGAAGGCGATCGGGTGTACTGCAAGCGCGGAGGCTATCTCGGATCGTCGGCGACCTTCGACCCCCTGGCGCACGGCATCCCGCCGGTCGCCGTCGGCGGCGAGCCCGATCAATGGCTCTCGCTCCAACTGGCCCGCGACGCCCTGGCCGACGCCGGCTGCCTCCAGATGCCGGAATCCGTCCGGCGGAAGACGGCGGTGATCCTCGGCAAGGGGACGTACCTGAACGGGGGCAACGCCATCGCCGTCCAGCACGGCCTGGTCGTGAACCAGACCCTGGAGATCCTCAGGACGCTCCGGCCGGAGTACACCGACGACGAGATCGAGGCGATCCGTCGCGAATTGAAGCGGGCGCTGCCGCCGTTCCGACCCGAGACGATGCCGGGCCTGATCCCGAACGTCATCGTCGGCCGGATCGCCAACCGGCTCGACCTGATGGGCCCCAGCTACACCGTCGACGCCGCCTGCGCCTCGTCCCTGCTGGCGATCCAGCACGCGGCCCGATGCCTGACCAGCGGGGAGTGCGACGCGGCCGTCGCGGGGGGTTCCCAGGTCTGGATCCCGATGCCGACGCTCAGCATCTTCTGCCAGCTCGGCGCGCTCTCGCGACGCCAGGAGATCCGCCCGTTCGACCAGGACGCCGACGGCACGCTGCTGGGCGAGGGGATCGGGATGGTCGTGCTGAAGCGGCTGCGGGACGCGGAGCGGGACCGGGACCGCATCTACGCGGTGATCCGGGGCGTGGGGGTCGCGAGCGACGGCCGAGGCCAGGGCGTGATGGCCCCCCGCGTCGAGGGCGAGGAGCTGGCGCTCCGCCGCGCGTATGAAGCGGCCGGCGTCTCCCCCCGGACGGTCGGCCTCATCGAAGCCCACGGCACCGGGACGCCCGTCGGCGACGTGGTCGAACTCCAGGCGCTGGCCCGGGTCTTCGGGGAACGTGGGGGGAGCCCGCCTCGCTGCGCGCTGGGCACGGTCAAGTCCATGATCAGCCACACCATCCCCGCGGCCGGGGTGGCGGGCGTCATCAAGACGGCCCTCGCCCTCTACCACAAGGTCTTGCCGCCGACCCTCCACTGCGAGCGGCCGAATCCCAAGCTGGAGCTGGAGCGGACTCCGTTCTACCTCTGCTCCGAGACCCGGCCCTGGATCCAGGGGGGGCCCGAGCCGCGACGGGCGGGCGTCAACGCCTTCGGCTTCGGCGGCATCAACGCCCACGCCGTCCTCGAGGAACACATCCCGGACCCGGCCCGGCCGAGGCGACGCGCAGGGTCCGACGACACGCCGGGGGCCGCGTCGTCCGAGCCGAACGCCGGCGACCTCTCCGACCACCTGCCGGACTGGGACTCCGAGGTCTGCATCCTGGGAGCCGAGTCCCCGGCGGAGCTGCTCGAAAAGGTCCGCCGGCTGTCGAGCCGGCTCGACCCGGCCGGGTACGCCGACGCCGAGACGATGCGCCTTGCCGAGATCGCGTCCACGCTCAATCATCAACTCGCGACTTCGGGCGACGGCTCCTCGTGCCGCCTGGCCCTGGTGGCGACCTCGACGGCCGACCTGCGGGAGAAGCTCGATCGGGCGGCCGGGAAGCTGGAATCGACCGAAGGCCGCCGCCAGATCCGCGAAGTCTCGGGGATCTATTACGCCCCCGAGCCGCTGGGGCGCGAGGGGAAGCTCGCGTTCCTCTTCCCCGGGGAGGGCTCGCAATATCCGAACATGCTGGCCGACCTCTGCCTCCATTTTCCGGAGGTCCGGGAGTGCTTCGACCAGATCGACCGCGTCTATTTCGACCACCCGCGAGGCTACGTCCCCAGCGACCACATCTTCCCGAGGCCCGCCGCTTCGCGGAGCGGCGGACACCGGGTGGAGGACCGGCTCTGGGAGATCGCCGGCGCCGTCGAGGCCGTCCTGACGGCGAATCAGGCCGCGCTGTCGCTCATGACGGGGCTGGGCCTCCGGCCCGACGTCATCGTCGGGCACAGCACCGGCGAGTTCTCCGCGCTCCGCGCAGCGGGGCTCCTCGATCCGGACAAGGAGGAGTTCTCCGAACTGAGCCTCAAGCTCTACCGGAATTACGAGGAGGCGTCGCGGGCCGGCGTCCCCCGCGCCGTGCTGCTGGCGGTCGGGGCCGACCGCGATCGGGTCGAGGCGATCGCTCGCGAGGTCGGCGGCGAGATCTACGTGGCGATGGACAACTGCCCCCACCAGGCCGTCCTCGTCGGAGGGGACGAGGTCGCCGACCGGGCCCAGGCGATCGTCCGCCGAGAGGGGCTGATCTCCGAGCGGCTCAATTTCGACCGCGCCTACCACACGCCCCTGTTCGCCCCCTACGTCGACCACCTGCGTCAGATATTCGACGAGGCGACGATCCTCCCGGCGCGGATCCCGATCTACTCGTGCACGACGGCCGCGCCCTACCCGCCGGACCCGGACGAGGTCCGCAAGCTGATGGTCGATCACTGGCTGCTCCCCGTCGAGTTCCGCAAGACGATTGAAACCCTGTACGACGACGGGGTGCGACTCTTCGTCGAGGTCGGCCCGCGCGGCAACCTCAGCTCGTTCGTCGACGACGTGCTCCGAGGGCGGCGGTTCTGCGCCGTGCCGGCCAACGTCCAGCGGCGCTCGGGGATCTTGCAGCTCAACCATCTGGCGGCGATCCTCACCGCCCACGGCGTGAACCTGGACCTGGACTTCCTCTACCGCCGGCGACACGTCGGACGGGTCGACCTGGCCCCGTCGGCCGTCTCGCCCCGGCCCTCGTCGCGGGCCGCGATGAAGCTCGTCACCGGCTTCCCGCCGATGCGGATCTCCGCCGAGTTCGCGAGCCGACTCCGCGCCGAGTCCGAGAACCTCGTCGCCGAGCGGCCCGAGCCGGTCGAGCCCGTTCCCAGCGTTTCCGTCCCGGAGTCGTCCCCGCCGACGTCCGCGAACGGCCATGTCTCCGAGCCTCCGAAGGAGACCGCCGCCCCGCCCGAGATCTTCACCAGCCCCTCGGGCGCTTCCGCCCTGATCGGGGACTTTCTGCGGACGATGGACGAGTACCTGGCGGCGGGCGACGGCGGGTCCGTCGCTCCCGAGGTCGCGCCGACGAATCCGATCCCCGACCGCTCCGCGAGGAAGACCCCGTTCCCGCTGCTCGGCGAGATCGTCTCGGTGAAGGCCGGGGACGAGGTGATCGCCCGGCGCGTCTTCGACCCGGCCATCGACGTCTACCTCCGCGACCACACCCTCGGCCGCGACGTATCCCGCGCCGACCCAGATTTGCTGGCGCTCCCCGTGATGCCTCTGACGATGAGCATGGAGATTCTGGCCGAGGCCGCGTCCTTCCTGGCGCCGGGCCGGACGGTCGTCGGCTTCCGCAACCTCCGGGCCTTCCGCTGGATCGCCTTCGATGAGGGCCCGCAGGAGTTGCAGGCGACGGCCCGTCGTCAGGCGGGGTCCCCGGACCGGATCGTCGTCCAGATCCGAAACCTCACGGAAGATCGCCGAGGGGACTCGCCGCCGGCCAGCCCGGCGATCGAGGCGACCGTGCTCCTCGCGGACGCCTACCCGCCGAGGCCCGCCGGGGCGTCCTCGAAGCTGCGCGACGGCCGACCCTCGCGGATCGAGCCGGAGCGGCTGTACTCGGACGTCATGTTCCACGGGCCGTCGTGGCGGGGGGTCGCCTCCATCGAGCGCGTGGCCGACGACGGCTCGCTGGCGAGGCTCCGCGTGCTCCCCTTCGACCGCCTGATCGAAGGCCGCCCGGCCCCCGACTTCGTGCTGGACCCGGTCCTGCTCGACGCCGCCGGCCAGGTGATCGGCTTCTGGACGGCGGAGCGATTGGCCACCGGCAAGGTGATCTTCCCCTCCGGCCTGGAGGCCCTGGACCTGTTCGGCCCCAACCTCCCGCCCGGCGCGACGGCCACCTGCGAGGCGATGATCCGGCCCGAAGGAGACCGGCGGCTCCGCTCCGACATCGAGATCGTCGCCGAAGACGGCCGCCCGCTCCTCCGGCTTCAGGGCTGGGAGGACTGGCGGTCCGACCTGCCGGCGACCTTCCACCCGCTGATCCTGCCGTCCGGGGGAGACTTCTCCGAGCCCTGGCCCGACCTGGTCGAGTCATTCCCCAGCCCTCGTTCCTTCGCCTGCCGCCGGCTCGGTTCCGGGCTCCCGTCCGATCTCGGCCTCTGGCGTCGCGTGTGGGCGCAACTGGTCCTCGGCCGCGCCGAGCGCGAGGAGTTCCGCCGCCTGGCCGCCCCGGAGTCGCGACAGGTGGAGTGGCTGGTCGGGCGGACGGCGGCGAAGGAGGCCGCGCGGGACCTGCTCCGCGCCCACCTGGGCCTGGAGCCCCCGCTCGCCGACATCGAGATCCGCCGCGACGCCGAAGGCCGCCTGACGGTCGGCGGCGCCTGGGAAAACGAGCTGGACGGCGAGATCGTCGTCTCGATCTCGCTCGACGTGCACCTGGCGGTCGCCCTGGCCGGACTCATGCCCGCTCGCGGCGAACTTGAGCGCGAGAGCGAGTGCGGGGGCGGGGCCTATCTGGGCATCCACGCCGAGTCGGCGTCCCGTCGGGAGGATCACCCGGAGCCGGTCCTGTCGGGGGCGGAGCTGGCCCTGTTACGGGATCGGCCGGTCGACCGCCTCGAAGAATGGTGGTTTCGCTGCCGATGCGCCAAGAAGGCGGTCGTGAAGGCGCTGGGGGGGCGGACTTCGGAGGCGCCGGCGTCACTTTCAATCGCCGCCGTGACGCCGGAGGAGGAGACGGTCCACGTCCGGCTCGCCGGTCGGCTGGCCGAGAGCCACCCCCGGCTCGCGGCCGCGCCGGTGGTCGTCCACACCTCGATGCACGGGCCGTCGGTCGTGGCGGCGACGTTGTGCCAGGGCGCCGGTTCGGCGGTCGCGCCGGCGTTCGCGGGGGCTGACCGAGAGGTCGAATGACGGTCGAACGACGAACCGAGAGGAGCAACCATGCCGTTCACTCAGAAGCAGATCCTCGACTCCGTGCTCGACCTCATGACCGAGCTCTCCGGGGATTGGGAATACTCGGGCGAGATCACGTCGGAGACCCGCCTCCTGGGCGATCTCGCGATGGATTCGCTCGACCTGGTGATCCTCGGGGGAGAGCTTCAGGAGCGCTACGGCCAGTTGCCGTTCTCCGAATTCCTCGCCGAGCTGGGGAAGCAAGAGGCGGATCAGCGGGACGTCACCATCGGCGAGCTGGTCGACCTGATCTGCCGCCAGCAGCAGCGGGCGACCGCGCCGGGGGGGGTCGCGTGATGCCCAAGACGATACTCATCGGGCTCGACGGGGCGACGTTCACCGTGCTCGATCCGCTGATGTCCGGCGGCGTCATGCCGTTCCTCCGCGACCTCGTCGCCGACGGGGTGCGGGCGACCTTGCGCTCCGTCGTCCCGCCGCTCACGCCGCCGGCCTGGACGTCGCTGATGACCGGGAAGCGTCCCGGCGAGCACGGCGTCTTCGACTTCTTCCAGAAGGAGACGCCGAACAGCCGGTACTTCCGCTTCACCACGTCGCACGACGTCCAGTCCGCCACGATCTGGTCGATGGCCGGCGAATGCGGACTGCGGAGCAACGTGCTGAACTTCCCCCTGATGTTCCCTCCCCCGGCGCTCCACGGCTGCCTGGTGCCGGGGGGATGGATGCCCTGGCGGCAACTCCGGCTCGGCTGCCGGCCGGTGGGCCTGTTCGATCGCCTGAAGGAGCTCCCCTCCTTCAATCCCCGCGAGCTTTCCCACGACATGGCGCTCGAGGAGAAGGTTCTGGAGGGCTGCGCCGCCGAGGAGTATCTCGACTGGATCACGCTCCACACGCGTCGAGAGCGGCGCTGGACCGAGGTCTTCCTGCACCTGATGCGGGAGGAGCCCGCGGACTTCGGCGCGATCCTCTTCGACGGCGTCGACAAGCTCCAGCACCTCTGCTGGCGGTTCCTCGACCCGGCGCTCGTCCCGACCGACCCGACGCCCTGGGAGCGCGACGTGCGCTCGGCCTGCGAGAACTACTTCCGCGAGCTCGACGGCCTGATCGCCGAGATCGTCTCCGCGGCCGGACCCGACGCGACCGTCCTGTTCGCGTCCGATCACGGATTCGGCCCGACGTCCGACATCTTCTACATCAACACCTGGCTCGAACGGCGGGGCCTCCTGGCCTGGTCCGGCGACCGGGGTGCCCGCCCGGACGCGACGCATCAGGTGGGCATCAATCAGATCGCCCGACACGTCTACGAAATGGATTGGGAGCGGACGCTGGCCTATGCCGCCACCCCGAGCAGTCAGGGGATCCACATCGTCCGCCGCACGCCGGGGGAGTCCGGGGGCGTGGCCCCCGAGGACTACGATCGGTTCCGAGACGAGTTGGCGGAAGGCCTGATGGGCCTCCGACATCCCGAGACCGGCCTTCCGGTCGTGGCCGAGGTCTGGCCGCGCGACGTGGTCTTCGCCGGGCCGTTCGAGCCCTGGGGGCCGGACCTGACCGTACGGCTGGAAGGCGACGCGGTCGTCTCCATCCTTCGCGCGGACGACGTCATGGGCCGGAGGCCGGAGCCCGCGGGGACCCACCGCCCGGAGGGAGTCTTCCTGGCGAGGGGGCCGGGCGTCCGTCGGGGCGAGGCCGTCTCGGAGCTGTCGCTGCTGGACGTCGCCCCGTTCGTGCTCCACAGCCTGGGGATCCCGATCCCCGACGGCCTGTCGGGACGGCTCCCGACCCAGGCGATCGAACCGGGGTGGTCGCCGGCGCCGCTCGCGGACGCGGTCGGGGTCGGACGCCCCACTCCCGCGGCCGTCGCGGACGAGCCGATCGGCGCGGGGGTCGGCCTCGACGCGGAGGAGGAGCGGCTGGTCCTGAAACGCCTGTCGGCCCTCGGATACCTGGAATAACAGCAAGCGGCCCGGAGGATGGAATGCCGAAAGCGACCCTTCCCAGCGGATTGACGCTCCACTATCAGCGCACCGGCCGAGGGCCCGACCTCGTGATGCTCCACGGGCTCACGGGCAACCTGGCCGTGTGGCACCTGAAGATCGTCCCGATGCTCGCGGACCATTTCCGCATCCTGACCTACGACCTCCGGGGCCACGGCTACAGCGACACGCCCCCCTCCGGCTACTCGGCCACCGACATGGCCGCGGACCTGGAAGAGCTGCTCGACGCCCTCGGGATCGAGCGCGCGAACCTGGTGGGCCACAGCTACGGCGCGGACGTCGCGCTCTACTACGCCTTCCGCAATCCCGACCGCGTCCTCCAGGTCGGGGCGATCGAGGCCGCGCTTCCGGCCCTGATCCACCTGCGCACCCGGGAGGACTGGGTGGGCTGGTCGTACTGGGTCCAGGTGCTGGAACGATCGGGCGTGACGGTGCCGCCGGAGCATCGTTGCGACCTCGAATACATGGTGCGCAAGAGCATGAGCCTGCCCAAGAAGTGGGGGCCTCTCAGGGGCCTTCCGCGCAATCCCGAGAAATTCCTCCGCGTCCTGGACTCGACCCCTCTGGTCCGCGACTACGAGATCGTCGGCGACCTCCCCCTGGAGAACATCCCCCGGATCAAGGCCCCGGTCCACCTGATCTACGCCGAGGGCTCGGCGTTCCTCGGCAGCCACGACTACCTTCTCGAACATATCCCGAATGCCCGATCGGTCATGCTCCCCTCGTCGGAATGGGGCCATTTCGGGCCGCTCGAACAGCCCGAGGCCGTGGTGGAACACCTGATCGAAACCCTGGCCCCGTCGGCGGCGACGGGGCCCGATCGCGTCGCCGTCCCTCGCCCGGCGGGGTCGAGAGCATGAGGAGCCCGAAGATGGACACCGTGTTGGTCACCGGCAGTTCGACGGGCCTGGGGCTCGAAACGTCGCTGCACCTCGCCGATCGCGGCTTCAAGGTCTTCGCCGGGGTCCGCGACCTCGGACACCGCCCGGCCGTGCTCGAAGCCGCGCGGGAGAGGGGCGTCGAGCTTGAGGTCGTGCAGCTCGACGTGACCGATCCTTCGAGCGTCGACCGCGCGGTCGAGACGGTCGTCGAGGGCGGGGGGGGCGTGTACGGGCTGGTCAACAACGCCGGGGTCGGCCTGCGGGGGTGCTTCGAGGATCTCGAGATGTCGGAGATCCGCGACGTCTTCGAGGCCAACGTCTTCGGCACCATGGCCGTGACCCGCCGGGTGCTCCCCCACATGAGGGCCGCCGGGCGGGGCCGGGTCGTGACCATCTCCTCGGTCGGCGGCCGGATCGCGACCTTCGGCCTCAGCGCGTATTGCTCCACCAAGTTCGCCCAGGAGGGATTCGGCGAGTCGCTGGCGCTGGAACTCCGGCCGTTCGGCATCCGCGCGATCCTCATCGAGCCGGGGATCATCAAGACCTCGCGGTGGTCGGTGAACCGGGGGAACGCGGCCCACGCGCTCGATCCCGAGAGCCCCTACCACGCGATGTTCGTGAAGCACGAGGAGCTGGCCGACCGCTTCGTGGAGACCCGCAAGACCCGGCCGACGCACGTGGCGCAGGCCGTGCACCGCGCGTTGACGAGCCGACGGCCCCGGATGCGTTACGTCGTCGGACGTCCCGCCTGGCTCGCCCTCGCCCTGCGCGGGCTGCTCCCCGATCGCGTCTTCGACGGGCTCTACTTCGGGGCGCTCCTGCGTCGCATCCGGGACGACGGGGCGACCGCGCCCGCCCGCGAGTCGGGGCGGGGAACGTCCCTCGCCTCCGCGCGACGACGGGCCGCGCCTGGGGTCATGGCCGAGGCGACGACCGACAGGACCGATTCGGAATAGGAGGGTGGGATGGCGCGCTACCTGTTCACCGTCTGGCCGTTCGTGGGCCACATCAATCCGTTCATGAGCGTCGCCAGGGCGTTGAAGGCCAGAGGGCACGACGTGGCCTTCTACACCAGCGAGAGCACCAGGGCCGTGATCGAGCCCCAGGGCGTCACGCTCTTCCCGTTCAACCATTTGCGGGAGGAGCCCATCTGGGAGGCGGTCCAGGCGGCGGAGACCCGCGCGACGCTGGGCTGGCACTCGCCCCGGCTGCTGCTCCGGGCCTTCCGCGACTGGCTGGCGGGGACCCTCCCGGAGCAGGTCGCCGACATCCAGGAGATCGTCGATGAGTGGCGGCCCGACGTCATCGTGACGGAGACCGGGATGTGGGGGCCGATCGTGGTCCTGGGCGAGACGTCGCCGGTCCCGGTGGCGATCCTGACGACGCTGATGGGCTGCCTCATCCCCGGCCCCGACGCCCCGCCGGGGGGGCCGGGCCTGCCGTCGCCCCGGAACTTCCGCACCCGCCTGCTGGCGAAAGCCGTGACGAAGCTGGGCGACGTGCTGGCGATCGGCGTCCGTCGACACGTCAACAAGGTCCGCGCCTCGCATGGGCTGGCGCCGATGGAAAGCTCCGTGAACGCCCACATGGCGAGGTTGCCCCTCTACCTGATCCCCAGCGTCCGCGAGATCGACTACGACCGCCACGACCTCCCGCCGAGCGTCCACTACGTCGGGCCTTGCGTGTGGAACAAGTCCGAGGACGCGCCCGCGCCGGCGTGGCTGGACGAACTCCCGACCGATCGGCCGTGGGTCCACGTCACCGAGGGGACGGCCCATTTCCAGGACCCGGTCGTGCTGCGGGCCGCGGCCCGCGGCCTCGCGGACCTCCCCATGCAGGTCATCCTGACCACCGGCTCCCAGCGCGACCCGGCCGAGCTGGACCTCGGCCCGATCGCTCCCAACATCCGAGTCGAGCGTTGGGTCAGCCACAGCGATCTGCTCCCGCGTTGCTCGGTTTTGGTGACGACGGGGGGGGCCGGCACCGTCCTGACCGCGCTGCAGCTCGGCGTGCCGCTCATCATCGTGCCGACCCACTGGGACAAGCCGGACAACGCGCGTCGGGTGGTGGAGGCCGGGGCCGGCCTGCGGCTCACGCCTCGCCGATGCACGCCCGACGGCCTCCGCGCCGCCGTCGAGCGCGTGCTGAACGAACCGAGCTTCCGTCGCAACGCGCGTCGGATCGCCGGGGTGATGGCCGAGCATCCCGGACCCGCCGGGGCCGCCGTCCTGCTGGAAACGCTCGCTGCTCGGTCGCCGAACGCGGGGCGCCCGGCGAAGACCCTCGTCCACTGATTTGCGACATCCAGGAGGCGAACCGCGATGAGGATCCGACTGCCCAACGGGAGGGTGATCCACGGCCCCAGCCGAGGCGAGGCGAGGCTGCTCTTCGACGAGATCTTCCGCGAGCAGGTGTATCTCAGGAACGGCGTTGAGCTTCACGAGGGGGACGTCGTCCTGGACGTCGGGGCGAACCTGGGCCTGTTCTCCCTCTTCGTGGCCGAGACCCTGCACGACGTGACCATCCACGCTTTCGAACCCGTCCCCGACATCTTCGCCTGCCTGCGGCGCAACACCAGCCACCTGGGGTCGAGGATCGTCGCGCGGAACGTCGGCCTCTCGGACCGGGAGGGGACGGCGGCTTTCACCTACTACCCGCACCTCCCTTGCTTCTCCACGTCGTGCCCGGACCGCCTGGAGAAGCGCTGGGCGGACCTGCGCGACATCCTGATCCACCTGGGCGACCGGAGCGCCGACGGCGGCGGGCGGGGACCCTTCCGTGGGATTCGAGAGCGGCTCCGCTCCTGGGGGGTGGGCGGGCTGCTCTACTACGCCTCCCGGAAGAAGGAACGCGTCTGCACGCTCACTCGACTCTCGCAGATCATCGCGGAACGCCGGCTCGATCGGATCGACCTCCTCAAGATCGACGTGGAGGGGAGCGAGTGGGACGTCCTGCGCGGGATCGACGAGGCGGACTGGGGGAAGGTCAAGCAGTTGGTGGTGGAGGTTCACGACGTGGAATCGGGACCGGACGGCATGGCGGCATGGCTCGAAGATCGCGGCTACGAGGTCGCGATCGACCGCACGAACGAGGATCGTCGGTCGCCCGTCTCCCTGATCTACGCACGACGCCGGCCGGAGGAGGCCGGCTCCACGAACCGATCGTCGCGAACGATCGGCCGGGCGGGCGGCCCGGTGGCGGTGTAGCCGAAGGTTCGATCGGTCGGCGTCCGCCAGCCCCGATCGACGGCCCGCGCTCCACGGCGGAGCGCGGGCGTCCCTGGTCTGATCCCATCAGTGCGAATCGGCCGCGGCCTGCGTCCGATCGAGTCGTCATGATTCGAGGAGTCTGCGATGCCACCTGTCGTTCTTCATCATCCTAGCGGCGTGCCTCGATCGTCCTCTTCGCGCCTAACCTGGGGGCTCACGGTCGTCGCGATCCTGTTGGCGACCCCGGCCGTCCAGGGCCAGTTGACCCGTTCGGATTTCACGCGGACCAACCTCCCGGGGTTCGGCGACCGCCACAATAGCTATCCCTGGTCGATGCGATGGTTCCAGGGGAACCTGTACGTCGGAACGAACCGCGACTTCCAGTGCGTCGAGAACGCCACAATCGCCTTCTATTACCCGATCATCATCCCGCTCCAGGCCATCTTCGCGGACCCGCTGATCCCCTGTCCCTTGAACCCCTCGGATCTGGACCTGCGGGCGGAGGTCTGGCGGTACGCGCCGACCACCGGACAATGGACGAGGGTCTTCCAGTCGGAGAAGGCGCCGGGGACGAACGTCGCCCGCGACATCGGGTATCGCGACATGGTCGTGTATCGGGAGTCGGACGGGACCGAGTCGCTCTACATCGTCGGCTGTACGGCCCGCGAGTTCACGCCCGGGGCGCCGCCGCCGCGGATCCTCCGAATGACGATCGTCAGGGATCCCATCACGAAGCAGCCCCGCGAGGTCTTCGAGGCGGTCCCCCAGAATCCCGGGACGGTGCTGGGCGACACCAAGGCCGTGACGTTCCGCGCGACGGCCGTCTACAAGAACCGACTGTACGTCTCGGCCAGCCTCGGCCTGACCGGCAACGGCTTCGTCCTGGAGTCGTCCAACCCGAGGCTGGGGAACAACAGCTTCCGGCAGGTCACCCCGCCCGAGCTCCAGGTTTATGAGATGTCCGTCTTCAACGACTCGCTCTACTTCGGGGCCGGCGACCAATCGACCGGCTACTCCGTCTGGAAGACCAAGGCTTCGGGCGCCCTCCCGTACGCGATCACCCCGGTCGTGACCGGCGGGGCCGGACGCGGACCCGTCATGACGTCCGTCGTCAGCATGTATCCCTTCCAGGGGAGGCTCTACGTGGGGAGCGCGGGCTGGTACTCCACGCTGCTCCCCTCGTCCGAGCTGATCCGGATCAACCCCAACGACACATGGGAGCTGATCGCGGGGAACGCCCGGCTGGCCCCCCGTGGGCTCATCTTCCCGCTGAGCGGCCTGGGAGACGGCTTCGGCAATCCGTTCAACGCGCACATCTGGCGGATGGAGGAGCACGACGGGGTGCTCTACGCGGGGACGAACGACGACAGTTGGGCCCTGCGTTCGTCCCCGCTGGCCCCCTACTTCCGATCCGAGTTCGGATTCGACGTCTTCGCGAGCACGAACGGCGTCGCCTGGTCGCCGGTCGTCCGCAACGGCATGGGGAACATGTTCAACTTCGGGCTCAGGACGTTCGCCTCGACGCCCGTCGGCCTGTTCCTGGGGACCGTCAACTACGTCCAGGGGACGGAGGTCTGGCTGGCAGGCTCCAGCGCGGTCCCGACGGCGGCCACGGCCGTCGCGTCGAATTTCCCCTCGACGACGGCCACGATGACGACGAGGACGCCGCCGACGACTCCAGCCTCGGGAGGCTCGCCGCCGATCGCTCCCGCCGGGGATGAGGAACGCGACGGCGAAGCCCAGGAGGAGGCGGGCTCGCCCCAGCCCCCGCCGAGCCCCGAGGAGGTGGAGGTGGAGGCCCTGCGCGGGCGGGCCTACGTCTCCTGGAGCCCCGGCCCGGGGGCCGTTCGATACCACGTCTATCGCTCGACCTATCAGAAGGCCGACCTCGGGTTCCTGCTGGGCCTCCTCCCCGAGGCGGGGGAGGAGGATCCGATGCGCCCCGGCGAAAAACCGGGCGTCTTCTCGGTCCCCGGCGGCTTCGTGGAGATCGGCACCGCCACGACTCCGCAATTCGAGGATCGCGGCGTCGCCCCCAGGCGGACGTACGCCTACTACGTGCAGGCCGAGGACCGGAAGGGGAAGTTGTCGCCCCCTTCGAACATCAAGATGATCCCGGATCTCGGACCGCCGGCCACGTTCGAGGGGGTCCGGTCGGAACTGGTCGCGCTCCTCGCCGCCGACCGGAAGCTGGCCAAGCCGTTGGCGGGCGCGACCGACCTGCTGGACGAAGGCCGGGCCGCGGCGGCCGGGAACGACCTCGCCACCGCCAGGGCGCGGCTCGACGCCGTCCGGGAACGGTTGGCGCGGGCCCGTGGCGTCAACCCGGCGCCGCCGCCGGCCGGCCCCCTGGACGTCCTGATCGCGAGGCTTTCCAGGCGGATCGACCTGGCTCTCTCCGGCGCCCTGCCGAGCGGCGTCCTGAATAACGGCCAGGGCGACGACCACGACCGGACGAGGCCGCGCGCCGCCCCGAAGCGATCGCGACGACAGCCGACGATCACGAGCCGACCGACGACCGCTGACCGCTGACCGCCGGACCTCGGAGATCCACTCGTGCCAACGATCGAAGATGGACGCGAGACCGCGACCGGCGAACCGCCGCCGAGGTTCCGGGTCCCCCCGGCCGATCGCTCGGCCGGGGACGGACCCGATCGCGGCGACGGGCTCGCCGAATCGCCGTCGCTCGTCGACGAGGCCGAACGGTCCCGCGCCGTCGGCCGACTCGGCTTTCGACGACGCGCCGGGGCGACCGGGCGGGCGGGGTCGCTGCTAATCCTGTGGGCGGTCCTGATCCTGGACTTCCAGGGCTTGCTGTGGCTCTCGGGGGCGAAGACCCTGGCGCTGCGGCAGGCCGTGGAGCAGGGGGCCGCCCGCGTCGAGTCGCGGGCCGTCGGCGAGATCGGCGACCGTCAGATCCAGAAGGCCATCCGGGACCAGCGGGCCACGCTGCGATTCTGGACGGCGCTGGCCCTGATCGGCGATCTCGTCGTCGAACCGCTGGCGCCGGCCGTCCGCGCCCTGCTGGCGGCGACGCTCCTGGCCGCACTCGCCGCGCTGGCCGGTCGGCCCGTCGGCTTCCCGCTCGCCCTGGACGAATGCGCCGTCTTGCAGGGCTTCTGGGTGCTGGGCCTGGCGCTCCAGACGGCCCTGGTGTTCGCCCTGCCGACGCTCGAAGCCGACGCCTCGATGGCGCTGCTGCTTCCATCGGGGACGTACCGGGCGGCCTCATGGGTCGCCTGGCGCCAGGTTGACGCCTTCGCGCTGCTGGGCTGGGCCGCCTTGATCCTCGGCGGCTGGCGCCGCGGCCAGGCGAACCTCGCGACAGCCATCGTCGCCTGCACGAGCCTGGCGGCGATCGAGACGGCCATTCGGATCGGGACGACGCTCGTCACGGGCGCCGCGATGCGTCTGATGCTGATACCCGGTGGTTTCTGATTCGGGATCGACGCTCGGGAGGGACGAATGCTTCGGTTCATCACACGTCTGGCCCTGGTCGGCTCCATCGCCGCCGCGCTGACCTTCGCCAAGCTCCATCGCGACCCCGGCTCGATCGTGGTCGACTGGCGGGTCGTCAAGGAGCCCCCGATCGAGGTGCGCGTGGAGACGCCGTCGCGGGGCCGGATCGTCCGCAAGATCACCGCGCCCGGGGTGGTGGAGTCGGTCGAAGAAGTGAACATCGGCTCGCAGATCCTGGGCCGGGTCGTCGCGGTGGACGTCAAGGAAGGGGAGGCCGTGAAGGCGGGCGACGTGCTCGTGAAGCTCGATCGCACCGACGCCGACGCCCGGCTTCTCTCCGCGCAGGCCCGGTTCGACCGCCACCGCGCCGCGATCACTCAGGCCGAGGACGATCTGGCGAAGGCCGCCCGCGACGAGGCCCAGCACGGACGGCTCGCCGACCGGGGATACTCGACGCCGACGGAGCTGGCCGACGCCCGGACGCAGTTCCACAAGGCCGAGGCCGCGCTCCAGATGAGCCGCCGCGAGCTGCTGGAGAGCGAGGCCCTGCGGACGATCAGCCTTGAGGAAGTGAAGCGCACCGAGATCCGGTCCCCGATCGACGGGGTCGTGACCGACCTCTCGGTGCGGGTCGGGGAGGTGGTGATCGCCGGCACGATCAACCTGCCGGGCACGGTCCTGATGACGGTCGCCGATCCGAGCCGCATGCGGGTGATCGCCGACGTGGAGGAGTCCGACATCCCCCTGGTGCAGCCCGGCCAGGCGTCGCTCATCTACCTCCAGGCCGACGGCCGGACGGCGATCGAAGGGGTCGTCGAGAAGGTCACCGCGAAGGGGAGGAAGACCGGCGAGTCGGTCGGCTTCGAGACCCGCATCCGGGTCGACGACGCCCCCCCGTCGCTCCGCGCCGGGATGTCGGCGACGGTCGAGATCGAGGTCCGCCGGACGGAGGACGCGCTGGGGGTTCCTACCCACGCCGTCGTCCATCGACGGCGGAAGGACCTACCCGGCACGCCCGCCGTGCTCGCCTGGGCCGATCGGAACGCCGGCTCGCCGGGCGGGGGCGTGCGAGAATCGGGGATGCGCTACGTCAAGGTCGCGTTCGTGGTCGAAGGCGGCGTGGCCCGCGCCCGCCCGGTCGAACTGGGCCTCACCGACGAGCACCGCGCGGAGATCCTCTCCGGCGTCGAGGCCGGGGAACAGGTCGTCGTCGCGCCGTTCCGCGCCCTGGATCAACTCACGGACGGCCAGCCCGTGCAGGTCGTCGGCGACGCGGAGGACCCGCGATGACGCCCCCCCGGGAACCGATCATCCTGCTGGAACAGGTCGCCAAGGAGTATCGGGTGGGCGAGGAGACCGTCCGCGCGCTCCGGGGGGTCGACCTGCGCATCGACGCCAACGAGTTGATCGCGATCATGGGCCCTTCGGGATCGGGAAAATCGACTCTCATGAACATCCTTGGCTGCCTCGACGCCCCCTCCTCGGGGCGCTACTGGCTGGAGGGGCGCGACGTCGCGGGGCTCTCGCAGTCGCAACTGGCGCGGGTGCGGGGGGAGCGGATCGGCTTCGTCTTCCAGACCTTCGAGCTGCTCCCGCGCCAGACCGCCCTGCGAAACGTCGAGCTCCCCCTGATCTATTCCGGCGTCCGGGATCGCCGCGAGCGGGCCGCCGAGGCCCTCGACCGGGTCGGCCTGGCCGATCGGATGGAGCACCGGCCCTCGCAGATGTCGGGCGGCCAGCGCCAGCGGGTCGCCATCGCGAGGGCCCTCGTCCTCCAGCCGTCGCTCCTGCTCGCGGACGAGCCCACCGGCAACCTGGACTCTCACACCGGCGACCAGATCCTCGGGCTCTTCGCCGCGCTGCACGCCCAGGGCCAGACGATCGTGATCGTGACCCATGAGCCGGACGTCGCCGCGCGCTGCCGGCGGGTGGTCCGGGTCCGCGACGGCCGGGTCGAATCCGACGACGTGAACGACGGCCCGCCGTGGGAGCGGGCCCGAGCCTCCGCATCCCGCCCCCAACGTCGGGAAGGACAGCCATGTCCCTGGTGAGAAACGTTCCGATCGCGATGGAGCAGCTCTGGACCAGCAAGCCGAAGTCCCTGCTGACGATGGTCGGGATGGTCATCGCCGTGGCGTCCACGATCACCGTGGTCAGCGTGGTCCTGGGGTTCTCGCGCTACGTGGCCGTGTTCCTGAAAGGGTGGGGCACGAACGCGGTCTGGGTCGCACCCGAGCGCCCGGCGGGCGACGCGGGGCGCACCCTCGGCCGCGCCGAGATCGACGTCCGCGACGTCGAGAGCATCCGCGAGCGCTGCGAGGCGCTGCGGCTGGTCTCGCCCGATCCCCGGCAGGCGGCCGTCTCCGTCCGGTACGGCCGGGACGAGGTGACCGCCCCCCTGGAGGGGGTGTCGGTCGAGTACCACGCGATCCGCAAGTTCGAGGTCGACGTCGGGCGTCCCCTGGCCGTGGTCGACGTCGAGCAGGCGCATCAGGTCTGCCTCGTCGGCCGCGACGTCCTCCGCAAGCTCAACGTCGACGAGGGGCTCGTCGGGCGGTCGCTCCTGCTGGACGGCCGCCGCTTCCTGGTCATCGGGCTCCTCAAGGAGAAAGGGTCGCTCATCGGCACCAGCCAGGATGACGTCGTCCTGGTCCCCTACACGATGGCGCTGAAGATGTATCCTTCGCAACGGCGCAAGCTGGCGTTCGTCGCGATGGCGGCCTCCGAGGCGCAGGTGCCCGAGGCCCGCGCCCAGATCACCGACCTCCTCCGACGCCGACACGGCCTGGAGGCCCACCAGCCCAACGATTTCAGCATCAGGACGCAGGACGAGATCCTGGAGGCGTTCAACGCCATCAGCCTGGCGGCCACCGCCATGCTCGCGGGGATCGTCGGCGTCTCGCTGCTGGTCAGCGGCATCGGCATCATGAACATGATGCTCGTCAGCGTCACCGAGCGCACTCGCGAGATCGGCCTGCGCAAGGCCGTCGGCGCGGGCCGACGCGACATCCTGGCGCAGTTCCTCACCGAGGCCGTGACCCTGAGCCTCCTCGGCGGGGGCGTCGGGGTCGCCCTCGGCTTCGGCCTCTGCGCCCTGGCGAGCCTGCACCCGAAGATGGTCGACGTGGTCGTGCCGTGGTGGGCCGTCGGCCTCGGATTCGGGATCTCGGCGGGCACGGGGACGATCTTCGGCATGCTCCCCGCCGTCAAGGCCGCCCTCCTCAATCCGATCGACGCCCTGCGCCACGAATGACAACGCCGACGCCCCGCGAGGAGGATCATCATGAAGGTTCGCCTGCCCAACGGCCTGAGCATCCACGCCCCGAACCGGATCGACGCCCGGTTCCTCTACCACGAAATCTTCGTCCAGAACTGCTACCTCCGGCACGGCGTCGAGCTGCGCGAAGGGGCGACGATCTTCGACGTGGGGGCGAACATCGGCATGTTCGACGTCTTCCTGGCGCGGACCCTGCACGACTTCACCCTCTTCGCCTTCGAACCCATCCCCCAGACCTTCGAACTGCTGCGACGGAACACCGACCCCTTCGCCGACAGGGTCCGGCTCTTCAACGTGGGGCTCTCCGACCACGACGGCGAGGCGACGTTCACCCGCTTCCCCCGCGCCTCCGCCCTGGCGACCTGCTCCCCCGGCCATATCGCGGGGCTGCGGGCCGGCCGCAACGAACTCATCGCGAGAGGAGGCCCCCGGAAAGCCGGAGCGAGCGGGCGACGCCTGCGCGACTGGCCGCGATCAGCCCTCGCGAAGCTGCTCGACCTCTACTTCTTCTCCGGCCGCGAGACGGTCCGATGCCGACTCAGGACGCTCGGCGACATCCTCAAGCTTGAGAACGTCGACTCGATCGACCTCCTCAAGATCGACGTCGAGAACAGCGAGTGGGAAGTCCTCGCGGGGATCGACGACGCGGGCTGGGCCCGGATCAGGCAGGTGGTCCTGGAGGTCCACGACATCGACGGCCGCCTCGCGCGCATCCTCGAACTCCTCGCCCGGCATGGCTTCAAGGTCGTCGCCGACCAGGAAGACTGGAGCCGCGAATTCGGCGTCTTCAACGTCTACGCTAGGAGGGACCCCGATCCCGTGGGCTCCCGCCGACCCCAGGCCGCGATCCGGACTGCCGGGTAGCATCCCGGACGCGCAGGGGGGCGACGGCCGCGGCGGGGCCTTTCGCCGGCCCGATCCGATGCCCACAATGGGGCCTCTCGTTTCGTTCGATCGCCGTTTGGCGGACGCCCCTGGCCCCGGAACATGAAGATGAACGCGAACTCCCCGGACGTCGTCCGGATCGGACGGCGGGCCTTTCTCACGGGCGGCGCTCTCGTGCTGGGCGCGGCCCCGGCGACGATCGCCTCCACGCTCCGGGCGGGCGAGCGGCCCGCGGTTCGGTTCGGGCTGATCACCGACCTGCACCACGCCGACAAGCCGCCGGCGGGGACCCGGCACTACCGGGAGTCCCTGCCGAAGCTCGCCGAGGCCGCCGAGCGGTTCCGTCGCGAGGAGGCCGACTTCCTCGTCGAGCTGGGCGACCTGATCGACGCCGCCGACTCCGTGGCGGTCGAACTCGAATACCTCGATCGCATCGACCGGGAGATCGCTGCCATCGCGGAGCGTCGCCATTACGTCCTCGGCAACCACTGCGTCGACACCCTGACCAAGCCGGAGTTCCTCGGCAAGGTCGGCCAGGAGCGGTCGTTCTATTCCTTCGACGCCGGGGACCATCATTTCATCGTCCTCGACGCCTGCTTCCGCAGCGACGGCGAGCCCTACGGCCGCAAGAATTCCGAGTGGACCGACGCCAACATCCCGGCCCACGAGGTCGAGTGGCTCCGGGCCGACCTGGCGGCGAACCCCAAACCGACGATCGTCTTCGCCCACCAGCGGCTCGACGTGGGAAGCCCCTACGGCGTCAAGAACGCGGCCGAGGTCCGGGCCGCCCTCGAAGCCTCGGGCGCGGTGCGGGCGGTCTTCCAGGGTCACAGCCACAAGAACGACTACCGCGAGATCCGGGGCGTCCATTACGTCACCCTGGTCGCCATGATCGAAGGCTCGGGAGCCGAGAACAACGGGTACTCCCTGGTGGACCTGGATGCCGGCGCGATCCGGGTTCGGGGGTTCCGTCGACAGCGAGCCTACGACTGGAACGCCCCCACCGGGCGATGAACCGCCAACGCCGGGCGGCCTTCGACGCAAGCACGCCTCTCCACTCTCTTCACTCTGGAGTTTCTTCATGTTTTCACGATCGGGAATCATCCTGTCAGGGACCCTGGCGGTCCTCTCGTGCCTGGGGGCGTCCGCCTCGGCCTTCGCCGACGACCAGGGCTGGACCTCGCTCTTCGACGGGAAGACGCTGGACGGCTGGAAGACCGGCGGCGGCAAGGCGACGTACGCGGTCGAAGACGGGACGATCGTCGGCACGACGGTCGAGGGGAGCCCCAACACGTTCCTCTGCAAGGGGGACTACAAGGACTTCGTCCTGGAGCTGGAGGTCAAGTGCGACCCCCGGCTGAACTCCGGCGTCCAGGTCCGCAGCCATATCTACGAGCCGGGAACCCCCCGGGCCGGCGTCGTGTACGGCCCGCAGTGCGAGATCGCCCGCAAGGAGACCGGGACGGCCGGTCGGTTCTATGACGAGGGCCGCCGAGGCCAGTGGATCGCCGAGCTCAATCCCAAGGCGAAGGACGCGTTTGACGACGACGGTTGGAACAAGTACCGGATCGTGGTGCAGGGCGACCGCTACCGTTCGTGGGTCAACGGCGAGCCCGCAAGCGACTTCACCGACGGCCTGGACCAGAGCGGCCTCATCGGGCTCCAGGTCCACGGCATCGCCAGCGGCGAGGGCCCGTATCAGGTCCGCTGGCGGAACGTCCGCCTCCGTGAGCTGAAGCCGGGCGAGAAGGTCGGCTCGGAATAAAACCCAACGCGAGGCGCGCGATGTTCAATCCTCCCTACCGCGCGGCGGTCATCGGCCGGACCGGCCGGGGCGGCTACGGTCACGAGATCGACCGGGCCATGACCGATCCGCCCAAATTGAAACTGGTCGCCGTGGCCGACGACGACCCCGAAGGGCTCGCCTCGGCCGTCGCGCGGCTGGGAGCGGAACGGGGCTACGCCGACTACCGGGAGATGCTCGACCGCGAGAAGCCGCAATTCGTGGCGATCGCCTCCCGGTGGCTCGACGGCCATCGCGACATGGCCGTCGCCTGCGCCGAGCGCGGCATCCACGTCTTCTGCGAGAAGCCGATGGCGCCCACGCTGGCCGATTGCGACGCCATCGTCACGGCCTGCGAGCGCTCCCACACCAAGCTGGCCGTCGCCTTCCAGACCCGCTACAGCCCGCAGTACGATCGGGTCCGCGAGTTGATCGCCGAAGGCGCGATCGGCGAGGTCCTCGAAGTGCGAGGCCGGGGCAAGGAGGATCGTCGCGGTGGCGGCGAGGATCTGATGGTCCTCGGCGTCCACATCATGGACCTCTTCCGGGGACTGCTCGGCGAGTCCGCCTGGTGCTTCGCCCGCGTCACCGAAGCCGGACGCCCCATCGGCCCGGCCGACGTACGCGACGGGGCCGAGGGGATCGGCCCGCTGGCCGGCGACCGCGCCGACGCGATGTACGGATTCGTCGGCAAGCCCGCCGTCGCCCATTTCGCCACCGCTCGCCCCAGGGAGCCCGGCCAGCGCTTCGGCGTCCAGATCCTGGGCTCGAAGGGGCGGATCGACCTGGGGACCGGGTGGGCGCCCCACGCCCGGCTGCTGGCCGACCCGGCCTGGAGCGGGGCCTGGGCGCCGGGGTGGGTCGAGATCACCGGCGGCGACGTCGGCAATCCCGACGCGACCGACCTGATCCCGACCAATCGGCGGATCGTGGCCGACCTGATCCGCGCCGTGGAGACCGACTCCCAGCCGCTGGCGAACGTCTACGACGGCCGCGCGGCCGTCGAGATGGTCCTCGCCTGCTACGCCTCGCAGGCGAGGGGAGGGCCCGTCACGTTCCCCCTGGCCGATCGCGCCAGGCATCCCCTGGAGACGCTGGGCTGAGCCGGTCGATCCCTTCGAGGCGATCCTCACCGGGGCTTCGGCCCCTCGGCTGGGGGCACCAGCGACGCGGCCCGATCGACGACGCGTCGTTCCTCCTCATCGAGCTGGTCGAACAAGCGGCGGTCGTGGAGGTCGAACGAGCGTCGCGGGGCGTCCCCCGCCGCGCCGCGCTCGGAGCCGTTGTGGAAGCACCAGCCGGCGGCGCCCCCGGCCAGGGCGCCGCGAAGGTCGTCGAGGAAGTCGGCCGCCGAGGGTTCCCACGGGCCGTAGCCCCGCCGGAAAGGCTCCTGATAATGCACCGGCGCCGAGCGGCCGACGGCCTTCATCGCGTCCAGGCTGGCGCGCGTCGCGGCCTCGGTCCGGCCGGGCGAGCCGGGCTCCCTCGGCCGGTGCGGGCAGACGAAGTCCAGGCCGATGGCAAGCAGAGCCTCGCGCAGGTCCGGCTCGTCGAGGTCATGGCCGCCGAACGAGGCCGTGACCAGCCGCCCCGGATCGAGCCGGCCGACCAGTTCGCGGAGCGGCTTCAATTCCTCGGCCGGCACATGCCGCGCGTCGCGGACGTCGCGTTCGTTGGCCAGGTCGAGATACCAGTTGCGATGCGCTTTCAGGGCGACGACCAGCGTCTCGACGGCCCTCCTGTGCGATTCGAAGTCCGGCAAGGCCCCGCCGGCGGTACCGTCCCCGCGCGTGAGCGTGACGTCCACGACCAGGCCGCGACGATCGCAATCGGCCACCAGCTCGACGAGACGGCCCAGGAACGGTTCGCGAGCCCGGCCGTCTGCGTCCACCGCCGAGACGTCGCGGCCGAACGCGCCCCAGGTCGCCCAGACCCGCACCCAGTTGAAACCGTTGCGCTGGAGGTCGTCGAGGTCGCGTCGGACGAAATCCGCCGGAGCCCCCAGGCCGCCGTAGTAGCTGGCCCCGAGCAGGAAAGTCGGCCGTCCGTTCACCGTGAACCGGGCACCCTGGACGCCCAACTCGGTGCGACCGGCCGCGACGGCCGGGATCGGCGCGGAGAGCACCGCCAGAAGAACGAGGGGTAGCGTCTTCATCGCAGATCTCCTCCAAGTCGAGGCGCGGTGAGGGACTCACGATTCGTCCAGGACCGCCGCGCAGGCCCGTCGCAGGAATTCCTCATACTCCCAACCGCCGCTGCCGCCGGTCTGGCGGGCGACGACCAGGTCGAGGCTCGGCACGAAGGCGATCAGCTGTCCTCCCGATCCAGGCTTGGAACGGGCGTCGGCCGGGATGCCCCGACCGTCGCGGCCTCCTTCGCCGGTCAGGCGGGCGGGAAGCTCCCAGCCGTACGAGAAGATCTGGGCGTCCACCTTGAATCGCAGCTCGGGGCCGTGGACGTCGTGGGTGGGGGCGGCGGTGGCCTCGACGAACCACGTCGGGATCACCTGCCGGTCCTTCCAGCGGCCCCTGCGGGCCATGCAGTAGGCGATCCGGGCCATGTCGCGCGCCGGCATCCCCAGGCCGTGCGAGGGGTGTCGGCCGTACTTCGGCCCCCCTTCGTAGTACTGGAACCACCAATGCTCGATCCCCAGCGGCCTGAAGAGGGCCTCGACGGCGAACTGATCGTAGGGCTTGCCGGTGACGGTCTCGCATACGAGGGCCGCGTGAGCGAACGCGTGGGTGGAATACCCGCAGGCGGTGCCGGGATCGAACGCTAGACGGGCGGTGCGCGGGTCGCCGCTGTGGCCCAGGATGTACTCCCAGGTTCCGTCGTTGGGAGCCCCGGCCGCCTCGGGGCAGAGGCCCGAGGTGTGGTTCAACAACTGACCGACGGTGATCGCGGCCTTGCGAGGGTCGCTCAAGGGCCTCGCCTGGGGGATGAAGGCGAACGCCCGGTCGTTGAAACTCATCGGACGGGCCGATCCTCCGCGCCGGCTCTGCTCCGAAGCGATGGCGAGGACCGTGGCGCAGACGGCCTTCGAACAGGAGGCCACTCGGGAGGCGTCGGTCGTCGCGCTTCGGCCCCGCTCCGCTTCCAGAACGATGTGCCCGCGACGGACGACGACCGCGGCGAACTTGCGATCGTCGGATCGTCGGAGCCATTCGCGAAGATCCGCGAGCCGGGCCGGGTCCATCCCGGCGACGCGACGGATCGCATCCGGGTCGTCGAGCTTCCGCCAGCCGCCCTCGGATTCGGCCGGGGGGAAGTACGCCTCGGGCGGGGCGTCGGTCCGGGGGGAGGTCAGCACCTTCAGCTTCGCGTAGACCACCGGGTCGTCCGCGGAGCCCTTGAAAACGAAGGGGTGGTGCTGGTTGGCCTTCTCCAGCATCAGCCCCCACGAAGCGCCGGCCTCGACGGAAAGCTCGGCGGCCCGCGCGCCCGCCTCGCCCTCCTTCGCATCCTCGTTGCAGACGATCGGCTTCCCGAAACGCTTGAAGGCCGCGATCCGCACGGGGATGTCGTCGAGGGGCGTGCCGTTGAAGTGGATCAGGAGGAAGTCGGCGGCGTCGGCCAGGGCGTCGGGATAGCGACCGTGTCCCAGGCCGCTCGTGGAAACCAGAAGGCCGGGGGCCTCTCGACGGGCCAGCCGGATCAGTTCGACCTGGCCCTCGACGCTCCGGATCAGGCGGTGGTCGAAGCCGTCGTGGTCGAATTCGTTGGCGATCTCCAGGACGACGTTGCGATAGCCGCGACGCCGGATCCAGCCCGCCACGTTCGCCACCCCGGCGCGCACGGCGGCCTCGTCCGTCAGGACCTGGTCCTGCCGCTGGTAGAAGCACCCAAGGATCACCACCAGGCCTTCGCGATCGCACGCCTCGACGACGCGGGCGGCGCGGGCCAGGTAGCCCTCGCGCAGCGAGCCGTCGGGCTCGAACGCCGAGTTGAGCGCCCCCTCGTAGCCGGGGGTGCCCCCTTGGAGGTTGAGGGTCACGGCGTCGACGCCCTGCGCCGCGTAGTCGGGCAGGTTCGCCAGGAATCGGTCCGTGACTGCGTCGGGATCGTCGTCCGGCCTGCGGCGATCCTCGAAGATCGCGTTCACCATGCGCACGTTCATCAGCAGACCCTCGGCGGGGGCCTCGCGATGAGTCAGGCGATCGTTGATGAACCACCGATCGCCCCGCAGCGAGACCCGCGTCCGCGGCGCGAACGAGCCGGTCGCCGCCCCCTCGCGCCGCTCGGCCGGCGCCGGACGCGCCGCCGGATCGACGGGCGACCGGATCGTCAGGGGCCGAGGCGCGAACGCGGCGGCCAGGTCGGGCAGATCGTAGACGGCGAGGACGCCAGGGACCGCGTTGGCGAGTTGTCCTCGCGAGAGCGGCGTGCGGACGACGTCGGCCCACGACGCGATCGCGCCGTCGAGCGTCAAGGCGGCGACCTTCGGCTCCAGCACCGCCGCGTGCAGGGCGATCGGCCCGGCGTTCCCATGGCCCACGAGGTCGAGCCCGCCGGGGGCCTCGTCCTTCAGGGCCGCGAGCACGGCGAGGAGGTCGCCGACTCGTTGCCCCAGAAGCGGGCGGCCGAGCAAGAGCGCGACGTACGCATTGGGCGCGTCGGCGCCGGCCAGGCCGCCGTCCCCCTCGGGGGCCGTCTCGCCCATCCCTCGGAGGTCGGCCGTCAGAACGCGCCGACCTTCCGCGAGGAGGGCCGCCACCGGACCACCCGGAGCGACCGCCTCGTCGCCGACATATCCGACCATGACAGTCAGGCGCGCGGCCTCATCGACCTTCGCTGGCGTGAAGAGTCGCGCCGGGATTTTGACTCCCGGCTCCGTCTCGAAGACCAGACGGCGGACCGTCCCGCCGCCCCACGCGGCCTCGCCACGATCCTCGCGCCCGGCCGGCCCGATCGGGTCGCGCAGGACGATCAGGCGACGAACCTCGGCGGCCAGCGCGTCCCGGTCGCGCGGCCCCGCCGCCGCCCGCGCCCGAGCCAGCTCGTCGGCGCGTTCGCCGTTGAGGTCGAAGGCCGACTTGCCGTGCAGGTCGGCGAGCACCTGTCCGCTCGTCGTGCAGAGCAGGGCGGCGTCCGACAGCACGGCGAGTTCCGCCTCGGTCGTCGGCTCGTCCTTGCCCAGCAGCCACCGGCGCATCCAGCGGGCCATCGCCTGGCGGTGGGCGACGGGATAGCCGTGCGTCTCGTCCGCCTCGATGATGTCCACCCGCTCGGGGAGCCCCAGCAGCCCGTACGTCCGCTTCGCCTCGCGGAAGCTCGTCCAGGTCCCCTGGATGTCGAAGAAGTCGCGCGTGGAGGCGAGGATCAGGGTGGGGCGCGGGGCGCGAAGGCCCAGGTAGTCGGCGTGCTCCAGCCCGAAGGCGACCTGGCCGGTGACGATCTGCTCGGCGTCTTGCGGGCCGATGGTGGCGAGGAGCCGCTCCATCGACGTGATGTAGCACGACGGCGCCGCCGCGACCACGCGGTCGTCCAGGGCCATGAGGTACGAGGTCATCGTCCCGCCCCCGGAGCAGCCCGTGCAGCCGAGCCGGGAGGCGTCGACGTCGGGCCGGCTCGCCAGGTAGTCGAGGCTGCGAATCCCGTCCCAGACGCGATAGCCCCCCGTGCTCCGGCCGACCAGCAGCGCGCCGACGTGGATCAACGTGTGCTCGCCCGTCCCCCCCGGACCGATCGGCGCGCCGTCGGGGCCGAGGACCTGCCGACGCTCCCCCTGGCCGATCGGATCGAAGCAGAGGGCCGCGATCCCGTTGCGCGCCAGCAGGGCGCACGCCCGCTGGTAACCCTCGGCCGACTTGCCGACGGCGTCGTGGCCGCAAGGCATCAGGACCGCGGGGAAGGGGGGCGGCCCCATCGGTCGATAGAACAACGCCGTGACGTGGTGGCCGGGCCGGCTCTCATAGACGATCCGTTCGAGGCGGTAGCCGTCGCGGTCCTCGGCCGCCACGACGCGCGCGTTGAGCGGTGTCTTCTCGGGAAGGTCGCCGAGCGCCTGGAGGAACCGCGCCTTCAGGTCGACCTGGCGCCGGACCAGGTCGTCGGGCGTCTTGATCGCGGCCACCGCCGCGCGTCGGGCGTCGAACGCCTTCTCCGCCTCCCCATTCAGGAAGCGCGAGAGCATCGCGCGGGGAGGGCCGTCGCGGGCTTCGTCGAGGACCGGGGGAGGGGCGTCCGCCGGGGCGATCGCCAGGAGGAGGCAGGGAAGGAGGATCGAGATCGGCATGGGTTCCTCACGTGTCGACATCCAGGTTCGTCGACGCACGCCGTGGGGCCGACGGCGTCCTTCGAGGATCGTCGCACGTCGCGCGACCGCGGGCAACCGCCCGATCGTCCCGCCGTCGCGAGGGCCCGCACGGCCCGCGACTCGTCGCGGCGGGTTCGATTCGGACTTCCGGCGCGGCCGCACGCAGGGTATCTTCAGTTGGATCGTTGTTCAACAATCAGCCCGCGACCATGGGACGCGGAGGAGCGAGACATGAATCGGACTCTCATCGGCAGCTGGCTGTCCACGGTCCTGGTCCTGGGCGGGACGGCGCTCGCCGACGCTCCCGAGGGGGCGTCCGAGGCGTTCTTCGAGCTTCGCGTGCGGCCGGTGCTCGCCGACAACTGCGTGAAGTGCCACGGCCAGGCGAAGCAGAGCGGCGGCCTCCGGCTCGATTCCCGCGAGGCGATGCTCTCCGGCGGCGACAACGGGCCGGCCGTCGCGCCGGGGGACCCCGAGGGGAGTCCGCTGCTCCTGGCGGTGCGTCACACCGACGACGACCTCAAGATGCCCCCCGCCGGGCCGCTCCCCCGCGCCGCGCAGGACGACCTGGCCGCCTGGATCGCCGCCGGCGCGCCCTGGCCCGCGGCCGCCGCGTCGAAGCCCATCGAGGGCCAGGCGCACTGGGCCTTCGAGCCGCTCCGCGCCGTCGCTCCTCCCGAAGACCCGACCGGCTGGGCCTCCGCCCCGATCGACCGTTTGATCGCCGCCGGACATCGAAGCCAGGGATTGCACCCGGTCGCGAAGGCCGATCGCCGCGCCCTCATTCGAAGGGCGACGTTCGACCTGATCGGCCTCCCTCCCGAGCCCGACCGCGTCGAGGCCTTCGCGGCCGACGACCGCCCCGACGCCTTCGCGAGGCTGGTCGACGAGCTGCTCGCCTCGCCCCAGTATGGCGAGCGTTGGGGCCGCGACTGGCTCGACCTCGCCCGATACGCCGACACCGCCGGCGACAACTCCGACTACCCGATCCCCGAGGCCCACCTCTACCGCGACTACGTCATCGACGCGTTCAACGCCGACGTCCCCTACGATCGCTTCCTCCACGAGCAGATCGCCGGCGACGTGATGGCCGCCGAGGGTCCGCCCGAAGAGTACGCCCGCCGCGTGATCGCCACCGGGTTCCTCGCCCAGGCGAAGCGGTTCGGCACGATCAAACTCGAAGACATGCACCAGATCATCGAGGACACCCTGAACACGACCGGCCAGGTCGTGCTCGGCCTCTCGCTGCGATGCGCCCGCTGCCACGACCACAAGTTCGACCCGATCTCGGCGAACGAGTATTACGCCCTCTACGGCTTTTTCGCCGGGACGAAGTATCCGTTCGCCGGCTCGGAAGAAGACCACAAGCCGAGCGAGTTCGCCCCCCTGGTCCCGCCCGACGCGATGAAGGCGTACGAGGCGCAATTCGCCGAGAAGCTCGCCGAGCTGAAGGCGAATCTGGCCGAGGCCGAATCGACGGGCGAGTCGGCGGCGAAGGCGGGCGACCTGGCCCTGTCGGCCGCCGTGGCCGAGTTCGTCGCCGAGGCCGCCGGGCCGGCCGATCGGGCCGCGACGACGCAGGCGGTCGAGGCGGTGAAGGCGGAACTGGCCCAGGCCGTCCAGCGCCGCGACCGGCGGGTGAAGCGGCTTCGCGACGACCTTGCGAAGCTGGAGAAGGCCGGGCCCGCGTCCCTCGCCCCGCGAGCCTACGCCGTCCGCGACGGCGCGCCGACCGACGTGAAGGTGCAGATCGGCGGCGACCCCGGCAAGCTCGGCGAGCTGGTCCATCGGGGCGTCCCCAAGGCGCTCGACCCCGCCGGGACGATCGACCTGCCGCCGTCCGGGAGCGGCCGGCTCGCCCTGGCGCACTGGCTGACCGAGGGCCGGCCGCGCAGCCTGACCGCGCGGGTGATGGTCAACCGGATCTGGCAGCAGCACTTCGGCAAGCCGATCGTGGCGACCCCTTCCGACTTCGGCCTCCGAGGCGCGGCGCCGACCCACCCCGACCTGCTTGAGTGGCTGGCGGCCGACTTCACCGCCTCGGGCTGGTCGATCAAGGCGATGCACCGCCGGATCATGCTGTCGGAGACCTATCAACTCGCCTCCGAGCACGACTCGGAGAACTCGGCGATCGACACCGGCAACGTCGGGTACTGGCGGTTCGACCGCCGCCCGCTCGACGCCGAGGCCCTTCGGGACGGCCTGCTCGCCCTGGGGGGCGACCTTCGACTGGATCGCCCGGGCGCGCACCCGTTCCCGGCCGAGGAGACCTGGGCCTTCTCGGCCCACCACCAGTTCAAGGCTCTCTATCCGTCGGAGCACCGGAGCGTCTACCTGATGGTGCAGCGGCTCCACCCGCACCCGTACCTCTCGCTGTTCAACGGTCCCGACACCAGCATGACGACCGCCTCGCGCGACCGCTCCACGGTGGCCTTGCAGGCGCTCTATCTGCTCAACAGCCCATTCGTGCACGACCAGGCCCGGCGGTTCGCGGGTCGGCTGCTCGCCGACGCGGCCGACGCCCCGTCCCGCCTCCGGCTGGCCTACCTCCGGGCGTTCGGCCGACCTCCGACCTCCGCCGAGGAGAGCCGGGCGGACGAGTTCCTGGCGTCCTATGAGCAGAGCCTGGCCGCCGAGGGCCTGCCGCCGGAGCGTCGCGGCGAGGAGGCCTGGTCCGGCCTCGCCCGGGCGCTCCTGGCCTCGAACGAGTTCCTCTACGTCGACTGATTCATCAACCGAGGGGCGCGTCGGCCGCGAGCGATCCGGCCGACGCCGAGGGTTCGAACCATGAACGACCGATCGATGAATCGCCGCACGTTGCTCCGTCGCGGCTCGGCGCTGGCCGCGGCCGGCGGTCTGGGACTCCGCCACCGACTCTCACTCGCCGCCGCCGCCAACGAGGGCCACCCGCTGGCGCCCCGGCCGGGCCATTTCCCGGCCAAGGCGAAGCACATGATCGTGTTCTTCATGACGGGCGGGTTCTCCCACCTGGACACCTTCGACTACAAGCCGAAGCTCCAGAAGGACCACGACAAGGCCGTGGGCGCGCGGAAGGTCCTGGCCTCCCCCTACGCCTTCCGCCCCCGCGGCGAGTCCGGCAAGATGGTCAGCGAGCTGTTCGAGCACGTCGGCGGGGTCGTCGACGACGTCTGCTTCCTGCACACCGTCCACGGCGACTCGGCCGGCCACTCGGCTGCCACCCTGGGGATGCACACCGGCTCGGTCACGATCCCATTGCCGAGCCTCGGCTCGTGGATCAGCTACGGCCTGGGGACGCTCAACACGAACCTCCCCTCGTTCGTGGTGCTCGCGGCGAAGGAGCCGTACAACGGCTTCCAGGTCTGGGACGCCAACTTCCTGCCCGGCTACCACAAGGGCGTGCGGGTGATTCCCGGCCCCAACCCGCTCCCGGACGTGACGAGCCCCGTGCCGTCGGTCTCGCGACGGGATCTGGAGGCGCGGATGCTCCGCGACCTGAACGAGGCCCACCTCTCCGCCCGAGACGCCGACGGCCTGCTCGCCTCACGGATGACGACCTTCGACACCGCCTACGGCCTGATGCGCGAGGCCCCCGAGGCGTTCGACCTGGGCCGCGAGTCCCGGGCCACGCTCGACCTCTACGGCGCGTCGGCCGACGCCCCCGACTCGTTCGCCGCCCAGTGCCTCACCGCCCGACGGCTCGTCGAGCGCGGCGTCCGGGTCGTCGAGCTGTTCGATGTCGGCTCGAACACCAACTGGGACAGCCACAACAACATCGACGACCACCGCGCCCTGTCGCGGAACATCGACCGGCCGATCGCCGCGCTGATCGCCGACCTCAAGAGTCGGGGGCTGCTCGACGAGACGCTCATCGTCGGCTGCTCGGAGTTCGGGCGAACCCCCTGGCAGGACCTGACGCCGCGCGGCCGCGGCCATCACAGCCGCTGCTTCACCTGCTTCCTCGTCGGCGGCGGCGCGAAGGGGGGCTACAGCCACGGCGTCTCCGACGAGTACGGCGACGGCCCGGCCGAAGACCCCGTCCACGTCCACGACTTCCACGCCACGATCCTCCACCTGATGGGCCTGGACCACACCCGGCTCACCTACCGCTACTCCGGCCGCGACTTCCGCCTGACCGACGTCCACGGCGAGGTCGTGAAGCCCGTGATCGCCTGAACCGGGATCGACCGATCGAGGGGCGCGAAGGCCGGAGCCTTCGCGCCCCTCGACGCATCATCCCATCATTATTCCAGACGCAGTCCGGCGGCCTCGGTCAGCCGATCGAAGGCCGCGGCCTGGGTGGCGAGATAGACCACCTCGGCGGTCTCGGAATCGGAGAAGTGCTTGCGCACGGCCTCGACGTCGGCGTCGGTGATCAGCGCCGGGTCCTCCGTGATCTTGCGGACGAGGGCGAGCGCCGCCTGCTCATTCGCCGGGCTGTCGAAATCGGCCCGATCCAGCGCGAAGACCTGGTCGTCGGACAGCCCCAGGTCGTTGAGACGCTGCTTGGCGTGCCCCAGGGCGTACCAGGCGCGATCGTGACGGGCCCCGACCCAGGCGATCTTGGCCTTGAGGCTCGGGCTCAGCTTGCCTTTCGTCTCGGCGCGGGTGAGGGAGTCGGCCAGCCGCTTGCCCCCCTTGGGGAAGTTCCCGAGGAGCCGAAGCCATTGCGGCTGGACCCCCGGCCGCGACGGTTCTGAGGAGAGCAGCGAGCGAGCCTGGTCGTCCGTCGCCAGCGGCAGGCGCGGGTCGCGCAGGCGGGCGGCTTCCAGGGCCTTCTCGACCTCGGCCCGGGACTCCAACTCGCCGCGCGACGCCGGCTTGGCGCAGACCGCGTTCGGGTCGATCGGGGCCACGAGGCTGCGCATCGTCTTGTACTTCTCGGCCGTCGGCGTCAGGAAGACCCGATGCTTCTCCTGGGGGATCGCCAGCGGCCCGGTCCAGCGGTTGGTGGCGTTGTTGCCCGCCACCGTCATGACGATCTCGAGGATCTGGAGATCATTGTAGTGCTCGCGCAGCCGGTCGAGGTCGGCGTCGGTCAACGCGTACGGCTCATAAGTCAACTTGCGCGTGAAGGCGAACGCGGCGCGTTGGGCGGGGCTGAATTCCGACCAGTCGCCGTCGAGCGCGGCGATCGAGTCCTCCCCCACGCCGTCGCCCGCGAGCTTGACCTCCTGATGTCCCTGGCAGTAGGTGCAGTTGTTCGCTCGCGAGACGATCCAGAACAGCATCGTCTTGAACGTGCCGTCGAGGGTCATCGCCGGGTCGGGCTCGCGCGACCCCATGCTTCCGGAGCCGAGGAGATCGGGGTCGATGTGGATCTGCCGCAAGCGGCCGTTGTTGACGATTCCGCCCCCCATCCCGCGCGGGGAGGCCCCGGCCCCGGCCCTCGCCGACTCGGACCTCGCCTTCGCCTCGGCGATCTCAGACTCGGTCGGCGGCGGAAGCGGCAGCCGAGGCCGCGACTCCTTCGAGCGTTCGAGTTGCTCCTTCAATTCCTGCCGCGTCGCGGCGACCTTCGACGGACCGCCCGCCGCCGGGGATTCGTCCGCCGACGCCGAGGCGGCGGGCGCGGCCGCGATCAGGGACGCGGCGAGCATCGAACACAGTCGATTCTTCATACGAGAGGACCCCTATCCGTTTCCCGAGGTTTGGAGATCGTGTTTGAGGGCGACGGGTTCAATCGTCCTGGCGCAGGACCAGGAGTTGCGGCTGAGTCGACACGGCGTAGACGGCGGTCTTCTTGACGACCTTCCCCCTGGCGTTCTTCAATTCGAGCACGACCTGGTAGCTGAGGTCGGCCCCGACGTGCCTCCCCTCGTCGTCGGGCTTGTAGTCCTGGAGCAGGAGCCCGGAACTCCAGTCGCCGTCGGCGACGTGGATCGACGGGGTCCGATGGGCGAGAGCGTCGGGCTTCTCTCCCCCCTTCCAGGCGTCGAGGGCGGCCAGCAGGGCTTTTCGACCGTCGTCGGGATCGGCGGGCGTCCCGGAGGAGCCGCAGCCGGCCCCCCCGAGCGCCAGACACGTGGCGAACGCCAGCGCGACCGCGCGACGAAGCAGAGCGGTTCGTTTCTCATTCAACACAGGAAACTCCGATCGAGGGATTCGGACGACGCGCGACGCGGACCGTCAATAGCTGTCGCTGCTGAGGACCTCGCCGCCGTTGCGGGTGCCCAGGGCGCGCCACGCGGGGAGGCTGATCGCCGACTTGACGAACCGGACCGAGCCGTCCGCCAGGCCCACGTTGACGCCGCCGGAGTGGCGGCTGTTGGCGGTGGTGCTGATCCGCGAGGGGGGGAACATGCACGCCCGGGAGTTGGGCGGGCTGCCGTGGTAATAGCGCGTCGACGTGTGGTTGTCGGTCAGCCACGGCGCGCCGACGTTCGAGTTCCCCTGCATCGTCAGGTCGCGGATGTCGACCGCCAGGCACATCTGGTAGGCCTCGTCCGCGGTGGCCGGGTAGGTGCCGGGCCGGTAGGTGTCGGAGATCTCGGTGGAGATGGTGTTGCTGAAGTCCCCCTTGACGTGCTCGCTCAGGGCGGCCGTGTTGCTCGTTCCGTCGGTCACGTCGGAGAGCCGCACGGCATAATCGGTGAACAGCAGCCCGTTGGGCGGCGGCATCGCGACGTTGACCTGCGACGAGTCCTGCGCGCCGAACGAGTTGACGATGCTGGTCCCGCAGTTCGCGCGATAGTTGATCCCGGCCCAGCCCGTGGGGAGCTGGGTCGCCGCGTCGCTGGGGCAGAGGAAGCTGGCGATGCTCGTCACCAGGGCCGTCGAGTTCGCCGCGTGCTGCGAGGCGAGGCTGAAGTTCAGCGAGTTCGTGACGCTCGTCTGCTCCATGTACGGGAGCAGCCGGGCCTGATGCGAGATGTCGTTCGTGGCGCCGGTCGCCACGTTCAGGCTTCGACCGATCGGGAACGCCCCCTGGACGTCGTGATAGTTGTGCAGCGCGATCCCGAACTGCTTGAAGTTGTTGACGCACTGGGCGCGCCGGGCGGCCTCGCGGGCCGACTGCACGGCCGGCAGGAGCAGGGCGATCAGCACGGCGATGATCGCGATCACCACCAGAAGCTCGATGAGCGTGAAGCCGCTACGACGATTCATGAGGACCTCTCTAATATCTTGATGGTTCGGCAAGGCGACGAAGTTCGGGCTTCTTGATGCGCGCGGCGCGATCAAGCCGGTCGTGGGCCGCTCCCCGTCGGGGGATGGGGTCGGGACGGATCCCGATCGGCCGCGATCCCGGTCGATGGGGCGGCGCCCCCCCCCCTCGACGGCGTGAACCGACGTTCGAGCGCGGACGGGTCGCGACACGTACGTCGACGACCGTCAGGCGCGTCGGCGGGGCGTCTCTCCCGAGGAGCGCGACGGAACATTCAGGAGGTCGGCGTCAGGATCTCGAACGCCGAGCGGAGTAGTCCGCGAAGCGCCGGCGGCACCAGGCGCGCCCGAGGTGGGAAAGTCCCACGACGACGGTCGGCGATCGCGCCGGTTCAGATCGACGTCGCGGCGCGGAGTCGCGGAGGGTGGAAGATGGAGAGGTCGCGCGTGAGGGGGAGTCGCGACGGATCGTCGCAGGGGAAGGGCTGGGACGTAGAGACTCGCGTTTCGGGCGCGTCGCCCACGATCGCCCACAGGCCGGAAGTGGGGAGCGGCACCGCGGCCGTCGGCGAGGGGACGGCCGGGCTTCCCGAGCAGAACGCTCCCGAGCATCGCGGCGGGGCGTCGGTCGGAGCGGGCTGGGCCGGTGGCTTCGCGGCGGAACCCGCAAACGTATCGGCCTCCGTCAGTTCATCGAGGCCGAGGACCGTGACGGAGTCCGCGCTCGAGACGGCGTGCCCCAGACAACCGGCGTCGGCGGACGTCGGCGCGAGCGCGACGAGGGCCGTGAGCGTGAGGAGCATCACCGCCCAGGGCCGCGTCGATCGCTTCGGGTTTGCCTCGGGAATCATCGACACGTGATCGAATCGTCCACCGTGTGCAATGAGAATTCCAGAATTGACACGTGAATAGCAAAGAGAGAGTACAACCCGTCGGGGGGCGTTGCAAGGAGCGGCGGCTCGATTTTTCGAGCGCTTTCTGGGACCCCGTTCGTCCAGGAAAATCTCACCCCGCATCGCAGGGGATTCGGAGCCGGGTCCGAAGCGGCGTATAATCGACGCCCTGATAAACCGAACCCTCGATCGAGGCCCTCCATGCGCAGATCGATCTCCCGGCCGGCCCTCTTCCTGGTCCTCGGCCTCGCGTCTTCGATGACTCCGGCGCAGGCGGCCCCGCCCGCCGACGCGCCGACGGCCGCCGCCGAGCCCCGTTGGCACAAGGGGAACCTGCACACCCACTCGCTCTGGAGCGACGGCGACGACTACCCGGAGATGATCGTCGACTGGTACGCTCGACGCGGCTACCAGTTCCTCGCCCTCTCCGACCACAACACCATCGGCCAGGGCGAGAAGTGGCTGAGCGTGGCCGCGGCCGACAAGCGGGCCGGGCACCCCGGATTCGACCGCTACCTCAAGACGTTCGGCGAAGCCTGGATCGAGACCCGCACCGAGGGGGGGGACAGGCAGGTCCGGCTCAAGCCCCTGAGCGAATATCGCACGCTCTTCGAACAGCCCGGCCGCTTCCTGCTGATCCAGGGCGAGGAGATCACCGACCGCTTCGAATCCAAGCCGATCCACATGAACGCCACCAACCTGCTGGAGCTGATCAAGCCCCAGGGGGGGCGGAGCGTCCCCGAGGTCATGGCCAACAACCTGGCCGCGATCGAGGAACAATCCAAACGCCTGGGCCGCCCGATTTTGGGCCACCTGAACCACCCCAACTTCGGCTACGGGATCACCGCCGAGGAGCTGGCGATCGTCACCAAGGAGCGGTTCTTCGAGATCTACAACGGCCACCCCGACGTCCACCAGCAGGGCGACGAGCACCACGCCGACCTGGATCGGATGTGGGACGTCATCAACACCCTGCGCATCGCCGATCTGGATGCGGCCCCCGTCTACGGCCTGGGGACCGACGACTCGCACCACTACTTCGACGGCTCCTCGTCGCCCGGCCGGGGCTGGGTCATGGTCCGCGCCCGCTTCCTGACCCCGGAGTCGATCATCAACGCGATCGCCGCCGGCGACTTCTACGCCTCCAGCGGCGTCACGCTGAACGACGTCCGCTTCGACGCGGAATCGAAGACGCTCAGCCTGGAGATCGAGCCCCAGGGGGACGCCGCCTACACCACCAGGTTCATCGGCACGCCCCAGGGCTACGACCGCTCCCGGAAGCCCGTCCAGGAGAAGGACGGCAAGCCCCTGGCGGTCACCCAGCGCTACTCGGAAGACGTGGGCAAGGTCCTGGCGACCGTCGAAGGGCTCAAGGCCGAGTACAAGCTGACCGGCGACGAACTCTACGTCCGCGCCGTGGTCACCGCGAACCAGGCCCCCGCGAACCCCTCGTTCCCCGGCCAGATGGCGCAGGCGTGGACCCAGCCGGTCGGCTGGCAGGGACGGCTCGCCTCCGACGTGGACGCCGCCGCACCCGCCACGAAATAACCGACGCCCCGTCAGGCCCCCACGACGACGCTGCCGTGTACGATCGTGTCGCCGAGGACCAGCGAGGAGGCGTGGGCCGGCGGCACGGAATCCGTGCGATATTCGAGCCCCTCGCCGACCGCCGGGACCGATTCCCACTCGGCGGCGCGAAGCCGGGCGAGGAGGCTCTCCACGTCGGCCGCCTCGGCGGTTTTGGCCGGAGAGCCCGCCTCCAGCGCGTCCATGACGACCCCGCTCAGCAGGCGGGCCCAGACCTTGCGACAGGTCGCGGGGCGGTCGAACAGGTCGACGGCGACGACTTCCGGCCCGATCGCCACCGCGACGCCGTTCGCCCCCTCGACGTACCCCAGGCGGTCGCGGAATTCGTCCAGGCGGGCCCGGTGGTGCTCGTAGGTATCCGCCATGGACCTCGTCTCGGACGTCGCGTCGAGCGCGTTCATCTGACGGGCGACCTCCTTCCAGACGGCCCCCTGGTCCGACGCGTGGCCGAGGCCCGCCCTGGCCGAGCGGGTGACCGTCTCCTTCAGGCTTCGCCGAAGCTTCGAGGAGGAATGGGTTTCGCTCGGGGCGAACTGACGAGAGCGGTAGCGCCAACGGCCTTGCTCGACGCAGCTCACCGGGATCTTGGTCTTGCTCCTGGCGGCGACCAGCACCGATGTGTTCAGCACCCGGTTCTGCTTGGCCCCCCGCAACTCCTCGCCTTCGAGGAAGAGGACGGATGAGTCGCCGGCGTTGTTGACGAGGAGCTGGGGGACGGAGCCCCCCTCGTCGACCTCCTCCACAGTGACCGTCCCCGCGCCGATCGCCTCGTCGGAGAGGAGGTAGTCGACGGCCTCATCCGGGGGCGAGAACAGCGGGAAGACGGTCAGGGCTTCGTGGCGGATCGGGTCTCCGATGCGGAGTTCGGGGAGCATCGTCATGGCGGATTCCTCGGGCCCTGGGGGCCGTCGCGACCCGACGCCCGGCCCGTCGCGGGCCCGGAACGGCGACGGGTCGCGCCTCGTCCGGCCCCCAGGATATCCGATCGGCCGCATCCACTCCCATTAATCCCGCCGCGATCCCTCGGCCGGCGGATTCCCGCGGCGTCCGGGTGGGGATGGGGAGGATCTGCGGCGGCTTCCGGCGCGAAGGGGGGAGGCCGGCGAAGAAAGCCGTTATCGCCGCCGCGCCGTCGCCGAAAAAACCTTCAAGCGGAGAGACCAATCGCGCGGAGGGTTCATGCTCAAGAACATCGTCCTGGAACGTCCCCTGGCCGTGCTCGACCTGGAGACCACGGGGACCGACGTCAAGGTCGACCGCATCGTCGAGGTCAGCGTCCTGAAGCTCTCCCCCGGCGGCGAGTCCGACCTCCGCACCCGGCGGGTGAACCCCGGCGTCCCGATCCCCCCCGAGGCCACCGCCGTCCACGGGATCTCCGACGACGACGTGGCCGACATGCCGAGCTTCCGGGCCATCGCCCCGGGGCTGGCGAGGCACCTCGACGGCTGCGACCTGGCGGGCTTCAACATCCTGAGGTACGACCTCCGGCTGCTCGCCGCCGAGTACGCCCGCGTCAACGTCCCGTTCCCCATGGTCGGGCGGAAGGTCGTCGACGCCTGCCACATCTTCCACCAGCGCGAGCGCCGCGACCTGGCCGCCGCCTACAAGTTCTACTGCGGCCTCGAACACGAGGGCGCCCACGGCGCGGAGGCCGACGTGCTGGCGACCCTGGCCGTCCTGGACGCCCAGGTCTCCCGATACGACGACCTCCCCACGACGGTCGACGGCCTCCACGAGTACTGCACCGACCCGAACGCGCTCGACCTGGGGGGCATGTTCGGCAAGCGCGAGGAAGGCGAGATCATCTTCATCAAGGGCAAGTACAAGGGCCGCACGCTCGACGACGTCGCCCGCACCAAGCCCGACTACCTCGAATGGATGCTCCAGGTCGACTACTTCGAAGACACCAAGCAGATCGCCTCCGAAGCCCTCAGGCGGGCCTCCTGACCGCATCCGCATCCCCTGGTATGTCAATTGCGTGATCATTCCGCTCATCCCGGATCGATTCCAGCCCCCCGGCCATCCGCATGGCCCGGCGGCCCGCATGCGACGACACCAGGAGCAACGCCATGGCGGAAGACCCTCGCAGCAAACACCCGGTCCCCCCTTATCCATCCCAGAAACAGGAGGTGCCCGGCCTGGAGTCCGAGATGGACCCGCGGCCGGACTACGGCGAGGCGAGCTACAAGGGGACGGGCAAGCTCGCCGGGAAGGCCGCGGTCATCACCGGGGGGGACAGCGGGATCGGTCGCGCCGTGGCGCTCGCCTTCGCGCGGGAAGGCGCCGACGTCCTCATCTCGTATTTGAGCGAGGAAAGCGACGCCCGGGAGACCGTCAGGGTCGTCGAGGCCGCCGGCCGCAAATGCGTCGCCGTGCCGGGGGACGTCGGCGAGGAGGCCCACTGCAAGGCGATCATCGACCGCGCGGTGGAGGAATTCGGCAAGGTCGACGTCCTGGTCAACAACGCGGCCTTCCAGATGAGCCGGGAGGACATCTCGGAGATCGACACGGAGGAGTTCGACCGGACCCTCAAGACCAACCTCTATGCGATGTTCTGGCTGACCAAGGCGGCCGTGCCCCACATGCCCAGGGGGGGCGCGGTGATCAACACCTCCTCCATCCAGGCCGATAACCCGAGCCCCAATCTGTTGCCCTACGCCATGACCAAGGCGGGCATCCAGAACTTCACCGGCGGGTTGGCCCAGATGCTCGGCAAGAAGGGGATCCGGGCGAACTGCGTGGCGCCGGGGCCGATCTGGACGCCTCTGATCCCGGCCACCATGCCGGTGGAGAAGGTCAAGAACTTCGGCAAGGACACGGCCCTCGGCCGCGCCGGGCAGCCCGCCGAACTCGCCCCGGTCTTCGTCCTGCTCGCCTCGGACGAATCCAGCTACATGGCGGGCGCGACGGTCGCGGTCACCGGGGGCAGGCCGCTCATCTGACACGCACGCGGGAGGGACTCATGAAGGCCGTCGTATTCCACGGGCTGGGGGACATCCGTCTCGACGACGTCCCCGAGCCGAAGATCGAGCAACCCACGGACGCGATCGTCCGCCTCACCGCCAGCGCCATCTGCGGCACCGACCTGCACATGATCCGGGGGACCATGCCCGGCATGGCGGCCGGGACGATCCTGGGCCACGAGGGGGTCGGCGTGATCGAGGAGGTGGGCTCCGCCGTCGTCGGCTTCAAGGTCGGCGATCGCGTCGTCGTCCCTTCCACCGTCTGCTGCGGCTCTTGCTCATATTGCAGGAGCGGCTACCAGTCGCAATGCGACAACGCCAACCCGAACGGCAAGCAGGCCGGCACCGCGTTCTTCGGCGGGCCGAAGACGACGGGCCCCCTGAACGGCCTCCAGGCCGAGTTCGCGCGGGTACCCCTCGCCGACCCGACGCTCGTCAAGCTCCCGGCCGAGATGACCGACGACCAGGCGATCCTGCTGTCCGACATCTTCCCGACCGGCTACTTCGGAGCCGACGCGGCCGAGATCAAGCCGGGCGACACGGTCTGCGTCTTCGGCTGCGGGCCGGTCGGCCTCTTCGCCGTGGTGAGCGCCAGGCTGATGGGCGCCGGCCGGGTGTTCGCCGTCGACACGCTCCCCGACCGCCTGGCGAAGGCCCGCGAGCTGGGGGCGGAGACGATCGATTTCAACGCCGAGCACCCCGTCGCGAAGATGAAGGAGCTGACCGACGGCGTCGGCATTCTGCGGGCCATCGACGCCGTGGGCGTGGACGCCTATCGGCCCGAGAGCGGCCCCGCCTACGCCGAGTCGCGGGCGATGAAGTCGCAGTTCAAGGAGGAACAGAAGGAGACCCAGGTTGAAGGCTCGGGCGCGACCTGGGGCGGCCAGTGGGTGCCGGGCGACTCCCCGTCGCAGGTGCTGACCTGGGCGGTGCAGGCGCTGGCCAAGGCGGGCACGCTGTCGATCATCGGGGTCTACCCGGAGACCATGACCCGGTTCCCGATCGGCGCCGCGATGATGAAGAATCTCACCTTGCAGATGGGCAACTGCCCCCACCGGCGGTACATCCCGCGGCTGATCGAGGCCGTGACGGCCGGCAAGGTCGACCCGCTGAAGGTGCTGACCGAGGTCGAGCCCCTGACCGACGCCCTCTCCGCCTACAAGGCGTTCGACAAGCGGAAGGCGGGCTGGGTGAAGGTGGAACTCAAACCGTCGCGGTGACCCGCCACGCCCGGCCAGGAGCGTCTCCGGATTCCGCGGGGCGGGAGGGGATCTCATACGTAATCGCTTTGATGAGTCGCCTTGGCCGAGCGGCCTCGGGTGGCCCGGGTTCGGGGACGAACCCGCGCCACCCAATAGTCGGAGATCGAGTCAATTTGGTATCAGAGTCGTTCCCCGCACTGGCCGCAGAATTTGTCGTGCTCGTCGTTGAGCGCCCGGCAGGCGTTGCAGCGGACGCGGACGACCTCGACGGTCTGGTCTGCCGAGCCCAGGCGGTCGATCACCTGCTGCACGGCGGGGATCTCGTCGAGCACGTCGCCGATCACGCCCCCCCGCATCCGCGACCAGGGCTCCAGGTCGCGCCGGGCCTGTTCGGGATCGAGCTTCACGCCCGACCCCGCCAGGCCGCGAGCCGCCACGCCCATCACGGCCGGACCGACGACCATCAGGCACATGCCGCCGACCGCCCGGAGAAAGATGCTCCGGGCCCGGCCCTCGAAGTCGTCGAAGTTCCCGAAGTTCATCGCGAAGCTGAAGAACGTCGACACGAACAGCAGGGCGCCCACGACGCCGGCGGCCATCCCGGCGTAGTACATGGCCTGGCGCTCGGGCGAGATGTCGCGGGCGGGGATCGGCGGCTTCATCGAGACCTCCGCGAGAGGGATGGGACGCAATCTTCTCGTCGCGAATCCATTCGCCGAACTCGCGGCGATATTGCGGGGGACGGGCCGGACGGCCGGCGCGGCCCGGTCCGGTCCGGCTCAGCTCTTGGCGCGGGAGCGGGGCTTGGGCTTCTCGGGGTTGCGGGACGACTCGGCCTCGCTGTCGGCCAGGTAGAGGAGCCGGCCGCAGCTCTTGCAGAAGGTGAGGGTGTCGCGGTTGATCAGCTCGTTGACCATCTGGGAGGTCACGGAGGTGTAGCAGCCGGTGCAGGCGCCCGCCTCGACCGGGGCCAGGGCGTCGGCGGCGAGCTGGCGGACGACCCGGCGGTACTGCTCGCGCTGGTCGGCCGGGATCGAGTCCTCGGCGGCGACGATCGCGGCCTCCAGCTCGACGAGCTGGGCCTTCTGGGCGACGGCCTGGTCCTCGATGGTCTTCCTGAGCTTCTCGACCTCGTCGGCGACCCCCTGGACCTCGGCCTCGAAGCGGGAGAACTCGACGCCTTCGGCCTCGATGGTCTCGTAGGCGTGGAGGACCTGGTCCTCATACTTGCCCATCGCGGAGGTGTCGTGGGCGATCTGGTTCTGGAGCGCCTTGTACTCCTCGTTCTTCTTGACGAGGTTCAGCTTGACCTTGAGGTCGTCGATCTTGGCCTGCGAGGCCTGCAGGGCGTGCTCGTTCTTCTTGAGGCCGAGCTTGGAGTCCTGGAGCGTCTTGCGGGCCTTCTCCACGTCGGCCTGGCGGGCGGCGAGCGCCGTCTGGCGGGCGGCGAGGGTCTTGGGGGCGGACAGGAGGCGGTCGCGGATCGCCTTGGCGCGCTGGTGCAGCGTGTGGAGTTCGCGGAGGGCGTCGGCGGTCGCGGTCATGGTTCGTTTTCTCCGTCTGGGGGAGGGGGGGGTCGCGATGCGTCCGTTCGGGACCAAAAAAAAACCGCCGGTCGAAACGACCGGCGGTTGAAGACCGCATTAACCGGTGCTCTCGAGGAAGCCCTCGAGCTGCCGGCTTCGGACCGGATGCTGTAACTTGCGGACGGCCTTGGCCTCGATCTGCCGCACCCGTTCACGGGTGACCTTGAAGATCCGGCCGACCTCCTCGAGGGTGTAGGTGTAGCCGTCGCCCAGGCCGTAGCGGAGCTTGATGATCTCGCGCTCGCGGTAGGTGAGGGTCTTCAGGACCTGGTCGATCTTGTCCTTGAGCATCTCCTGGGTGGCGGCGTTGATCGGGCTCTCGACGGCCTCGTCTTCGATGAAGTCGCCGAAGTAGCTGTCCTCGCTCTCGCCGACGGGGCGGTCGAGCGAGATCGGGTGTCGGCTGATCTTCATGACCCGCCGCGTCTCCTCGACGGAGATGTTGGCGGCCTTGGCGGTCTCCTCGATGGTCGGCTCGCGGCCCTTCTCCTGGAGGAGTTTCTTGGAGACGTTGCGGAGCTTGGACATCGTCTCGATCATGTGGACCGGGATGCGGATCGTCCGGGCCTGGTCGGCGATGGCGCGGGTGATGGCCTGGCGGATCCACCACGTGGCGTAGGTGCTGAACTTGTAGCCGCGGCGATACTCGTACTTGTCGACGGCCCGCATCAGCCCGGTGTTCCCCTCCTGGATCAGGTCCAGGAACGAGAGGCCGCGGTTGCGGTACTTCTTGGCGATGGAGACGACGAGCCGGAGGTTGCCGCCGGAGAGCTCGCGCTTGGCCTGCTCATACTCCTTGAACCGGGAGTTCATGACGGCGACGCGGCGGCGGAGGCTCTTGGGGCTCTCCAGCGTGATCCGCATCAGGTCCTTGAGCTCCTTGACCAGGTTGGCGCGGTCTTCCTTGCCGACCCGGCCGGCGCGGTACTCGCGGAGCTGGAACAAGAGCTCGTTCATGCGGACGGCGATCTGCTCCAGCCGCTTCATCAAGGGCTGGACCTTCTGGGTCCGGATCGAGAGTTCCTCGACCAGGTTGACCGCCTTGAAGCGGCGGCGCTTGAGGTCGTTGACGAGGCCGGCGCGGGAGGTCGGCTCGCGGTCGCGGATGAACGCCTTGAAGTCGCGGACGTTGCACTCCATCAGGTGGGAGAGCGTCGCGAGGTTGTGGGGCATCCGGCCGAGGATCTGGTCCTTCTCGAGGTTCTCGGTGACCGAGACCTTGACGGTGCGGTCGAACGGCAGCTCGCCGTCGGAGACCTTCTTGAGGACGTCGACCACCAGCGCCAGGGCGAAGTGACACTCCAGGACCTTGCGGCGGAACTTCTTGCGGGTGACCTCGATCTTCTTGGCGAGGTTGATCTCCTGGTCGCGGGTGAGCAGGGGGATCTCGCCCATCTGGGTGAGGTACATCCGGACCGGGTCGTCGATCCGCCGGGAGATGTCCTCCAGCTCCTCGGGCGTGAGCTCGGCGTCTTCTTCCTCCTCCTCCTCGGCCTCGGCGAGGTCCTCGGACTCGTCGTCGAGGTCGCCGGACGCCAGCAGGCGGGCCTCGGCCTCATCCTCGTTGATCAGCTCGACCCCCATCTCGTCGAGCGTCTCGAGCAGGCCGTGGATGCGATCGGGGCTCGTCGCGTCGTCGGGAAGGACGTCGTTGACCTGATCGAACGTCAGGAAACCACGTCGCTTACCCAGTTCGAGGAGAGCTTTGAGGCCCTCGTCCAGCTTATCCATCATTCCTCCCTCACGCACGAAACGTCGGATCGGGACGCGTCTTCTTCTCGGGAGTCCCGACCCGCTGAGTCAGTAGTCGACGATATTCCAGTTGCAAGGCGCGGTAAGCGTCGGGTTCGGTCGCCCGGTCGGTCTCATCAAGGGCCTGCCGCAAGTCGGCGAGCCGCGTCAGCCGCTCGCGTTCGGCGAGCCGGCCGAGCACCGGGTCGAGCCGCTCGCCCCAGGTCCCCGGGGGGAACTGGACGGCGTCCAGGGGTTGCAGTTCGGGGCGGTCCAGTCCGTCTTGCAGGTCGCTCAGGTAGGCGACGACCGACCGGGGTCGGGGGTCGTCCAGATTGTCTTTGATGGCCTCGAAGGTCGGCGTCTCGCCCTGACCGTAGAGATCATAGGCCGCGTCCAGGATCGCGCGGGCGGAGTCGTCACGGATCGCCGCCAGGGGGACCCGGGCGACCAGCCGGGCGACCGTCTCGGGCTGGGCCACGACGATCGCCACCAGTTCGCGTTCCACCGGGTCCATCGCCCTCAGCAGGTCGGCCGGGGGGGGAGGGGGGGGTGCCGTCGCCGCCTCGACCGGGTTCGCTCCCGAGGGGGGGGAGAGGCCGGCCCGCTCCGCCCCCCTTCGCCGCGAGGCCCCCCGCAGCTCCTTGAGCCGCCTCGCCAGGGGACCGATCGGCAGCCGGAGTGCGTGGGCCAGCGAGTCGAGCGCCTTGTTCAGCGCCAGGTCCTGCACCGTGCCCGGCCGGGAAGGGACCCGGCAGAGGATGCCGAGCACCCACTCGGCCCCTCGACGGGCACCCTCGATCGAATCCAGGTCGAACCGCGACCGGGCCCGGTTGAGCACGAAGGTCAGCGGATCGAGCGCCTCGGCGGCCAGCTTGCGGAATGCGTCGGCTCCTTCGCTCAAGAGGAAGTCGCAAGGATCCAGGCCCGAGGGGAGCGACAGCACCCGCACGTCCAGCTCATGTCCCAGGAAGATCTCGAGGGCCCGCTCGGCGGCGGACTGCCCCGCCTCGTCGCCGTCGTAGATCAGGCACGCCCGGTCGGCCAGCCGTCGCAGCATGGGGACGTGGTCGTCGCCGAACGCCGTCCCCAGGGTCGCCACGACGTTCGCCAGCCCCACCTGATGCGCCGCCATCACGTCCGTGTACCCTTCCATCACCGCGACCCAGCCCGCCTCGCGACAGGCCGTCCTCGCAAGATCCGCCGCGTACAGGATCCGACGCTTCTGGAAGAGGGCCGTCTCAGGGCTGTTAACATATTTTGCGACACGAAACCCCCGAGACGAAGCCGCCCTCTCCGCTTCCGGCAGAATCCGTCCCCCGAATCCCACCGGACGGCCCCGCTCGTCATGAATCGGAAAGATCAGCCGACCCCGAAACCGCGCGTGAACCTTACCAGGCCCCTCTTCGGGACGAACCGCCAACCCCGCCTTCTCCAGCAGATCGGTCGACACCCCTCGCCGTCGGGCCGACTCGAACAGCCAGGCCGGATCGTCCGGGGCGTACCCCAGACGGAACCGCGCCGCCGTCTCCGCCGTCAGCCCCCGCCCCTCGATGTACCCCCGAGCCGGTTCATGCCGCCCCAACGCCTCCTCGAACGCCCCCTCCGCCCACGCCAGCACCCCCGTCAGCTCCGTCTTCGACGGGCCCTCGGGCCGCACGGTCGACGCCGGGCCGCTCTCCAGCGTGATCCCCGCCCGCTCCGCCAGCATCCGCAACGCCTCGGGGAACTCGATCCGCTCGATCTTCAGCACGAACTCCAGGACGTCCCCCCCCGCGCCGCAGACCCAGCACTTGAAAGTCTGTCGCTCGGGATTCACTTCCAACGACGGATTATGGTCGTCGTGAAACGGGCAGAGCGCCTTGTAGCGCGATCCGGCCCGATGCAGAGGTAGGTATTCACCCACCAACCCCACGATGTCGACCGCGTGTTTTATGGCGGCTTTCGTCGCGTCGGATTGCCTGGGCACGGGATTCTCCTGACCATTCCGGCGCGAGTCCGGTTCCGTGGTTCACGCCGTCGTCGATCCCATCAGAGATCGCCGGCGCGCTCGCGCCTTGTTCTTTACGTGCCCAACTCTCGTCGGTCGGTGGATTCAGAAAAATTATAGGCCCCCTCGAAAAACCGTCAAGTTTTCGAGGCGTCCCGCCGACTTCACGCCGTTTTCTCTAACCGGGCATGGTTTTAGCAGTTAGGTCAAACACCGCTCGGCCACCCCTAATCTATCCATGCGTCCACCAGAAAACCCCCCGTCTCCATCCCCTCACCTCGTCGCAGCCCGAATCGTCCCCTCAAAACTCGAATCGGGACGTCCAAAGCCCCTCACGAAATGTCCTTCAAACCAGGTGTCCAAGTCAAGCCCCCGGGTTTGGTGAGGTGAGCCGCGACGGCCCCCTCCGCCAGATCGGCCCCGGCGGCTCGTTTCGGCTCCCGGCCTGGGGCGGCTCCGTTCACGGCGGGTCGCTCGATCCTCGGCGGATCGGGCCGAGGGCCGTGGAAGCTCTGATCGCGTTTTCGCTCTCTCCCCCGGTCCGCGTGGATCAGCCTCGCCCCTCGCGTCTCGACCTCCCTCTCGGCGAGGAAAGCGGCCCGAAGACCTGACGGGGGAGCGAGCGACGGCTTCGTCGACGGACCGGGCGGGCCGGGCCGGCCGAGCCACGCCGGGACGACGCTCCCCCTTCGCTGGAAGGGAAGGGCGTCGAACCCGATGAGGGCGAGCAAGATCTCCATCGGCTTGCGGGGAGGTTCCTCTTGACATCCGACTTCCGGCGACGAGTTCTCATCGCGGCCCGGATGTCGTATGCAGCGCCCGAGGGACCTCTCCGTGCGTTCACGGGCGGCCGAAAAGAGCCTCGCGGAGGCCGGGGAGCGGGCGGTCTTCGTCGACGTCCCAGTAGTTGAAGCCGGCGTGCCAGTCCCAGATCGCCCAGCCTACGCCCGCCTTCTCCAGACGCTTGCGGAACTCGCGATAGTAATTGGCCCGCGACTCCGGGTCGGCCGCCATGATCGCGCCGAACTCCCCGAGGTAGACCGGACGGCCGTAGTGTTCGGACCACTCCCGGATCGCCTCGACCGCCTTGTCCATGACGGCGGGGCTCGACGGGTTCGATGCGGCCGGGGCGGTGTTGTACTCGTGGATCCAGGCCAGGAAGCCGGGCGTGAGCCGAAGCGCGGGATCGGCCGACAGCGGCGAAGCCGGCGGCCCGGGGAATCGGATCCCCTTCTGCCTGCCGTCGTCGCCGCGATTCGTCCAGGACGCCCCCTGATGGGTGAAGAAGAACGGGTCGTACGAGTGGACGGTGACGAGGATGCCGTCGTCGTCGGGCAGCCGGAACGCGGGGAGTTCGGAGATCGAATTCCACCGCCCGGGGCCGGCGACGATCAGCCGATCGGGGTTCGACTCGCGGATGACCTTCACGGTCTCGGCGAAGATCCGATTGACGACCTCGGTGGTGGCGGCGTCCTTGGGCTCGTTCAGCAGTTCGAAGGCGACGTTCGCGGGACGCCCGGCGTTATGCTCGGCGACTTGCCGCCAGATCGCCAGGAACTCGGCCTTCCGGCCCTCCGGGTCGGCCGTGAAATCGTCGAAGTGGTGGATGTTGATCATCGCCCCGAGGCCCTCGCGCGCGGCGGCGTCGAGGAAGTCATCCACCTTCTTGAAGATGTCGGGCGAGAGCTTGTAATCGGGCGCGGGGCCGACGTAGTGGTGCCAGCCGACGGGTATGCGGATGTGGTCGAACCCTTCCGCCTTGATGCGCTTCACGTCGTCCCCGGTGTACTTCACGGCCCAGTCCTGCCCCGGCGGGACTTCCAGGCCGTTCCCCAGGTTGGCGCCGCGGAGGAACTGCTTCGCCAGTCGGTGCGCGGGAGTATCGCGGCCGACGATAGGCTTCATGTCCTTATAGCCTTCGGGCGTCCGCGCGAGGGCCTGGACATGGATCACGACCGGGACCCCCGCCTTCACGGCGAGCCTGGTCGAGAGGGTCTCGTCGTGCCACGTCCGGCCGACTCGGGAACCCGACGCAGCGGGCGGAGGCTCGACGACTCCCGCCCCTTCCCAGCCCCTCTTCGACTCGAACCCAGGGTCGGCGGCGAGTTCCGCACCCTCGACGCGGAGGTCGTCCCAGAGCACTTCCTGACGGAGCACGCCGCCCGCCGACGACTGCTCCCAGGGTCCCATCAAGGTCAACGTCACCGTCCCCGACCGGGACGGCCTGAAAGAGACGGCCAGACGACGCCAGCCCAGCCGGTTGATGGCGAAATTGATCGTGTAGCCCTCGCCGACGCGATCCGCGGGGACCCAGTTCATGCGACCGATCGAGCCGTCGCCGGCGACGACGCGGCCGTCGTCCAGCGGCACGTCCCCTTTGAGATCGAATCGGCCGGTCGTGGCGAGCCGGGCGGGGGCGTCGGCGGCGGCCGAAGTCGGGCAGGGGGGAAAGGACGAGGCCAGCAAAACGCCGAGCGCCAGGACGAGGGAGGGAGGCGCGATCCTTCGGGTGCGGAACGTCATGGAGAGGACTCCCGGAAAGAAGGACGCCGCGAGGGCGGTTCCGATTTCGCGGGAAACGGGGAAGACCACCCGGGGGCGGGTTCGGGACGAGGCGTCGGCCGCCTCAATCGTCGGCGCGGGCGCCGAGTTCGCGAGCGATCTTCGAGGCCATCCGGCCCATCTCCTCGCCAGCATACGGATGATGAGGCCAGGGCCATCTCACAGGGTCGTCGAAGAACCGAGGGATGACGTGCCAGTGGCAGTGGAAGATGGTCTGCCCGGCGACGCTTCCGCTGTTGATGACCGTGTTCGAGCCGTCCGCCCCGGTCGCGGCGACGACGGCGCGGGTCAGGCGAGGGAGGAGCGAGCCGACGTGACCGGAAAGGTCGTCGGGCAACTCCGCCAGCTCGGCGTGGTGCGACCGAGGAATGATCAGGACGTGGCCGTGAGAAACCGGGTTGATGTCCAGGATCGCCACCGCCTGGTCCGTTTCCAGGACGCGGGCCGACGGGATCTCGCCGTGGACGATCTTGCAGAAGAGGCAGCGGGGGTCTCGGCTCATGGTGCGGCGCTCCTGGATGCGAAGGCCGGGGCCGGAGGCGGGCGGGGGGAGGCGGTCGAGGCTGGCAAGGCGGGGAGCGGGGCGGGTCGGGCCGATTCGCGGCCGATCCGCCCCGCATCATGCGAGACGTCTGCTCGATCGATCAAGCGATCGCTCAGGCCGTGGGAGCCTCGGCCGCGACGACGGCGGGGCGGCTGGGGGTCTTGATCGTCTCGTTCTCGCCGAGGAGCTGGATGACGGCCATCTCGGCGGCGTCGCCCTGACGGACCTTGGCGAGCTTGTAGATCCGGGTGTAGCCGCCGGGGCGGCTGGCGAACCGGGGGCCGATCTCGTGGAACAGCTTGTAGGCGACCTCTTTGTTATTGAGGACGGCCAGGCTGCGGCGGAAGGGGTCGAGCTTGAAGCCCTCCTTGGCGGAGGTGATCAGCTTCTCGACGTAAGGCTGGAGTTCCTTCGCCTTGGGGACGGTGGTCGTGATCTTGCCGTGCTCCAGGAGCGCCGTGGCCAGATTGCGCAGGAGCATGCGGCGGTGTTCGGGGGAACGCTTGAACTTGCGGCCGGCTTTCTTGTGACGCATGGCGAATTTCTTATCTGATCGTAAGGGCTTCGTCGGTTCGGCCCGGGGCCGTCGCGCCGTCGGGGGGCGGGGCGGCGGTCCGGGCGGACGTCGCGAAAACCGGTCAGCTCTTGGGGGGGACGTTCATGCCCAGGTCGAGGCCGATCTCGTGGAGCTTGGCCCGGACCTCCTTGAGGGTGGTCTCGCCGAAGTTGCGGACGTTGAGGAGCTGGTCCTCGGAGCGGCTCACCAGGTGGCGGACGGTGGTGATCCCCTCGCTTTCGAGGCAGTTCGTCGCCCGCACGGACAGCTCCAGCTCGGCCAGGCTCATGTCGAGCTTACGCTCGAGTTCGGCGTCGAGCGGGGCGTAGTTCCCGCCGTCGTAGGGGCCGGACTCGATCGAGAGGCCGGGGCCCGGCTCGTTGTACTGGACGAACGGGTTGAGGTGCTTGCGAAGGATCTTCGCGGCCTCGACGAGGGCCATCTCGGGGTTCAGGACGCCGGTGGTCCAGATCCGGACGATGAGCTTGTCGTAGTTGGTGCGCTGGCCGACGCGGGTGTTCTCGACGTGGTATTCGACCCGGTGGACCGGGCTGAAGCTGGAGTCGATCGGGATGACGCCGATCTCCAGGTCGTCGGTGTGCCCCTCGGCGGCGGTCTTGTAGCCCCGCCCGTTCTCGACGGTCATCTCCAGGTGGAAGGGGACGTCGTCGGTCAGGGTGCAGAGGATGTGGTCGGGATTGATGATCTCGATCGACTCGTCGTGGAGGATGTCCGCGGCGGTGACGACGCCCCGACGGTCGCGATCGATCCGGATCGTCCGGGGATGCTCCGAGTGGTTCTTCACCACCAGGAGCTTGATGTTGAGCACCAGATCCGTGATGTCGTCCACCATGCCGGGGATCGACGAGAACTCGTGCTGGACCCCCTGGATCTTGATCTTGGTGATCGCGCTCCCCTCCAGGCTGGAGAGGAGGATGCGACGCAGGCTGTTGCCCACGGTGTGGCCGAAGCCGCGCTCGAACGGCTCGACGTGGAACTCGCCGAAGGTGTCGGAGAGGTTGTCGCGGTTGCAGACGACACGGCTGGGCAGTTCGAGGCCGCGCCAACGGATACGCATCATGAATCCCCCTGATGGTGCTCTCGGCCGGACGCGGTCAGCGGCTCAACAACTCAACGATCAACTGCGGCGTCACCGGCAGAGCCACGTCCTGGACGGTCGGCAGGCGGCTGATGCGGCCTTCGGGGGGATCGGTGCTGATCCGGTCGAGCCAGTCGGGGACCGGGGCCAGGAAGTCGGCCGCCTGGTTCTCCAGGGCGAGATTCCGCGACTGCTCGCGGTTCTTGACCGAGACCTGGTCGCCGGGGCGGACGAGGTAGCTCGGGATGTCGACCTTCTTGCCGTTGACCAGGATGTGGCCGTGACGGATGAACTGTCGCGACTGCGGGCGGCTGGCGGCGAACTGGAGCCGCGCCACCACGTTGTCCAGCCGACGCTCCAGCAGCGACATCAGGGCGTCGCCGGTGTTGCCGCTCTTGCGGGCGGCTTCGGCGTAGTACTTGCGGAACTGCCGCTCGAAGATGCCGTAATACCGCTTGACCTTCTGCTTCTCACGAAGCCGAATGGCGTATTCGCTGGCCTTGCCGCGGCGGAACTGGTGCATGCCCGGGACGCCGTCCCGGCGCACGATCGCGCACTTGTTGCTGTAGCACCTCGCCCCCTTGAGGTAGAGGTTGACGCCCTCGCGGCGGCAAAGCCGGCAGACCGGTCCTGTATATCGTCCCATGGTAGATCCAACGAACCTCGAACGTTTGGTTTGACTCGTACGTGTGCGGCGGGGGGGGCCCGTCTTGCGGGCCCCGGGGGGTGTCGCGTTCGCGACGCGGGGATGTCGTCGGGCGGGGCGGGGGGGCTCCGCCGGCCCGGGCGTCGCGGCGCGACCGGCGGTCAGACGCGGCGCTTCTTGGGGGGGCGGCAGCCGTTGTGCGGCAGCGGGGTGACGTCCTCGATCGCCTTGATCGACAGGCCCGAGGCCTGGATCGCGGTGATCGCGCTTTCGCGGCCGGAGCCGGGGCCCTTCACCTTGACCTCGACCTCCTTGACGCCGTACTTCGTCGCCGAGGCGGCGGCCGTCTCGGCGGCGCGCTGGGCGGCGAACGGCGTGCTCTTGCGGCTCCCCTTGAAGCCGACGGTCCCCGACGAGGCCCAGCAAAGGGCGTCGCCGTTGGGATCGGTGATGGTCACGGTGGTGTTGTTGAACGTCGCCTTGATATGCACCACCGCACGGCTTACGTTGCGTCGCGTCTTCCGCTTCTTGGCCTTGGCCACGGGTCCTGCGCTCCTCGTCTAACTGATTCGTGCTTGTGTCGTCCGCGGATCGAACGACCCGCAACCGTCCAGCGGCCGCCTCGCGCCCGCCCATTCTCGATGCTCGATCCGCGTCCCCCGCCGCGTCCCGGCCCGGCCGCCTCGCCTCGGGGCGAACCCGCGACGCGATGCGACGCGCGAGCCGACAGCCCTGGTCGGGCCGTCGCGGCCTCAGCGCATCTCCTTGACGCCCTTCTTGCCGGCCACCGTCTTCCTCGGCCCCTTGCGGGTCCGGGCGTTGGTGCGGGTCCGCTGGCCGCGGACGGGGAGGCCCTTGCGGTGCCGAAGTCCCCGATAGCAACCGATCTCGCGGAGCCGGCCGATGTTCTGCTGGACCTGACGACGGAGCTGGCCTTCGACCGTGTACTCGTTGTCGAGCAGGCCCGCCAGCTTCGCCAGATCATCCTCGCTCAGGTCGCGGGCCCGCTTCTCCGGGTCGATCCCGGCCCGCTCGCAGAGTTGCGCTGCGAGGGTCGGCCCGATCCCGTAGATGTAGCGCAGCGAGATCACCGTCCGCTTGTCGTTGGGTATGTCCACGCCCAGAATACGAGGCATTCCATCAGTCTCCGTCGATCCACGGCTGTACTAAAGTTGGGATCGGCCGCGCCCTCCCGACGCACACCGGCTGGGCCGGGGGCGCCGCGGACGTCAGCCCTGTCGTTGCTTGTGTCGGGGGTTCGAGCAGATCACCAGGACCTTGCCCGCCCGCCTCACGATCTTGCAGTTCTCGCAGATCCTCTTGACGCTCGATCGCACTTTCATGGCCGTCGCTGCTTTCCTGTGTATTGTCCGTGGGAACGCCGACTTGCGTGGCCGAGACGCCGCCCCTCGGCGGATGCGCCGTCGGGACGCCGGTTCGCCCGCCCCGGCGGCGTCCATCGTCCACCGGCGATTGGTCGCCCGGCCGATCGGTCGCCAGGTCCGTCCTCGAGGGAAGACCTGGCACCGGCGGTGCGGCCGGCGGCCGGAACGAGCCGGGGGCGACGCGGCATTCGTAGCGGCCGCGATTCCCGCGTCAGCCGTCCGAAATCTCGATGATCGCGCTCGCCGATCGACCCGACGGTCGCTGGGCGTCAGGAAGCCCAGGCGCACTGAGGCATGGCGGGCCCACCGGGGAATTCGACCATCCTAACGATCTTCCTTCTCTTCCGCAAGGGTCTCTGCTTCCACTTTCGTCAAGATAATTTCGTCGCGATTTCCTACTGGAGGTCGTGAGTTCCCGTCGCATCCGGCCTCCTCCGTCCGCTCAGGGAAGCGTGAGGATCTCGGGACCTTCGGGCGTCATCGCGATGGTGTGTTCGAAGTGGGCGCTGGGGCGGCGGTCGCGGGTCTCGACGGTCCAGCCGTCGTCCAGGGTCCGCACGTCCTTCGTCCCCATCGACACCATGGGCTCGACCGCCAGCACCAGGCCCGGCTCGAGCAGGATGTCGTGCTTGCGGAGCGCCTTGCTGAAGAAGTTGGGAACTTGCGGTTCCTCGTGCATCTCCTTGCCGATGCCGTGGCCGACGAACTTTTCGATGACGTAGAAGCCCTGGCTTTTGACGTACTGCTCCATCAACGAGGCCACTTCCGACCAGTAGCGGCAACGCCCCATGGCGCGGACGGCGAGGTCCAGGGTCTCGGAGGTGCAATCCAGGAGCTTCTGGACGTCGGGCGCCACCTGGCCGATGGGGAGGGTGACGGCGGAGTCGCCGCACCAGCCGTTAAGGCGGCAGCCGGTGTCGACCGCGACGACGTCCCCTTCGCGCAACGGGCGACGGTTGGGGATGCCGTGGACGACGTGTTCGTTGACGCTGGAGCAGATGACGGCCGGGAACGGCGGCTTGCCCCGCATCGAGGACGGATAGCCCAGGAACAGGGGGGTGGCACCGGCCTCGCGGAAGACCGAGGCCACGGCCTCGTCGAGATCGGCGGTAGTCGCCCCCGGCACGGCCAGCTTGCGAGCCTCGCCGAGCGCCCGAGCGACGAGTCGCCCGGCTTCCCGCATCAGGGCGATCTCGCGGGGGCTTTTGAGCTGGATCACGGGGGTCCTCCGGGACGGCGGCGGACCCGATCCCGGTTTCGGCCCGCCCATGCCCTCCGGACGCCGAAGGGCTCCGGAGGGGAGGGGGGGAAGCGTGGGACGGCGGCCCGATCCGTGTTGCGATGACACGATGCGGCGACTCCTGGGGTCACTTGCGATTCACAAGTCCCGAATAGTTCCGCATCACGAGGTGGCTGTCGATTTTCTGGACCAGGTCGAGGCAGACGCTCACGACGATCAGCAGGCCGGTGCCGCCCAGAAACTGGGCCACCGTGAAGTCGACGTTCAGGCCGTTCTGGACCAGCGTCGGGATCACCGCGACGAGCGACAGGAAGGCCGCCCCCACGTAAGTGATCCGCAGCATGACCTTCTCCAGGTACTCGGCCGTGCGACGCCCGGGGCGGTAGCCCGGGATGAAGCTGCCGTAGTCCTTCAGGTTCTCGGACATGTCCTTCGGGTTGAAGGTGATGGCCGTCCAGAAGTAGCAGAAGAAGTAGATCATCACGATGTTGGAGAGCGTGTACAGATACCCCTGGCGCTGGAAGGCGTCGGCGAGGTCCTGGAGCGTGGTCGCGAAGAACGAGCCGATCGACCAGGTGTCCGACCGAAGGCTGGCGGTGGAGCGAGCCAGGGCGCTGAGGATCAGGGACGGGAAGATGAGCAAGCTGGAGGCGAAGATGATCGGCATGACGCCGGCCTGGTTCACCTTCAGCGGAAGGTACTGTCGCGTCCCGCCGAAGACTCGACGGCCCCTGACGTGCTTGGCCGACTGGGTCGGGATCCGTCTCTGGCTCTCGGTGATCGCCACGACGCCGACGACGACCGCGACGAACAGGATCAGCAGCAGGGCGATCGTGATGATGCCGTACTTGCCGGGCTCGGGGGTGAGTCGGGTGGTCGCGTTCTGCCAAAGCCCCTGGAGGGCGACGGGAAGGCGCGAGAGGATGCCCGCCATGATGAGCAGACTGATGCCGTTGCCGATGCCGTACTCGTCGATCTGCTCGCCGACCCACATCAGGAAGACCGTCCCCGCCGTCATGATCGAGACGGAGACCATGCCATGCCAGATGTCGCGATACTCCGGCAAGACCACGTTCATCTGGGGGCTCATCATATATTGCACCCAGAACGCGCTCTGCACGGCGCATAAGACGACCGTGGCGTATCGCGTATACTCATTGATCCGCTTGCGGCCGCTCTCTCCTTCCTTCATCATCGCCTCGAGCGACGGGACGACGCTGCCCAGGAGCTGGAAGATGATTGAAGCGGAGATGTAGGGCATGATGCCCAGGCCGAAGATCGTGCTCATGCCGATCGAGGTGCCGCCGAACATCGCGACGGTGCCGAAGATCTTGCCGGCGGCGTTGGTGCTGAGCTGCTCTTCCCAGTTTCGGAGCTGGGCCTGGTTGACGATCGGCAGCGGGACGTAGAACCCGATCCGGTAGATGGCCAGGAGCAGGGCGGTGAACAGGATCTTCCGCCGGAGTTCGGGGATCTTGAAGATGGTGATCAGCTTGTCCACGCGCGATCGCCTCCGCTGGGGCCGTGGTTCATCGTTCGGGCCGGTATGGGCCGATTGGGTCGCGAAGCCCCGGGGGAGGGCCCGTCCGGGGCCGTCGCGGCGGGGCGTCGCCGGGTCTCGATCAAAATAGGACCGCCGCCGACGCGCCGATCGCCGATCGACGCGCCGCGGCGGAATGAAAGCGGGGGCGGGTCAGGACCCGCAGGTCTCGTCCGGCTTGGCGACCTTGCCGATGTAGGGGGCGACGACGGCTTTGCCGCCGGCGGCCTCGATCTTGGCGACGGCCGCCTCGCTGAACTTGGTGGCGTGGATCTCGAAGGCCTTGGTCACCTCGCCGTCGGCGAGGATCTTGATGCCGTCGTGGGCGTAGCCCTTGACCAGCCCCGTGGCGCGGAGGGCGGCCTCGTCGACGACCCCCGGCTCGGGGAAGAAGCTGTCGAGTTCGCCGAGGTTGACCAGGACGAAGTGCTTCTTGAAGGCGCCGTTGAAGAAGCCCCGCTTGGGGACCCGGCGGGCCAGGGTGATCTGGCCGCCCTCGAACAGGGCGCCGATCTTGAAGCCCTGGCGCGAGCTGTGGCCCTTGTGGCCCTTGCTGGAGGTCTTGCCGTGACCGGAGCCGACGCCCCGGCCGACGCGCTTGCGCTTCTTACGGCGCTGGATACCTTCGTGGACGTCGTGCAATTGCATTAGATCTGGACTCCCCGGAGGCGGGCGATCTCTTCCTTCGTGCGGAGCTGGGTGAGGCCCTGGATGGCGGCCTTGACGAGGTTGAGCTTGTTGGGCGAGCCGAAGCTCTTGGTGAGGACGTCGCGGATCCCCGCGGCCTCGACCACGGCGCGGACCGCGCCGCCGGCGATGACGCCGGTGCCCGGTGCGGCGGGCATCATCAGGACGCTCGCGGCGCCGAAGCGGCCGACGACCGTGTGGGGAATGGTGGTGCCCCGGAGCTGGACCCGCTTCATCTGCTTGTGGGCGTCCTTGACGCCCTTCTCGACGGCCGGCGGGACCTCGTTGGCCTTGCCGTAGCCCCAGCTCACCTGCCCGCGGCCGTTGCCGACCACGACGAGCGCGTTGAAGCTGAACCGACGGCCCCCCTTCACCACCGCCGCGCAACGGCGGATCGCGACGACGCTCTCAACCCATTCGCCGCGGTCGCGGTCGCGATCTCGTGTGTCGGTCGACACGTGGGATACTCCTTCTCTCTGCCAGTATGATTCGGTGTGAGCTGCATGTCGACCGAGTTCGGGCGACGCGACGGATCTTTCGGATCGAGGTCAGAAATCGAGGCCGGCCTCGCGAGCGGCGGCGGCCAGGGCCTCGACGCGGCCGTGATACTTGTAGCTGCGGCGGTCGAAGCAGATCTTGCCCAGACCGGCCGCCTTGGCTCGCGCCGCGACGACCCGGCCGACGACCGCGGCGGCCGCCTTGTTGCCGCCGTAGGCGACCTCGGCCTTGACCTCGGGATCCACGGTGCTCGCCTGGACCAGGGTCTTGCCGGCCCGGTCGTCGATCACCTGGGCGTAAATGTGCTTCGAGCTGCGGAAGACGGCCAGGCGGGGACGCTCGGGCGTCCCGGCGAGCCGCTTGCGAATCCGGCGCTGGCGGCGCAGGCGGCGCGTCTGGACCAGCAGGTGGTGGTTGGCGGTGTCCACGGGAACGATCCTCTCGCTGTCGGCGGCCGGCGGGGCTCGCGTCGGTGGGACGGGGCCGGCGCCGTCTCGGACGGGGTCTTGCGGGTCTCTTGGTTCTCAGGCGGAACGCGGGGTCACTTCGAGCCGAACGCCTTGCCCGCCTTGCGACGGACGGCCTCGCCCTCGTAGCGGATCCCCTTGCCCTTGTAGGGTTCGGGCGGCCGCACCGCGCGGACCTCGGCGGCGAACTGGCCGACGGCCTGCTTGTCGGCGCCGGTGACGACGACGTGCGTGGCGTCCGGGACGGCCACCGTCACCCCGGCGGGCGCCTCCAGGACGATCTGGTTGGCGTACCCGACCTGCAAGGCGATGGTGTTCGCCTTCTTGAGCTGGGCCTGGTAGCCGACGCCGACGATCTCAAGCTTCCGGGTGTAGCCGGTCGCCACGCCCTCGACCATGTTGGCCACGAGGCTCCGGGTCAGGCCGTGGAGCGCCCGGCTCATCCGCTCGTCGTTGCGACGGGCGACGGCGATCTCGTTCTTGGCCTCGTCGAAGGTCACGGAGACCTCGGGACGGTGGCCGTAGCTGAGCTTGCCCTTGGGCCCCTCGACCTGGATCGTCGAGTCGGCGATCGCGACTTTCACGTTGGCCGGGACGACGACCGGCTTTCGACCGATACGGGACATGGCTCCGTCTTCCTCGTTCTTGTTCTGGCGATGAAGGTGGTTCGGTACCCGGGGAGGCGGAGGCCCGGCTTAGTAGATCATGGCCAGGACTTCGCCGCCGACCTTCTGGTCGCGGGCGCGGCGGTCGCTGACGATCCCCCGAGGGGTGCTGAGGATCTGGATCCCCATGCCGCCGAGGACCGGCCTGAGGTCCTTGTAGCCCCGGTAGACCCGGCGGCCCGGCTTGCTGATGCGGTCGATCTTGGTGATCAGCCGCTCGCCGTTGGGGCCGTACTTCATGTGGAGCCGAAGGGTGCGGGCCGGGACGGTCTCGATCTCTTCGAAATCCCAGATGTAGCCTTCGTCCTTAAGGACCTGGGCGATCCCCCGCCGCATGTTGGAAGCGGGCATGTCGAGGGACGTGCGCTCGATCCGCACGGCGTTGCGGATCCGGGTCAGCATATCTGCGATCGGGTCGGTCATCATGGCGGGGAAGCCTTCCTGAACCGTCGCGGGTAACGTCCCCGGGGGCGCCCTCTCGGGGCGGCTCCTCTCTCGGGGTGCGTCGGCGCGGCGGGGCGACTCGGACGGACGCGACTATTCTGTTCGGAGTGTGGGGGGAGTCGGCTCCGCACGGCCGAAGAGCCGGCGGGTTCGCGGCGGACGCGCCTGGGCGAGGGCCGCGGGCGGCGCGGGGGAGGGCAGCGGGCCCGGCCCGGCGTCGCGCTACCAGCTCGCCTTCTTGACGCCCGGGATCAGGCCGCGGCTGGCCAGATTCCGGAAGCAGATCCGGCAGATGCCGAACTTGCGATAGTAGGCTCGGGGACGACCGCAAAGCCGGCACCGATTGCGGTGCTGGACGGCGAACTTGCGGGGCGTCTCGGACTTGATCTTCTGGGCCTTGGTCGACATGCTCAACCTTCCAGGACCGTGCGGTGGACGCCTCGCGGCGGCCGGTCAATTTCGCGTCGGGGTGTTACTTCGACCCGGTTGGGGTCGGGCGTACGTCGGATCGGGATCGGGGTCGGCCGGGGTCGGCCCGGCTCACTTGCCGTAGCGGCCGCCGGCCGAGCCGGGCTGGCGGAACGGGACGCCGAACAGGCGGAGGAGTTCCCGGGCCTGGTCGTCGTTCTGGGCGGTGGTGACGATGGTCACGTCCATGCCGTGGGTGTGCTGGATCCGGTCGGCGTCGATCTCGGGGAAGACGACCTGCTCGGCGAGGCCCAGGCTGTAGTTGCCGTGGCCGTCGAAGCTGTTGGGGTTGACGCCGCGGAAGTCGCGGATACGAGGCAGGGCGATCGACACCAGGCGGTCGAGGAATTCGTACATCCTCGCCCCCCGCAGGGTCACCTTGCAGCCGATGTCGTTCCCCTCGCGGAGGCGGAAGCCCGACACCGACGTCTTGGCCTTGGTGAGGGCCGGACGCTGGCCGGTGATCCGGCCGAGGCTCTCGGCGGCGGAGTCCAGGATGGTCTTGTCCTGGGTGGCCCGGCCGACGCCCATGTTGACGACGATCTTGGAGAGCTTGGGGATCGCCATCGGGTTGTCGAGGTTGAACTTGGCGGCGACCGCCTGCTTGATCTCGGTCTTGTACAGTTCTTGGAGGCGAGCCATTCCCGGTTTCCTTCGTTATCGGCGGCGGGCTTGCGGTCTCCGCCCCGGGGCCCGGCCTCGGGGGGGCGGCGGTCGTCAGCGGTCGGCCTGGGCGGCCTCGGCGTGCGCCTTCTTCTTGGGCCCGAGCGTCCCCAGCCCCTGGCCGCACTTGCGGCAGAAGCGCTCCTTCACGCCCTCGGCGGTGAACCGGGCGCCCTGACGGACGCCGCGGTTGCACTTCGGGCAGAAGAGGAGGACGTTCGAGACAGCGACGGGCATTTCCTTGGAGAGCCGCCCCCCCTGGGGGTTCTTCTGGCTCGGCTTCATGTGCTTGTAGACCCGGTTGACCCCCTCGACGACGACTTTGTTCTTCGAGGGGATCGCCCGGAGCACCTTGGCGATGCGTCGGCTCGACGGGGTCCCCTTGTCGTCGCCGGCGATCACTTCGACCTGGTCGTCTTTCCGGATATGCATGGTTCACTCGCTCGCTTGCGAAACGCGTCGCGGGGGTCGGGGGTCGGCCGGGCCCGCTCCGTGGTCAGACGACCTCGGAGGCCAGGCTGATGATCTTCATGAACTGGCGGTCGCGGAGCTCGCGGGCGATGGCCCCGAAGATGCGCGTGCCGCGGGGGTTCTTCTCGTTGTCGATCAGGACGACCGCGTTGCGGTCGAACTTGACGTAGCTGCCGTCGGTGCGGCGGGCCTGGTTGCGGGTCCGGACGATGACGCAGCGGACCACGTCTCCCGCCTTGACGTCGCTGCCGGGCGAGGCCTTCTTGACGCTGGCGATGATCGTGTCGCCGATGCCGGCGGTGCGCCGCTTGTAGCGGGACGCGCTGCCGCCGAGCACCTTGATGCACATCACTTCCTTGGCGCCGCTGTTGTCGGCCACGTCGAGCCGGGTCTGCATCTGGATCATGGGTCGGTGACCTTTCGCTGGTCGGGTTCGGAGGCCGTCAGTCGGCCGGCTTCGGGGTCGGGGCCGCGGCCTCGCCCTCGCCGGCGAGGGCCTGCTGGGCGCCCTTGCGGACGATCCGGACCAGCCTCCACCGCTTGAGCTTCGACACCGGCCGGGTCTCCATGATCTCGACCAGATCCCCCACGTGGGACTCGTTGAGCTCGTCGTGGGTGTGGCAGACGGTCCGGCGCTTCATCAGCTTGCCGTACTTGTCGTGGGGCACGAGCCGCTCGACCACGACCCGGCGGGTCTTGTTCATCTTGTCCGACGCCACCACGCCGACCTCCGTCTTGCGGGGCTTGCGGGCGGCCGTCGAATTCGCATTCGCGAGGCTGGGTTGGCTCATCGTGCGTGCTTCGGTTTCGGGTTGAGGCTTTGGTGGATGTCGCGTCGCGACCCGACGCCCCCCGGGGAGGGGGAGGTCAGGAGGCGACTCCGGCGGCCTTCTCGCGCTCGATCTGGCGCTGGCGGAGGATCGTCTTGATCCGGGCGATCTCGCGCTTGGCCTTGATGATCTCGCTGGGGGCCTCGAGCCGCTCGGTCTCGCTCTGGAGCCGGAGGCGGAACAGGTTCTTCTGCACGTCCTTCAGCTGCAGCTCGAGCTGCTCGTCGGAGTGGTCGCGGAGTTCGGAGGCCTTGCTCATGGGTCCTTTCGTCCTTCCGGTCGTCTCGGCCCGCTCGCGGGCCTCCGGTCGTCTCGTCGTCTCGCTGGTCTCGCCCCGCCTTCGACCCGGTCAGACCGTCGGCCGGCGGGTCACGAAGCGGCAGGCGACGGGCAACTTGTGGGACACGCGGTTGAACGCGGCCCGGGCGGCGTCCTCGGACAGCCCGCCGATCTCGTAGAGGATCGTCCCCGGCTTCACCACCGCGGCCCAGAACTCGACTTCGCCCTTGCCCTTGCCCATTCGGGTCTCGGCCGGGATCGCGGTCACGCTCTTGTGCGGGAAGATCCGGATGTAGAGCTTGCCGCCCCCCTTGACCGCCTGGCTGGCGACCACGCGGCCGGCCTCGATGGTCTGGGCGCTGATCCGCCCGGGCTCGAGGGTCTGCAGCCCGTACTCGCCGAACGCGACGTAGTTGCCGCGGGTGGCGTTACCTTTTACGCGGCCTTTTTGGCTTTTTCGATACTTGACCCGCTTGGGCATCAGCGCCATCGCCAGCCTCCATCTTCAAATAGTCGCCCTGGTTGACCCATACCTTGACGCCGATGTGGCCCTGCGCGGTCTTGGCCTCGGCGAAACCGTAGTCGATCTTGGCCCGGAGGGTGCTCAGGGGGACGGACCCCTTGGCCGCCGCCTCGGTCCGCGACATCTCGGCCCCGCCCAGCCGCCCGGAGAGCTGGACCTTGACGCCCCTGGCGCCGCCGTCCATCGTCTGCTCAAGCGCCCGCTTGATCGTCCGCCGGAAGCTCGAACGCTTCTGGAGCTGCTCGGCGATGTCCTCGCTGATCAGCTGGGCGTCGATCTCGGGTCGGGGGACCTCGACGATCTTGATCTCGATCCGGCGGCCGGTGAGGTTCTGCAGCTCCTCCTGGAGCTTCTCGACCTCGGCCCCCTTGCGGCCGATCACCACGCCCGGGCGGGCGGTCGACAGGAGCACCGTCACGGCGTCTCGCGTCCGCTCGATCTCGATCTTGGGGATGCCGGCGAATCCGTACTTGTTCTTGATGAACTTCCGGATCTTGAAATCCTCGACCAAGAGGTCGGCGAACTCGTGCTTGGAGGCGTACCAGCGGCTCCGCCAGTCCTCCATCACGCCCACGCGGAACCCGGTCGGTCGAACCTTCTGGCCCATCGCTCAGCGTCCCCCGGCTTGTGGATAGCGCATCTCTTCGTCCTCTCGTCCTCTCGTCCTCGGCGGGCGAAGCGCCCGGCCGGGGGGTGCGTCAGGCCTCGTCGGTCCGGCTGAAATCCTCCAGCCCGATCGCGATGTGGCTGCTGCGGCGGCGGATCAGGTAGGCCATGCCCCGAGCCCGGGGCATCAGCCGCTTGAACATCGGGCCGCCGTCGCCCCGGGCGTCCGTGACCACCAGGTCGCCGACGTTGCGGACCCCGCGGTCCTCGGCGTTGGCCATGGCGCTCCTGAGCACCCGCTCGACCAGCCGGGCGCCCCGGTGGGGCATGTACTTCAGGATGTCGAGCGCGTCGTCGGCGTACTTGCCGCGGATCAGGTCCAGCAGGGGCCGGACCTTCCGCACCGAGATGCGGGCGAATCGGTGGCTGGCCGTGTATTCGGCGATGGTGCTCATGACCGGAGTCTCGTGTTATGTCCGCGGGGGGCCGGGGCCGGGCCCCGTCGCCTCGGGCCGTCGCGACGGGCCGCTCGTCCCCGGGCGTCTCGTTTCGGTTGATCTCGCGGCGGCGGCCGCCGCCCGCTTCCCTTGCGTCGACTTACTTCCTCGCGCCCTTCGCGGACTTGCCGCCGTGGCTCCGGAACGTCCGCGTCGGCGCGAACTCGCCGAACTTGTGACCGACCATGTCCTCGGTCACGTACAGCTTGATGAAGTTCTTGCCGTTGTGGATCGCGAAGTTCTTGCCGATGAATTCGGGCACGATGGTGCAGGCCCGGGCCCAGGTCTTGATCGGCTCGCGGGCGCCCATGGCGTCGGCCTTGGCGGCCTTCTCCAGCAGCCGCTCGACGACGTACGGGCCTTTCTTGAGCGAACGTCCCATGAATGAAGCTTCCCTTGATATTCGATGACCAGGACGGAGGAGCCGTCGCGGGGTCGGGCCGGCTCCGCGACGGCGCTCGGCTCAGTTCGGGATTCAGACCTTGAGCTGACCGTAGCGGACGCTCGTACGGCGGCGGATGATCGCCTTGTTCGACGGCTTGCGGCGGCGACGGGTCTTGCCCCCCTTCGCCAGAACGCCGGTCGGCGACTGCGGGGTGTGGCCCTTCGACCGCCCCTCGCCGCCGCCCATCGGGTGGTCGACCGGGTTCATCGCCATGCCGCGGACGTGGGGACGACGCCCCAGCCACCGCTTGCGACCCGCCTTGCCCAGGCGGATGTTCATGTGGTCGGAGTTGCCGACCACGCCGATCGTCGCCCGGCAGGTGGCCGGGATCCGGCGGACCTCGCCCGACGGCAGCGTGATCTGGGCCCAGGTCCCCTCGCGGGCGGTCAGCGTCGCCGACACCCCGGCCGAGCGGCAGAGCTTGGCCCCGCCGCCGGGCTGCATCTCGATGTTGTGGATCGAGTGCCCGGTGGGGATCTTGCTCAGCGGCAGGCAGTTGCCCACCTTGGGCTCGGCGTCGGGCCCGGAGTTGACGGCCATCCCCGCCTTCAACCCCTCGGGGGCCACGATGTACCGCTTGGCACCGTCGGGATAGACGATGAGGGCGATCCGGGCCGACCGGTTGGGGTCGTATTCGATGTGGGTCACCTGGGCGACCTGGCCGTCGCGGTCGTTGCGCCGGAAGTCGATGATCCGGTACATCCGCTTGTGGCCGCCGCCGCGGTGCCGGGCCGTGATGAAGCCCTGGTTGTTCCGCCCGCCGGTCTTCTTGAGCGGCTCGGTGAGTGACTTCTCCGGCTTCTTGTTCTTATCCGTCAGCTCCGAGAAGTCGCTGACCGACGCGTTGCGGCGGCCCGGACTGGTCGGCTTGTAGTAGCGGATGCCCATCGCTGGATTCCTCTGCGGGCGGCCCGGCCGGCTGCGCCCGTCCCTTCACGTCTCGGTGTTCGGTCCCGGGGGGCGGGCGCGGGGCCCGCCGCGACCCATCCTCATACGATCAATAGAAGTCGATCCGATAGTCGTCGTGGAGGGCGACGATCGCCTTCTTCCAGCTCCGGGTGCGGCCCTGCTGGAGCTTGACCCGGCGGAGCTTGCCCTTGCGGTTCTGGATGCGGACGTCGCGGACCTTCACGTTGAAGAGGACCTCGACGGCCGCCTTGATCTCGGTCTTGCCCACCAGGGGGTTGACCTCGAACGTGTAGGCGTTGTGCCGCTCCGAAAGGTGGGTCGCCTTCTCGGTGATCAGCGGCCGGACGACCACCTGGTGGGGGTCGAGGGCCGGTCCCTTGCGGGAGTATGCGGGGGCTCGGCGGAGCGTGACCATGGAATCAGGCCTCCACGGCGCGACGCGCCGGCTGGGACTTCACGCGCTCGATCAGGGTCGTGAGCGCCTCGCGCGTCAGGACCAGGTATCGCTGCTTGAGCACGTCGTAGGTGTTGAATTCGGCGACCGGGGCCACCGTCACGCCCTCGATGTTGCGGGCGCTGCGGTAGAGGACCGGGTCGGCGGCCGGCAGGCCCAGCAGGATCGACCGGCCGTCGAGGGTCCGACGCACGGCCTGGGCCTTGGTCTCGCCCACGACCTCGGCGGCCTCGGCCTCGGTGATGTCGGGCCGGCGGATCGCCTTGAGGGCCTTGGCGACCGTCCGGGTCTGGGGCTTGTCGAGGCTCAGGCCGTCGAGCACCAGGACCTGGTTGTCCTGGAACTTGGACAGCAGGGCCATCCGGATGGCCGTGCGGACGGCCTTCTTGGGGATGCTGTAGCGGTAGTCGCGGTTGCGGCGGGCGAAGGCGACGCCGCCGCCCTTCCGCTTGTTGGTCCGCTTGGAACCGGCCCGGGCGTTGCCCGTCCCCTTCTGGCGGAACAGCTTCTTCTTCGAGCCGGCGACGTCCGACCGGCCTCGGGTGTTCACGGTCCCGACCCGGCGGGCGGCCAGGTGCATCAGGACCACGTCGTGAAGGAGCTGCTTGTTGACGGCCCCGCCGAAGTCGGCGGGGTCGATCGACTCCTCACCCACCTTGGCGCCGTCGGGGTTGTAAACAGGGATCGTCAGCATGGCGGTCGTATCCATCTCCGAGGGTCCGCGAACCCGGCTCAGCCCTTGTTGGTCTGACGGACGGTCAGGTAGCCGCCGTTGGGGCCGGGGACGGCGCCGCGGAGCAGCAAGAGGTTGTTGGTCGGGTCCACCCGGACGATTTCCAGGTTCCGCACGGTCACCTGGGCGTTGCCGAACTGGCCCGGCTTGCGGATGCCCTTGCGGGTCCGCGACGGGTCGGCGCTGGGACCGGAGGAGCCGGGATGGCGGTGCATCCGCTTGACGCCGTGCGTGGCCCGGAGGCCGCGGAAGCCGTGACGCTTCATGACGCCGGAGAAGCCGCGACCCTTGCTGACGCCGGTCACGTCGACGTTCTTCACGTCGCCGAAGACCTCGACCGTCAGGGTGGTCCCGGCCGCCACGTCGACCGCCTCGGCCTGGCGGATCTCCTTGACGTAACGCTTGGGCTCGGCCTCCACCTTCTTGGCGTGGCCTCGCTCCGCCTGGGTGGCGTTCTTCCGCTTCTTGTCGTCGAAACCGAGCTGGACCGCGTGGTAGCCGTCGACTTCGTCGGTGCGGACCTGCAGCACGGTGCAGGGCCCGCACTCCAGAACCGTGATCGGGACGGCGGTGCCGTCCTCCTGGAAGATCTGGGTCATTCCGATCTTCCGTCCCAGCAGTCCCACTCGCATCGTCGAACTCCGTGTACAACCGGTGGCGGCGCTTCCGCCGGCCGAGCCCCGGGGGGCCGGGACGCCCGGCGGGCCTCGCGGCGAGGCGTGTTCCAATCAACCTGGGTGGGTGGCGGACTTCGACGGAGGATCGCGGCCAGGCTTTTCGGCGATCCCGGCGTCGGGGCTGTCTCTCGGCCTGGGCCGATTGAGGCGTCCGACGCATCCGGACGTGCACGTACCAGTCGTACGCGGTCCAGGAAGTCTTCGGCCCGTTGCGACGACCGGGGGAGGTCGGCGTCGGGCGTCTTCAAGGCGATAGCTGTTATCCGGCGATCAGGCGCCCGAGGGCGAAGCCTTGATCTTGATGTCCACGCCCGCGGGCAGGCTCAGTTTGTTCAGGGCGTCGATCGTCTTATTGGTGGGCTGGACGATATCGATCAGCCGCTTGTGGGTCCGGATCTCGAACTGCTCCCGCGACTTCTTATCGATGTGCGGGCTGCGGAGCACGGTGTACCGTTCGATCCGGGTCGGCAGGGGGATCGGCCCGTGCACGATGGCTTCGGTCCGCTTGGCCGTGTCGACGATGTCCTTGGCCGACTGATCCAGGATGGTGTGATCGTAGGCTTCCATCCGGATCCGAATCCGCTCGTTGCTGATACCCGCCACCGCAGTCACGTCCTTCCGCCCGAAACCCAGCCGATCCGAGGTGAGCCGGTCTCACCTAACTGGCCTATCACGTAGGAAAGTAAGAGTGTATCGCCACCCTCAGGACCCGTCAACCATTCCCCATGCCGTTTTTTCACGGAATCTTCCGCGCGACCCGAACGGCGACGGCCTTCGGCCCCTCGCTTCGATCCACGCGGTCTTGACGACGGCGCAGCCGCCTTGAATCCGCGATTCAACGCTGGTCGACCGACCCGATTTCTCGCGACGTCGTCGTCGCCCTCCCGGTATCGGCCGCGACGTCGAGCCGACTGCACCCTTCACGGGTCGGTCGTCCTCGGCGGCGAGGGATGATCCGGATTGGACGGCGTCGTCGCAAGCGACGAATCCTCGAGCCGGTTTCGCCGCAATGGGCGATCGCGGTGCAATGTCCCACTTAGGGGGCGCTGCGCCTCGAAGCTCTCTGGCGATTCGATCGGAATCGAACGCGGAAGGTCCGCTGGCGAGATGATAATCGAATCCCGCTCCGAACTCCAGGGGCCTGCTTGCTTTCCGACGCCCGATCCCCGCGTCGGGGCCCGTCCTTCGGGGCTCTCGGCGTCGCGACGGGAGCCGGGATCTCGGCCCGGCGCAAGGCCGGTCGGCTTATCTGTCGACGTTGTAACCAACTCTCCAAAAACAGCTTGCGCCGGAATTTCCGCTTGCGCCGATCGCGCCGGAAAGTCCAGCAGCCACTCCTGAACCCACGTTGGAGAGCGGGTCCCCGCTCCCTCGCGGACGGCTCATTTTTTTCCTTGGATTTTCGCAGCGAGGTCTCTCCTCTTCTCCCTCGACTTCATGCAATGCGGCCGAACGAACCCAATTTCCTGCCACGCCTTTTCGATGTAAACCGACACTGCGATTAACCTTGCGTCGAATTTCTTTGATTCGAGGCTGGCTCGAACGAAGCCTATCTTACGCTCTGGGCGCAGGTCGTTAACGCCATATCGGCCGAACGGAGCCAATTGAGATCGACATAACATTCCGAATCCACAGGAATTACGACGTCTTACGGTCTCATGTCCGGTGTCAAACGAAGCCAATTTTGGGTCGCGGGTTCGCTGGCCAGGCTCTCTGAAACCGGCCGGGGTGGTACGGCTTCTCGTGGGTCAGCGGCTATAGGTGCGTGGGGTCGCTCGGCGGGGGGGGGAGGCGTCCGTTGCGGAACACGTGGGTGAGCATGGCCTTGGCGCGGTCGGGCCAGGGGGTGGATTGGGTGGCGGCGACGACTTCCTCGATGGGGTAGGGAACGCGCTTGAGTTCGACCCGGCCGTCCTCGATGACGGCGTAGGCGGCGCGGGGGTCGCCGTCGCGGGAGATGCCGACGCTGCCGGGGTTGACGACGAGCTTATCGCCGACCTTGAGCTTGAACTGCATGTGGGAGTGGCCCACGCAGACGACGTCGGCGTCGACGTTTTCGAGGCGGCGGGCCCAGCCGGCCTCGTCGCGGAGGAGGTATTCGTCGAGGGGGTCGCGGGGGGTGGCGTGGACGAGGAGGTAGCGGACGTCGTCCAGGGTGACGCGGCAGGTGACGGGGAGTTGGAGGAGGTATTTGCGTTCGTCGGGGGCCAGGGCCTCCCACATGTCGGGCCGGGTGACGCGGGTCAGGTAGCGGAAGCCGAGGTCGCCGGTGACCGGGACGCCCTGGGCCACGCCGTGGTCGTGGTTGCCCCGGACGGCGTGGTCGGCGTGGGTCATGGCCCAGCGCACGCAGGCCGACGGCTCGGGGCCGTAATCGACGAGGTCCCCCAGACAGAAGCAGACGTCGTGGGGTTCGTCGATCGCGGCGAGCGCCGCGCGGTTGGCGTGGAGGTCGGAGACGACGAGGATCCTCATCCTAATTCCTGTTCACTCAAGCCATTGTTCATGCCACAACTGGAACATCAGGAGCGTCCAGAGGGGTTTGCGGTGGTCTCGGGCGCCGGCCTGGTGCTCGGCGACGCGGCGGGCGACTTCCTCGGGGCGGAAGAGGCCCTGGGCCCGCAGGCGGTCGGGGGCGAGGAGTCGGTGGAGCAGGGGGGCGAGCGGGCCCCGGAGCCATCGGGCGACGGGGATGCCGAAGCCTTTCTTGGGGCGTTTGAGGATCGCTTCGGGGAGTCGGGACGCGGCGGCCCGCTTGAGGAGCCGCTTGGTGGTCCCCTTGCCGTACTTGTAGGACGAAGGCAGGGACCGGACCTCGTCGACCAGGCGGGCGTCCAGGAACGGGGCGCGGACTTCCAGGCCGCAGGCCATGCTCGCGCGGTCGACCTTGGTCAGGATGTCTTCGGGGAGGTAGGTCTCCTGGTAGAGCTCCAGCGAGCGGTCGAGCGGGTCGCCGGGGTCCTCGGCGGCGATCCGGGCGGCGAGCGAGGCGTGCTCGGCCTCGACGTCGAGACCGTCGGCGACGAGCAGCCGGGCCAGCTCGGGGCCGGAGAACGAGCCCAGCCAGCGCTGGTGGGCCAGGGGGGGGGCTTCGGCGGCGCCCCGGAGGAACTGCTTGAGCTTGAAGTCGAAGCTGAAGTTGCGATGGTCGACGGGCAAGCGGCCGACGGCGGCCTCGGCCAGGGCGCGGGCGGGGCGGGGGAGGCCGCGATAGATCCTGGCGGCGCGTTCGGCTTCGAAGGTGGGGTAGCCGGCGATCAGCTCGTCGGCCCCGTCGCCGCCGAGGGCCACGGCGACGTGCTCGCGGGCGAACCGGCTGAGGAGGTGCGTGGGGAGGACCGAGGCGTCGCCGAACGGCTCGTCGAGCCAGGCGGCGACCTGGGGCAGCAGTTCGAGGACCTGGTCGACGGAGAAGGTCCGCTCGTGGTGGTCGGTCCCCAGGAATTCGGCGACGGCCCGGGCGTGGGCGCTCTCGTCGAAGCTGGGGTCCTCGAAGCCGATGGAGAAGGTGTGGACGGTCGCGGCGGGCTCGACCTCGCAGAGCGCCGCGGCGACGCTGGACGAGTCGACGCCCCCGGAGAGGAAGACGCCCAGCGGCACGTCGGAGCGGCGGTGGCGGGCCACGGAGTCGCGGAACGAGCCCCAGAACCGCTCGGCCGCCTCCTCGAACGGCGGCGGGCTCGGGTCGCGCGGGTGGCCTTTGGGGAAGAACCGGGAGACCCGGACGCGGCCTCCCTCCCAGATCAACACATGCCCGCGCGGCAGCTTGCGGACGCCCTGCCAGATCGAGTACGGGGCCGGGACGTACTCGTAGAAGAGGTAGCGGGCCAGGCCGTCGGGGTCGAGCGCGCGGGGGACCTCGGGGTGTTTCAGCAGGGCCTTGGGCTCGGAGCCGAACGCCAGTCCGCCGCCGGGAAGCTCGGCGTAGTACAGCGGCTTCTGGCCCATGCGGTCGCGGGCCAGGATCAACCGACGGCGGGGACCGTCCCAGATCGCCAGGGCGAACATGCCGTTGAGCCGCTCGACGAAGGCCTCGCCGTCCTCCTCATACAGATGGACGTAGGTCTCGGTGTCGCAATGGGTCCGGTAGCGGTGGCCCTTCGCTTCCAGGCCCGGTCGCAGCTCGGGCTCGTTGTAAAGCTCGCCGTTGTAGACGATCCAGACCGAGCCGTCCTCGTTGGCGAGCGGCTGGGCGCCCCCTTCGACGTCGATGATGGACAGCCGCCGGTGCCCCAGGGCGACGGGCCCCGCGACATGCACGCCGTCGCCGTCGGGCCCGCGATGGGCGAGGACGGCGGTCATGGCCTCGACCACCGAGCGATCCGCCGCCCGATCTCCGCCGTTCACGAATCCGGCGATCCCACACATCGCGCCGCCGCCCTTTCCGCCCTGGTTTCGATCCCCCTCGTCGCCGGTTCAGCGTACCGCAATCGTTCGGCGTCGGGGAAGGCGCAGCCGGTCGGAGGGACGAACGGGTCGGGCGAGGGCCGATCGCCACGCCCGCCCCCCGGCGCGCTCAGGCCAGGAGCGGCTTGACGACGTTCCCCTTGACGTCGGTGAGGCGGAAGTCGCGGCCGGCGTGGCGGAAGGTGAGGCGGGTGTGGTCGAGGCCGAGGAGGTGGAGGATCGTGGCGTGGAGGTCGTGGACGTGCACGCCGTCCTCGGCGACGTGGATGCCGTGGTCGTCGGTCGCGCCGTGGACGTGGCCCGCCTTCACGCCGCCGCCGGCCAGCCAGGTGGAGAAGGCCCAGTGGTGGTGCTCCCGCCCCTTCGCGTCGGCCGACTCATGATAGGGGGTGCGGCCGAACTCGGTGGTCCAGACGACCAGGGTGTCCTCCAGCAGCCCGCGCCCCTTGAGGTCGCGGATCAGGCCGGCGATGGGGCGGTCGACGTTGCGGGCGAGCGGGGCGTGGGTCTGCATGTCGCCGTGGGCGTCCCAGTTGTTCGAGGCCCCGGTGTCGACCAGCTCGATGAACCGGACGCCCCGCTCGCAGAGCCGGCGGGCGACCAGGCATTGCCAGGCGAACCCCTCGGTCGATCCCCGCTCCAGGCCGTACAGCCGGAGGGTGGCGTCGGACTCCCGCGAGACGTCGAAGGCCTCGGGGGCCTCGTGCTGCATCCCGAACGCGGTCTCGAACGACCGGATCCGCGCGGCCAGGCCGGGGTCGTCGCCCCGGGCCGCCAGGTGGTCGCGGTTCAGCCCCTGGATCCGGGCGATCTCGCGTTCCTGGAGCGAGGCGGAGCGGAGCCGGCGATGGAGGTCGGCGATCGGCTCGGGGCCGGGGACGACCCGCGTCCCCTGGTGGCAGCCGGGGAGGAAGTCCGCCCCCCAGGCCTGCTCGCCGGCGTAGGGCGAATGGGGGGCGATCACCACGAACGACGGCAGGTTGCGGTTGAACGTCCCCAGGCCGTAACTCACCCACGCGCCGACGCTCGGCCGGGCGAAGGTGATCGACCCGGTGTGGGCCTGCAACGTCGCCTCGTAGTGGTTCGTGTGGTCCGACTTCATCGACCGGATCACGCAGAGGTCGTCCACGCAGCCGGCCATCTCCGGGAACAGCGAGCTGACCTCGATGCCGCTCTCGCCGTGCTTCGCGAACGTCCAGTCCGGCCGCTTCAGGAAGCGAGCGTACTTCCCGCGCTTCCCCTGCCACTCGTCGATCTCGATGCTCTTGCCGTGGTCGGCGAAGAGCCGGGGCTTGGGGTCGAACGAGTCGACGTGGGAGACACCTCCGGTCATGTAAAGCATGATCACCCGCTTCGCCCGGGCGGGGAAGTGGGGGGCGCGAGCCGCCAGGGGGTCGTCGGGGGCGGTCCCCTTCGCCGTCCCGGCCTCGGCGGCCGAGAGGTCGGCGAGGATTCCGGAGAGCCAGAGCGAGCCGCAGCCCAGCCCGGCCGTGGAGCGGATCAGGTCGCGCCGGGAGACGCCGGTCGGTCGGTCGCTCATGGTCCGGGCTCGCCCTCGATTCAATCGACGTAGAGGAATTCGTTGGTCCCGAAGAGGATGCGCGCCAGGCTCGCCCAGGTGCGGCGTTCGAGCGTATCGGGCGGCTCGCCGACGGCGGCCAGGTCTTCGCGGCACTCGTCGAGGTGGGCTCGCATCCGGTCGATCTCGACGGCCGAGGCGGGGCGGCCCAGGACGAGGCGGAAGGCCCGGTCGATCCGCGCCGAGGGGTCGTCGCTCGCGGCGAGCAGGCGGTCGGCGAGCCCTTCGGCGGCCTGGTGCACGAGCGGGTCGTTCAGGAAGAAGAGGGACTGGGTGGGGACCGTCGTCGCGTTCCGGGCCTCGGTGCTGGAGTTGGGGTCGGCCCCGTCGAAGAGGGCCAGGAACGGGTGCCGCCGGAGGCGCTGGGTCATCAGGTAGACGCTCCGGCGGTCGCTGGGATAGACCGCCAGGAAAGGCGAATGCTGCGTGAACCCCCACTGCTCGACGGGCGGGAACGGATGCGGCCCCCCTCGGCCGGAGTCGAGCCCGCCCGAGACGAACAGGAGGGCGTCGCGGATCTCCTCGGCGTCAAGCCGTCGGCGATTGAAGCGGCCCAGCCGGACGTTCTCGGGGTCGGCCTCCGCTTCCGAGGCGCTCGCCGGTCCGGCCGTCGAGGCGGTCCGGTAGGCGGCCGAGAGGAGGATGCGGCGATGGAGGGCCTTGATGGAGAAGCCGTCCTCGATGAACCGGGAGGCCAGCCAGTCGAGCAGCTCGGGGTGCGAGGGGGGGCTCCCCTTCACGCCGAAGTTGCTGGCCGAGGCGACGATCCCCCGGCCGAAGTGGTGCTGCCAGACACGGTTGACCAGCACCCGGTAGGTCAGCGGGTTGGAGCGGTCGGTCAGCCAGGCCGCCAGCTCGCGCCGGCCGCTCCCCGAGCCGATGGGGGGGGCGTCGCGACCGACGAGGACTTCCGGGAAGCCGCGAGGGACGGCCGGCCCCAGGTTCTTCGGGTCGCCCCGGCGCTGGATGCGGGAGTCGGCCGGCGTGGGGGACTCGGCGACGGCGTAGGCCAGCTCGACGGCCTCGGAGGCCGAGCCATCCGCGACGGGGACCGAGACGAAATCGCGGGGCCGCTTCGTCTCCTCGCCGCCGGGGAAGGGATAGCGGGTGCTCTCGAAGACGCCGTAGAGGGCGTAATAGTCGGCCTGGGCGATCGGGTCGAACTTGTGGTCGTGGCAGCGGGCGCAGGCGATCGTCAGGCCGAGGACCGACTTGCCCAGGGCGTCGATCGTGTCCTCGATCGTCAGGTGGTGGTAGTTCTGGGGGTCGAATCCGAACCGTCGGGAGACGGCGAGGAACCCGGTCGCGATCACCGCCGCGCGGGCCCGTTCGGGGGGCCCGGCCGGGGCCAGCAGGTCGCCGGCGATCTGCTCGGCCAAAAAGCGGTCGTAGGGGAGGTCGGCGTTGAAGGCGTCGATGACGTAATCGCGGTAGCGATACGCCTCGGGCACGGGATAGTCGGCCGTCTCCCCGGCGGTGTCGGCGTAGCGCACCAGGTCGAGCCAGACGCGCCCCCAGCGCTCGCCGTATCGGGGGGAGGCGAGGAGCCGGTCGACCAGCCGGGCGACGGCGTCGGCGTCGCCCGCGGGGTCGGCCTCGAAGGCGTCCACCTCCTCCGGGGTCGGGGGGAGGCCGACGAGGTCGAACGAGGCGCGGCGGATGAAGGCCCGACGGCTCGCCGCGGGCGCGGGCGACCGCCCCTGGGCTTCCAGCTTCTCCAGCACGAAGCGGTCGATCGGCGAGGCCGGCCAGGCGCGGTCGCGCACCTCCGGGACCGGCGGGTCGGCCAGGGGCCGGAACGCCCAGTGCGACCGGCCGGACTCCAGGTCGATCCCGGGGGACGCGGCGGCGGGCGTGGGGACCTCGTTCTCGTCGTCGGCCGCCCCGGGCCAGGCCGCGCCTTGCTCGATCCAGCGGCTCAGGGCGCGGATCTCGCCGTCGTCGAGCCGGCGGTCGGGGGGCATCCGGGGCTCGTCGTGATAGCGGATCGCGCGGACGAGCAGGCTGTCCTCGACGTTCCCCGGCTCGATCGCCGGCCCGCTGTCCCCGCCCTCGAGGATCTTCGCTCGCGAGGTGAGGTCGAGCCCGCCCCGGACCTTGACCTTGCCGTCGCCCGACTTCGCCGGCCCGCCGTGGCAGGAGAGGCAGCGCTCGACGAGGAGGGGCCGGACCGAGCGTTCGAAGAACGCCTCGGCCTCCTCCCGCGGCGCCGGCTCGTCCGCCAGGCCGACGCCGGCCCAGGCCGTCGCGGCCAGCAACCAGGCCGCTCCGAGATGTCCAGCCCATTGTCCCATGGTCGATCGCGCCGAAGGTCGATGAGGTAGCCCGTCGAGGCCCCTGAACGATACGCGCGACGGCCGACCCGTGCAACTAAAATTCAACAAACGGCCGCCGCGTTCAGGGCTGCGGCCGGGAGCCGAAGAGGTCGCGGGCGGCCTGCTGGAAGGTGGGCAGGATGCGATCGCCCCCCGGGCCCCAGGCGGCGTGCTGGACGAGGAAGACGGTGATCAGCCGGCGTTCGCGGTCGTACGACGAGTGGGTGCCGTAAGCCCCGCCGTGGCCGAAGCCCGCGCCGTCCACGGCCAGGCCGAAGCCGTAAGAGGAGCGGGCGTCGCCGGACTGGTCCGAGGTCATCATCCGCACGGCCGGTTCGGAGAGGATGCGCCGGCCTTCGAAGACGCCATCGTTCGCCAGCATCCGGTAGAACCGCGAGACGTCGTCGGCCGTCGCGAAGAGGCCGCCGGCGGGCATCGGCTCGCGGTCGGGGGCGTCGAGCGGGTATTTCAGCTGGTCGATGGGGGTGGCTTCGAGGCCCTTCCCGCCCGGCTTGTACGCCTTCGGCACGCGGGCGAGCCGCGAGCCCTCGGGGCGGAACGTCGCGTCGACCATCCCTAGGGGCTGGAAGAGCCGCTCCCGGAGGAACGTCTCGTAGGGCGAGCCGCTCACGACCTCGATGATCCGCCCGGCGACGTTGATCCCCGCGTTCGAGTACAGCGACTTCGACCCCGGCTCGAAGAGCAGGGGGAGCGTCGCGTAGCTTCGGACTCGCGACGCCAGCGGGAGGACGTCGAGCGTCGGCGTCTCGATCGGCGAGCGGAACGGCAGGCCGCTCGTGTGGGAGAGGACGTCGCGGACCAGGACGGGGCGTCCGGGCCGCTTCAACAGCACATGCCGATCGTCGCGCTCGACGGCGACCCACGCGTCCCCGAACTCCGGCAGGTACGTCGCCACCGGGGCGTCGACGTCCACCTTCCCCTCGTCGACGAGGATCATCAGCGCCGCGGCGGTCATCGGCTTGGACTGGGAGGCGATCCAGAAGACGGCGTCGGTCGCCATCGGCGTCCGCGCCGCCACGTCGGACCAGCCGACCGCCTCCAGGGAGAGGACCCGCTCGGGGGACGCCACGAGCGTCACGGCGCCGGCGAGCGCGCCGGAGTCGACGAACGGCCGGAGTTGCGGCGCGACCTTCGGCGCGTCCTCGCCTCGCGAGGCCGAGGCGAGCGCGACCGAGAGCCAGGCGGCCCCGATCGCAAGGGCCGAAAGGGGCGGGAGACGGCGAGGGTTCAAGAGGTTCGGCATCAAGCTCATGGCGTCCCAAGGGGGCGAGGGTCGATGATCCGATCAGGGGGCCGGCGCGGGCGTGGCGGCGGCGCGTCGCCGCCAGGCGCGGAGGGCGGCCTTGCCGAGTTCGCAGAGCCAGAGGACGGAGCTGGCGACCGCCGTGCAGACGAGCCAGTCGTTCAGGCTCAGCGCGGTGGTCGAGAACGCGACCTGGAGGAACGGGACGTAGACCACGGCCACCTGGAGGAGCAGCGAGAGGCCGACCGCGCCCCAGAGCCAGGGGTTCCGGAAGAGGCCGTGGAAGGCGGACTCGTCGTCGGAGCGGGCGTTGAACACGTTGAAGAGCTGGTACATCATCAGGGTCGTGAAGGCCATGGTCTGGGCGTAGTGCATGTCGCCGGTGCCTTCGATCAGGCCGCCGGGGAGGCAGGCGTCGATGACCAGCAGGGTGCCGACCGCCATCACGGAGCCGACCAGGCCGATGCCCACCCACATGCGACGGGTGATGACGCCCTGGTTCCGGGGCCGGGGGGGGCGGTCCATCACGCCCGGATCGGCGGGGTCCACCCCCAGCGCCAGGGCGGGGGCGCCGTCGGTGACCAGGTTGATCCAGAGGAGCTGGGTGGCCAGCAGCGGCAGCACCACGGCGGACCCTTCCTCGGCGTGCAGCCCGATCGGCTTGGACAGGAGCACGCCGAAGAACATGGTCAGGACCTCGCCGATGTTCGACGAGATCAGGTAGCGGAGGAACTTGCGGATGTTCTCGAAGATGGCCCGGCCTTCCTCGACCGCCGAGACGATGGTGGCGAAGTTGTCGTCGGTGAGGACGACGTCGGCGGCCTCCTTGGAGACGTCGGTGCCGGAGATCCCCATCGCCACGCCGATGTCGGCGGCCTTCAGCGCCGGGGCGTCGTTGACGCCGTCGCCGGTCATCGCCACGGTCCCGCCGTTGGCCTGGAGGGCCTTGACGATGCGGAGCTTGTGCTCCGGGTTGACGCGGGCGTAGACCGAGACCTCGCGGACGGTCCGGGCCAGGGCCTCGTCGGAAAGCTCTTGCAGGTCGGAGCCGGTCACGACGCGGTCGTCGGCGGCGATGCCCAGCTCGGTCGCGATGACCGACGCGGTGATCGGGTGGTCGCCGGTGATCATGATCGGCCGGATGCCCGCGCCTCGGGCCCGCTCCACGGCCTGCCTCGCCTCCTGGCGGGGGGGGTCGATGATGCCGATCAGGCCCAGGAAGTCGAGGTCGCGCTCCACCTTCTCGTCCACCGAGTGCCGCTCGGGCGCGTCGGTGGGAAGCTCGCGGAGGGCGATCCCCAGCACGCGCAGGGCCTTGCGGGCGAGGCCCTCGTTGACCTTCAGAAGCTCGGCGCGACGCTCGGGCGTCAGCGGCCGGACCCCTTCGGCCGTCAGCTCGCGGGTGCAGCGCGACAGGAGGATGTCGGGCGCCCCCTTGGTGAAGACGACGAGGCGCTCGGGCTGCTCGGAGTCGGTGTGGACCGTCGACATCAGCTTGCGCTCGGACGAGAACGGCACCTCGCCGACCCGGGGGAACCGGGCGTCGAGCGACTCGTCATCCAGGCCCGCCTTGCGAGCGGCGACGATCAGGGCCGCCTCGGTCGGGTCGCCCTGGACCGTCCAGCGCCCTTCCCGCTCCTGCACCACGGCGTTGCTGGCCCGGGAGGCGGCGGAGACCACGCGGCGGAACTCCTCGCGGAGCGCCCCGTCGCCCTGGCTCCCGGCGGCGCTGAAGTCGAGGGCGCCGGCGGGCTCGTAGCCGGTGCCGCCGAAGTCCACCCGGCCGGCCGCGGTGGCGACCACGCGGGCGGTCATCTCGTTGCGGGTCAGGGTGCCGGTCTTGTCGGAGGCGACGACGGTCGCCGATCCCAGGGTCTCGACGGCCGCCAGCCGGCGGACGATGGCCTTGCGCGTGGCCATCCGCTGCACCCCCAGCGCCAGGACGGCCGTCACCACGGCCGGCAGGCCCTCGGGGACCGCCGCGACGGCCAGCGCCACGCCCAGGATCAGGACGTCGAAGAAGGCGGAGACGCCCTGCACCTCCTCGACCACGAAGATCGTCCCGATCATGATCACCGCGATGGCGACGACGATCACCCCCAGCAGCTTGCCGACGCCGTTCAGCTCCACCTGGAGGGGCGTCATCTCCTGGGGTTCGGCCTTGAGCATCTCGGCGATGCGGCCCATCTCGGTCCGCATGCCGGTCGCCGTGACCACCGCCGCGCCCCGGCCGTAGGCCGCCGCCGTGCCGCTGTAGACCATGTTGCGGCGGTCGCCCAGCTCGGCCTCTTCGGAAAGGGCCTCGGTCTCCTTGGAGACGGGCACGCTCTCGCCCGTGAGGGCCGCCTCGGCCATGTGCAGGGAGGTGGACCGGGTGAGGCGGCCGTCGGCCGGGATCGTGTCCCCTTCCTCGATGACGATCAGATCGCCGGGGACCAGCTCCTCGGCCGAGATCCGCCGCTGGCGGCCGTCGCGGATCGCCGTCGCCTCGACCGCCGACATCGCCCGGAGCGCCGCCACCGCCGCCTCGGCCCGCGACTCCTGCACGTAGCCCATGACGGCGTTGAGCAGCACCACGCCGAAGATGGCCAGCGCCTCGTAGGGGAGCGCCGTGTCCCGCTCATAGAGCCAGAGCGCCGCCGAGATCGCCGTGGCGATCAGCAGCAGGATCACCAGGACGTCGGAGAACTGGGCCAGGAACCGCTTCCAGCCCGGCTCGGGGTCCTCGGCCGTCAGCTCGTTGCGGCCGTAACGCTCCAGTCGCGCCTCCGCCTCCTGGCGGTCGAGCCCGCGTCGCAGGTCGGTTCGGAGCGCGGCGACGACGGCGTCCACCGACTGCTGGTACGATCCTGAAGGGTCGGGCTCGTCTATTGGGACATTCATCAATCTTCATCCTTCACGGCCGCGGGGACTCGCGGAGTTCCGCCCGGCGTCCTTTGCGGCTGGCCTTCTATCGCGATTCGCCGGCGCACCGCGAATCGCCCCAATCGATGGCGTTCGCGGCCCGGACTCCCCGGGCGCGGCCGACTCCTCACCACTATAACGCCGCCGCCCAGGCCACGCCTCGCCCTGGCCCCGGATACGTCGCGGGGATCAGTCGAACGAGGAGGGTTCCAACCCCAGCCCGTAGGCGGGCTGGCCGCTGTCCTGGACGACGGCCGCGCGCACGGTCCCGTCGTACTGGACCCCGCCGGGGAGGATGTAGAGTTCGATCTCGCGACCGCCCGGGACGCTGAGGAACAGCCCCTCGTTCTCGCCGACGGCCCCCTTCGCCAGCCGGAACACGGCGACGTGGATCCCCCCCAGCTTGTCGATCTCGACCGCCAGCCCCGGGGCGACGACGTCCCCCGCGCTGGATTTCAGGTCCCCGGTCAGATGCTCGTTCTCACCGCCGCTCACCATGACGACCTCCCGATCGCGCCCGTCCCCGGCTCCCGACTCGACGTGGTGGGAGCCCCCTGGGGATTCATGATGCCGGAAGCCCGCGGGCGCAGGAACCCCTGAACCGTGGCGTCCTCGAAAACGGCGGTCGTCTCGCCCGGCCGGCCCGGCCTGGATCATCGGGCCCCTTGCGACCGGAACCGAGCCTTGTAGGATGGACCCACTCCGCCTCCTGAGGCGCGCCGGCGCCTGGAAGCCGCGGGGGACCTGGCCCGACCGAGGACCGGACCGTGAGAACGCCGAAATCGTCGATCGCCTCGATCTTCGCCTGCCTCCTGCTGGCGAGCTTCCCGCCGTCCGGCCTTCGCGGCCAGGAGCCGGTGGGGGGAGCGCCCGCCGCCCGGCACGACTACGCCCGGTGGGAGAAGGAGATCGCCGCGATCGAGGCCGCCGATCGCCAGGCCCCGCCCGAGAAGGGGGGCGTCCTGTTCGTCGGCTCCTCGACCATCCGGCTCTGGAAGACGCTGGCCGAGGACTTCCCGGACCACAAGGTCGTCAACCGGGGGTTCGGCGGCTCCGAGATCGTCGATTCCACCTACTTCGCGGACCGCCTGATCTTCCCCCACGAGCCCAAGCAGATCCTGCTGCGGGCCGGGGGCAACGACATCCACGCCGGGAGGCTCCCGGGCGAGGTCGCGGCCGACTTCGTGGAGTTCGTCCGCGTGATTCACGCCCGGCTCCCCGAGACCGAGATCCTCTACATCGGCCTCAGCCCGGCGCCCGCCCGCTGGGGCGAGGTGGACAAGGGCCGCGAGATGAACCGGCTGATCCGCGAGGCGGCCCTCGGCATGCCCCGCGTCGGCTTCGTCGACGCGGACGAGTTCACCGTCGACGACGACGGTCGCGCCCGCCCCGAGCTGTTCGTCGAGGACAAACTCCACTTCTCCCCGGAAGGCTACAAGCTCCTCGCCGAACGCGTGCGGCCGTTCCTCGGGCGCTGAGTTGCAGCCAGCCGGGGGACTCAGAAGTCACCGTGGTCGATCCGGACTTCCGGGAGGCTCTTACGGAGGTCGTCGATGCCGGCCTGGGTGGCCTTGGTCCAGGAGATGCTGAGGTATCGGAGCTTGGGCAAGGCCTTGAGGTGGACGAGGCCGGCGTCGGTGATCTTCTCGCCGGAGATGTAGAGCTGCTGGAGTTCCGGGAGCGACTTGAAGACGGCGAGCGAGGCGTCGTCCAGCTTGTTGTAGTAGAGGTTGAGCTGATACAGCCGGGTCAGGCCCCGGAGGTTCGCCACGCCGGCCCCCGTGATCTGGTTGTCCGGGAGGGAGAGGCGGTCCAGCCGCGTCAGCCCCCGCAGATGGGCGAGGCCGGCGTCGGTGACGTTCCCCTTGACGACCGAGAGGACCTCCAGGTTCTTGAGCGGGACGAGCTGGGCCATCGCCGCGTCGCCGAGGTCGGTGTAGCCGAGGAAGAGATACTTGAGCTTGGGGATCTCCTTCAGATGGGCGAGCCCGGCGGCGGTCACGGGCGTGTTGTCGAGGTGGAGCTGGGCGAGTTCGGGCATCTTCGCCAGGTGGGCCATCCCGGCGTCCGTCACGTTGGTCGACGAGATGTCCAGCAGGGCGAGGCTGGGCGCCCCTGCCAGCGCCGCGAGCCCCTCGTCCCCCAGCGGGACGTACGACAGGACCACATTGTCGAGCTTCGGCAGCTTCCTGAGATGCGCCAGCCCGGCCGCGGTGATCTTCTCGCTCGCGAAGGCGGGGTCCTTGCCCAGGTTGAGGACGCGGAGCCTCGGCAGCGCCTCCAGGACCGCGAGCCCGGCGTCGCCGACGTCGGTCGTCGCGAACGTGAGCACTTCCAGGTTCTTCAGGCCCCGCAGCGACCGAAACCCAGCATCGGTCACCAGCGTCTGGTCGATGTTGAGGTGGGTCAGCCCGGCGAGGCGGCCGATGGTCGCGAGCCCGGCGTCGGTCGTCCGCGTGCCGATCAGGTCGAGTTCCCGGAGGCCCGCGAGCCCCGCGAGGTTCTCCAGGCCGGCGTCGCCGACCTGCGTCCCCCGCAGCGAGAGCTTCCGCAGCCCCTTCAGGCCCCTCAGGTGGACCATCCCGGCGTCGTCGATCGGCCTGTCGTTCAGGTCCAGGGCGTCCATCTCGGCGAGGTCCTCAAGGTCCATCCCCCGGAGCGCGTCGACGATCCCTCCGAGATACTTCAGGTCGGCGTTCGTCGGGCGGGCTGCCGCCAGCATCCGGGGCGTCGCCTTCGCCGTTTTCCGGGCCGTCGCGGCGGGGGCGGTCGGATAGTCGCGCGGCTGACCGGTCGGCCTCGGCGGGGGGAGGGCCCCCGAGTACGAGAAGACCGCCTCCGCGACGCCGTTGCGGCCGTCCTTCTTGATGAATCGGAAGAGGGAGGCGACCCACCGCGAGTGCCCGGCCTTGCTCAGCGAGTAGATGAAGTAAGACCCCCGGGAATCGCGGCGGACTTCCGACGTGCGGGTCTCGGCCTTGTCCGGCCATCCCCAGTGGTCCTTGCCGTCCGTCCCCTCGCCCCAGGTCATGCCGACGTCGATCCGCGTCCCCGCCCAGTCGCCGGGCCCGAACCGGAGCCGGTACGAATCGAAGTCGGGGAGGTAGCCCTCGTCGTTCGGGCCCAGCCTGCCGTCGAGGCCGAGGGCCGCGACGGTCTCCTTGGGAATCCCGGGGTCGCCGCCGTAGGGGAACAGAGCGGTGGCGACCCCCCTCCGACCGTCGCGAAGGGTGTAATGGAAGACCGCGCCGACCCAGTCGGCCAGGTCGGCCGTCTCCAGCGAATAGATGAAGTAGAAACCGTCCTTGTCGGAGAGGGCGTCGGTGGCCTTGACGGCGAGGCCGTCGGGCCAGTTCCAGAGCCGTTCCGGCTTCCGGTCGCCCCAGGCGGACGTGATGATGATCCGGGCCCCGGCCCAGTCTCCCGGGCCGAACCGGAGCTTGTACGACTCGAAGCCGGGGACGAACCCCTCCTCGCCGGCCTTGACCTTGCCGCCGAAGCCGAACGCCACCGCCGATCGCGGCCCCGCAGCGGCCGACGACGCGGACGCCCCGGCTCCCGAGGCCGGCTTCTGGAGCGTCCGCGCGAGGACGGCCTCGCCCGACGCCGAGACGGCGGCCGACGCCGCCAGGACGAGACCCACCACCGAGATTCGAGTCGACTTGCGCATCACGAGCTCCCGACCGGGATTTGAGCCCACCGCATCGACCGCGGGGCGCCACGCAGGCATTCAAAAGTCTAGCCCGCCGCCGATCCTCCCACAACGAGCCGGCGACGGCCCCCGCCGGCCGCATCGGTCGGGGCGCGTCGGCGTCCCCGCCGGTTGATTTCGCCGGGGACGGCCCGCACAATGGCTTACCATTCGTGGACTTGCACCGGGCGTTCCGCCGATCGAGGGCCGCATCGCACATGGCGTCGTACAACGTGACGGACGATGGGTACGGGTACGACGCGCCGCCGCCGAGGCCGACGACGCCGCCGGTGAGGCGGGGGTTCGTGATGATCCTGGCGCTCTTAAGCCTGGCGGTCCTGGCGGTCTACGGCGTGCCGTTCATCGCCGAGCGGGCGGGGCGGGCGTGGGAGGCGGGGAGGGCGCAGGCGGCCTCGGCGGCGCTCTCCAAGCTGGACGAGCAGGGGGCGGTGAGCCAGGCCTCGCGGCTGTTCCGGCTGGCGACGACGGCCGTCTCGCCGGCGGTGGTGAACGTCCGGTCGTTCCGCGGGAGTTCGGGGATCGGCCGCCACGGCCTGCCGATCGGCGGCCCCCCCAGCGACCGCGAAGGGCTCCGCAGCGAACTGGGCTCGGGCGTGGTGATCGACAAGGTCAACGGCTACATCGTGACCAACAACCACGTCATCCAGGACGCCGAGGAGATCATCGTCCGCCTCGGCCCCCGCGACGACGTGCCGGCGCGGCTGGTGGGGGCCGACCCCAAGACCGACCTGGCGGTGCTCCAGGTGAGGACCGAGCTGAAGACGGCCGCCGAATGGGGAGACTCGGACAAGCTGGACATCGGCGACTGGGTGCTGGCGATCGGCAGCCCCCTGGGCTTCGACCACTCCGTGACCGCCGGCATCGTCTCGGCCACCGAGCGCAACGACCTGCGGATCGCCGAGTACGAGTCGTTCATCCAGACCGACGCCGCGATCAACCCGGGCAACTCCGGGGGGCCGCTGATCGACCTCTCGGGGCGGATCGTGGGCATCAACACGGCCATCATCACCCAGTCCGGCGGGTATGAGGGGATCGGCCTGGCCATCCCCACGTCGCTCGCCCGGCGGGTGGTCGAGGCGCTCATCAAGGACGGCCGGGTGACCCGCGGCTTCCTCGGGGTGGCGATGCAGCCGCTCGACGACGAGACCGCCAAGCTCCTGAAGTTCCCGGGAAAGCCCGACGGCGTGGTGGTCGGCGGGGTGATCCCGGACGGCCCCGCCGCCCGCGCCGACCTCCGGCCCGGCGACGTCATCGTCTCGCTCGACGGCCGACCCGTACACGACCCGACCGGCCTGCGGTACGTCACGGCCGACCTGGGGGCGGGGATCGACGTGCCGGTCGTCTTCTACCGCGAGGGCGCCGAACAGAAGGTGACCGTGACCCTGGCCGAGAGCCCCACGAACCCCGAGATCGCCCCCCTGGGCTTCCGCGTCAAGGAGGTGGACGCCCCCACCCCCGACGGCAAGCCCCGGACCATCGTGGAGGTGGACCGCGTCGTCTCCGCCGGCCCCGCCTTCAACGCCGGCCTCCGCCCCGGCATGTGGATCGCCGCCGTCGACCAGACCCAGGTCCACTCGGTCCTCCAGTTCCTCGCCCTGATCCGCAACTACGACCTCGAACACCGCCTCCCCCTCTTCGTCGTCACCCCCGACGGACGCGGCGCAGGACTGGTCATCCTCGGCCCCAAGGCCGTCCAGGACCAGCCGCCGGGCCAGGCCGCCGAAGGCCTCGGTCCCCCGTCGGCCACCGAGGGGCCCTGACCGGGGAAGACGAGACCTAAAGACGCAGGACGACCGAATCCAGCTTAATCCTTCCTGAAACGTTTCGTCCGAACATCACGCGATCAACCTCCGTGGCTTTTCGTTCGCTTCGACGCTCCGGCTCCGATACCCTACGTGCTCATCCCCGCGCCCGTGATGGTGCGTGGCGCATGTGGATCGAGGAGCCTTCTCATGAACACCCAAGGATTTTCGGATGCATTGAAGTCCGCCGCCGGTCTCGTCGCCGCTCGCGGGAGGCGGGCCGCCCTGATCGTCGCCTGCGCGTCCGCCCTCTTCGCCCAGGCGGCGCCGGGAGCCCGAGCGGAGAGAGTGGAGGCGTTGTTCGTCGGCCTGGTCACCTCGGCCTTCCCCGAGTCGAACGAATGGGTCTCGATCCGCCAGACTCTCGGCATGTACGTCGCTTACGACGACAGCCAGTACGACGGGGTCGGCCTCGGGGTGATCTCCTTCTCGGCGACGAACTCCAACATTCTCGAGATCGGCACGAATCTCGTCGGTTTCCGGGCCGAGGCGTCTCCCCGCTACCATACCGGGGAGCCCCTGACCATCACGCTGCTGGATGGAGAGCTCGTCGACACGAATTTCCGTTTGTACGACGAGAACGGGTTCGGAATCGGCGGAATCGAGTCGAAGGGCCTGGAGTTCTCGGCCTTCTTCATTCCCGGCGGCGAGCGATATTCCTACCAGATCTCCGGAACGTGGGGGGCCGTCGTGCCGGAGCCCTCGTCGGTCGTCCTGCTCGGCCTGGCCGCGGTCGGCCTGGCGGGCTGGATGAAGTGGCGGAGCTGAGCGGTCCCGACCGCTCGCTCGCCGGGGTCCGGGCACCCGATGGCGTCCCGGCCTCGAACCGGCGCAGACAGGATCGCCGAAGTCGCTAAGATCCCCGCCGAGATCCTCTCTACTTCCACGGCTTCGGCCGGGTCTCGGGGGCGGGCGGCGGATGATGCAGCCACGGCGTGCGGCGGTGCTCTCGGTCCTGGCGGTCGTCCTGGCGACGGCGGGCGGCTGCGCGCAGATCGTGGTGCACCAGCGGCCGATCCTGAGCCGGGAGTCGCGCGAGGTCGTCGAGACGGCGACGATCGCGCCGGCGGGGACGCGGCGGGCGCACGCCCTCATCCGGTCCGGGCTGGAGCTGGACCGCAAGCATCCCGACTGGGCCGTCACCTACTTCCGCGACGCGGCCCTCCAGGCGCTGCCGGCCGTCGCGTGGGGGGGGGAGTCGCCCGAGGCGGTCGACGGCCGGGGCGCATATCGGCGGGCGATCGAGTACCTGCTGGTCACGGCCGACCGCCGGGTGAAGTCGGAGAAGATCGCCTGGACGGAGGCCCTGGCGCAGTCGGGGATCGGCGTCTCCGGGAGGGTCGCCCTCTACGACCCGCCGCTCTGGCGCGAGGTCTTGCCGACGCGAGAGTTCGAGGTCAAGGGATTCCGACGCACGGCAGGGCGGGGGGGCGTGGGTGCGCCGGTGGTCATCCGCATGGCCCGAACCCTGGAGAACAACGAGCGGATCGTGGAAGGTGCCCTGGACGTGAGCGACCCGTCCGAGCGGCACTTCCCCGCGCAGGTCTTCCAGGGGGCCTCGGCCGTGATCCGCCCCGGCGGGCCTGGCGAGCCCCCGGCGATCCTCGAATTCCACGACCCGGTGCGCGAGCCCGACATGACCTGGAGCCCCGCCGGCGGCCCGCCGCTGCCGCTGGCCTACGACATGACCATCCCCGTCGCCCGCCAGTTCCACGAGGGCAACCTCGACCTCATCGGTCGGCTCGGCGTCCTGTACCCCTCGGAGTACGACGGCCGGACGGGCATCTTCATGATGGACCCGTACCAGCCCGGCAAGATCCCGGTCGTCTTCGTCCACGGCCTGATGTCCAGCCCCGCCGCCTGGACCAACGCCATCAATGAGCTTCGCGGCGATCCCGAGCTGCGCAAGCGCTATCAGTTCTGGATGTTCTTCTATTCGACGGGCAATCCGATCCTGACCTCGGCCGCGCGGCTGCGTTCGTCCCTGGTCTCGATCCGGGACGAGCTGGACCCGCTGGCCAAGGACCCGGCGATGGACCAGATGGTCCTGATCGGCCACAGCATGGGGGGCGTGCTCACTCGGCTGATGATCAGCGACAGCGGCGACGCCCTCTGGCGGGCCGCGACCGCCAAGTCGCCCGACGACGTCGTGTTGGCCGACGAACCCAAGCGGATGCTGCTGGACTCCATGTTTTTCGCCCCGGTGCCGACGATCCGCCGAGCCGTCTTCGTGGCCACGCCGCACCACGGCAGCCCGATGGGGGACGCCTGGATCGGCCGGGTCGCCTCGCGGCTGATCCGCGTGCCCCAGCAGGTCGTGGACATCCAGGGCGCGCTGGCGAAGCTCAACGGCGGCGACGACGTGGGCTGGGACTTCAAGGACCGCCGCTACGCCACCAGCGTCGCCCAGCTCGGCCTGACCAACCCGGTGCTCCAGGCCATCGACGCCCTCCCCATCGAGCCCAGCGTCCCCTTCCACTCGATCATCGGCTACGACGGCAAGGAGCCGCTCCCCACCGGCGGCGACGGCGTCGTCCCCTATCTCAGCGCCCACGTCGACGGCGCGATGTCCGAGCTGATCGTCTCCAGCGGCCACACCGCGCAGGAGACCGAGGCCGCCGTCGAGGAGATGCACCGGCTCCTGACCCTCCACTCCAACGAGTACGCCGCCGACCGCATGGCGATCGCCGCCGGCGCCCCGCCGACCCCCGCGCCGCCCGCCCCGACGGCCCCACGCCCTTGAAATTCGACGAGGCCGCCGCCGACCCCCGCGTCAAGGCCGACGTCGCCCGCGACGACAAGCCGCTGGACCTCCGCCTGATCCGATAAGAGCCGAAAGCGCCGCCCGCACAATCCAAACCGCGACGCTCGTCGCCGCGACGAAACTCCAGCTCCTCGGCACGCGGCCTGCTCGCCTTGACGAAAAACCCCGGCGACTGTAAAAGCCACCGGAATCCACGCCGTCCGCACCCGGGGCGAGCGTCCCGTTGCGGCCCCCCAGAAAGCGAGATCCTCGATGCGGACCCCAACTCGGCTGCGGCTCGCCGCCCTGTGCTTCCTCCCGACGCTCCTCTCGACGGCCGCCCCGGCGCGGGCGCAGAAGCCCCCGGACGTCGTCGTCGGCCAGGCGATCCAGGCGATGAGCGAGGTCACCCGCAATCCCAGGACGGGCATGCCCCGGCTGGTCATGCGCAACGCCCAGGGGATCGCCATCATCCCCAACATGTTCAAGGCCGGTTTCGTCATCGGCGCGCGTTTCGGCCGGGGGGTGCTGCTCGTCCGCCAGCCCGACGGGATGTGGAGCAACCCGGTCTTCATCCACCTCGTCGGCGGCAGCTTCGGCTTCCAGGCCGGCGCCCAGAAGACCGACCTGATCCTGGTCTTCCAGACCCAACGCGGGCTCGACCGCTTCATCAAGGGGCGCGACAAGTTGACCCTGGGCGTGGACGCCGGCGTGGCGGCCGGGCCCGCGGGCAGGCGGTTCGAAGCCGGGACCGACGTCGCCCTGAAATCCGAGATCCTCTCCTACTCCAACAGCCGAGGCGTCTTCGCCGGGGTCTCGGCCGAGGGGGGGACGCTCCAGATCGACTGGCGGGCCAACATGCTCTACTACGGCCGCCCCGTCTCCGTCGGCGAGATCGTCGCCGTCAACAGCAAGCTCCCCGTCCCCATCCAGGCCGTGACCTTGCAGGAGATGCTCGCCGAGAAGACCGCGCTCCCCGGCGGCGTCGTGGTCGGCCAGCCCGGCCAGGTCGTCGAGGGCGAGACCATCATCCTCGAATCGGACGAGCCGGTGATCCAGGGTGCGGCCCCCCGGACCTCGTCCTCCGTCCGCACCTCCCCCGAGCCTCGGCCCCGCCCCCGGCCCCGGGTCGTCCGCCCCGAAATCCTCGAGGAGGATGAAGACCTGGACCCGCTCCCCAGCGCCAGGCCCGAGCCCCGGTCGATCCCCGCGAACGACGAGGATCTCCCCTCCGCCATCCCCGACCCCCGCCCGGCCCGGCCCGACAACGAGCCGCTCCCCAAGGTGAAGGTCGAATCGAAGCCCAGGGCCAAGGTCGAGTCGACGCCCAGTCCCAAGGACGAGCCCGGCCTGAACCTGGACGACATCCCGCCCCTCGACCCGCCCAAGTCCTGACGAGGCCCGAACCGGACCACCGTCCGCCCGATCCGATTCCCCGACGCCCGCCGATCCGCTATCCTTGGAACCCGCGATCACGCGGACCAGGCGAGGCGAATCCCGAAGGGGGCGGAACGATGAGCGGACGCATCCTGCTGCGGACGGGCGAGGCGTTGGTGGAAGGCTCCGAGGACTACCTCTGCGCCGAGCCGGAGATCGTCATCGGCGAGCTGGACGGGCCGGTCGGCACCGCCCTGGCGACCCTGATGGGAGACCAGGTGAAGGGCCACACGCGGGTCTTCGCGATCCTCAACAGCGACGTCCAGGTCCGCCCGGCGACCCTCATGGTCAGCAAGGTCACCGTCAAGAGCGCCAGGTACACGAACATCCTGATGGGGACCGTCCAGGCCGCGATCGCCAACGGCGTCCTCGACGCCGTCCGCGAGGGCGTCATCCCCAGGGACAAGGTCTACGACCTGGGCATCATCTACTCCGTCTGGCTCGACCCGTCCGTGACCGAGGTCGAGAAGGTCGACCACAAGGCCCTCTTCGACGTCCACCGCGAGGCCACCCTCAAGGCCATTCGCAAGGCCCTCCACAACGCCCCCTCGATCGACTGGCTCCTGGAGAATCAGGACAAGGTCGAACACTACTTCCACAAGCTCGGCCTCGACGGCGAGCTGTGAGGAAGCGCCAATTCGAAGGGCGTGGGTTTCGCCAAAGCCTGCGCGGCCGGACCTCGAACCGGAAGTACCAGTCGAGGAGGCCCGAAGGGTCGGGAGCGTACGGGTGAAGCCGCTCCGCGGTGTCGACCCAGCGACGGCGACGGCGGAGGACGCTCGGCTTCTCGTACCGATGCCGATCCCGCTTGTGCCATCTGGGATCTCGCACGGCGTAATCTTGCCGCACGAGGTGTTTGAATCGCCTGATCGCGACTTCAAAAGACTCGTACTCGGCCACTTCGACTCGGACGCCCATGTTTCCGCGTCTTCACGGCTGACGCGACGCCGATGAAAGGGAGATCCGTTCCACGGACTCCAACCGGTTTCAGCCTAGCCCGACAGCCTCGCCGGGTCCAGCCGGCCGAAACCTCGGCGCAAAAAAAGCCCGGCTCCCAACGAGGGAGCCGGGCACAGCCAGGGAGAACGACGCTTGCTCGTGACGGCTGCCGGAGTTCCGGTCGATCGACGGAACTGTCGGTTTGGCTTGGGGAAGCGACTCGGAGCCCGGTGAGCTTTCGGCCCCGTCGCTTGCGATGTGGAGTCCTAGAGCATGAGCCGCGCCAAAGGCGGATATGCTTCGCGATTTATCGTCTTGGTTTCGCGCAAATCCAGGAATTGAGGGCACTTGAGACTTAAACATTTTTCCAGGCACGACTCCCAGCGGGCCATTCGGCAGAGCTCGACGCCCCCAGGAGTCCGGTGATCGCCCAGAGAATCGGCCGCCGCCGCCTAGAATCCAGGCAGGTGATATAGTGGAACGAGGCAGCCCGGCCGGTGCGGCCTGCGGCTCCCGCGCGACTCGACCTTTCGGCTCGGGAAGGGGAAGGTTGGGTGCGAGGCCGCCGGAAGCCTTGACGGGGTCAGGCCGAAGCTCGGTTGACGAGATCGGCCGGAATTCCGCAAGCTGGGAGGGATGGAGCCGAATTTTCGGGGGAACGGCGGGTCGGAACGAACGTCAAGCGGCGTCAAGGAAAGGATCGTGCGGCGATGAAGGTCATGGTGCTGGGCCTGGACGGGGCCACCTGGGACATCCTGGGGCCTCTCGCCGCCGAGGGGCTGCTGCCGAACTTCGAGCGACTCCGCAAGGGCGGGGCCTCGGGCGAGCTGCGGTCGGTCTTCCCGCCCCTCAGCCCTGTGGCCTGGACCGGCGTCATGACCGGCAAGAACTCGGGCAAGCACGGCGTCTTCGAGTTCCTGGAGCACGACCACGACCCGATGAAGGGCCGGGTCAACTCGTCGCGGGCGATCCGGTCCGACCTGATCTGGGAGGTCGCCGCCCGCCACGGCAAGAAGACGATCGCCGGCGGCGTGCCGATGAGCTACCCCCCGCGCCCGGCGAAGGACTTCCCCGGCTTCTACCTGGGCGACTTCCTCAGCCCCGAGAACGCCCCCGACTTCTCCAGCGACCCCGCGCTCTTCGCCGAGCTGGAAAAGGCCGTCGGCCCCTATCGCGCCTGGTCGACGTCGATCCACGACGGCGACAACGAGGAGGCGGTGACCGACGACCTGACCGCGTTCCTCGACCAGCACCTCAAGACCATCGAATTCCTGATGGGACGGTGCGAGTGGGACCTGCTCATGTTCGACCTCATGGCCACCGACCGCTTCGGCCATGAGTTGTGGCACGCCTGGGACACCACCCACGCCGCCGCCAAGGGACGCGAGAGCAAGCTGCAAGCGCTCCGGCCCAAGCTCCTGGAGTTCTGGAAGACGCTCGACCGAGGGTTGGGGGCGATCTTCGACAAGGCCGACGCCGACACCACGTTCCTGCTGATGAGCGACCACGGCTTCGGGCCGATCGAGCATTACGTCAACTTCAACGTCTGGCTGCTGGAGCAGGGCTACATCGCGCTCAAGGACGGCTTCTACGTCAAGCAGAAGCACTGGTTCTACCGTCGCGGCGTGACCCCGGAGTGGTTCTACGGGCTGATGAGCAAGTGGGGGATGGCGAACCACCGCGTCACCCGCTTCCGGGGCAAGCAGGAGAGCTGGATCGACCGCCTGGGCGAGAAGACGTTCCTCTCGCGCGAGCACATCGACTGGTCGCGCACCCGGGCCTACGCCCAGGGGAACTTCGGCCAGATCTTCCTGAACCTCAAGGGCCGCCAGCCCCAGGGGTGCGTCGACCCCGGGGAGGCCCGCGCCTTGCTCGACGAGATCAAGGCGGGCCTCATGACGATCGTCGACCCCGCGACCGGCGAGGCGCTCGTCGAGCGCGTCCACGAGGCCGCCGAGCTGTACCACGGCCCCCACGCCGACAAGGCGCCCGACCTGACCGTCGTCCTCAAGGACTGGAAGTACCGCACGATCGGGCTGCACGACTTCACGACCCACAAGATCGTCTCGCCCGCCTTCGGCCCGACCGGCGATCACCGCATGGAAGGGGTGCTCGTCGCGGGCGGCCCCGGCATCCAGCCCCGGACCGGCCCGCAGGGGGCGAACCTCCTGGACATCGCGCCGACCGTCCTCCACCTGCTGGGCGTCCCCGTCCCCGCCGACATGGACGGCCGCGTCCTGGGCGAACTTCTCACCCCCGAACTCGCCGCCACCGCCGACCGCCGCGCCGACCGCGACGACGACGAGGGCGCCGAAGTGGACTCGTCCTACACCGCCGACGACGAAGCCGCCATCCAGAGCCGCCTCGCCGACCTGGGCTATCTCTGAGCGGTCAGCCCTCGATCGACGTCGGGAATTTGGGCGTCAGCGCTCGGGGGTCGGCCGGGCTCGCCGCCCCGGCGGGGATCGGCGTCAGCGATCGGATCGTCGCGGTCGGCAGCCAGACTTCCTTCGCCGCCCCCGGGGCGGGGCGGCTGATCCCGACGTTCCGAAAGAACCGATTCAGGAACCGCATCCGGGCGAGCGGCGTCCGTCGGACGACGGTCAGCCGCGTCTCCGTGACGGTCAGGCCGACGCCCTCCGCGCTCGACCTGGCGACCACGCCCTCATGGAGCGTCTCCGTCACGTCGCGGCCCGTGGACACCGGGTTCAGCTCGATTCGACACCGCGATCCCACCTTCGGCGGCTCCGCGACCGGGACGCTCGCGATCGCCCCTCCCGCGTCTTCCTGGTCGTCGCCGGACCAGGCGGCCCCCGCCAGGATCGCGCAGGCCGCCAGCGACAGGCCGAGAATCCCAGGTCGCATCATCGCCTCCTACGAGCTGGTGGAACGAGACGTGGAGCGGGCGGGTCTTAGACGATCTCCCCGACCGCGTCAATCGGGATTCGGACCGTCGCCCGCTCGGCCGAGCACCCGCCAGGCCGAAGCCTGACGGCGAGCGAACGTCGCGAAGCGGCCGAGAGGCCGACCGATCAATCGAGAGACCTCTGCGTCGACCGAGGCGCACCAACCCGACCGAGCCAGCGCGTAGAAGCGAAGGACGCGTTCGACGTGCGCCGGCGGCAGCCCGCGAAGCTCCAGCAGTCGTCGCGCCTGGTCGTCGTCAAGGGGGACGTAGCGGACGCCTCGGCCCGTCGCTCCGGCGATCTCGGCGGCGATCTCGTGGTGATCGAGCGCCTCGGGGCCGTTGACCTCGATCGCCCGACCGGAACGCTCGGGGCCGTCGAGGGCGCGGACGACGACCGCCGCCACGTCCTCGGCGTCGACGTAGGCGATGCGAGCGTCGGCGAGCGGGAGGCTCAGCATGCCAAGCTCGGCGATCTCCCCGCTCAACGGCGGCCGGGCCAGCATCTGCATGAAGAAGTTCGGCCGGACGTGCGTCCAGGCCAGGCCCGACCCCTCCACCAGCCGCTCGACCTTCCGCAGCGAAAAGTCCTCGCGACGCTCCGCTCCCAGCGCCGACAGGACGACAACCCGGCGCACGCCCCGCGCACGCATCGCCTCGACCACCGGCCCGGCGTGGACGTCGGCCTCCTCGTCCCCCGGCCTCGAAATCAGCATGACCGCTTCCACGCCCTCGAACGCCGGGCCGTGCGTTCGCGAGTCCAGCAGGTCGAATTCCACCAGGCCCGCCCCATCGGGCCGTCGCGACGCCCCCTTGACCGACAGCCCCCGCGACCGCATCGTTGCGAACACCCGACGGCCCACCTCGCCCGTCGCTCCCAGGATCAGATACGAACCGGCCATGCCATCCTCCCCGTGTCGCCCCCACCCTCACCAGGACAGTAACGCCTGCGTTACTTTATCGCCGTGAACCAGAAAGACAAGCAGCGGGAGGCGACGAAGCGGGCGTTCGTGGAGGCGCTGGCGGAAGAGCTGGCGTCGGGCCGGGCACCCACAGTGGAGGGGGTCGCGGGGCGGGCGGGGGCGAACAAGGCGCTGGTGTACCGCTATTTCGGCGGGCTGCCCGGGTTGATCGCCGCGTATGCGGGGGATGAGACGTTCATGCCGTCGGCCGCCGAGTTGCTGGACCTTGGCGGCGTCTCGGGCGAGGCCTCGGCGCGGGAGCGGTTCGCGGCCTGCGTCACGGCGACCGTGGCCGCGCTGGCGAGGCGGCCGGCGACGGTCCAGGTCCTCCTCCGACTGTCGACGTTCGACGAGGCGATTTTGGCGGCCCTCCGCGAGGGCCGAGCCCGGGGCGTCGACGAGATTCGCAAGGCGTTCGGCGAGCCCGGCCCGGAATTGGGGTTCGACGCGGACGTCGCCTTCAGCCTGCTGATCTCCGGCGCCTGCCAGATCCTCGGCGCGCGGCGGACGACCTGGATCGAGGCCGAGCGGCCCGTCTCCGAACTCGCGGCCGAGCTCGACCGGACGATCCGAGGCCTTCTCGGCGTCCCGTGCTGAAGCCGACGGCCTGGCCGACGCGGCGACGCAGGATCTCAAGACACAAGCACTTCGGACGAAACCACTCCGGCCGCGAACCGGAATCGGGCGCGGGGAGTCTGGAGGATCGTGTTGCTCGCCGCCGATAGGTGGGCTAGAATCAAGAAGCACGCTTCGATCGTGCTTACCCGCGCATCAAACACGATGCCACCTCTCCTTTTCTCACCGCGAAGGAGCCCGACGATGTTTTCACTCTCCCGCCCTATTGAATCGTCGGGCCTGATTCGCCAGTTCGCCGCCTCTGCGAATCGCTTCTAAGCGAGAGCGGATCGCACGTCCGAACCCGCGAGACCTTCTCGCCCCTCTCCGCGCCCGTCGCGGAGGTCCATTGCGAGATCGGGCCCTTCCCCCCTTCGTGCCGCCGCGCCCGTCGATCGGAGCCGGCGGTCGGTGACGCCCCGCGCCCTGCCGGGATGCGTCGAGGAAGCCTCACGGATAGCCGTCAATCAGGAACGAGGACGATCATGGGACGTCATTTCCCCCTGCGCCGGAGTGAGGATTGGAACCCGGGCGAGGCGAGCGATCGCGAGGGATCGCGGCTCCCGAGCGCGCGGCGCCGTCGAGGCAGTCGCGGCGGCGGGCCCACGGAGCCGAAGGACCGCAAGGCGATGCAGCTCTGCCATCAGGTGGCCGTGACGCTGAGCGAGGTCCTGGCCGATTGCGGCGACCCGCTGCTCCAGGGCCTCCAGGTCGTCGGCGTCGAGCCGGCGCCGGACGCCTCGCGGCTCTCCGTCGCCCTGGCCTGCGACGACGGCCGGACCCTGGAACGCATCGAAGACCACCTGGCCAAGGCCTCGGGCCACATCCGCGGCGAGGTCGCCCAGGCCATCACCCGCAAGCGCACGCCGGTGCTGATCTATCACCTGGCCCCGGCCGGCGCCCTCGGCTGAGCCCAACAGGCCGCCATCGCCCCGAAGCCGTCGCCGACGCCTCTTCCCACTCGTGAGTGAAGGGGCGTCGGCGCGTTCATACGTTCCCCCCTGGTTGGGGAAGGGTGATCGAGGAGGCCTCATGTCCTCCGACGAATCCCGCCTCAGCGATCCGAGGGCTCGACGAGCCAGAGACGCCGCAGCAGGGCGTGGACCTCGGCGTCGTGCCTTGCCAGCTCGGCGCGGACGAAGGGGTAGAAGTCGTTCACGCCGAAGAGGGATTCGGAGGCCTCGGCGAAGTACTCCATCGGGTTCGTCAGCGCGTAGTGTCGCTGCTCGCGTCCGTTGATGTGGAGCACCTTTTCATACGTCTTCGCCTCGCGCGCCCGCTCCAGCGCCGAGGCGATCTCGGAGTTCGCGAAGCTCCCCTCGACGAACTGGTGGTGATAGCCGTGGGCCAGCTCGTGGAGCACCATCCAGGGCTGGTCGCGACACCAGTCGAGGAAGTTGCGGGCGTTGGCGATCTCGACGCAACGGGCCTTGTCCGGGTTCATGTCGTGCTCGCGCAGCCAGCCTGCGTCGGGGTGGTACGCCATGCAGGGATGGTGCGGCTCGGCCCGTTCCACCCAGATCGGGATCATCCGCAGCTTCGCGACGGCCTCGGGCGGCACGACGCGGACGATGGCCCGAAGCTGGTCGGCCAGGAGCGACATCGCCCGCGACGCCAGTTCGGGCTCGTCGCGCGGAAGGTCGCGATGCACGCGGACGGTCCATCCCTCCACGTCCCGGGTCTCGTAGCGGTCGGTCGGCTCCTGCGCCGACGCGGCCGGAGCGAGGGCGAGCAGCAGCGCGAGGATCGCCGGCGCGGCGATCGGGGGGCGTCGGGTCATGAGGGGCGTCCCAGGTCCGGGGAGGTTCGTCAGCGGGAGGGTTGGTAGGCCAGCCAGAGGGCTCGGAAGTAGCGGAGGACGCGATCGGGGTCGGTGCTCTCGGGGATCTCGGCGAGGGTGTAGCCGTCGTAGCCGCTCGCGTCGAGGAGGCTGAACAGTTCGCGCCAGGGGTATTTCTCGTCGGTCAGGTCGCGGAGGTGGACGGTCCGGATCTTGTCGGCGACCAGCCGGAAGTTGGCGGCGATCGAGCCGCCTCCGGCGGGCACGTCCTGGGGGTTGGAGTTCCAGCAGACGCCGACGTTGGGGTGATCGGCGTGCTCGATGATCCGGGCGAATCCGGGCCATTCCGAGGTCCCCGCGCCGTGGACCTCGACCCGGATCTCGATCCCCTGGCCCTGGGCGTCCTCGCCGACCTCGTGCAAGGCCGCGCCGATGCGACGGAAGACGGTCTCGGGATCTTCCCCTTTCGGGAGCCCGTTGGGCCGGACCTTCACGCCAGGCGCGCCGACGTCGTGCGCCAGCCGGACGTACTCCTTGGTGTCCGCGATCTGCTTGCGGACGACCGCCGGGTCCGGGCTCTGGTATTCGAACGCGCTCCCCAACCCGACGAGCTCGACGGGCGAGTCCTCGAACCGCTTGCGGACCTCGCGGCGCTCGTCGGCCGAAAGCCCGACCTCGACGCCGTGGCGGTGCGTCGTCCGCAGCTCCACGCCGGCGTAGCCCAGCCCTTCGAGCTTCTGCAAGAGGGTGGGGAGGTCCCAATCCTTGGCGATGTTGTAGGTCACGATCCCGAGTTGGAGCATGGCGTCTGGCCTCGATCGTCGGGGGATGCAGGGCGGTCGGCTCTCGAACGATTGTGACGCCCCGCACGGCCCGCACAAGGGGGCGGTCCGGCCGTCGGCCGCAAGCTCGATCGTCGGCGGGCGGTTGCACCGCGCGCCGGGGTGGGGCATCATCATCGAGGCGTCGCCGCGCGGGCCGGTCGCCGCCGGGAGAATCCAGACGATGACCAGATCTTCACGTTTCCGGATATGGATGATTCGGGGGCTCGTCGCCCCGGGGGCAATTCTCATGGGGACGCCGGACGCGGAAATCGCCGCGCAGACGAACTACGACGAGGCGGCGGTCCGGCCTTACACGCTGCCGGACCCCCTCCGCACGGCCGAGGGGCGGAGCGTCACCTCGCCCGACCTCTGGGCGAAGGCCCGGCGGCCGGAGCTGCTCAAGCTGTTCGAATCGCAGGTCTACGGCAAGACCCCCACGCCCTCTCAGCCCATCCCGATCTCCCACGAGGTCGTCTCGGAGGAGCCCGAGGCGCTCGGCGGCAAGGCGATCCGTCGCGAGGTGACGATCAAGTTCGGCGAAGGGGCCGACGCCCCCCGCATGGAGCTGCTGATCTTCCTGCCGAAGCAGCCCACCGGGGGCCGACCCGTCCCGGCGTTCCTGGGGCTGAACTTCGAGGGGAACCACGCCGTCACGAACGACCCGGGCGTGCGGATCTCAACGGCCTGGATGCGGCCCGGCCAGGAGAAAGGGGTCGTCGACAACAGGGCGACCGAGGCCGGGCGGGGCCGCGTCGCCGACCGCTGGTGCGCCGAGCGGGTCGTCGAACGCGGCTACGCGCTGGCGACGGCGTACTACGGCGACATCGACCCCGACTTCGACGACGGCTTCCAGAACGGCGTCCACCCGCTCTTCTACCGACCCGGCCAGACGAAGCCCGACCCCGACCAGTGGGGCTCCATCGGCGCGTGGGCCTGGGGCCTGAGCCGGGCGCTCGACTATCTCGCGACCGTCCCCGAGGTCGACGCCGCGAAGGTCGCCGTGCTGGGCCACTCGCGGCTGGGCAAGACGGCGCTCTGGGCCGGGGCGCACGACCCCCGGTTCGCCCTGGTGATCTCGAACAACTCCGGGGAAGGGGGGGCGTCGCTCGCCCGCCGGAACTTCGGCGAGACGACGGCGAATCTCAACAAGAGCTTCCCCCACTGGTTCTGCGGCAACTTCAAGCAGTACTCCGGCCACGAGGACAAGCTCCCGGTCGACCAGCACGAGCTGATCGCCCTGATCGCCCCCCGCCCGGTCCTGATCAGCAGCGCCGAGGACGACACGTGGGCCGACCCTCGCGGCGAATTCCTCGCCGCCCAGGCCGCCGACCCGGTCTACCGGCTGCTGGGGACCGACGGCTTCCAGCTCGCCGAATGGCCCGCCCCCGCCGAGGACTCGCTCAGCAAGGGGACCATCGCCTACCGCTACCGCCCCGGCAAGCACGACGTCCTCCCGTCCGACTGGGAGGCGTTCCTGAAGTTCGCCGACGAACATCTGAAGAAGTAAGAGTCCGTTCCGGAAGTGCGCCGTGGTCCGATCGACGCCCTTCCCCCCTCGCGGGCTTGTAGGGGGAGGTATTCTGCAAGATTCTGGGCTGAAACAGGTTGCGTGGACAAATCGCACGGAATCGCGGCCGTTACGGAAGTCGATCAATCATGTGCCAGAACGCCGCCGTGATCTGGCCCCGTAAATCACGGGGTTCTCCACGAACGGTGGACTCGGGCGTCGATCCGAAGCCCCGAAATCACGATCAGCAACCTCTCTCAAAACCAGTAGTTGCGAAAATACCTCCCCTTGTAAGCCCCTCGCGGGGGAAGGCGGCCCGAAGGGCCGGATGGGGGGGGGGACGAGCACCGCGGCCGTCGGCGTCTCGGTCGGCCGGACTGCAAATTCCGACGAATGGCCGTGCTCGTCTTCCCCCTCATCTGACCCCTCCGGGGTCTGTCTTCCCCCGCGAGGGGGGAAGACTTTCATCGCACGGAATCGGTCGGCGTTTCGGTCGGCCGGACTTCGAGTACCGACGGCTGCCGTTCGCCATGATGGGACAGATTCCAACCCGAACCCGGCGCGGGGGCGCGATCGCCCTGCGCCGGGAGAACCGGCCTCGCCATGCCTTCACGCCGTCCCACGTCGTCCGGCCGCATCCTGGCCTTGCTGGCCGGGCTGGTGGTGCTGCGGGCCGTCGCGGGCGTCGTCTCGAATTACGGCGACTACCTGCCGCCCGATTTCCGCTCCGACTTCCTGCACGGGCGTGAGGGCCATTTCCGGGGGGCCTATCGGTGGGCCTTCTACGCCCACATCGCGTCCGGCCCCGTCGCGCTGATCCTGGGCCTGTTCCTGGTCGGCGAATGGTCGCGGACGAGGCTCCGCGGGTGGCATCGCCGCCTGGGATGGGTGCAGGTGGCGTGCGTCCTTGCGGTGGTGACGCCCAGCGGGCTCGTGATGGCGCGCCACGCCGCGGCGGGGCCGGTGGCGGCGGTCGGGCTGGCGACCCTGGCGATCGCCACCGCCGTCTGCACCTTCCAGGGCGCGCGGGCGGCGGCGAGGCGACGATTCGCGGACCATCGCCGCTGGATGTGGCGGAGCTATCTGTTGCTCGCCTCGGCCGTCGTGCTCAGGCTGATCGGCGGGCTGGGCGTCGTCGCGGGGGGCGTCGCCCCCTGGTTCGACCCGCTCGCGACCTGGCTCTGCTGGCTCCTCCCGTTGGCGGCCTTCGAGCTGTCCGAGCGAATCCAACGCGCCCCCGGGCCGATCACAGTTCGTTGACGACCTCGCCGTCGTCCCCGGCGATCGTGATCATCGCCCGGCGCTCCTCGGCCGGCATAGTAGCACTCAGGAAACGGGCGTGCCCGTCGACGAAGACCGCGTTCCAACCTCCGTTGTGGTGCAGCTGGGTCTTCGGGCCGATCCCCATCACCAGCGCCTCGTCCGCATCCGTCGGGGCCATCCAGGGGACGGCGCCCTCCTCGCCGGCCTCGATCACCAGGAGCGTCGACGCATGGGAGTCCGTGACGTCTTCCAGGGAGCGGGGCCTATCAGGGAGGAGACCTCCGCCCGGCGCGACGATCGCCAGGTAGGTCGTCGTATTCGGGGGACCGGCCGACTCGGGGCACCGGAAGACCGAGAGGGGCGTCTCCCGCGCCTCGGCGTTCGCCGGATCGTCCCAGGGCTTCGACAGGTCGATCTTGCGGTAGAGCGGCTCCATCTCGAGATACGGCAGGATCAGCGTGCGCCAGCTATGCAACGGCCGCCCCTCCGCATCCACCGTGTAGGCGGGCGGCAGGGCCTTGTGTTCCTGTCGATAGTTGCTGAGCGCCAGCGCAATCTGCTTGAGATTGTTATTGCACTGGGCTCGCCTCACGGCGGCCCTCCCGCCGCTACGACTCAACGGCAAGATCAGTGCGATCAGCAGAGCGATGACGGCCAGCATCACGAGGACCTCGACGAAGGTCAGCCCTCGCCTCGCGCCGGGCCTCAGGTGTTTGTCGAAACCGGTCGACATGGACATGCCCTCCGATAACTCACTTCGCCGCGCCGAGGATTGGCGGTCGCCTCGTTCGATTCCATGCTATCTCATCAGAGATTGTCCCATAAGGTGGGAAAGTGGGGCGATTCGACGCCTTCCCTCCTCGCGGGGGAAGGCAGACCCCGCAGGGGTCGGATGAGGGGAAGACGAGCACGCACGCCGTCGGATTTCGCAAGCTGGCCCGACGTTAGGGCGACGGCCTTCTCGTTCGTCACCCCCTCATCCGGCCCTCCGGGCCACCTTCCCCCGCGAGGGGGGAAGGACGTCGTTCAATCCGTCGGCCCCCCTTTCAGCACTCCTGTCCGCGAGGCGTGAGTGACCAGATCGCCGTCCCAAATCCGCACGGCGCGGCATTGTCTCTGATGGGGCGGTCTCGGCCGAGCCTGTCGGTTTCGCGTGCGAAGCGGCGAGACAGGCGTCGGACGGACGATGAGTTTCGACCGAACGAAGCCATCCCGGCCCCCGATTCCATCGAATCAAACCCATTAACACGAATGATTTACAACGCAATCTAGAAATCGGCTTCGGTCGCGAACGAAGCCAATTCCGGCGTCAGCATTCGACGGCGGCCGGGGGGGCGTTCTCGGCCCATTCGAGGGAGGCGACGACGGCGAGGATGGCTTCGGGGTCGGCGGGTTTGACGAGGTGGTGGTCGAAGCCAGCCTCGTGGGAGAGGCGGCGGGCCTCGTCGTCGGCGTAGCCGGTGACGGCGGCCAGGGGGAGGGCGGCCAGCTCGGGTCGGGCGCGAAGCTTCCGGGCGACCTCGTAGCCGTTCATGCCGGGGAGGCCGATGTCCATGAACACCACGTCGAAGGCGTGGGCGCAGACGGCCTGGAGGGCGGTCGGGCCGTCGTGGACGACCTGGACGTCGTGGCCCTCGAACTGGAGGAGCATGGCCAGGCTCTGGGCGGAGGTGACGTTGTCGTCCACGACCAGGATCCGCCGGGGCGTGATCGAGGGAGGGGCCTCGGGCTCGGGGGGGGCCGGTTCGAGCTCCGGCTCGGGTGCGGTCGCGAAGGGGATTTCGGCCGGGTCGGGGATCCAGACGGGGAGGCGGACGACGAACTCGGAGCCCCTTCCAAGGCCCTCGCTGCGAGCCTCGACGGTCCCCTCGTGCATCTCGACGAGGCTCCGGACGAGCGACAGGCCGAGTCCCAGGCCCCCTTCGGAGCGGTCCAGGGTGCGATCGACCTGGGTGAAGACGTCGAAGACGCGGTCGAGCATGGGGGCGGGGATGCCGATCCCGTCGTCGAGGACGCGGAAGACGACGCGGCCGTCCTCGACGCCCGCCGAGATCCGGATCGAGCCGCCGTCCTCGGTGTACTTGGCGGCGTTGAGCAGGAGGTTGGAGAGGACCTGGGCCATGCGGAGCGGGTCGGCCAGGACCAGGACCTTCTCCGGGGGGGTGGCGATCGTGAGGCGATGGCGGTGGGCGTCGATCTCGGGCCGGCTGGTCTCCACGGCCGCCGAGACGACGGCGGCGACGTCGACCGGCTCGCGCTGGAGGCGGACCTTCCCCCGATTGACGCGGGCCAGCTCCAGGAGGTCGCCGACCAGATGAGAGAGCTGGCCCACCTGGCGGTCGATGACGTCGAGGGTCCAGGCAAGGTCGGGGGCGACGCCCCCGCGCCGCTTCATCACCCGGACGGCGTAGCGGATCGGGGCGAGGGGGTTGCGCAGCTCGTGGCCGAGCATGGCGATGAACTGGTTCTTGCGGTGGTCGGCCTCGGCGAGGTCGGCGGCGTTCCGCCTCAGCTCGTCCTCCAGTTGCTTGCGCTCGGTGAGGTCCAGGCAGAAGGCGACGATCGGGGCGCGGGGGTCGATCCGGGTCTCGTCGAGGCGGGCGAGGCCCAGGAGGATCGGCAGGACGCGGCCGTCCTTGCGGCGGACCTGGATCTCGAACGGGGTGCAGCTCCCGCGACGGGCGAGCTGGACGCGGCAGCGGCGGATCCAGCGGCCGGACGTGTCGGCGACGATGTTCAGCCAGTGGACGCCGCCGTCGATCAGGTCGTCTCGGGAATAGCCCACCATCTCAAGGAAGGCGTCGTTGGCGTCGGTCAGGGCGCCGGTCATCTCGCCGAAGGCCACGCCGAAGATGTTGGCCTCGACCAGGCGGCGGAGCCGGGCCTCGCTGGTCCGCACCTGGCGCTCGGCGGCCTGGCGATGGCTGAGGTCGGTGGCGATCGCCAGGAAGCCCCGGAGGGTCCCCTCGGGGTCGCGGACGGCGGTGACGGCCAGGAGGACCGCGATCCGGGTCCCGTCCTTGCGGACGAAGGTCCACTCGCGGACGTCGTGGCCGTCGCGGCGGGCGTGGGCGACCAGCGCCTCGAAGCCCTGCACCGGCCGGTCCAGCTCGGCGGCGAGCTCGACGGCCCGCGCGTCGACCTCGGCCGGGTCGTGGAGGATCAGGGGGGTGGCCCGGCCGACCATCTCGCCGGCGGCGTAGCCGAGCATCCGCTCGGCCCCCGTGTTGAAGATCATGATCAGGCCGCTGGGATCGGTCACCAGGATCGACGAGTGGGTCGAGGCGTCCAGCATGGCGTTGAGCCGGGCGTTGATCTCCACCTGCTCGCGGACGGCCTTGCGGCGCTCGGCGAACAGGCCGATCTGGCGGCCCATGGTCGTCAAGACCTGGAGCAAGGGCTCGTCGCGGACCAGGGGCTCGCGGCTGAACAGGGTCAGCACCCCGACCAGCGGGCTCTTCTCGGCGTCGGCCACCGGGATGATGACGGCTCCCCGGAGGTCGTTCCGGGCCTCCGGCGACGGGGCCCCGGACGCGTCGGGGGGGGGGGCGGCGATCTCGGAGACCCAGGCCGGGGCCCCGGTCGTCCAGACTCGGTCCATCGGCCCGGCGAGCGCGGCGTTGGGGATCAGGGCGGAGGCGTCGCCCGCCCAGCCGGCGTCGACCCGGCCCGAAGCCCAGGGACGGCCGGCGAGCCGAGGGGTGCGAGCCTGCCGGTCCCAGATCCAGAACGCGGCGACGTCGAAATCCAGCGTCCGGCCGATCGTCGCCAGGAGATGCGGGATCGCCTCGTCCAGCCGCATGCAGTCCCCCAGGATCCGCATCACGGCGTACTGGGCCTCCAGCCGCCGCTCGTCGCGCTTCCGCTCGGTGACGTCGGTCTGGACCGAGAGGTAGTTCACCAGCCGGCCGTCGGCGTCGAAGATGGGCTGGATCTCCATCGTCGCCCAGTATTTCCGGCCGCTCTTGGCGTAGTTGAGGATCTCCGCCCGCACCGGCTTCTCGGCGCGGAGCCGCTGGCCGACGTAGGCGCGAACGGCCGGGTCGGACTCGGGGCCCTGGAGCAGCGAGCCGGGGGTGCGGCCGACGACCTCCGCGGGCTCATAGCCGGTGATCCGGGTGAAGCCCTCGTTGACCCACTCGATCCGACGCCGGGCGTCGGTGACGATCATCCCCTCCTCGGTCCGGCTGGCGAAAAGCTGGAGCCAGCGCGCGTCGCGATGGGCGCGGCCCAGGGCCTCCTGCAAGGCCTCGGCGTCGGCGAGCGCCTCCGGGTCCTCGGCACGGGCCGCGGCGCGTCGCGCGCGGGCCGCCAGGCCCAGCGCGACCGAGCCCGCCGCCACGGCCCTACCCAGATCCAGCACCAGCCGAAGGCCCGCGGAATCGCCCAGGCCGAGCGCGTGCACGAACGCCGTCGCGGCGGTCAGGACGGCGAACGCGGTCAGCCCCCAGACGATCGCCGGGGAGAGCCGGCGGGTCGAGACGCTCGTCAGGCGCAGCCGCTCGACCGCCAGCAGAACGGCGCAGGCCACGGAGGCCAGGCCGACGGCGAGTTCCAGCGCCCAGACGGCGGCTGCGTATCCCGACGACGGCGACAGGGCCGCGAGCGAACCCATCACGATCGAGACCTTTCGAGTCGTTTCATGTCCGCGTCCTCGTCCCTCATGGGTGTTCATCCTGAAGCACGACAGCGTGGATCGAGGGCGTCCGGTTGATCTTCGGGAGGACCGACCGCCGTCCCAAGATATACCGGCCGCTCGACCGGATCTCAACCAGTTTTTGCGACCGGGGGCGGGGCCGTGGCCGGCGACGGCCGCCCAGATCCACAGGTCCTCCCGAGCCCCCCGTCTCGACCCGGGGTACTGCGATTGACGGCGGCGTCGAACCGTCCTACACTCGCCCGCTGTCGACGACGGGGACGAATCGGTCGAGTCGAGGATGAGGCCGGGCTTTGCTATGCGGAAAGGATTCCGCCCCATGCGTGCGAACTGGGGGTTTTCGGCCGTCGCGTCGCGACGGGCCGTCCTTGGCTGTCTGGCGGCGGGGCTGGCCGGGGCCTGGGGCTGCAACCCGCGTAAGGACCAGATCCGACCGGACAACCTCCTGGGGCGGATCGGCAACCGGCAGGGCGAGATCATCGAGCCCAAGAAGTGCGCCCTCCGCATGGCGGTCGTCACCCGGCCGTTCCGCGACCCCGTCGTCAACGAGATCGCCTGGCGGGCCGTCGACGAGCAGTCCGTCGCCCCCGAGGAGCGGCTGGCGTTGCAAGCCAACGGCATCCGCATGGGCCGGATCACCGGCGACCTCCCGCGCGAGCTGGAGGCCCTGCTCAACGCCCCGCCGCCCCACAAGGTGGAACCGATCACGTTCCTCGTCCCCGAGGGGACCCAGGAGTTGCTCACCGTCTGCGACAAGGTCGACCAGGCGAGCCTCCTGCTCAACCTGGACCGCCGCGTCACCGGCAAGGACTACAGCGAGGCCAGCGGCTTCTACCGCGTCACGCCCGAGCACTACGAGTCGGGCTCGGTGTCCCTCCGGCTCACGCCCGAGATCCACCACGGCGACGTGCAGCGGTCCTACCAGCCGCTCCAGCAGCCGTCCCCGTACTCCCCCCAGGAGTTCAAGATCGCCGACGGCCAGCAGCAGGAATCGCTCCGCGACCTGACCGCCAACCTCGTCGTCGAGCCCGACCAGGCCGTCGTGCTGGGCTGCCTGCCCGACCAGGAGCGGAGCCTGGGCGCGTTCCTGTTCACCGCCTCCGCCGACCACCCCGACCGCCGCAGCCAGCGCCTGGTCCTGATCTGGGCCGGCCGCAACCAGCTCGGCGTGCTTGAGGAGAAGCCCTCGAAGATCGTCGGCGACGTCGCGGCCCAGCCCGGCGCCGACCTGGCGACGGCCCGGCCCACGCCGGCCAAGGACGAAGCCGCCCGTTGACCTTGCCCCCCAGGAGCGCGACCATGGAAGGCGACATCGGATCCGGAGATCGGCGGAACCGACCCCCGACGGGCATCGAACCGAAGCTCGCCGGCGGTTGTCGGAAGCGCTGGGTCGGCCATGCCGCGCATGAGCCGAACGCGGGACCGTTGCGGCCGTCGTGGGCCTCTCCCCCCAGTCCTCGCCCTTCCAGGGGATCGCGCGCCGTGTCCTCTTCCAAGCCCGAGTCGGAACGCCTCGTCACCCTCGACGGCTCGCACGGCGAGGGGGGCGGGCAGATCCTCCGCACGGCCCTCACGCTGTCGCTGCTGACCGGCAGGCCGTTCCGCATCGTGAAGCTGCGCGCCAACCGCGACAAGCCGGGCCTCCGGCCCCAGCACCTCAAGGCCGTCGAGGCCGCCGCCCTCCTCGGCGGGGCCGACCTGCTCGGCGCCGAGGTCGGCTCTCGCGACCTGGTCTTCCGCCCCGGCGCGGTCGCGCCCCGCGACCTGACCATCGACATCGGCACCGCCGGCTCGACCGGGCTCGTCCTCCAGACTCTGCACCTCCCTCTGGCGATGCGGGCCGAGACCGCCGCCCGCGTCGTCCTGACCGGGGGGACGTTCAACCCCAAGGCGCCCGCGTTCCCGTTCCTGGACCAGACCTGGCGCGAGCACCTGGCGAACCTCGGGACGCCGATCGCCCTGGCCATGCCTTCGGCCGGCTTCTATCCTCGCGGCGGCGGCCGTCTCGAAGCCTGGATCGAGCCGGCGAAGCCCAGCCCCTGGGTCCGCACCACCCGAGGCGACCTGCTCCGCATCCGGGGCGTCGCCGGCGCGGCCAACCTCCGCGAGGACGTCGTCCGCCGTCTCCGCGACCGCGCCCTGAGCCGGATCGCCGACGAAGGCTGGAACGTCGACGTGGAGATCGAGGCCGCCTCCTGGCCCAGCCCCGGCCAGGGCGCGGCGATCAGCCTCACGGCCGTGCACGCCGGATCGGCCCCCGCCACGTTCGTCGGCCTCGGCGAGCGCGGCAAGCCCGCCGAACTCGTCGCCGACGAGGCCGTCGACGAACTCCTCGACTTCCTGGGCGTCCCCGACGGCGCCGTCGACCCCCACTCGGCCGACCAGATCCTCCTCCCCCTGGCCCTGGCCGAAGGCCGATCGGTCTACACCGTCTCCCGCGTGACCGAGCACCTCCGCACCAACGCCGACACCATCCGCGCCTTCCTCCCTCGCGAAATCGAGATCGAGGAAGCCGTCTCCCCCGACCAGCCCGGCCGCGTCATCGTGGCCTGAACGGCGGATGAAGGGGGGCCGGCGCGGCCTCAATCAAGGCCCGCGTGGCGACGGTTGAAGGCGCGGGCGCGCTCGACGAGTGCGGGGTGGGAGCGGCCGTCGAGGGTCATGTCGGGCTGCCAGGGGAAGTGCCAGACCCAGAGGGCGACGAGGGAGATCCCTTCCTCCTCGGCCATGTCCAGGTAGGCCCTGGCCCAACTCGCCTCCGGGTCGGACTGGAATCGGGGGGCGTCCTGGCCCAGCTCGCCGATGAACAGGGGGGCGCGGGCGGCCCCGACGGCGCGGGCGGCGAGGCGGGCTCGTCCGAGGGCGTCGAGGCCGGAGCCCTTCGGGCCGGGGTCGGCGGGGCCGTAGTGGTGCAGGCTGAAGACGTCGAGCGGCTCGGGCTGCGCGGCCAGCTCGTTCGCCAGGTGCTCGCGCCACGAGTCGTCGCGAAAGCGGAAGTCGGGGAACGTCTCGCGGCGGCTGGCGGCCTCGGGCCGCACGCCGGCGTCGCCGCTGGTCACGGGATGGTTCGGGTCGAGCGACTTGATGAACGCGGCCTGTTCGCGGTAGATCCGCCGGGTCATCTCCCAGGTCAACGAGTCCTCGCGCCCGCCGGTCTCGCGGATCGTCGCCCCCTCGGGGTAGACGCTTCGCGGGAGCAGCGGCGAGCCCTTCAGGTCCACGTCGGCGGCGAGCATCAGCTCGTTCTCCAGCTCCCACATCAGGACCGTGGGGTCGTCCCTGTAGCGGGTCACGAAGGCCCGGACGTAGGCCTCGTTCGCGCGCCAGGTCTTCGAGTCGTGGTCGAGGATCGCGCCCCTCGGCTCGCCGACGTGGGAGTTCCACGAGGTGACGTTCAGGCAGGGGACCAGGCGGAGGCCCGAGCGTCGGCAGAGGGCGAACAGCTCGTCCATGCCGCGCCAGTAGGCGTCGGGGTCGCGTGTGAGGAGTCGGTCGGCCTCGATCGGGTAGCCGGGGCCGGCGAAGAATCGGAGGAACGCCAGGCCGCTCCGCGAGGCGTCCTCGATCGCCGCGGCGGCCGCCGCCTTCGCCCGCTCGGGGGTCCCGTAGATCTGGCCGAGGTGGAACCACGTCCCCAGGTGGATCTGGTGCAGGTGCGGCACGTTAGCGCCGACCGCCCGGTACTCCCGGCCGTCGAGGACGAGCCGAGCCCCCTGGACGGCGACGAAGCCCTCGACGGGGCCTCCGGCCTGCGCGGCGAGACACCAGGCGAACAGCATCGTCGCATAGACGGTTCGTTTCATGATGGGTTCCTGGCTCACCGGCGAGCGGCTCGGGGGGACCGTCGCGCCGGGGCGGGGCGTGGAGGATGTCGAGGGAGTCACGTCGACGTTACCGACCGCCGGGGCCGTCGTCGAGGGGGCGGAGGCTGGCGGCGGGCTCGGATCGGGTCTATCCTCGGAAACCGTCGCGTCCTGCGAAGGGACCTGGCCGCATCATTCAGCCCCGGAGAGACTCCCGATGACACGAAAGCTAGGCCTCGCGACGCTGGCCGCGATCCTCTGCGCGGGCGCATCCGCCGCCCCCCCGAGACGCCCCCCGAGCACCCGCTGCGACGTCCCGCCGGCCTGAGGATGGAGCCCGCCGGGCCGCTCCGCGCCTATCTCGACGCCGTCACGGCCGACTGGCTCCTGCCCGGCCCCAGGGCGAATCCGGCGATCCTGGCGATGTTCGCCGACCGCGACCGCCAGCCCTATCGCGACCTCCTCCCCTGGTCGGGCGAGTTCGCGGGCAAGTTCCTCACCGGCGCGGCGCAGGTCTACCAGGCGACCAGCAACCCCGACCTGAAGCGGTCGCTCGAAGCCTACGTCCGCGAGCTTCTCCCCCTGCAAGACGCCGACGGCTACTTCGGTCCCTTCCCGAAGGACCACCGGCTCACCGGCACGGCGCCCAACATCCAGGGCAAGCCCGGAGGCACCTGGGACGCCTGGGGCCATTATCACATGATGCTCGGCTTGATGACCTGGGACGACGCCGTCGGCGACCCCGACGCGCTGGCCGCCGCCGTCAAGATCGGCGACCTGCTCTGCGACAGGTTCCTCGGCGACAAGAAGCCCCGGCTGGTCGACACCGGCTCCACCGAGATGAACCTCGCCCCCGCGCACGCACTCGTCCTGCTTTATGAGAAGACGCGGGCGAAGAAGTACCTGGACCTGGCGAAGCAGATCGTCGACGAGTTCGCCGCGACCGCCCCCGACGGCGCCCCCCTGGCCGGCGACTACCTCCGACGGGGCCTGGCCGGCGACGAGTTCTTCCAGACCCCGAAGCCGCGATGGGAGAGCCTCCACCCGATGCAGGCCCTCGCCGCCCTCGGGAGGATCGAGAACGACGCGGACCGCCGCAAGGCCTACGCGAACCTCTGGTGGAGCATCGCCAAGCTCGACCGCCACAACAACGGCGGGTTCTCCTCGGGCGAGCAGGCCCAGGGCGACCCATACCACGCCGGCGCCATCGAGACCTGCTGCACCATCGCCTGGCTCGCCCTCTCGGTGGACATGCTCAAGCAGTCGGGCGACCCGATCGCGGCCGACGAGCTGGAGCTTTCCACGCTGAACTCGGCGCTCGGGCTGTTCTCCCCCACCGGCCGCTGGAGCACGTACAACACGCCGATGGACGGCGTCCGCCAGGCCAACTACCACGAGATCGTCTTCCAGTCCCGCCCCGGGTCGCCCGAGCTGAACTGCTGCTCCGTCAACGCCGCGCGGGGCCTCGGCCTGGTCTCGCAATGGGCCCTCCTGAGCGACGACGCGACCGGCGGCCTGGTCCTGAACTGGTACGGCGCCGGCGACCTCATCGGCCGCCTCGGGGGGGGAGCGCGGGTCGGCCTGGAGACCGAGACCGACTACCCGCGCTCGGGCCGCGTCCGCATCAAGGTCGACGTCGACCGGCCGACGAAATTCGCGCTCGCCCTCCGTATCCCGCAATGGTCCACGGCCACCAGGCTGACGGTCGGGGGCGAGGCCGTCGCGGACGTGAAGCCGGCGACCTACCGGACGATCGACCGCGAGTGGAAGGACGGCGACGTCATCGAATTGGATCTTGATATGAGCCCCCGCGTCTGGGTGGGCGAGAACGGGTACGCCGGACGCGCGTCCCTCTACGTCGGCCCGACCCTGCTGGCCTACGACGCCCGGCTGAACGAGAACGGCCCCGACGACCCCGAGCCGATCGACGCCCGCTCGCTCCGCATCCTCCCCCCCTCCGACTGGAAGGGTTCCCAGCCGCCGATCGTCCTCGTCGAGGCGAAGACGGCCGACGGCAAGCCCGTGAAGCTCTGCGACTTCGCCTCCGCCGGGGCCGACGGCTCCCGCTACCGTTCGTGGCTCCGCGTCGAACACGCCTCGGCCACGCCCTTCTCCCGCGAGCACTCGTTCCGCACCGGCCCGCCGGTGGAGTGAATCGCCGAGCGGCCCCAACCCCCGGCGGCGCGTTCCCGCCTTCCCCCTCAGTGGGGAAGGCTTCTCACCCTGGGCCGGGAGTCGGCGTCTCGGCGACGGACTTCGCCCATTCGGCGTGGAGTCCGGAGAGGCGTTCGACCACCTCGGGATGGTCGGCGGCGAGGTTCCTGGTCTCGCCCGGATCGGCTTCGAGGTCCGCCAGGAACAGGGCGTCGGGGCCGACGACCGGGCGGTTCTGGTCATCCCGGCCGTTGCGGACGAGCTTCCAGCGGCCTTCGCGGACGGCGTCCTGGCCGGCCGAGGACCAGGCGAGGGACGCGTGCGGCGAGGGGGCGTCGCGGAGGAGGACTTCGGTCAGGTCTTTGCCCTCGAACGCGGTCGGCGAATCGGGCGTGCCGCCGGCGGCGGCGAGGAACGTCGGAGCCAGGTCGGACGTGCAGGCGAGTTGGTCGCGGGTCTGGCCGGCGGGGACGACGCCAGGGCGTCGGACGATGCAGGGGACGCGGAGTCCGCCTTCGAACAGGCTGAACTTCCGGCCTCGGAAGGGGCCGTTGTCGCCGATCGGGCCGTCGCCCCGGGCCTCCGCCGTCGCGCCGTGGTCGCTGAGGAAGACGACGAGGGTGCGATCGGAGATCTTATGCTCATCGAGTCGCGCCAGCACGTCGCCCACGCTCTCGTCGACGGCCGCGAGGGTCGCCGCGTACTTCGCGCGCGAAGGGGGCAGGTGGGCGAACCGCTTGAGGATCCGCTGGGGCGCCTGCAACGGGTAATGCGGGAGGTTGTAGGCGACGTAGAGGAAGAACGGCCCGGCGCGGTTCTCGTCGACGAAGCGGAGCGCCTCGCGGGTGACGATGTCGGTCAGGTAGGTGCCGTCCTCGTGGACCTCCTGGTCGTCGCGGCGAAGGTCGTGGACGTGGGGGGCGTCCCAGTAGAAGGTGTGGCTGAAGTTGTCGACGCAGCCGGCGTAGAAGCCGAAGAAGCGGTCGAACCCCTGGTCGTTGGGGGTCGCGCCGGGGGCCGAGCCCAGGTGCCACTTGCCGACGGCGGCCGTCGCGTAGCCCAGCGGCTTCAGGCGCTCGGCGATGGTGACCTGCTCCGGGGGCATGCCCGGCCGGCCGGGGTACGACGAGACATTGCCCGGCACCCCGGCCCCCTGCGGCGACCGGCCCGTCAACATCGCCGCGCGCGAGGCGGAGCAGACGGGGGCCGCGGAGTACCAGGACGTGAACCGCACCCCCTCGGCGGCCATCCGGTCGATGTTCGGCGTGCTGAGGTCCGTCGAGCCCTGGCAGCCGAGATCGCCGTACCCCTGATCGTCGGTGAAGAAGACGACCACGTTCGGACGATCGGCCGCCGGCGGCTCCGCCCCTCGGGCGACGTTCGCCCCGATGGCGAGAAGGGGGACGAAGAGGGCCGACAGGATGCGGTCGTTCATGTTCGACGGCCTCGGGGATCGGTGCGGGCGAAGTCCCGGAGAAGGGGGCGGCAAGAGAGCGGGGCGAAAGGTGCGCAAGGACTCATGCGGCGCGGAGACGGCGCGCGACGCGCCGTCTCCGCGTGCGGTCCGTGGGCCGTCGGGCCTCAGTCGAGTTGCGGGCGACCGTCGCCGTAGGTCCAGGGCTTGCCCTTGAACGGGCCGAGGGCGGGGGCCTTGGGGATGGCGCCGGGCTTGAGGCTCGCGGAGAGTTCCAGGAGCGCGTCGGCGATCTTGCGCCCGGCGGCGGGCTCCAGGTTGCTGTAGGCGGTCAGGCGGGTCTCATAGCCGCCGCCCGTCTGGGGGTCGAGCGCGCTTTCGTGCGGGACGTAGCCCACGACGTCGTTCGCCAGCGACACCGGGAACGTGAACGGGAATTTCGACCCGGCCTTCAGGTCCAGGCCGTACTGGCAGAAGTACTCGGCGGGCGAGGTCAGGAAGACGGCCGGGCCGACCTGCACGGCCTGGACCTCGGTCTCGACCACCGGCTCCCTGGCGATCCGCGCCTCCAGGACGACGGTCTCCTTGGCGAATGTCCATTCGGTCGGGTCGACGCCCGTCTTGTCCGGCTTCTGCACCAGGGCGAGGGCCGCCGCGACGTGCTCCGCCGACGGCTTCCGGCGCGGGATGGAAAGCCGGCGCGATGCGACGGCCACCGGGACCAGCGGGCCGGCCTTCGGCTCCATCGCGATGAGCGCCTTGCCCGCCTCGGCGCCGACCGTGCCGCCGACCAGCCGGGACGATCCCTCGCCGAACTGCCTGGCCTCGTAAGGCAGGCGGTTGTTGACCTGGGTCACGTCGCCGGCCATGCCGGGGACGAAGACGACCTTCGCGTCGTCGCCCATCAGGCCCCGGATCGCGTTCTCCATGTAGTAGACGTAGTCCGCCGAGATCCCGCCGGGGCCGGTGGTGCAGTGGCAGGCGAAGTTGACGACGCAGCCCAGGAACTTGCCCGACTCGTCCCACGCGCCCAGCACGCCGACCTGGGGGTCGACCGGCCCGGCGGGCTCGACGATGTCCGGGTTTCCGACGCCCGGGTGGGTCATCGCGTGGCCCTGCTTCATCTTGAAGCGGCGGTTGAACGCCACGTTCTCGGCCAGGCCGAAGCCCGCGCCGCCCCGCGCAGGGACGCGCTTCGCGTCGGCCTCGACGACGGCGTCGACGATCCCGGCCTTGACCTTCTCCAGGTAGGCGGGGTCGGCGATCACGGTCTCCTTCTCGACCATGTCCCTGACCAGCGGCGAGGCGTCGGCGAACTCGCCGGGGAGGAACAGGCCCGTCGGCCCGCCGCTGTGGGTGTGCGAGGCGGAGATCAGGATCGAACCGGCGGGGATGCCGGTCTTCGCCTCGATCGCGGCGCGGATCTCGCCGACGGTCTTGCCGCGGATGAACAGGGCGTCGAGCCCGACGATCGCGGCGCGATTGGTCCCGTCGTCGAAGACCGCCGCGCGGGCCTTGCAGGGGTCGTGGAACGTCTGGTGGTAGGCCTTGCCGTACCCCCCCGGCGCCTCGTCCCCGATCGCCGGCGAGACGTCCCGCTCCGCGAACCCCGCCTTGAACGTCGGCCCCTCGGCCCTCGCGGCCGTCATCGTCCCCAATGCCAGGGCGACCGTCGCCGCCCATCGCCATCGCTTCGTCGACTGCATCATCACGTCCCTCGGTCGAACCTCGGTGCGTCGCTCGGTCCCGGGCAGCTCAAACAATGTTGAACACGCCCCAGACGAGGGTGGTCGATCAGGACGTCGGAATCAAGGGGCCTTCGCCCCCCCCGCCAAGACCTGGCGGTTTCGATCAGGGATGCCGCGCCGCCCGAGAGCGTTCGCGTCGCGCAGGGCGCGCGTCGGAGCCGACGGCCGAGGGAAGCTCGCCGATCCGATGGATGATGAGCCCCGCGCGGAGAGCCCCGTCCTCGAGTCGTTCATGGATGAAGAGCCCCTCGCGGAGAGCCCCGTCCTCGAGTCGTTCGACGAGGACGGCGGCTTTCCGGTCAGGTTTCCGCAGCGAAGGCCGGGAGGCTTTCTCGTCGTCCTCAGAGGTCGACGCGGCGGCCTTCGCGGGCGGATTCCTTCTCGGCGGTGACGAGGCGGATGGTCTCGCGGGACTGGAAGGGGGTGACGACGGGTTCGAGGGTCTCGCCGGCCGCGGCGCGGGCGAAGTGGTCGATCTCGCGGGTGTAGCCGTCGCCGGGGGGGAGTTCGGGGGTGAAGGCGTCGCCCTCGGCGGGGCAGACGCGGAAGGCCGGGGTGCGGGTGCAGTCGAAGACGATGGTGGCCTTCTCCAGCACGACGTTGAAGCTCATCTCGAAGCCGAAGCTGGGCGCCATCCGCCAGGTGCTCTCGGCGACGACGGCCGGGCCGCCGGGGTAGAAGTACTGGCTGGAGATGTAGGCCTGCGGGGGGTCGGCGATGCTCGACACGGCGGCCGGCATGCCGAAGACGTAGTGAATGTAGTCGGTGTCGTGGATGTGCAGGTCCAGCGGCTGGCCGCCGGATCGCGACTCGTCGGCGAACCAGTTGTCCGGGCTCCAGTTCGGCGCGGTCGAGAACCGCCGGAAGCTCGCGGCGATCGGCTTGCCGTACTCGCCCGACCTGATGAGGTCGCGGGCGACGACGTACTCCGGCCAGAACCGGATGCAGTGGCCGACCTGGAGGACCTTGCCCGACTCCTCGGCCGCGGCCACCATCCGGTCGCACTCGGCCGGGTTGAGCGCCATCGGCTTCTCGCAGAGGACGTGCACGCCGGCCTTGAGGGCCTTGATGGTCGTGTCCGGGTGGACGAACGTCGGCAGCGTGATGGAGATCGCGTCGACCTCGCCGGAGGCGAGCATCGCGTCGAAATCGGTGTACGTCTTGATGCCCGCCAGGTCGATGTGGTCGGCCGCCCCCTGCACGTTCCCCTTGGGCGCGCCGCCGGCGTCCGCGAGGACCTTGGGGTTCGCCTCGCAGATGGCGGTGATCGTCGCCCCGGGCTGCGCCTTCCAGCAGCGGTAGTGCATCCGACCCATGAAGCCCAGCCCGACGATCCCGACCCGAATCATAAGTAAGTCCCCTGATACCCTGGAACGTGCGCCTCGTAGTCGCCGCGGGGGCCGCGTCGCGCCCCATCCGAAAACGGCTTGCGGCCGATCGTCCCAGGATACCAGCCGGGACCCGCTGATCCAATCCGAACGCGGGCGGACCGGGCGGGGGGGGAGGGCGGGGGACTCCCCGTGGGGGGCTCCGGCGTCAGTTCGATTCGGCCTTCTTCTTCGACTCGGCCTTCAGCTTGGCCTTGAGCTTGTACATCTTGGGGGTGATGTAGGTCTCGACGTAGCCGTGGTAGGGGTTGTTGCGGGCGAAGTCCTGGTGGTACTCCTCGGCCGGGTAGAAGGCTTCGAAGGGGACGATCTGGGTGACCACCGGCGACTTGCGGGCGCGTTTGGCGTTCAGGTCGTGCTTCGCCTGCTCGGCCAGCCGCTTCTGGTCCTCATTGTGGTAGAGGATGATCGAGCGGTACTGCGTGCCGTGGTCGGGCCCCTGGGAGTTCACGGTGGTCGGGTCGTGGGCGATCCAGAAATACTCCAGGAGCTTCTCGAACGAGATGACGCTCGGGTCGTAGGTGATCTGGATCACCTCCGCGTGGCCGGTCAGGCCGGTGGAGATCATCTCATACGTCGGGTTCGCCACGTTCCCGCCCGAGTAGCCCGAGACGACCGACTTCACGCCCGGGATCCGCTCGAAGACCGCCTCGGTGCACCAGAAGCAGCCGCCGCCGAACGTCGCCTGCTCCAGCTTCGGCTTCTTCGGCTTCTCGCCCTCGGCGCCGTCCTTCGTCGCGGGAGCCTCGGCCCCCGGCGTCTCCCGGCTCGGCTCCGCCTCCTTCGCCTCCTGCCCGAAGGCGACGCCCGCGACGAGCGCGAACCCGAGTCCAAGTCCGAGTCGCCAGGCCTGCTGAAGCGTGCTCATCCGTCTGCGCTCCTGGGTGAAGAAAACCGATCCGAATCCCGTCCGGGACGAATGCGCGTCCAGGACTATTGTGGCGGCGATCGCGGCGGATTCCAGCCCCGAGATCCGTGGCGGCCCGGCCGCGGTTCCTCAGGCGAGTCCCGGCGGGAGGCTTCCTCGCTCCGTCGAACACGCCTGGCCTCGCTCCGCTCCCCGGCCCGCCCGCGAAGAATTTGGGGCTGGAGCTTTAGCAAAAACCTCCACTCCGCCTTGCAATTTTTACATGCAAGCCGCGCAATCGCGCCAGTGCGGTCAATACAATCGCAACAGGGTCGCTCAACGCTATTCCCGCCCCATCTTACGGGCGTCCCGCAAATATCCAGGGCTTCCATAATCGTTCCAGGTTTGACTTCGCGTTGGACGATAAGGAGGGGCGACGGGGTAAGCGGGGATGCTCGGGCGTGGGTCGCGCCGGAGTCTGCGTTGACGGCCTTTGGGGGATGGGCTATGGTGCCGCCGCTCGAGGGCCTGATCCGATGCGACGTCGGCCACGGGTCCGCAAGCCGGGCAGGGAGGCCCAGGATGGCGACGATCTCGGAAGCGACGGCGAGCCCGGAGACGGAGGCCGATGGCCTGGCGTTCGCCCGCAGGGTCCTTCGGGACGAGGCCGCGGCGCTGGCCGGCGTCCGCGAGCGGCTCGACGGCTCGATCGTGCGGGCGGCGCGGCTGGTCTACCACTGCCAGGGGGGCGTGATCGTCACCGGCATGGGGAAGGCGGGGCTGGTGGGGCAGAAGACGGCCGCGACGTTCGCGTCGACCGGCACGCGGGCCTACCCGCTGCACCCGGCCGAGGCCGTCCACGGCGACCTGGGGCGGATCCGCCCCGGCGACGTCGTCGTCGCCTTCTCGCAGAGCGGCGAGACCGAGGAGGTGCTGCGGCTCCTCCCCTCGATCCGCCGGATCGACGCCGGCCTGATCGCCGTCACCGAACGCGCGGCCAGTTCGCTGGGCCGGTCGGCCGACGTCTGCATCGCGATGGGGCCCATCGCCGAGGCCTGCCCGCTGGGCCTGGCGCCTTCGGCCAGCACGACGGCGATGATGGCCGTCGGCGACGCCCTGGCCCTGCTGGTCTCCCGGATGCGCGACTTCACCCCGGAGGACTTCGCCCTCTACCACCCGGCGGGGAACCTCGGGCGGAAGCTGACGCGGGTCGAGGACGTGATGCGGACCGGCCGCGACGTCCGCACGGCGAGGCCCGAGGAGACCGTCCGCCAGGTCTTCGTCCGGCTCGCCGGCCCCCGCCGCCGCTCCGGCGCCGTGCTGGTCCGGGACGACCAGGAGCGGCTGCTGGGCATCTTCACCGACAGCGACCTCGTGCGGCTGTTCGAGAAGCGCCGGGAGTCCGAGCTGGACCGGCCGATCGGCGAGGTGATGACGGCGAACCCGTTCCGCACCACGGTCGGCTCCATGCTGGGCGAGGCGGTCGAGCTGATGAAGGGCCGCAAGATCAGCGAGCTTCCCGTCGTCGACGGCGACGGCCGGCTGGCGGGCCTGATCGACGTGACCGACCTGATCGGGACGCCCCCCGAAGACTTCGAGGAGTGACGCGGATGACGACCCCGGGAAGCCCCACGGCCGGCGTCGCGGCCGACCTCCAGGCGCGTTGCGAGGCGATCCAGGTGCTGGCGGTGGACGTCGACGGCGTCCTCACCGACGGCCGGATCATCGTCGACGACGCCGGCGTCGAGTCGAAGAACTTCCACGTCCGCGACGGCCTGGCGTTCGCGCTCTGGCACAAGGTCGGCAAGTCCTCGGCCATCCTCTCCGGCCGTCGCGCCGCGGTCGTCGAGCGGCGGGCGGCCGAGCTCAAGATTCAACGAGTCGTCCAGGGGATCGCCGACAAGGGCGAGGCCTTCCGGGCGCTGCTGGCGGAGACGGGGGCGACGGCGGAGCAGGTCTGCTACGTCGGCGACGACCTGATCGACCTGCCGGTGCTCCGGGCCGTCGGGCTCGCCGCCTGTCCGGCCGACGCCGTGGCCGAGGTCCGCGAGTCGGCCCACCTCACGACCGTCGCAGCCGGAGGAAACGGCGCCGTCCGCGAAGTCGTCGAGGTCATTCTGAAAGCCCAGGGGCTGTGGCACGGGGCTTGCGGCAGCTATCTTTCGCCAGCGACGTGAGCAGGCTTGGGCGGGGCCGCCCTCATCGCGCGGGGATCGTCCCCCCGACGCTTCCGAGGTGGTCGTCGACCGCGTGGACCGGGTAACCGCCGACGTTACGGAATGTCGATTCGTGCTTAAGAAACTCTTCAAGCTGGCGACGGTCCTGAGCCTCCTGACGGCGGCCCACCTGGCGTACGTCCAGGCGTTCGACCTCGTGGTCGCACGCCTCCGGTCGACCCACCAAGTCGACCAGATGGAGTTCACGGTCCACGACTCCGAGACCAAGACGCTGGTCAAGCAGACCGCGGAGCGCGTGTTCGGCCCCGACAGCTGGACCAACTCCGACGACCTCCTCCGCTACGTCAGCCCGGAGAAGGGGGTGATCCTCTTCGCGGCCGAGTTCTCCCGCCCCACCGAGAGCGGCGGCGTGAAGTTCGACGGCAAGCGGATCGAGGTGAAGCCGGCCGCCGTCGTGCTCGGGTCTCCCAAGGCGGGGAGCACCCGGACCATGACCAGCGAGTCCGCGGTCATCGACTTCAACAAGCCGTTCGGCCTCAGTCCCAAGGGCGACGGCGAGCCGCTGACCGTGCGCTACGCCCGGCTGGAGCGGAACGTCATGATCCGCGACGACCGAGGGACCCCGGACGACCCGACCGACGACCTGCACATCGGCCCGCTCACCGAGGTCGAGTACGAGGACGACGGGGTCTCCCCGGTCATCCGCACCAAGTCCGACGTCGTCGTCGTCGATCGCGACGTCCGCGTCACCGGCACCGGCCTGGAGATCCAGCTCCGCCCCAAGTCCGCGGCGAGCCAGCCCGGCGGCCGCGCCACCGGCTTCGACGGCGCCCAGCAGCTCACTCTCTTCAAGAACGTCCGCACCACGTTCGCCGACGTCGGCCGCACCGGCATGCTCCCCGACCTGGACGCTAAGCAGGCCGCCGACGGCGGCGTCGTCGCGGCCCAGGCTCGGCCGAAGTCGAACGGCAAGGCCGCCAGGGACCCGAACGAGGCGATCCCGCTCGACGTCCAGTGCGACGGCCCGCTCATCGTCGCCCTGCCGCGCCCGGTCCCCGCGCCCCCGGTCGGCCCCCGGTCCCCCCCGAGCCGACCTACGTGGAGTTCCGCAACAACGTCGTCGTCCGCCGCGGCAAGCTCGCGGACCTGCCCGACCAGCTCACCTGCGACACCCTCCACCTCACCCTCCTCCCCGGCGAGAAGAAGTCGGGCGAGGCCCAGGCCAAGGCTGGAGACGAGACCGAGGTGACGACGGCCGCCAAGGGAAGCGCGTTCGGCGGACTGACCCTGCGGCGGGTCAAGGCCAGCGGCCACGCGGTCTGGCTCCAGATGCCGGGGCAGGGGGTCAAGATCCTCTGCGTGGAGCTGCTGCATTACAAGGAGCCCGCCTCCGGCAAGAACACGACCGTCTTCAACGGCGGCGGCCCCAAGAAACTCTGGCTTGAGAAGCGGGACCTCGCCGCGGCGGCCCCCGCCGGCGCCCCCGCCCGGCTCCAGTCGGTCACCCACGTCTGGTGCTCCGACGCCACCCTCACCGACGACGGCGACCCCAACAACGCGGCGCTCGTCGCCAACGGGCCGGGCCTGCTGGAGACCCGCCCCGCGCTGGGCGAGAACGAGCCCCCTCGCGACGTGCCGCCCTCCCGCACGGCCGTCTGGCGCGAGCAGCTCTGGGTCCAGAACGAGGCCCCGCAGGCCGACCGCGCCTCGGGCCGAGTCCTGGTGCTCAAGGGCTCGCCCCGCGTGGAAGACCGCGCCCGGGGCGCCTCGCTCGACGCGGCCGACCGCATCGTCGTCTGGCTGAACCCGGACGAGAAGAAGGCCCAGCTCACGCGGGAAGGCCGCGAGGTCGTCCCCGCCGCCTACACGGAGCCCGACCCCGCCGCCGCGCCGAAGCCGGCCCTCCCCAGCATCCGGCGACTCCTCGCCGTCAAGGACGTCCACCTCGTCGATCCCAGCCGCGACTTGCACCTGCGAGAACGGCTCGACGTGGACTTCGAAGCCGGGACCGTGGCCGCTTCCCCGCCGCTGACGACGAACCCGAACCCGGTCGCGAAGCCCGCGCCGGCCGCGGACGCCAAGGCCGCCGGCGACGGCGGCGGAGCCGTCGCGCCCGACCTCACGCCGGTCCCCGCGCAGGGTGCCGCGACCAAGCCGACCGGACCGAAGATGTCCGCCAAGGCCGAGCGAGCCCAGGCCGTCGTGATCGTCGGCGCCCCCGCCCCCCAGCCCGGCGCGACCGCCGGGACGGCCGCCGAGCCGGCCTATGAGCTTCGCGACGTCGAATTGCGGGGGGGCGTGCAGCTCCACCAGGAGCCCGGCCCGGGCAAGACCGTCGGCACCGACGCGGAGGGCGAGGTGCTCGTCCTTCGCAACCAGGCGGCGGGCCAGGTCGTCTTCGACCTCTACCACCACGACCAGCACTCCGCCAAGGGTCGCGCGATCGATCCCAAGAAGGCCCCCAAGGCCCGCGTCTCCACCGAGGAGATGACGATCGTCGCCGACACCATCGGCGTCGACCAGAAGGCCGACCAGGCGTGGGCCTACGGCGAGGGCAAGCTCACCCAGCTCACCGACCGCGCCCTGTTCACCGACCGCTCGGCCGAGGGCCTCGAAGCGGCCCAGCCGCCGGCCGACCCGGCCAAGCCCCGCAAGCGCGGCGGCAAGACCCTGTCGAACAAGGTCCCGATCGTCATCACCTGGACCAAGCTGATGACCTTCGAGGGGATCTCGCACGACCCGCTCAAGCGGCCGGCCGCCAAGATCAAGTTCCTGGGCCGGGCCCACGCCCAGATGGAGGACTCGCTGCTCCACGGCGAGGATTCGATCACCGTCTACACCGACAAGCCGATCCCGCTGGTCGACGCCGGCAAGCTCAGCGGCCGGACCGCCGCCAAGGCCCCGGCCGAGGCCGGCGACGAGGCCGAGCCCGAGTCCCGACCCGACCTGGCGATGATCGAGGTCGTGGGGACGCCGAAGTCGCGGGCCGTGGCCATCGCTCGGAAGGTCCACCCGGACTTCCCGCTGCTGATCAGCCAGCAGCGGATGGAGGCCGGCTCGCTCCTGTACGACCGCCGCACCGGCACGTTCCGGGCGCCGGGCCCCGGCGAGGTCTTCCTCTACGACCGCAAGGGCGACCCGACCAAGGAGGCGAGCCCGGAATTCGGAGCCTCCGTCGCCGCCCGGCCGGTCGTCCGCCCCACCGCGTACAACCCCGGCGAGGACGACGACGCGGCCTCGGGCGTCAAGGAGCAGATCGCCGTCAGCCCCGACGCCCCCCGCCGGGCCGGGGCCGCCGGAGCCAGGCCCGAGCTGCCGCCGCTGGTCCTGACCCAGATCCGGTTCGCCGACGAGATGAAGGGTCGGTTCGGCACCGGCGCCCAGGACGACGTCGACGAGCAGCGTTGGGCCGAGTTCTTCGGGGCCGTCGAGACGGCCCGGGGGAACGTCGCCAACGAGGCGGTCCGGTTCGACTACGACCGCCTGCCGAACGATGCCGCGTTCCTGACCTCGGAGATGCTCCGCGTCATCAACGAGCCCCCGCCGGCCGGTTCCGCCAAAACCTCGAACGGTCGGAACTTCCTGAAGGCCTGGGACAACGCCTACGTCCGTGCCCAGGACACCGCCCTGCAAGCCGATGTCATCACGTATGACTCGCTCAACGACCTGGTCTTCGCCAACGGCCTCGACGGCCGCCCGGTGCAGGTCGTCCGCCAGGGGGCCCCCGGCCAGTCCGCCTCGCCGGGCCGCGCCGCGGCCGTCCGGTTCAATCCCAAGCTCGGCTCGGTCGACGTCATCGCCCCGGAGAACTGGCAGATCGTGGACGACCGGACCGGCACCCGACCCGGCATCGTCAAGCCCTCCAACGGCAACAAGATCGCCGACAAGCCGCGCAAGCCCCGCACGCGAATCTACACCAACCCGGCCGAGCGCAAGGGCTTCACCGGACGCTGACCCGCGCTCGGGGACCCGTCGAAATCCCCCCCGCAGGCGAAGGACGCGATGACGGCCTTCGCCGGAGAGAGGATGACGAGCGAGCCGGCTCGACGGCATTCGTCTCAACGGTCTTCCTCCCTTGCGGGGGAAGGGCGTGATGACGGGCGCGGTTCACGCGGGGGGGCGCTTGGCGGCGGCGAGGTTTTCGTAGAGGTCGGCGAAGTGGGCGACCATGGCGTCGGCGCGAAAGTCGGCCAGGACGCGTTCGCGGCCGGCGGCGCCGAGGGCCCGGGCGCGGCGGGGGTCGCGGACGAGGTCGCGAAGGGCGCGGGCGATCAGGGGGAGATCGCCGATGGGTGCCAGGAGGCCGGTCACGCCGTCGACGACCACCTCGGTCGTGCCGGGCGCGGCGGTCGCGACGACGGGCTTCGCCTGCATCATGGCCTCCAGCACCACGTTCGGCAGCCCCTCGTACTCGCTCGGCAGGACGACGACGTCGGCGGCGGCCATGAGGCGGGGTACGTCGTCGCGGTGGCCGAGGAAGCGGACCTTGTCGGTCAGCTCGTACTGCCCGGCGCGCTTCTCCAGCTCGGCTCGCAGCGGGCCGTCGCCGACGATCGCGGTGCGGAGGTCGGGCTGGACGTGTTGCAGCAGGTCGAGCACCCGCAGGAGGTCCAGCACCCGCTTCTGGGGGGCGAGCCGGCCGACGAACAGGGCGAGCTTGGCGTCGGGGGGGAATCCGATCTCGACGCGGACGGCCGCGGGATCGACGGCCGGCGGCGGCTCGTCGGCGACCCCCGAGTAGATCATCGCCAGCCGGTCCTCGGGGACGCCGAGCTTGCGGTAGTAGTCGACGACGGCGTTCGAGTTGCCGACGAGCTTGTCGCAGGCCGTCGCCAGCCTGCGGTCGACGGCCTTCTCCAGACGCCCTTTCCAGAGGTCGACGGCCATCTCCGCCGTGACCACCACCGGGACGCCCGCCCGCCCGGCGGCGATCCGGCCGTAGGCGTTGGCGGCGAAGATCCAGGTCTGGACCACGTCGAACTTGCCCGCCTTCAGGAACCTCGTCAGGCGGCGGAGGGCGAACGGGTCGACCTTGAACCGCTTGGCGATCGACGTCACCGGCACGCCGGCGGCGGCCAGCTCGGCCTCGAGCGGGCCCGTCCGGGTGAGCACCGCCGCCTCGACCTGGAAGCGGTCGCGGGGGAGCCCCCTGGAGAGCATCACCATCTGCTTCTCGGCGCCCGAGCGGTCGAGCGTCGGGATCAGTTGCAAGACCTTGAGCACGGCGGAAGACCCCGTTTCAACCCGACCGTTCGCGGGCGATCAATTCCTGGAAGAGTTGCAGGTGGCCGCGGGCGACGGCCCGGATCGAGAACTGCTGCTCGACGCGGCCCCTCGCCGCGCGGCTCATGTGGAAGGCCCGATCGAAGGTCGTCCACTGCTCGACGATCGTCCGGGCGAGGGCGTCGACGTCGCGCGCGGGGGCGAGCCGGCCGTGCTTGAAGTCGGCGATCAGGCGGCGGTTGCCCGGGATCGCCGTGGCGACGACCGGCACGCCGATCGCCATCGCCTCCAGCAGGGCGATGCTCATCCCCTCCTCGGTCGACGGCAGCACGAACAGGTCGGCCGCCCGCAGCGCGGCCTCGACGTCGTCGGTCGCGCCCGGGAGCGAGACCGCCCCGGCGGGGAGGCCCAGGTCGCGCGCCGCACGTTCGAGGGCCGGCCGTTCCGGGCCTTCGCCCACGAGCGTCAGCCGGGCGTTCGGGAAGCTCGACCGGACGGCGGGCCACGCCCGGACCAGCGTGGTCAGCCCCTTCTCGGGGGCCAGCCGGCCGACGAACATCGCGTGCGGGGCCTCTTGCCAGCCCTTGCGGCGCTGCCAGGGACGGGCGGGGATCGGGACGCCGTTGGGCAGGTCGTGGATCTTCGCCGCGTCGTATCCGGCCCCGGCCAGCTCGTCGTGGACGGCCTTCGAGATGGCGACGAAGGCGTCGGCGTCCCTGGTGCGACGGGCGATCCGCGCGCCGAAGTTCCCCCGGGCCTGCCAGGCGACGTCGCCGGTGTCGCCGGCGCCCTCGGGACGCAGGACGACCGGGAAGCCGCGCTCGCGCCCGGCGCCCACGGCGACGTAGGCGTCGTGCTTGAGCATCGAGACGTAGGCCAGATCGACGGGGTTCGCCGCCAGCCATCGCCGGAGGTTCCGCATGTAGAGCCAGGTCCCGAAGAACCGCAGCGGCGAGGTCTCCAGCCGGTGGATCGTCAGCCGCCCCCCGCCTCGTGATTTCGAGTAGTCCAGCGCCTCTCGGGTCGGGAGTCCGGCGGCCTCGCCCACGGCGGAGGTCAGCACCGAGACGTCGGCCCCCTCGCGCGCCAGGGCCTCGGCCAGGTACGCGAGCACGCGCTCGGCGCCGCCGATGAGGGGCGGGTAGCGTCGGGAGACGAGGGCCAGCTTGAGGGGGGGCGTGGGAGGGGTCACGTCGGGCGGTCAGTCCTTGAGGATGCCGACGAAGGGCAGGTGGCGGTAGTCGTCGTCGAAGTCGAGCCCGTAGCCGACCACGAAGGCGTCGGGGATCGGGAAGCCGCAGTAGTCGGGCTCGATCGGCGTCGTCTGGCGGCCGATCTTGCGGAGCAGCACCGCCGTCTTGACGCTTCGCGCCCCCCGCGCGATCAGGTGGTCGACGAGCGCCGCGAGGGTCTGGCCGGTGTCGAGGATGTCGTCGAGCAGCAGGACGTCGCGGTCGGCCACGTCGGGGGCGAGCGTCTCGTTGATGATCAGGGTCGAGGCGGTCGTCGTGGCCCCCCGGTAGCTGCTGGCGTGGACCAGGCCGATGCGGTGGGGGACGTCGACCTCGCGGATCAGGTCGGCCAGGGCGATCAGGCTCCCGGTCAGCACGGCGACGATCGTCAGCGGCTTGCCGGCGTAGTCGCGGGCGACCTCCCGACCCAACTCGCGGAGCCGGTCGTGAAGCGCGCTCTCCGGGATCAACACCTCGACGGGCACGGCGGCGGCGCTCCTCGCGTGACGTGACGCTACAATGGCTGCGGCGGACGATTACGGCCGTCCAGTGTAACCGATGGCCCCGGAGATCGAATAGGAGACGGGCCGGGTTCGTCTGGTCTGGGTAGGAGATCGTATGCTCGACGCCCCGACGACCGCATCCATCACCGATGAATCGCTGGTCCGGCGGGCGCTCGGACGCGACCCCCAGGCCCGCGAGGAACTGTTCCTGCGGCATCGGGACGAGGCGTACCGCGCGGCGTACCGACTGCTGGGGGACGAGCACGACGCGCTCGATGTGGTGCAGGAATCGTTGATGAAAGCCTTCGCCCGACTGTCGGAATTCGACGGCCGGGGGGGATTCCGGTTCTGGCTGCTTCGGATCGTCGTCAATACGGCACTCGACCAGGGAAGGCGGAGAAAACGGCGGAAGTACGTGACCCTTGAGGGGGAGCCGACGAGCCTCTCCCCGGACGACGACCCGGCGCGGGGGCTCCGCCGCCAGGACCTTCGCCGGGCGCTCGACGAGGCCCTGGAGAACCTGTCGCCGACCCTCCGGGCGACCTTCGTCCTCTTCGCCGAGCTGGGATTGAGTTACAAGGAGATCGCCGAATCGCAGGACGTCCCGATCGGAACCGTCATGAGCCGGATCAACGCCGCCCGGCGCAAGCTCCAGGCCGTGCTGGATTGGGAACGCCTCAAGGACCTCGGCTGATCGACCCAAGAAGGATGGCAGACCATGCGAGGAGACGCCGAGAATCGCGAGTCGGATCGGCTCGAACGCCTGTGGCGGGCGACCCGCCCCCCCGCGCCCTCCGCCGAAGCCTGGGACCGCGTCTGGACGGCCGTGAACGCCGCCGTCGACGAGTCGGCCGCGATCGGCGACCGCCCCCACGTCCCGACCCTGGTCATGGCGAAGCCGGCACCCTCCCGAGCCCGCCGCTGGGCGGCGATCGGCGTCGTGCTGGCGGCGCAGGCCGCCGCGATCCTGATCGCCGTGGGGATCGCCCTGCGTGAGGAGGCCTCGCAGCCCGACGGCGTCTCGCACACGGCCACCGCCGTCGTCCACATCGACGAGGGCCAGCTCGTCCTGATCCGCTCCGACGCCGACGCCGTCCAGACGACCGACCTGACCGCCCAGGCGGGCCCGGCCGGGGTCGACGCCTGGTATCTCGTCTTCAACCTCCTCGAATCGATGGCCGGCCCGGTCGTCGCGATGTCCGAGTGAGCGGCGAGCCTCTGGAGGATCGGATGGGAAGGCAGACCTTCGACGTCACGCCTTCCCCCCTGGCGGGGGAAGGTGGCCGCAGGCCGGATGAGGGGGAAGACGAGCGCGGATGCTGTCGTAGCTTCAGCCGCGTCGGTTGTGGGGCGATGGGACGTTTCAAGGTAAACAACCCGAGCGGCCGACGATGGGCGGTCTTGCCGCCCGGGGCTTTTATGATGAGGCCGGAATGCCGACGGCCGTTATGCTCGTCTTCCCCCTCATCCGGCCCTTCGGGCCACCTTCCCCCGCGAGGGGGGAAGGGATTGGGCCTGGTCGTCTTGCTTTGGCTGCTCGTCTCGGGTTGCTCGCCGCGCTCGTCGTCGCCGGAGCCGGCTCCCGAGCCCGCGCCGACGGGGGTCGCGGTTTCGTCGGTCGAGGCCGCTCGGCAGGTGACGGTGTTCGCGATCAAGGCGGAGCCGGGCGAGTCGGCGATCGACCCCCGGCTGACGTCGGTTCGGGTTCAGCTCCGCAAGGTCCTGCCCGATCACGGCTTCGAGCTGATCGTTTCGCGCAGTGAGCGGCTCTCTCCGGGCGAGACGCTGGCCTGCGACCTGGGCGGGGGGCGCGTCGCCGAGACGACGTTGGAGAGCGACGACGCGGGCCGCGTGACGCTCCGCTGCTCGTTCCAGGAGGGCGACGCCCCGCCGTTCGTGACCGTCGTCGACGCCCCCGAGAATCAGCTCTTCTTCTATGAGCGGTCCCTTCGCGACGGCTCGCGAGTGCTGATCGGCGTCGGGGCTCGCTGAGGCGGTCGGCGATCAAACGCCGAACGCCCCGACGGCTGGCGGGCCGTCGGGGCGTTCGGGCTGAACCTTCGTGTTCGTGAGCCGGGCCTTCCCTGGCCCGTCGGCCTTCGGGTCGCCGCTCCATCCTTGGGGGCGACCGTCTAGCGAGGGCCTGCGTCATCCAGTCTTCCTTGACCGGTTCAGCGTCCCAGCCGACACCCTTGTTATCGGCGTCGGCCGGGTCCCCCTTTACTTTTTCGGGATCGTCAGGCGATCGTGATCGACTTGTCGAGGTAGACGTCCTGGATGGTGTTGAGGAGCTTGACGCCCTCGGCCATCGGCCGCTGGAAGGCCTTGCGGCCCGAGATCAGGCCGGTGCCGCCGGCGCGCTTATTGATGACGGCCGTCTTGACGGCCTCGGCGAAGTCGTTCTTGCCGCTGGCCCCACCCGAGTTGATCAGCCCGGCGCGGCCCATGTAGCAGTTGGCGACCTGATAGCGGCAGAGGTCGATCGGGTGGTCGGAGCACAACTCCGTGTACATCCGCTCGTCGAGCTTGCCGTAGCTGGAGCCGCCCATGTTCAGGGCCTTGAAGCCGCCGTTGTTCTCGGGGAGCTTCTGCTTGATGATGTCGGCCTCGATGGTCACGCCCAGGTGGTTGGCCTGGCCGGTGAGGTCGGCGGCGACATGGTAGTCCTTGTCGGACTTGAAGGCGTTGTTCCGCAGGTAGCACCAGAGGACCGTCGCCATGCCGAGCTCGTGGGCCCGGTAGAACGCCTCGGCGATCTCGACGATCTGTCGGCCGCTGTTCTCGGAGCCGAAGTAGATCGTGGCGCCGACGGCGGCGGCGCCCATGTCGTACGCCTCCTCGACCTTGCCGAACAGGATCTGGTTGGCCTGGTTCGGGTAGGTCAGGAGCTCGTTATGGTTGATCTTGACCATGAACGGGATCTTGTGGGCGTACTTGCGGGCGACCATCCCCAGCACGCCGAAGGTGCTGGCGACGGCGTTGCAGCCGCCGTCGAGGGCGAGCTTGACGATGTTCTCGGGGTCGAAGTACGCCGGGTTCTTGGCGAAGCTCGCGCCGCCGGAGTGCTCGATCCCCTGGTCGACCGGGAGGATCGAGAGATAGCCGGTGCCGGCGAGGCGGCCGGCGTTGAACATCCAGGAGAGATTTCCCAGAACCCGCAGGTTGCGATCGCTGGGAATGAACACGCGGTCCACGAAATCGGGACCGGGGAGGTGGAGGGTCTCCTTCGGGATCGCCTTGCAGGTGTAGTTCAGCAGGCCGTCGGCTTCGCCACCGAGAACTTCTTGGACGGACGCCATGTTCCTGGCACTCCGAGGCGCGGGCGTCGCGGCGATCCCTCTCTGGGGGCGGACGCCGGCGCGGGCCGCGTGGACATGAAGGGAATTGAGAGGCTCGAGCGATGGATTTCTTCCATCACGCCCCGGACGACGGCCCCAGTCGAGCGGGCCCGGGGGCGAGTCGTTGCGTCCGGCGTGGATCCATCCGGCCGCACGGTCCCGAAACCGGGCCCGCCCGGTGAAGGGGGCCCGAACACGTTCAGGACAAGGCTCCATCATAGGGCCGATCGGGCCCCGATGCAATGAGCGATTCCTCGCTTCGCTACGACGCAGGCCCGAACCGGCCTCGGCCCTGGGGGCTCAGCGAGATCGCTTGGCGCCAGCCTTGCCGTCGGCCTTGCCGACGCCCCCGGCGTTGACGTCGCCGTCGGCGGGCTTGGGGGCCGACTGGAACTCCTCGGCGGTCATCTTGATCGCGGAACCGTCCCGCAACAGAACCTCGCCCCCCTGGGTGGGGACGTCCTTATGGTAGGCCAGGACGGTCTTGGAATCGTCGGGGTCGAAGGCCGCGCCCCAGTAGAGCACGACATCGCCCTTGCGGAGGGATTCCACCGCGAACGGATAGCCGTTCGCCAGGGGAATGACGTCCTTGATGGTTTTCGGGGCCCCCTGGCCGGACTTCTTGTACATCCGAAGGATCTGGCCGACCTCCTCGATCGAGAGGACCTCGGCGCTGGGGGCTTCGGTTCGGGGGGCGGGGGCGCCGTCGCAGCCCCCCAGGATGGTTGCGGCGAGGGCCAGGACGCAGACGCGTCCCAGGGCCGTCGGGCGGGATCTCATGGCAGCTTTCCTCGTTCAGACGGACGGTCGGACGTGGGGGAAGGCCCGGGCGAGGTCGCCCCGCCCGGGCGCATCGCCGTCAATAGGCGTCGGAACTCACGACCTCGCCGCCGGCGCGGGTGCCCAGGGCGAACCAGGTCGGAGCGCTGATCGAATCCTTGATGAAGTGGACCGAGCCGTCGCAGAACGAGACGTTGACGCCGCCGGAATGGTAGCTTCGAGGGGCCGCATGCGACGCGGAGAACGAGTTGCTGCCGCAGTCGTTGTTCTTGAAGTTGGGCGTCAGCGTGTGGCTGTAGTTCGTGGTCATCGGCAGGGTGCGGTAGTACTGACCGCCGCGGTAGCCGATCAGGTCGACCACCTGGGAGTTGTCCCAGTTGCCGCAGAGCGGGTTCCATGTCTGATTGTTGAACGAGGCCGACGACATGAGGTAGACCATGTCGATTGCGTACGGCGTCCGGCCGGCGTACAGCGTCGCCGCGGCGACCCCCGCATAGTTCGAGCGTCGGGTCTCGGCGAACATCCCCGTGTTCGAGGTCCCGTCGGTGAACGCCCCGATCGTCGTGCGGCTGGTGACCTTCTGAAAGTCCGGGGTGCCCGAGGCGGCCGTCTCATTGAGCTGGACGTTGAAAGCCCCGAGGTAGGCGGTGTTCTTCTCCGAGGCGGCCGAGGTCCCGCCGTAAATCTGGGCGGCGGTCCCGCCGGTGCTCGCCATGTAGTTCGAATAACCGAGGAGCGTCCCCGGCGCCCCCGCGAAACGGGCGCTCGACGCGTCCGACGGGCAGACGTAGGCCGAGACGATCTGGGTCTGGGCCGTGTTGTTCGGGGACGAGGCGCCGTAGATGTTGATGCCCACCGAGGTATTGAACGCGTTGTACGTGTTGCCCCCCTCGATGAACGGCAGCAGCATCGCCTGGACGTTGATCCGGCCCCCGCCGCCGGGCGGGTTGGGGCCGAATCCCGGGGGAAGCTCGTTGTACGTCGACTCGAAGGTCAGCGCCGCCAGGGACATCTGCTTGAGATTGTTCGTGCACTGGGCGCGGCGGGCCGCCTCGCGCGCCGACTGCACCGCAGGGAGCAACAGCGCGATCAGGACGGCGATGATCGCGATCACCACCAGCAGTTCGATCAGCGTGAAACCGTGTCGTCTTCGACTGGTCGACGTCATCGTCCAAATCCTTCAGTTGGCCCGAGGAAAGCCGAGCGCATGCACAGGCGGGCTCGCCTCGGACGAGTTCTCACACAGGGGCTATTCGAGGAAGGAGAAAGGCGGAAGACGGAAGGCCTCGAGATGGCATGGCAAGCGAGTGAAGGGATCCTCCTCCACCTCGCATCCCGAATCCTAGATTCTTAGGATTTAAGAATAGTAATCCTGGAGTCGCCGATCGTCAAGCGTGCAGGCGTGTCGCCGTGGCGAAAAATGAGGCTCGACGTTTTGGGGCTTGGGAGGTCGCCAGGCGGCATGGTCATCGGGATGATTTCGACCGGCCGCCGGCTGGGGGGGTGAACCGGCTCGCGGGGGGCTTGGAAGCGGCCTGGAACTCCTCGGCGGTCAGCTCGACGACGGTGCCGTCGCCCAGGACCACCGCCCCTCCCTTGTCCGGGGCGTCCTTCTCATAGCCGATCACCGACGTGCCGCCGTATTCCTCAAGGTCCAGGCCCCAGGCGATCACGACTTCCCCAGACCGCAGCGCCTCCAGCGCCCTGGGCAGGGCCGTGCCCGACTTCTGGGCCTCCTTGAGCGTCCGGGGCGTCGGCCGGTTCTGCTCGCGGTGCATCCTCAAGAGCTGGCCGACCTGCTCGACGGGGCTGGGCTCGGCCCCGGAGACCGTCGATTCCGTCGAGGAACCGCAGCCGGAATGCGGCGCGATCAGGCTGACGAGCAGGGCGGCTGCGAAACGACTCCGGCGCGAGATCATGGGCCTGTCCTCATTCCCTTCGACGAACCTGGGGTCGGCGTCCCGCCGCCATCCTCGCATCCCCGAGGCGCGCCGTGCCAGGGGACCGCGCCTGCAATCTCCCCGGGGGGCCGTTAGAATGGGGCCGGCGTGGGGCTCGTCGCGCGACGGGGCCTGGACGGGGCGATCGCTCGGGAATCGGGAAGAAAAGAAGGCCGGCCATGACGTTCGGGGACGGATCGAAGAAGCTGGGTGCGTTCGTGCTGGCGGCCAAGGGGCTGACGCCGGGCAAGCTCCGGGGGTTGCAGCGGATCAGCAACCCGAACGGCACCCTCACCATGCTGGCGCTCGACCAGAACAACTCGGTGATCGACATGGGCGGCAAGGCCCTGCGACGCGCCGGGGAGGACCGCGAGCCGACTTACGAGGAGGTCGTGGAGGCCAAGCTCGACCTGATGCGAGGCCTGGCGACGGCGGCTTCGGGCGTCCTGATCGACCCCTATTACGGCGCGTGGTCAGCCGTCGCCTCCGGCGCGATCCCTCCCCACACCGGGCTGCTCCTGCGCCTGGAGCGCACCAAGTATGAGATGAGCGCCAAGGGCGCGCCCCTGGCGACGATCGAGCCCGGCTGGGGCGTCGAGAAGGCCAAGAAGATGGGGGCCGACGCGATCAAGTTCCTGGCCCAGTTCGAGCCAACCGAGACCGAGTCGGCCGACGCCAACCTCGCGATCGTGGAGCGGGTCTACGAGGAGTGCAAGAAGCACGACCTGCTGCTCTTGCTGGAGGCCGTCGCCTTCCCGATCGGCGGCGAGACCAAGAAGGACGCCTCGTTCCTCGACCGCAAGGCCGAGACGGTCATCGAGAGCGCCCGCATCCTGAGCCGGTTCTGCGACGTTTACAAGGCCGAGTTCCCCGGCACGCTCGACCGTGAGAGCGACCAGCAGCTCGAGGACAACCTGCAAGCCCTCGACGCCGTCTCCGAGCGTCCCTGGGTCTTGCTCTCGGCGGGCGTGGACTACGACCAGTATCTGGACCAGGTCCAGATGGCGCTCCGCGCCGGGGCCTCCGGCGTCCTGGGGGGCCGGGCCTTCTGGAAGGAATACTTCGACCAGGACGACGCCCCCGCGCGCGCCTCGTTCCTGTCCGACGTCGCCCGCAAGCGGATCGCCGAGGTCGACGCCCTGGTCCGAGAGGAGGGCTCCCCCTGGTTCGCCCGCTACGGCTTCACCCGCGAAGACCTCGACTCCGTCCGCGCCGTCGAAGGCTGGCACTTCCGCTATCCAGGCGCGTGAATCTAAAGATGTAATCACGTCAAAACGCCTTCCCCCTGGTGGGGGAAGGCGGCCCGCGGGGCCGGATGAGGGGGGGACGAGCACCAAGACCGTCGGAGTTCGACGAGCCTTTCCCAGACCGTCGGCTCTTGAAACAGACCTCGAATCCCGACGGCTCACCGGCGCGTCCCCCCCTCATCTGACGCCTTCGGCGTCTGTCTTCCCCCGCCAGGGGGGAAGACCGTCATGGACCGAACGCCCGGCGGGCCTCGGGCTCGTCCGGTCCCTGCGGGCGCTTAGCTCCGCAAGGGAGGGGAGGGGTTCCGCGGGTCCGCTCGTTTCGCGCCACGGCTCACTTGGCGACGTCGAACCAATCGCCGGGCTTCAGGACGATGGGTTGCGCGGAGGTCTCGGCCTTGACGCGTTCGGCCCAGGCGTGCGCGTCTTGCGCGATGGTGGGAAATGTATTGTAGTGGATGGGGATCACATATTTCGGCTTGAGCAACTTGATGGCGCGGATGGAGTCGTCGACGCCCATCGTGTAATAGTCGCCGATCGGCAGCAGGGCCAGGTCGAGCCCTTCCTCACCGATCAGGGCCATGTCGCCGAAGAGGGCGGTGTCGGCGGCGTCGTAGACCTTGGTGCCGTCGGGGAAGGTCAGGATGAAGCCGCACGGATTGCCGCCGTTGGAGCCGTCGGGCAGGGCCGAGCCGTGGAAGGCGAGCGTCAGCTTGACGTGGACCCAGTCGTTGAACGTGAACCCGCCGCCGTGCTGGAGCCCCTCCACCTTGGAAAGCCCCCGGGGCGGCTGCTGGAGCCAGCCGCCGATCTCGTAATTGGTGGCGACCGTCGCCCCGGTGCGGCCGGCGATCGCCACCGCGTCGCCGACGTGGTCGCCGTGGCCGTGCGAGATCAGGATCAGGTCGGCGGGCGCGTCCTCGGGCTTGATCGCGGCTGCGGGGTTCCCGGTCAGGAACGGGTCGACGAGCACGTGCTTGCCGTCGTTCTCGAACAGCAGGGCGGAATGGCCGAGCCAGCGGAAGCGGGTGGACATGGCGGTTGCCTCTCCGGGCGTGCGAACGAACCGTCGGGACGTCCCTCGACGTCCGCGAAGCCCCATCATAACCCGCGAATCACGGGCCGCCATCGGCCTCGGCGCGTCAGGGCGCCTTGGCCGTCGGCTTCCCCTCGGCGTCGAACCCCGCCAGGGGGGGGAGTCCCAGGTGCTTCCGCAGGAACGCGACCGACTTCACGACGACGGCCTCCCAGGCGTGGGGATCGTCCCCCCCGCCGCCGTGCCCGCCCCCCTGAATCGTCACCAGCTCGGCCTCGACCCCGGACTTCTCGCAGGCCTCCCGAAACCTCGTCGCCTGGTCGTAGGGGACCAACTCGTCCTTCGTGCCGTGGATCAGCAGCACCGGAGCGTCGCCGGGGTTCAGGTGGAAGAGCGGGCTCGCCCCCTCCTGGACGGCGCGGTCGGCCCGGCGATCACGGCCCAGAAAGTCCGCGACCATGTCGCGCGAGGACTCGGGGAAATCGGCCGTGAGGTCGGTCGGCCCGGCGATCGAGACGGCGGCCCTGATCGCGGTCGACGGGGCGTCTTTCGGGTCCTCGTCTCCGGTCGTCGCCAGCAAGAGGGCCAGGTGCGCCCCCGCCGAGCCCCCCATCACGGCGATGCGCTCCGGGTCGAGCTTCCACGGCTTCGCTCGCTCGCGGACGAACCGGACGGCCGCCTTGACGTCGTCGAGCTGCGCCGGGAACGGGTGCCTGGGGGCGAATCGGTACTGCACGGAGACGACCCCGCAGCCCTGCTGGGCCAGGCCGAATAGGGCCTCGCGGAAGTCTTTCTTGTCCCCGGCGCGCCAGCCGCCGCCGTGGATGCAGACGACCACCGGGAACGGCCCGTCCCCCTCCTTCGGCCGCGCGAAATCCAGCCGGAGCGTCTCACCGTCGACCTCGCGGTACGTCACGTCGGGCTCGAAGAGGATCGAATCCGGCGGCGAGGGCTCGCGCCCGGCGAGCGCGATCGCCGCTCCGACGACCAGCAACGCCGTCAGGCCCGCCCATTTCTTCCAGAGCTTCACGGCTCGCGTCTCCTTCGCCTCGGTGTCTCGCACGCAAGGAGCTACCCGCGCGGCCTACGCCGGGTTTCGATGGCGGGAAACCGAGTCTCGGTGATGTTATCATGGCCGCGGTTCCTGGTCGCCGAGATTCGAGGGAGACCGCATGAGCGCGAAGTCGATCGGTCGGGCCGTGTTGCTGTTCTCGGGCGGGCTTACCTGGGCCGCTCCCGCCCCCGTCGTCCAGGCCGCGATGACGGTCGCCTCAAAGGATGAGGACGGGAAGCCGGGATCGCGGGCCGAACCGTCCCGCCAGACGTTCCACATCCAGCCCACGCGGCCCATCGCCGAGATCCGCGCCGAGGCCCTCGCCGCCAGCCCGCCGGAGGAATCGGGCGAGTTCGTCAGGCCGGATCTCGTCGACCTGGCGACGCTCGACCCGAGGATCAGGCTGGAGATCCGTTATGCGACGGCGGACAACTTCCTGGGCGTCCCGGTCTATACGACGCCCCGCGCGTTCCTCCAGCGGCCGGCGGCCGAGGCCCTGAAGCGGGCCCAGGCGAAGCTCGCGGAGCAGGGCTTCGGCCTCCTGATCTACGACGGCTACCGGCCCTGGTACGTCACCAAGATCTTCCGCGAGGCCACCCCCGCGAAGTACCACGACTTCGTCGCCGACCCCGCCAAGGGCTCCCGGCACAACCGCGGCTGCGCCGTCGACCTCACGCTCTACGACCTGAAGTCCGGCCGACCCGTCGACATGCCCACCGGCTACGACGATTTCACCGAACGCGCCTTCTCCGATTCCCCCGACGCCACGCCCCCCCAGGCCGCCAACCGCGCCACGCTCCGCAAGGCCCTCGAAGCCGAGGGCTTCCTCCACCTCCCCGAAGAGTGGTGGCACTACGACTACAAGGACTGGAACCGCCACCCGATCCAGAACGTCGAGTTCGAGAAGCTCCAGGCCGGAGAGAAGACCCGATGACGAACCGTTCGTACGGAGCCCGGACGATCCCCCTGCTCATCCTCCTTGCGGGATCGACCGCGGTGCGGGCCGGCGGAGATTCCGACGTGTCCACGCGCGATTATCCTTCGATCCAGGCGGCGATCGACGCCAACCCCGGCAAGGTGGTCGAGGTCGCGCCGGGCGTCCATGAGATCGACGAGACGATCCGCATCGCCACCGAGGGGGGCGGCCTGGTCGGACGCGCCCGGATCGTGCAGAAGGACTCGGCGAAGGCCATCGTCCGCATCGACCACGCCGACGGCGCGATCCTCCGCGACCTCACGCTGACGCGGCCGGAAGGGCTCCGCGAGACGGAGGCCGAGGCCGTCCTCGTCACCGACAGCCGCGACGTGAGCCTCGCGGGCCTGCGAATCCTCGACAACCAGACGCGGTCGGCGGCCGTCGAGTTGCGCAACTGCGACAACGGCCAAGTCCGCGACTGCCTGGTCCAGAACTACCAGCGCGTCGGGATCGACGACCGGACGGACACGCCCGACCAGGGGTTCGCCTTCCGCTGCATCATCGGCACGGGGATCCTGATCCGCGAATGCCAGGGGACCTTGATCCAGGGGAACACCGTCCGCGAGGACCGGCTGATCGCCACGCCCGAGGTGAAGCGGGAGTTCGAGCTGGGCCGGATCATCAAGAAGAACGCCGTCCGGGGCCGGATCGCCAGCGCCCGCGACTGGGAGCGGGGCGAGACCGACAACTGGATGCAAGGCACGGCCGTCCACGTCGGCTCGCCCGAGGCGACCGATTGCACGCGGGTCCTGGGCAACCTCGTCGAGCGCGCGGGGCAGGGGTTCGACATCCACGCCGACCACGTCATCCTGTCGCAGAACATCGTGAACGACGCCCTCATCGGCATGAAGGCGATGCACGGTTCCAAGCATGTGATCGTGTCGAATAATCAATTCATCAAGAATTCGCTCTGGAGCATCGGCATGATGCCCGGCGCCGCGTCGCTCCCGGCCCGCGCCGCCGAGGGCGACCGGCCCGCCCGCGCCGCCAACGTCGACGGCGGCTCGATCATCTCCGGCAACATCATCACCGACTTCGGACTCGGCCTGACCCGATGGATCTGGGGCGACGAGGCCGGCGGCTGCCCGATCCGCTTCGACCACGCCCAGGTCCCCGAGAACCCGCCGCTCGCCGACGTGATCGTCACCGGCAACGTGGTCTACGACACCGGCCACGACGCGATCCTCAAGGACGGCAAGCCCGAGGTCGTCCCGCCGCGCTACCGATACGCGGTGCTGATCGAATCCGGCGACTCCGCGCCGGTCGGTCTGCACTTCTCCAACAACCTCTTCCATCCCGGCCTCCGGGGCGTCTCCAACGTCGAACTGAAGCCGTAGACCGCCCGCCGAGGCTCGCCGCCCGGACCAACCATCCCCACGTCGCCACGGACGCACGCCCATGACGCGAACCTTCACGCTCGTCTTCCTGGCCGCGCTCGGCCTCCCCGACCACGCCGGGGCGGACGCCCCCCCGCGCCCGACCTCGTTCCTGAACAACGGCGTCACGGCCCATCGCGGAAACTCCAGCGAACACCCCGAGAACACCCTGCCCGCGTTCGCGAGCGGCTTAGAGATGGGCGCCGACTGGGTCGAACTGGACGTCTTCCTCAGCCGTGACGGCAAGATCGTCGTCACCCACGACGCGACCACCGGTCGCGTCGGCGACCGGAACCTCGCCATCTCCGAGTCGACCTATGAACAACTGAAGACGGTCGACGTGGCGACCGACTTCCGACGACGGCATGGGCTGACGGCCGAGCAATTCCCGCCGATGGCGATGCCGCTGCTGGAAGACGTGCTGCGGCTGGCGATGACGCAAGACCGCGCGAGGATCTCGATCCAGCCCAAGATGGACTGCGTCGGCGAGGCCGTCGCGCTCGTGAAGGGGCTCGGCGCCGAGGCGTGGGTCGGCTTCAATGACGGCGACCTGGCGTACATGACCGAGGTGAAACGGCTCGCGCCCGAGATCCCCGTCTTCTGGGATCGCCCGGCCGATTGCGACGTCGACGCCGACGTCCGCATCGCCCGCGAGCGGGGCTTCGAGGCCCTCGTCGTCAACCACGCCGGAGTCACCCCCGAGAAGGTCCGCAAGGTCAAGGCCGCCGGCCTCGCCTTCGGCGCCTGGACCGTCGACGACCCGGACCTCATGCGCGAGCTCCTCGGCATGGGGGTCGACCGCATCTACACCGACCGGCCGCGCACGCTGCTGGCGATCAAGCAGGCCCCGAGTCGCTGAACCGCCGTTGCAACGGGAGACGCCATGACGCGACACGCTTCGATCCTCACCCTCGCGATCCTCCTGACGACCTCGGCGGCCCCCGCCGCGCCGCCGAACGTGGTCGTGATCTATGCGGACGACCTCGGCTACGGCGACGTGGGCGCTTACGGGGCGAAGGCCGGGCTGACGCCGAACCTCGACCGGCTGGCGCGCGAGGGGCTGAAATTCACCGACGCCCATGCGTCGTCGGCGACGTGCACGCCGTCGCGATACGCGATCCTGACGGGGGAGTATCCCTGGCGGAAGCAGGGGACCGGGGTCCTGCCGGGCGACGCCAAGCTGATCATCGAGCCCGGCCGCACGACCCTGGCGACCGTCTTCCGGGACGCCGGCTATCGGACGGCGGCGGTCGGCAAGTGGCACCTGGGGCTGGGGGACGGGAGCCTCGACTGGAACGGGGCGATCAAGCCCGGCCCGCTGGAGGTCGGCTTCGACGAGTGCTTCATCATGGCCGCCACCGGCGACCGCGTCCCCTGCGTCTACGTGAGGGACCATGAGGTCGTGAACCGCGACCCGGCCGACCCGATCCAGGTCCGGTACGGCGAGCCGATCGCCGGTGAGCCCACCGGCAAGGCGAACCCCGAGATGCTCCGGCTCCATCCCAGCCACGGCCACGACATGGCGATCGTCGACGGCGTCAGCCGGATCGGCTACATGAAGGGGGGGAAGAAGGCCCGCTGGCACGACGAGACGATGGCCGAGACGTTCACCGACGAGGCCGTCGGATTCCTCAAACGGAACAAGGATCGGCCGTTCTTCCTGTACCTCGCGACCCACGACGTCCACGTCCCGAGGCTGCCGCACCCCCGGTTCCAGGGGAAGTCGGGAATGGGCCCGCGCGGCGACGCGATCGTCGAGTTCGACTGGACGGTCGGCGAAATCCTCAGGACGCTCGACGAGGAGGGCCTGGCCGATGACACGCTGGTCGTCTTCACCAGCGACAACGGCCCTGTCGTCGACGACGGCTACCGCGACGAGGCCGTCGCGAAGCTGGGCGGCCACAAGCCGGCCGGTCCCTTCCGGGGGGGCAAGTACAGCAAGTTCGAGGGGGGGACGCGGGTGCCGTTCATCGTCCGCTGGCCAGCGAAGGTCAGGCCGGGCGAGTCGCACGCGTTGGTGGGACAGGTCGACTTCCTCGCCACGTTCGCCGCCCTGGTCGGCCGCCAGGACGCGATCCCGACGGCCCCCGACGCGCAAGACCATCTCCGGGCGCTGCTGGGCGAGGACCCGAACGGCCGCGAGACCCTGATCGAACACGCCAACGGCCTGGCCGTGCGCCGGGGGAAGTGGAAGTTCATCCCCGCCTCCGGGGGCCGGGCGTTCAATCCCGCCACCGCCACCGAGACCGGCAATGACGAGGCCCCGCAGCTCTACGACCTCGACGCCGATCCTGGAGAAACCCGGAACCTGGCCGCCGACCACCCCGAGATCCTCGACAGCCTCCGCGCCGATCTCGCCAAGGCGCGGAATTTGCCTTGAAATCCCCAAGGTTTCGACTTACTTAATCCCAGCGACCAGGCTACGATGCACGCGACCATGAACAGGAGCTTCGGCGACTCGACTGCGTTTTGTTTGCGCCAATACGTGCGGCTGCGCAAACCACCGAACGCCTAGCCCCCCGACCAACGGTCGAGAGGCCATCCCCCCGCCAGGTTCGTTCAGCTCGCCCGTTCGAATCGCTATCTTTTCTAGTCTTCATGGAGCCCCGCTCGAAACGCCCGAGGAGTCCTCCTCGGGCGGCGGCCTCTGCTTAAATCAACCTACATCGTCGACGGCTCGACGAACGCCCCATCCCGGCGGCTTCGCCGGATGCGCTGCGCGCCTTGCTGAAAGGAGTTCCGACTCATGACCCTCGTCAAGTTTCGAACCGGATTTGTGGCTGCGGCGGCGCTGCTCGTCGCCTCGTCGGGTTGCGGGGGAGGCGACGGCCTGCCTCGGCAGGCGATCTCGGGCCGGGTCACGCTCGACGACCAGCCGCTGGAGTCGGCGTTGATCACCTTCACGCCCCTGGGCGCGGGGGGCGATTCGACCTCGGGGGCGACCAAGGTCTCCTCGGGATCGTTCGCGATCTCCAAGGCCGAGGGCCTCATCCCCGGCAAGTATCGGGTCTCCATCTCGGTGCAAAAAGAGGCGCCCGCCAAGGCGTCGCGGAAGCCGCACACCGACAGCGTGACCGGCGAGGTCATCCCGCCGCCGTCGACGACCCTCGCGGAAGCCCTCCCCGAGCGATACAACGCGCGTACCGAGCTGACCGCCGACGTCACCGAAGCCGGTCCGAACGATTTCCCGTTCGCCGTCACCTCGAAGTGAACGGGGAAATCGCCGACGAAATCCCCGTCCATCCCTCTCCCTCCCGGTCCCAGGAGTTTTCATCCGATGCCGTCCGAAATTCGTAAGCGCCCGCGTGGATTCACGCTGATCGAACTGCTGGTGGTCATCGCCATCATCGCCGTGCTCATCGCGCTGTTGCTCCCGGCGGTGCAGTCGGCGCGCGAGGCCGCCCGGCGGATCCAGTGCACCAACAATTTGAAGCAGATCGGGCTCGCCGTCCACAACTACGGCGACGCGGTGGGCTCGTTCCCCCCGGGCGCGTCCGACTGCTGCAACGGCACCTGGCAGGCGTTCATCCTCCCCTATATGGAACAGGGCGCCCTCTCCAACTCGTACAATTTCTCCAATCCTCGCTACGTCAACCTGGCCAACACCACGGTTACGACGAGCTTCATCAGCGCGTTCCTCTGCCCGAGCAATGGTCTGCGGCACAGGCCGATCAGCACGGCGCTCGGGGCCGACGCCACGGGCAAGATCTCGGCGCACAACTACGTGGCGAACTTCGGCGCGACCGACCTCAATCAGCAGAGCGTCGCGCTGGACTCCGTTTTCGCCGGCGCCCCGTTCACATTCATGAGGCCTTACACCAACGCCGACCACCCGGAGTCGCCCAACAAGGGCAAGACGATCACCATCGCCTCGATCACCGACGGCACGACCAATACCATGCTGGCTTCCGAGGTCCTCATCGTGCCCAAGGAGCAGGAGCTGCGCGGCATGACCTGGTGGGCCGACGCCACCAGCTTCACCGCCATGCTGGCCCCCAATTCGGCCCTCCCCGACATGATGTACGGCGGCGGCGCCTGCACGCCGACGATCGCCAGGCCCACCCCCTGCGCCCACTCCGCGGGCACCCCCCGCCTCAACTACCTGGCAGCCCGAAGCCAGCACTCCGGTGGGGTCAACGCCGCGATGTGCGACGGCTCCGTACGGTTCGTGAAGAACTCCGTCAGCCTCCCCATCTGGCGCGCCCTGAGCACCACCCAGGGGGGCGAGATCATCAGCTCCGACGCCTATTGATCCAGGCGGAGGCCGTCGTTCCAACATCTCCCCCTCGCCACGCGTGAGGGGGCCGCGATCCGGGGCCTTCGCCGCCCCTCTCCCCCCGACGCCGGGGGCGGAGGACGGCTGAAAGGCCCTCTTTCGTTTCCCGTCCCTCAAGGAGCCTTACCCGTGATCCGTCGCCTCGCGCTATCCTTCGGACTCCTCCTGTCGCCCGCCTTGGCCGGGGCGCAGGACGTGATCAAGCTGGCCACCTTCAACATCCATCACGGCGAGGGGACCGACGGCAAGCTCGACCTCAAGCGCGTCGCCGACGTGGTCCGGGGCGCCGACGTGATCGCGTTCCAGGAGATCGACGTCCGGTTCGGCGACCGGAGCGGCGGCGTGGATCAGGCGGAGCAGCTCGGGAAGGAGCTGGGCGGCAACTTCGCCTTCGGGCCGAACCTGCTCAGAGGGGAGGGGAGCTACGGCGTCGCCCTGGTGACGCGGTTCCCCATCGTGGGCCACACGAACCATCGCCTGCCGAGGTCCGAAGGGCGCGACAAGGCCGAACCTCGCGGGCTCCTGGAATGTCGGCTCGACGTCGACGGCAAGCCGTTGCGGGTCTACGTCACCCACCTGGCCCATGACTCCGGGGCCGATCGGGCGCTCCAGGTCGCCAGGGTGCGCGAGATCGTCGCCGCGAGCCCCGACCCCTGGGTCGTGATGGGCGACTTCAACCTCCGCCCCGACTCGGCCGACTACCGGACCCTCACGGCGCCCGAGCCCGGTCCCCGTTTCATCGACGCCTGGACCGTCGCCGGGAAAGGCCCGGGAGACACGATCGGCGTGCATGGGACTCGTTCGGCGCGGATCGACTACGTCTTCACGTCCGGGCCGCTCGCCGCCGGCCTCGTCGCCGGGTCGGCTCGCGTGGACGTCGAGACGATCGCGTCCGACCACCAGCCGGTCTTCGTCGACCTGCGATTCCCCACGGATCGCTGATCGGATCGGACACCGCCGCGGGCGGGCGACGAGCCCGCGTCGGCGGATTCGGATACGCCGCCTCGGCCCCTTGCGCCTCGACCGATCGAGGCGTCCCGGGGACGGATCGACGCCCATTCGATTGAATAGCCGGCCCGGATATAATCATCGCATCCAAGGATTCCACGCACAACCGCAGGCGAGAGCGGACTCATTCACCGCGGCGCGATCCCGGCTCCGAGCGTCGTTCCGAGCCGGACACCCCGGCCCCGACAACACCCTTCCCGAAGCGAAGGATCGGGCTCGTTTGCGCAAGCGCCTATATTGAAATCGGGGCCCATCCTGGATAACGTATGAGTTATCTTGAGGTACATGCCGGATCGGCCGACAGAGGCTTCACCTCTGCGAGGCGATCTCTCCCCCGGCGACCGAATGACTCGCGAATCCCCGGATCCGCTCCCGCCCTGCATAACGGGCCGCCCCGCATTCTTTCTTCCACGGAGACGCCTATGAGCCGCAAATCCAAGTCCGTCGTCGAAGTACCCGAGATGGCCGAAGAGACGACCGCCCCGAGCGAGGGCGGCGCGATTTCCAACGCGCAGGCCGTGCGCAACGCGCTGGCCGAAGGTCACGACGACATCAGCTCCATCGATGAATTCGTCAGGACCGAGTACGGCAAGGAGATCCCCCGGCAGCAGATTTCCGCCTACAAGTCGCAGACCAGGCGCAAGGCCGGCGAGGCCCCGCGCCGGGGACGCCGCCCCAGGGCCGCCGTCGAGGGCTATCTCGCCCCTCCCCGGATCTCCCCCGCGGGCGAAGGAGACCTCATCGACGCCCTTCGCGCCCTCAAGCCGCTGGTCGCCAAGGTCGGCGTCGAGAACGTCAAGAAGCTCGCCGAGCTCCTCTCCTGAGCCGCCGCCGCGTCCCGTCCCGCCCCCTCCCGGCGGCCCCCGCCCCTCGGGCGTGACGCGGCGTCCATCACTTTCGGCCCTCGTCGTTCGCTCATCTTCCGCCCGGCCTCATACGAGATGAGATGAGACGATTCAAGCCGGGTCGGATCGGCTTCAAGTCCGTGCAATGCACCGCGCAATCCCGATTCAATGCATGACGTCGAATCGGTCATTTCATCAAATCTCCTCTGCATTCACCTGACGCCTGATACCAAATTGCCTCGATCACCGACCATTGGGCGCCACGGCCGCTCGGTAAAGGCGAGTCACCAAAGCAACTGCGTATGGCAGGGGTCGGGGCGCACGAAAAACGGCCGCCGCGCAGGAGCGCGGCGGCCGTGGTGCGGTGCGGTTCGGCCGGCGGGTGGGGTGCGAGGCCGCCGGGGATCAGCGGCCGGGCGAGAGCAGGCCTTCGGGCTTGTCGATCACCAGGTAGTGGCCGTGGTCGGACGAGACGAGCAGGACGGAGTCGTCCCAGTTGCTCTGGGTCTCGACCCAGTGGATGATCCGCCGAATGGCGGCGTCGCCGCTGTGGACGGCGCCGACGGCGTTGTCCAGGTTGTTGGCGTGGAGCGCGAAGTCGACGTCGCCGGCCTCGACGAACAGGATGAACTTCTCGTCGGGCCTGGCGAGGACCGTGAGCGCGGCGTCGGTCATCTGGGCGAGGGTCGGCTGGGAGTCGAGGACTTCCTTGGAGTAGGGGAGGCCGACCGCTTGCCTGCCCTCCTTCGAGGGGTTGGGGGAGGGGTCGAAGTTGCCGTCGGCGGTGCGGAAGGGGAGATGGTCCAGTCCCTTCTCGCCGAAGAAGCCGAAGAGGCGGGTGCCCGCCCGGGCGGCCTCGTCCGCGGCGCGCTGGAGGGCCTCGCCGCCGTTGACGCCGAGCTTGGTCTCGACGACCGTGTACTTGCCGCCGTTCTTCACGTTGATCGCGGCGCGGTCGGCCTCGGCGATGAACAGGTGGCCTTCGACCGCGTTCTTGCCCTGCCGCTTGAGGTGCGCGGGCTCCATCATGACGCCGTAGCCCATCCCGATCACGACGTCGAGGCCGGGATACTGGGGCGCCCCCAGGGCCTCCTGGATGACGCTCGGGATGCCGAGCATGGTCCGGGCCAGGTCCTGATAATCGTCGCGGTAGACGTTCTGGGCGTACATGCCGGCGGGCGAGGCGTGGGGGAACGGCACGCTCGTCACGGTGCCGGTCTTCCAGCCCTGGGCCTGGAGGTCGTGGAAGATGGTGGGGACCGGACGTCCGTCGTCGCTCACGTTGACGCTGTTGTTGTACGACTTGACCCCGCTGACGATCTCGGCGGCGCTCTGGGAAGAGTCGGTGTAGGCGTGGAGGATCCGGCCGACGGACTTCACACCCTCGCGGTCGGCCTCGTTGGCCGATTGACCCTTGAAGTAGCCGGGGGCCTTGGCGCCGAGCGGGCCGGGGGTCCAGGGGTTCGGGCCGGCGATCTGGACGTCGTAGCCCCCCTTCATGCTCCCCTTGGGGATCTTGACCGTCTGGGCGTCGACGTCGAGGTCGCTCTTGTCATACGTCGGGCTGGTGACGACGTAGCCGTACTGGGGGTTGGAGCCCGGGGCCGCGTAGTCCTGGAAAATCAGGCCCGAGCCCTTCCCCTCGGTGTAGACCTTGTTCGACTTGGCGATCGCGGCGGCCTGGGTGGCGACCCAGTCCATGCCGTCGAACCAGACGATGAAGACGTGCTTGGCGCCCTTGACGGCGGCCGACTCCAGGACCTTGCGGATGTCGCTCTGGTCGGCGTATTCGGCGTCGGGGTTGACGGTGTTCTCGGGCACGTAGCCGTAGATCGCCTTGAGCTTCTCCGGGTCGCGATAGCTGCTCGCGGAGCCGGTGATCAGGCCGAGGTCGGCCTTGGTCCCCCAGGTGTAGACGGGGATCTGGCGGTTGGAATGGCTGCCGTGGTTCGAGTAGACGTCGCCGGGGCCCTGCGACCCGAAGTGATACACGCGGTCGCGCTTCTCGGCGACGGAGTTCGAATACTCCGTCTGCAATTCCTTCAGGCGGTCCTCGGCCTGCGCGGCGCGGGGGCCGCCCCAGGCCAGCAGGGCCGCCGCGATCGAGACGGCCGTCATGCGAACGGGTTGAGATGCGTGTCGGATCATCAAACTTCGAGCCTTTCGAGTCTGCGATACCCCGGGACGCCTGCGGGCGGGACGTCGACGACGACGCGACGCCGCCCCGGTCCCGGGCCTGGGCCCAGCATACGAACGCCTCGCGAAGATCGGCGGGAGGATCGGTGAGCTTTCGGAGGAGGGACGGCGGCCCCGCCCGAAGGACAGTCTAACGGATGCGCGGCCGGTTCCGCAGCGCCCAGCGGGAGCGAGGAAGGCCGGGGCGGTCGCCGGTTGGATCGGCGCGTCGCCTCGGGCAGAATAGAGGCGGCGAGGTCGTCCCCGTTTCGGCTGGTCGAGTGCGATCGGAGGCGTGACGGTGTATCGCGACGTGCTGGCCATCGTTCTGGCGGGCGGGCGGGGGACGCGGCTGGACCCCCTGACGCGAGACCGCGCCAAGCCGGCGGTCCCGTTCGGGGGCATCTACCGGATCATCGACTTCACCCTATCCAACTGCATCAATTCCGACATCAGGCGCATCCTGGTCCCCACCCAGTACAAGGCCACCAGCCTCAATCGCCATATCGACCAGGGTTGGAACTTCCTCTGCCGCGAGCTGGACGAGTACATCGAGGTCATCCCGCCCCAGCAGCGGCTCACCGAGGCCTGGTATCAGGGGACGGCCGACGCCATCTACCAGAACGTCTACACGATCGAGAAGGCCGCCCCCCGCGACACGATCATCCTGGCCGGCGACCATATCTATAAGATGAATTACGCCCGCATGATCGACTTCCATCGCGAACGCAAGGCCGACCTGACCGTCGCCTGCCAGCCCTCCACGCTGGCCGCCGCCCGCGATTTCGGCGTCATGGGGACCGACGACGAGGGGCGGATCACCAGCTTCGTCGAGAAGCCCAAGGACCCGCCCCCCATGCCCGGCCATCCCGACCAGGCCCTCGCCTCGATGGGCATCTACGTCTTCAACACCGACGTCATGTACGAGCTGCTCTTCCGCGACGCGGCGAGGAAGGAAGCCAGCGGCCACGACTTCGGCCGCGACATCATCCCCCGGATGGTCCAGGAGGGGATGCGCGTCGTCGCCTATCCGTTCCGCGACGAGAACCGCAAGACGGCCGCCTACTGGCGCGACGTCGGCACCCTCGACGCCTACTTCCAGACCAGCATGGACCTCATCGCCGTCGACCCGACCCTCAACCTGTACGACCGCGAGTGGCCGATCCACACCTACCAGCCCGCCTCCCCCCCCCCGAAATTCGTCCACACCGACCCCGACCGTCGCGGCGCGGCGTTCGGCTCGATCGTCTGCCAGGGGGTGATCGTCTCGGGGGGCCAGGTCTTCCGGAGCATCCTCTCGCCCGCCGTCCGCGTCCGCAGCTACTCGCTCGTCGAGGATTCCATCCTGTTCGACGGCGTCGAGGTCGGCCGACACGCCCGCGTCCGAAACGCCATCATCGACAAGTACGTCCGCGTCCCCCCGGGCTTCACCATCGGCTGGGACCGCCAGCTCGACATCGAGCACGGCTTCACCATCACCCCGGCGGGCGTCACCGTCGTCTCCAAGGACGAGGACCTCGAACGCTTCGCTTGAAGCCGCCGTGGATCGCGAGGGATCTCCGCCGGCGCGAGGAGCCACGGCGAGAGCGACGGTGTTCGGAACGGCAGAGAGTCGATTCGATCACGACCGTATCCGCCGTCTCGCCGCGGCCCATCGCGCCGGCGTTCGTCGCCACGTCGAGGTCCGCGCCCGGCGTCGGGCGCGGACCTCGGGATTCCTCCGCCTCGATCCGCTCAACGGCGGGCCATCCGGCTGAACGTCCGCTGGATGGCGAAGATCCGACGGTTGGTCATCGCCTGGATGCGGACGGTCGACTGGATGATCCGCTGCATGAGTCGGCGGATCGTCGGCGGCGGGGCCTCGCCATACTGCGCGGTCAGGGCGGCCAGGCGCACCTCCTGCTCACGGACGACGGCGTCCGTCCTCGTCACGAGATCCTGCACCGACTGCTGCACGGCCGGGGGGGCGTTGGCCGTGACGGCCGTGAAGACGACCGACCGGCCGACCAGGCCCCCCTCACCGTCGGAGACCTCCACGACGGCCTCGTACACGCCGGGGAAGATCGGCGTGAAGTCGAGCACGGCCCGGTCGCCGACCGCGACCACCGTGCCGTTGCGCAGGACCGTCCACGCATAAGTGAGGACCGCCGAGGGATTGACGTCGGCCGCCTGGGCCGTGAGCGAGACGGTCGCGGCGGCGTCGATTTGCTCGGGGATCGGCGGGATAACGACCGTCGGCGCCACGTTCAGCACCGAGACGGCCTGCGAGGCATGCCCCGACGCTCCGTGAGGGTCGCTCGCCGTCACGCTCACGACGTACTCGCCCGGGACCACCGGCGCGAACGCCAGCGTCGCCTGGTCGCCGGTGAAGACCACCACCCCTTCACGGGTGACCGTCCACGCATACGTCAGCGCGTCGCCGCCGAGGTCCGCGCCCACCGCCTGCGCAACCACCGACTCGCCCTGGTTCAGCGAGCCGGGAGCCCCCACGATCGCCACCGTCGGCGCCACGTTCAGCACCCGGACGGACACCGTATTCCGCGCGTCGAAGACGCCCGAGGTCGTCGTCGCGGTGGCGGAGATCGTGCGGGCTCCGGGAACGCCGGAGTAGACGTGACTCGCCGTGGCGAGACCGCCCGAAACGAAGTCGATCGTCCCGTCACCCCAGTCGATCCGCCACAGGCCCACGTCGACCGGCGAGCCGTCGCTCAGGAGACTCAGGGTGTAGGTCGATCCCTGGTCGACGGACGCCGGGCCGGCGAGGGACAGCGGCGGGCTCAGGACGTCGAACGACGTCGACGCCGATGCGCCGTCGAGGCTGGCTGTCACGGTCGCCTGGCCCGTCGTCCTCCCGGCCGAGAAGAGGGTCGAGCCGACGCCGTCGACCAGCGCGAGCAAGTCCTCGCTCAGCGAGCCGAGGTCCGGCGTGAGGTGGACCAACGACAGGCCCGGGATCCGGCCGAGGCCCGAGACGTCCTGCCCGGCCGAGTCGTGATTCAGATCGACCGTGATCCCGGCCGATCCGCCGACGACGAGCGGCCCGGGATTCGAAAGGCTCAGGACGATGTAGGGCGCCGCCGTGACCGCGCCGGTCGCGGACGAGCCCGGCCCGGCGTTGGAGCCCCACCAGTTGTGGACCGCGTCGACCGCCGTCGCGGACAGGTTCGTCAGGGCCGACGAGGCGTTGCCGACGATCCGGCTGAAGTTGATGGAGATCTCTTCCGCCCCCTCGCCGATCAGGAGGCCCGTGCCGTTGCCGGTGATCACGCTGGAACGGAGTTGGAAGCCGGAGACGGCCGCCCCGTCGCTCGCGTCGACGCCGATGGTCGTCCCGCTGATCAGCACATCCTCCAGGACGACCCCCCCCACCTCCCCATGAAGCCGGACGCCCTGCTCGCCGCCGAGGATCTGGAATCCGCGAACGGCGATCGGGCTCGCCTCCGAGCCGATCCCGGTGATCGCCACCGCCGCGCCCGAGGTGGGCTGGAGGATCGCGCCGTCGGCGCCTTCGAGCGTGATCGCCTGATCGATCGCGAGGTTCTCGGCATAGGTCCCGGTCTGGACGTGCACCGTGTCGCCGACGTCGGCCGCGTCGATCGCCGCCTGGATGCTCATCGTCGCGTACGGCCCCACCGTGAACGTCCGCGCCGCGCCGGACGCTCCCACCGTCGCCAGCACCCGGTCGTGATTCAGATAGTGGTCGGGCGCCCCGGACGCCGCGTCCAACCCCTGATCCAGCGACGCGTAAAACCGCCGACGCACCGACCAGGCGTCGTCCTGCGGGCCCGAGAGGACGTAGGGCAGGGGGGTCGTCGTGCTGAACGTCACGTCGGCGCCGTCGGCCGGGTTGGTGCTGAAGGTGATCGGGTAGGGGTTCGACGGGTCGTAGACCTTGCCCACGTCGTCCCAGGAGGACTCCTCGAACATCACGCCGCCGTTGGCCGTGGCGGCCTCGCCGAACGTGCTCGCGCCCGCGATCACCACCCCCTCGATACCGATCGCGTGATAGCGGCCGGCCGTCGAAAAGGCCAGCCCGGTCCAGACGTTCCCCGAGGTCGCCACGTCGGTCAGGGTGCCCCGCTTCACGTCGGTGAGGAAGATCCCCGCCCCGTTGTTGTCGCGCGAGGTCACGCCCGTGATCGTGAAATCGGTCGAGCCGATCAGGTTGACCCCCGTGGACGGCATGGAATGCACGACCAGATTCTGCAAGGTCACGTCCGACTTGCCGCTGGAGTAGATCCCGTACTTCAGCTTGGCGTTCTCCTTCGAGCCCTTGACGGTCATCCCGCTGAGGCCGACCTCCGAGGCGGTGATGTTCACGCCGTAGGAGGACGCGATGGCGGAGACGTCGAGGGTGACCTTGTCCGCGCCGGCGCCGACGAGGTCCAGGCTCTTGGATATCGTCACGACGCCGGAGTAGGTCCCCTCGGCGATCCGAACCTCGTCACCGTTGACGGCCATGGAGATCGCGCCCTGGATGGTCGCGAAGGCGTCGGTCCCGATGGTCTTGCCGTCGACGACGGTCCCGGCCGAGAGGCCGGCCCAGTCGTCGTCGACGAACATCGTGGAGAGCAGCGATCGGACCTCCAGGTTTTCGATCGTCGGCCGGCGGCGATCGTTCGCCCGGCGTCGGCCCGCGCGGCGGGGGGAAAGTCCGACCGCCCGACCGAGGGGGCTCCAACGACCTGAAGACGGGAAGACGCGGATGGGCATGGTTCGACTCCAGTTGCGTGACGACGGGCCGATTCCCGTGACGGATGGAAAGCGCCGACCGTGGCGCGGAGGGGGGAGAGGAGGTCGGCGTGGTCGTGGCCGGTCGCGAGACCTAAAAGGCCCCGGGAACCGGGCTCCTCCATCCTGAACCTAGATTCCCCGCGGGGAATGTCAAAAGCGCCATCGCCCCGGGAGGCCCGAGGCGACGCGGCGGAATCCTCCGGCTCCTCGATCAGCGGGCCTTCCTCCCCCGACGGGCGGCGAAGCCCAGGGCGAGCGCCGACGCCACCCCGGCCATCGCGAACGAGGAGGGCTCGGGGACGGCTTCGACGCCGTCGATCACGGTCCCCGGCAGCCCGTCGACGGCCGCGTTTCGGATGCTGAAATTGTCCAACTCCAGTCGACTGCCGCTGTTGGGGTTCATGAAGACGACCCGGTCGAACGTCGTCCCGGCGGTCCCGGCGAAGTTCAGGTACGCGTACTTCTCGCCGTAGTTCCAGCCCTCGAAGGGGGCCGTCGGATTCCCCTTGTACTCGTACGACAGCGCCTCCAGGGCCGTCGTGGGGTCGAATCTGGCGAGCAGGGCCGAGCCCGAGTAGATTTCGAGATAATTCGATGGATCGGCCGCCGACCACCAGAAGCCGAAATACGCCTGCGCGGCGTTGAACTGCAACGTCGTCGGGTCGTTCCCGCCGCCGACCGCCAGATACTTCCCAGTCCCCCCCGCGCCGCCGTACTGGTCGGCGTTCAGGACGAACATGTTCCCCGAGGTGATCGACCCCACGGCCGTCGACAGCGAACTCGTCCAGCCGGTCGCGAAGCTCTCGAACCGTTCGGTGGTCACCCCGGCCACGGAGGTCTCCTGCCGTCCCGGGGCCTCGACGGTGAGCACCAACCCCGCCGAGGCCGAACCCAACCCGAGGCCCAGGAAAGCCGCGGGCGCAAACCCGAATCGAGCCAAGGCGCCCAATCTCCGCATCAACGCACTCCTTCCCCATCATGTCCATCTCACGCGATCGGGGGGCGGTCGAGCCCTTCCCCGAGCGGCGGAGTCCGGCCTCATCGCCGACCCCCGCCGCCGTCGCTTCGCGGCCCCTTCGCCGCTCCCCATTCCGATTCGCGACACTCAACAACTAGGCCACGATCGGGGCCGTCGACGGGGCTCGCCGCGATTTCACGGCCTTACCGTTCGTCGAGGACGCCGGATCGGCCTGCTCCTCCGAGACGCGAATCGGGGAGTGGGAGTCCAGCGATCGACCTGGGCTCGGATCGGGCTTGCACGAGCTAGGGCGAACGCAATAATCCGGCGCGGGACCGCGGTCGGTGAGAAGTGAGGAGTGGATCATGCGACGTCTGGTCATGCTGGCGGCGGCATTACTGGCCCTCTGCGGCTGCGCCTCGACGAATCACACGGACGTCGGCGAGGAGCACGGCTTCGTCAACGCCTTGCGCGGACCGTTGGAAAACGTGTACTGGGGCGCGTGGACGCCCGAGTTCGCGCCCGATTCGTCGTCGATGTCGAGCGGTCGTCGCTGAGCCGGGCCGGGCCTGCTATCCTGGAACCCGGACGTCCGGTCGACGGACGCGTCGGGACTCGGCGAAAGGCTCGGCCATGTGCGGTATCTGCGGAGCAGTCTGGAGCGATCCGGCCTTGGCACTGGGGGAGGACCGTCTGGCGGCGATGATGGACCGGATCGTCCATCGCGGGCCCGACGACGCCGGCGTCCATCGCGACGCCCATGCGGCGCTGGGATTCCGAAGGCTGGCGATCGTCGACCTGCCGGGGGGCCGTCAGCCCCTCTCGAACGAGGATGGCACCGTCTGGACCGTCTTCAACGGCGAGATCTACAACTTCCCCGCGCTCCGACACCGGCTCGAAGCCAGGGGCCACACCCTGCGATCGACCGGCGACACCGAGGTCCTCGTCCATCTCTATGAGGACGAGGGACCCGCGATGTTCGGCCTGCTCCGGGGCATGTTCGCGCTGGCGATCTGGGACGCCCCCCGGCGCACCCTGACCCTGGCCCGCGACCGGATGGGGCAGAAGCCGCTGCTGTATCGCAACCACGGCGGCCGGCTGACCTTCGCCAGCGAACTGAAGGCGCTCCTGGCGCTGCCGGAGTCCGAGATCCCCCGCCGCGTCGACCCGGCGGCCGTCGATCAGTACCTCACCCTGGGATACATCCCGCATCCCCGGACGATCCTCCAGGGGGTGCACAAGCTCCCGCCGGGCCACTTCGCGGTCTGGCGCGACGGCGGCCTCCGGATCGAACGCTACTGGAACCCGGACTGGAACCTGGAGCGTCGGCGGCCGTTCGAGGAAGACGCCGAGGAGCTTCGCGCCACCCTCGACTCCGCCGTGCGCGAGCAGATGATCGCCGACGTGCCGCTGGGCGCGTTCCTCTCCGGCGGCGTCGACTCGACGATCATCGCGGGGCTCATGCAGCGCGCCTCGACCCGGCCGGTGAAGACGTTCGCCATCGGCTTCCCCGACCCCGCCTACGACGAGACGGCCTTCGCCGAGGCCGCCGCGAAGGCGATCGGCACGGAGCACCGCACGTTCCGCGTCGAGCCGGAAGCGTGGCAGACCCTCCCGGCCCTGGCCCGGCAGTTCGACGAGCCGTTCGCCGACAGCTCGGCGCTGCCGACCTGGCACGTCGCCCGCGAGACCCGCCGCGAGGTCACCGTCGCCCTGACCGGCGACGCCGGCGACGAGCTGTTCGGCGGCTACGACCGCTACCGCGCCCTCGCCCTGACCGAACTCTTCCAGCGCCTTCCCGTCGGCGCCCGTGCACTCGGCCGGATGACGGCCCGCATCCTGCCCCGATCCGGCAAGGCCAAGTCGCGGCTGCGGGCGCTGGAGCGGGTCTTCGAGCGGATCGACGAGCCGGCGTCCCGACGCTACCTGGGCTGGATGACGACCTTCGACGAGGACCAACGGCTCGCGCTCTACGCCGACGACCAGCTCGACCGCCTCGCCTCCTACGCCTCGGGCCTGGACGACCCCGAATCGGCCGACCCCGCCTCGATCCTCGATCGCGCCCTCGCCGAGGCGTCGGGCCGCGACGTCGTGACCCGGGCCATGGCCTGCGACCTGCTCACCTACCTTCCCGGCGACCTTTTGCACAAGGTGGACATGGCGAGCATGGCCCACGGCCTTGAGTGTCGGGGGCCGTTCCTCGATCACCGCGTCGTCGAGCTGGCGGCGGCGATGCCCATCGACCGAAAGATGCGGATCCGACCTGGGCGATCCAAGGTGGTCCTCAAGCGCGCGTTCGCCGACCTCATCCCCGAACCCATCCGCACCCGCCGCAAGATGGGCTTCGGCGTCCCCGTCGGCCGCTGGTTCCGCGACGAGCTGAAATCCGAGCTGACCGAGGTCCTCCTCGACCGCTCCACCCTCGAACGCGGCCTCTTCCGCCCCGACCAGATCCGCAACCTCGTCGACGAGCACACCTCCGGCCGCCGCGAGCACGGCCACCGCCTCTGGGCCCTCCTCATGCTCGAACTCTGGATGCGGAACCACCTCGACCCGACTTGAAATCCGCCGAGGTCGCGGATCATCGAATCGTCGACCCGAGTCCGGAACGTCGGCGGCGCGCCGGTCGATAGGCGCTCCCCCACGATTTTCATGTCGCCGACTATCAAAACGGCCTGTCCCAACGTCTAAGAAGAGGAACGCCCCTTTCCCTCGCCACGATGCGGTTCTTCGACGAAAGGCCCGACCATGCAATCACCCGCCAGCTTCCTCCTGACCATGGTGCTCCTCCCGCTGACCGGCTGCGGCGAGGCGGGATACGAGGCGCAGATGAAGACGGCGGAAGCCCCTGCGGCGTCGCATTACGCCAATTACAAGGTGCCGGCCCCCGGCCAGGTGATCTCGGCGGACTCCGACGGAGGTGGGGGGATGGCGGGGGGCATGATGGGGATGCACGCCGCGACGGCACCCGAGGCACCGGCCGAGGCCGCTGCGCCCACAGACGCCGGAATCTCCCGCAAGGTCATCTACGACGCCACGCTCGACCTGGCCGTCGATGCGGTGGACCCCGTGGCCGCCATGGTCGGCGAGCTGGTCGCCTCGTCGGGCGGGTACATCGCCGAGGAGAACATGACCGGCTCGCCGGGCTCGCTCCGCTCGCAATTCTGGCGGCTCCGCGTCCCGGTCGACCGCTTCGACGGCCTCGTCCGCTCGATCATGGCGCTGGGCGAACTCGTGCAGTTCAACCGCAAGTCCCAGGACGTCACCGCCGAGTTCTACGACGTCGAGGCCCGGATCAAGAACAAGCTGGTCGAGGAGGAGACGCTCAAGAAGATCCTGGAAGAACGCTCGGGCCAGCTTGAAGAGGTGCTGAAGGTGGAGGTGGAACTCGCCCGCGTCCGGGGCGAGGTCGAGCAGATGCAGGGCCGCCTCCGCGTGCTCCAGAACCTCTCTTCGCTCGCCACCCTGACGCTGACGATCCGCGAGCGCGACCGCTTCCAGCCCCCCGCGCCCGTCGTGGCCGACTTCCCCACGCAGTTGGCGCGCACCTGGCAGAGCTCGCTCACCCGCTTGCTCGACCTGGGCAAGGCCCTGACGATCTTCGTCGTCGGCCAGGTCGTCTGGTTGCCGTTCTACGCGATCGGGCTCGTGCTGATGTGGTGGGGCCTACGACGCCTGATCGCCATCGCCCGGACGCCCCGGCCGACCACCTCGACGCCTCCGGCCGTCTGACCGTCGATCCCGACCGCCGCGAGGATGGCGTAAGCTGTCCGGGACGGCATCGATCTCGATGCGAACGACCACCAGCAGCCCGCGAGGTCCCCGTGAACACCGGCGCCCGGCTTCCCGACGTCAACCACTATCTCGACCGCGCGGCGGCGACGCCGTTGATCCCCGTCCGGCTCGATCCGGACGGGCCGACGATCTGGTGCAAGCTCGAGTTCCTCAACCCCAGCGGCTCGACGAAGGACCGCATCGCCTGCCACATCCTGCACAAGGCGGTGCGCACCGGGACGGTCCCGCCGGGGGGGACCGTCGTCGAGGCGTCGAGCGGCTCGACGAGCATCGCCATGGCCCTGGCCTCGGCGCAGCTCGGCCTGAAGTTCGTCGCGGTCATGCCCGAGGGGGTCAGCCGCGAGCGCCGGCTGATGATCGAGGCGTACGGCGGTGAGGTCCAGTTCTCACCCCGAGGCGAGGGCATTCTCGGTGCCCTCGCCGCCGCGGCGGCCGTCGCCGACGAGCGCGGGGCGTTCCAGCCGCTCCAGTTCGAGAACCCGGACAACCCCGCCGCGCACCGGAGCCGCACCACCCAGGAAGTCCTGGCGCAGATCCCCGGCGGTCGGGTCGACGCCGTCGTCAGCGGGGTCGGCACCGGCGGGACGCTCGTCGGCCTGTTCGAGGGCCTGTGCGATCACGGCTGCTCGCCCACCGCCTTCGCCGCAAGGCCCGTCGGCGGCGCCGCGATCGGCGGGGCGGGGGCGGAGTGCTGCTCGTTCAGCGGTCGGATTCCCGGCGTGATCGACGGCCTCTCCGCCATCTACACGAAATTCCGCGCCGACCGCGCGGCGTCCCTGGTGGAGCTTGACGTCTCCGACGACGAATCCATGGAAGTCGCCCGTCGCCTGATCCGCAAGGGATTCCCCATCGGGCCCAGCTCCGGCCTCAACTACCGGGCCGCGATGACGGTCGCCCAACGCCTCGGGCCCGAAGCCCGCATCCTCACGGTCTTCCCCGACCGCATGGAACGCTATTTCTCCACCGAACTGTTCGGCGCGACCTCGCAAGGCTGAGACGACGGTCTTCCCCCCCGCGAGGGAAGGACATTGTGTGGCCCCCGAAAATCCGCGACGGTCAGAAAAAAGGGCCGGGGACGCGACGCTTCTTGCAGCGTCCGTCCCCGGCCCTTTTCGATGGCTTGATCCTTGATGGATCGACGCCGATTATACGGCGGGTGGACCGGAACGGCCCATGACCAGCGCGACCACGAACAGCACGAGGAAGACGAAGACCAGGATCTTGGCGATCCCCGCCAGGTCGCTCTGCATGCCGCCAAAGCCCAGGAAGCCCGCGATCAGCGCGAGCACGAAGAAGACGATAGCCCAGCGCAACATGGTCGTGATCCTTTCGCCTGGATGGCTATGGGAATGCTCCGGCTGAGGGCCGCGACCGGACCACTCGGTCCCCGGCCGGCCTCGACGCCAACGCCAGAGCAATAACGCAAACGTGATGCCATAGCCCCATGACAAATAAAGAACCCGCGACGGCCTTGCGCTTGATTGATTCGGCCGTCATCTCGGAACAACCGAGGGGGCGACGGCCCCCGTGCTCGGCGCCCCCTCGTCCAACGCTGCGCATCCGCCTCTCCGTCGAGGGAAGCAGGATTGCACCAGCGGAGGCTCAATCGATCTCGAGCCCCTGCAGCGTCCCATGGCCGGAGCGGTTCAGGGCGACGCGGGCCCAGAGCTTGTGGTCGCGGGCGGCGGCTTCGTAGGGGGCTCCTCCCCCCTCCTGGACGTAGTAGGTCTCGATGCCGAAGACGATCCGCGAGGGCTCTTCCAGCGTCCCCTGGAGGAAAGGAACGCCGTCCGGCGGAGGCGTGCTTCTGGGGGGGCCGGCGGCGTATCGGCCCATCCCGCCCTCCTCGGGGATCAGCGGCACGAAGACGGGGCGATCGTGCCAGTCGTCGAAATTCTCGGCCGTGAAAGGGCCGGGGAGGCCCTCGATCCCCTCGGGGGGGACGCGGCCGAAGTCATAGGCGAGGATCACGTACTCGCCCCGGAACAGGTCGCGGGGATCGACCGGCTCGACTTTCAGGAGGACGGTCCGCGTCTCGCGAAACGCCAGCAACGTCCCGCCGATCATCCAGCCCAGGACGAGGAGCTGGAACGCCGCCGCCGCGATCAGGAGCTTGGACTCGCGGGTCGCGAACGGCCCCCGAGGCCGCGCCGAGGCGCCGAAATCCGGGTCGGCGAGCGCGGAGGAGGCGGCGGGCTTGGGTTCAGGCAGGGACATGGTGGACCTCCTTCAGCCGTCGCCAGAGCAAGGAGGCCGCGACGAGGGCCCCGCCGCAGGCCAGGAACATCAGGGCCGCGCCCGGCATGCCGCCGAAGCCGCTGAACAGGTCGATGTAGCGGGCGATCGCCCAGAGCAGGAAGTACGCCACGCCGGCCGCGAAGGGACGGACTCGATCCTCGCGGGCGCCGACGATCGTCAGCCAGATCGCCAGCGACGCCATCGCGACGTTGGCCGCGATCGTCGTCGTGATCGGCTCGGCCACGACGGCGTTCCAGAAGCCCAGGGCCGCGAAGAAGGCCAGCATCAGGACCGGGAACCAACGGCCGGGGGCGGCGAGCAGCCTCCGGCCCAGCGAGCCGGCCCCCCCCTCGCGGCGGCGGTCGAGTTCGGCCGCGACGACCAGGAGGATCGCCGCCAGCACCACGGCCGCCGCCGACTCGATCGCCAGCGGCGTCGGCAGGATCTCGCCGCTCATCGCCGAGTTGGCCGCGTACGTGCTCAGCGGCAGCAGCACGCCGCCGACCAGCACCACCCCGAAGAACCGATACGGGATCCCCAGGCCCCCCTCGACCGGATGGCACTCGGCCAGCAGCAAGAGGAGCGATCCCACCAGCCCGACCCAGTAGATCGGCGCCTCGTCGAGCCGCCAGGCCGTCGGCTGGAGGAGCAGCCACCAGGTCCCGAGCGCGACGTACAGGCCCAGCGCGCTCCGCGACTTGTGGCGGTAGGCCCAGGCCAGGCCCAGGCCCGCGAGGATCGGGACGCTCCAGGCCGGCTCGACCAGGTCTCGCATCCCGCCCCCGCCCCAGGACCACGACCCGAACGCGGACAGGCCGACGAAATAGGCGAGCGTCGCGGCGGTCAGGGCGTGCAGCGGCCAGGTCCCCAGGGTCAGGGCGAACGGCAGCACGCCGATCCCCCACCACCAGTAGCCGTCGGGACCTTCCACGTTGAAGTTGAACATCTGCGCGATCAGCGCGATCGCCGCGCCGTAGAACAGGCAGCCGAGGAAGCAGACGACGTTCGAGGTCGTCCTCGCGGCGGCCCGATAGCGCAGCAGCCAGGCCCCGCCGTAGGTCCCGGCGAGCGTCAGGAAGATCAGGGCGATCCGCGCCCCCCTCGGCAGCTCCGACCAGTTGAACGCGACCGCCGTGAAGACGGCCAGGCCGATCAGCAAGGCCCCCAGCCCCATGACCGCGGCGCTCGCCCGGTCGTCCCGCCTCGCGGCCTCGCGCCGGGGCGCGTCCGCGTACACGCCGAGGATCCCCGTCGACTGCTCGACGGAGAGAAGGCCCATCGCCGTCCAGGCTTCCACCTCGCCCACCAGCCACGCGCGCCGGTCGGCCGTGATCTCGCGACCGCTCATGTAGCGTTCCCTTGCGCCGACGCCGGCGCGACCCGTCACCCATCCAGCTCGACGCACGTCGCCGAGCCATGGCATGCCACGGAGAATCCTTAGCATGTGGATGACGAAACGTCGCGTGATTGTGACGCGGCCTCGGCGGAACGAGTCCCGGTCTCAGCCGATTTCGTCGCTCCGACCGCCAGGATCGCCAGCATCGAAATGGTCGCGTTCGGACTCGGACCGATCGGCATCGGGGCGGGGGCCGTCGGATTCGGCGGCGATCCGGTCGCGGGCGTGGTTCGACTGTTCGGCGGCCTCGGCGCGGGCGCGGCGTTGGGCTTCGACGGCCTGGACGAGCTGCTCCTGGGCCTCGGCGACGTAGGCGCCCCAGTCGGTGGAGAAGTCCTGCCGGAAGGCTTCGATGTAGCCGGGCTCATACTGGCGGGAGAGCCATTTGAGCTGGTGGAACACCTTGTGCGCGAGGGCCTGCATCTCCTCGACGTTGCCGCAGTCGCGATCGGGTCCGGCCTGGTGGTAGCGGAAGCGGCCGATCCAGACCTTGAGCCGGGCGTACTGCTCGAGCTTGACGAGGTGGGCGAAGGCGTGCAGGCCGGCCTCGATCTCGTGGGCCAGGAGCTGGAGCTGGCCGCCGGGGAAGTGGCTCTCGGCGTCCCAGAGGAGGCGGTCGGCGTCGGCGAACTGTTCGAGGAGTTCGGGCTGGAGCCGTTCCAGCTCGCGGCGGTGCTGACGATAGGCGTCGACGGCGACGCGCAGCTCGCGGCGGGCCTCGTCAAGCTCGCGGCCCACGACGTCCAGCTCGGCCCTGGCGTCCTTGCGAGTGCGGTCGATCTCACCCTGGGACGTTGCGATCAACTGCTCGGCGTCGGCGTCCGAGGTCAGCGACGACTTGAACTGGGCCAGCTTGCGGACCAGATCCTTCAAAAGCTGCTCGTCGGCGTCGGCCTGCTCGATCGCCCGGGTGCACGCCGGCCGCGCCGTCCTCATCCGCTCCAACGCGTGGCGCGACCGCTTCTCGGCCGTGCGGAACAGCTCGGCGGCGTGCTGCGTCTCGGCCTCAACCTTCTTCGCCCGGGTCTTGGCCTCGGCCTGACGAACCAGCTCGGCGAGTTGTGCCAGCGATGGAGTCATTTTACCCGTCTCTTCCGCTATAATTATTTATTACTGGATCTTCACCGAGATTATTGGCGGATCGCCCATCCATTGATGGGACTCATCCCATGGCCCCGGATTTGGCGAGGCCTGGCGTGACGCTCGCATGGCGTCGACAGGCGGCTCGGGGCCAGGGCGGGGGAGTCGTCGGGGGGTTTCGCGTGAGGGCGACTCCGCGGGGGACTGCATGGTCCCGCGCGGCGGCGTCGCCTTCGTCGTCGCTTCGGGACGACCGCAACAGCCGTTCCAGCATCATACTCCCACCCCTTCCAAAGTTGAACGGTCGGACTCCGGCGGCCGACGTTTCCCCCAGGAGAGGCACGTCTCATGCCGGATCGCGGCGGTTGCGGCGAACGCCGGGGATGGCGTAACCTGACCGGACGGATCGAGGCCGACATGGAAGACGTCGGGATGTGGGGGCGGGGATGACGACGGCGACGATCGAGGCGCCCTGGGGCGACGGGGGGACGCTGGGCCTGCGCCTGCCTCCGGACTGGAACGTGGGCCGCGAAAGCGTGGTCGAGCCCGACCTCCGGGGCCCGACGGACGATTACCCCGCCGCGCTGGCCGGGGCCCTCGACGCGCCCCGGGACTCGCCCCGGCTGGAGGACCGCGTCCGGCCGGGATCGAAGGTCGCGATCGTGGTCGACGACCCGTCGCGCTGGACTCCGGTGCGCGAGGCCCTGCCGATGGTGCTGGCCCGGCTGCACGCCGCGGGGGTGGCGGCCGAGGACGTGACGATCAGCGTCGGGGTGGGCCGCCATCACGCGGTCGACGACGCGGCGATGCGGAGGCGGCTGGGGGAAGGCCCGGCGTCGTCGTATCGCTGCTACAGCCCGCCGGTCGACGACCTCTCGGCTTACGTCGACCTGGGGACGACCGCCAGGGGCGTCCCCGTCCGGGTCTTCCGGCCGGTCGCCGAGGCCGACCTGCGGGTCCTGATCGGCTCGGTCCTGCCCCACCTCCAGGCGGGCTTCGGCGGCGGCTACAAGCTGATCTTCCCGGGGACCAGCCACCGGACGACCCTGGGGGCGCTTCACCGCCAGGGGCTCTCGCGCGACTCCGACGCCGGCCTGCTGCTGGGGGGGCTCGCGGCCGAGAACCCGATGCGCCAGGCCGTGAACGAGGCGGCGGGGCTGCTGGGCCCTTGCTTCTCGGTCAGCCACCTCATCGGCGCGCCGGGGATGATCTTCCGGGCCTGCGCGGGGCGGCCCGAATCGGTCCAGGACGCGCTGGCCGAGGAGGCCCGGACGCGGTTCCAGGCCCCTCCCGCCCCCCCGCCGACGTGGTGGTGGTGGGGAACAACCCCTGGCCGGGCGACCCGATGCAGAGCTTCAAGGCGCTGCTCCACCATCGGGCCGCCAGCGTCCCAGGGGGGGTGACGGTCGGTCTCTTCTGGACCGATCCCGGCGAGATCGACCGCTCGATGCCGCGCTCGGCGATGCGGCTGATCGCCGGGTCCGGCGCGCCCGGGGGCTGGGCGATCCGCCGCCTGGTGCCGATCGCCGAGCGGATCCTCTCGGCGCGAGAGTCGTCCGCGGCGTTCATGCTCCGATGGGCTCGCGAGCTGGTCGTCGACCGGGCGGTGATGGTTTACGCGCCTCCGCTCCACGCCCGGATCGGCGGCCGGCTCGGTCCCGTGCGACTCTTCGCCGATCAGGACGCCCTGTGGCGAGCGGTCCGCCGCGCCCTCCCCCGCGCCCGGCGCGGCTCGCCGCGCGTCCGCATCTTCCCTCGCGGCGGCCTGACCTACGCGCCGCAACGCGACTCGCTCCCGTAGACGCGCCGCGGGGCGGATGAGGGGGCGACGGGCGCGAGGGCCGCTTCGGTTCGCGAGGCCGTCGGCGTCGGCGCGGGAGTTGCGGAAGGGAAGGGCCTGTCGCGAGGGTCTTCCTCGACGTTTCCGAGCCACGACCGCCACTCAAGGAGCCGTCATGATGCGCCGATCGATCGCCCGAGTCGCCCTGTTCGCCCTCGCCTTCGCCCCGGCGTCCCTCCTCCCGCTCCCCGCCCACGCGCAGGGCGACGGGCCGCTGAAGGCCGAGGACCTGGCCGGCGCGTATGAGATCGTCTCGGGCGAGAAGTTCGGCATCCCCGAGCCGTCCGAGCGCATCAAGGGCTCGACCGTCCGGTTCACCAAGGACCGCGTGGTCGTCATGGACAAGGAGAGCAAGGAGATCTACGGCGCGGCCTACTCCCTGGAGGCGACCGAGGCCGCGGCTGGCGAGAGCGAGTCGGGCGCGACCGCGTCCAAGATCAAGATGACGAGCAAGCTCGCCGATTCCGAGGAGACGGTCGCCTACGGCCTCGTCGACAAGGACGGCGATCAGGTCCGCCTCGTCTACGCCCTCCCCGGCGGCGAGGTCCCGCGCGAGTTCAAGACCAAGGACAAGCAGCTCCTCTTCGTCCTCAAGAAGAAGGCGGACTGACCCCGCGCGTCCGCGTCCCGCCACCGTCGATCCCCCGACGCCCCGGCCCTCGCGGGGCGTCGGTCGTTTCGAATGGAATGGGAAGTGGACGATCCTCGCTCGGCGGCGCGGTGTTTGCGATGGAGATCGACGTCTTGACGACGGCCCGCGACCTAACGACCAATCGATTCAGGGAACGCAGACATGAAGATGCAGACGCTCAACGACCTGATGGTGGACGTCGCCCGCGACATGCTCGACGCTGAGAAGCAGCTTGCCAAGGCCCTCCCGAAGATGGCCAAGGCGGCCTCGCACCCGGAGCTGCGCCAGGCGTTCACGAAGCATCTGGAAGAGACCAAGGTCCACGTCGAACGCATGGCCCAGGTCCTCGAGGCGCTCGGCCACGCCGCGCGCGGGAAGAAGTGCAAGGCGATGGAGGGGCTGATCGAGGAGGGGAAGGAGGTCCTGGAGATGGAGGCCGCCCCGGAGACCCGCGACGCCGCCCTGATCGCCGCCGCGCAGAAGGTCGAGCATTACGAGATCGCCGGCTACGGCACCCTGAGCACCTGGGCGAACACGCTCGGGCTCCCGGAGGTCAAGAAGCTCCTGGGTGACACGCTGGCCGAGGAGAAGACGACCGACGGCCTCCTCACCGAGCTCGCCGAGTCGATCGTCAACGTCGAGGCCGCCGCGACCTGACGGGGCCGGAACGAGCGGGACGGAGGCCGGGTCGCGTGGCGCGAGCCCGGCCCTCCCGGACCTCGTTCAGCGACGGGCGACGCGGCTGCTGGCCGTGGCGTACGCGTCGAGGATCCCGCTGCGGCCCGGATGGATGGATTCCAGGCCGAGCCGCGACTGCAGGCTGTAGGAGAGCCGACTGCCGGCCCCGTAGAGGATCACCAGGCGCTGCTCGTCCGGCAGGGTGAGCAGTTCGTCGACGTGGGTGAGGTCGATCTGCGGGAGTTCCGGCAGGGCCGTGCGAAGGATGAAGCGGAGCCGGCCGCCGGGATAGGGGGCGTCGAGCGAACCGGGCTCGCCGTCGGAGTCGAACCGGGACGACGGCGGGCTGACGACCGCGATGTGGCTGAACGGCCGCTCGCGATTGCGCCTGAGGATCATCGTCCGGAGCATCAGGAGGTCGTTGGTCTCGCCGTGGCGGAAGACCACCTCGCGGACGCCCAAGCCCACGGTCGCCGCCAGGGTCGCCAGCAGGAACGCCGCCAGCACCTGACGCTGGCGGTCGTCGCGGTCGCGCGCCCAGCGCTCGACTGCGCGGCCGAGCAGGAACGAGACGATCAGCAGGTCGAGCGCCAGGTGGAGGCTGAGGGTCGTCGCCGAGCTGGCGCGACCGGCGAGCAGCTCGTCCAGGGCGCCGCGAAGGTCCTTGCTGGACCACCAGGCGAGCCCCAGCGCCGCGGCGGGCGCCAGGCCGATCAGCGCGCGGACCGAGGCCCTTCGGTTGACCAGGTCGGCCACGGCCGACGCCGCGAGCAGGTTGAGCGGGACCAGCAGGAAGATCTCCAGCGCCTGGCGAGGGCCGGTCGTCCAGAACGCGAGCGCCAGGGCGACCGCCCCCGCCCAGACGACCCAGAGCGATCCGCCGATGGTCTCGCGGTCGTCGCTCTCCGCGGTCAGGGCGATCCGAACCGTCCGGGCCGCGCCGAAGAGGGCCAGCGGGGCGGCCACCGGGGCCAGCTCCACGATCTTGGTCAGCAGGTTGTAGGAGTCGGTCCAGCCCGAGGGGGGGAGGATGAGGGGGGCGAAGAGGTCCCAGCCGTGGACGCGGAACATCATCAGCCGCCAGGGGACGGCGATGAGCGTCGCGATCCCCAGCGCCAGGGCGGCGTCGATCAGGCCGCCGTCGCGGAGCCAGGCCGAGCGTCCCGCCGAGGGGGCCGCGCGGAAGTTCGGGTCGGCCGACGCGCTCACCCGCAGGTAGACCTGGTGCAGCGCGACCACGAGGATCGTGATCAGGCCGAACGCTTCGATCGTCAGCAGCGAGGCCCCCAGGGCCGCGCCGCCGGCCGCCGACCAGAGCAGGGAGAGCCGCCGGGGGTCGGCCGATTCGGCCGTGATCCGAGTCCTGGCGGCGTACGCGTACAGCGCCGCGAGGGCCCCGGCCGCGGCCAGCAGGTTCGGCGTCATCTCCTGCTCGCGCAGCAGGAGGCTCGGGCTGAAGGCCATCATGAGGGCCGCGGTGAACCCCATGCCGCCCCCCCGCCACAGCCGCCCGTGGAGGTAGACCAGCATCACGATCGCCGCGCCCGCCGCGTAGCTGGGGAGCACGCAGGCCAGCGGGTCGCAGTCGCCGCTGAGGGTCAGGCCGAGGGCGGCGAGCCAGGGGTACAACGGAGGCTGGAACGCCACGCTGCGATACCCGGCCGATTCCCGCTCGGGCTTGATCGCGGCGTCGGCCGCCGTCTGGTCGACCGCCATGCCGTCGACGGCCACGGCCATCGCCCGAAGGCCCCAGAGCGGGCCGGGCATCGTCAGGTCCCACGACCGCAGGGCGGCCAGGCCGGGGAGGATCGCCGCCATCACCACCAGCGGAAAGAACATCGCCGATCGTGGGGCCGGGCGGATCAGCGGCCGGGGCGAACGCGGGTCCGCCGGCTCGAACCGGGGCCTCGCCGACGCCGTCGCCGACCTTCGCATTGGTCGAAGCACGCGCGTTCCCATCGTGTCATCCGTCCGGATCGTGATGGTGGACGCCCCCGCGCCCGGCCCTGGAGGTCCGGCGGGAAGTCCGGTCGACGTCGAAATGGGTTTCGACGGACCATACCATATCCGCAACGATCGGGGGATAGGCTTTCGCTCGGTTCCCAGGTGCACAGGACCGTCCTTTATCCCGCCCGCCGCGACTTCCCCGGGCGACCCCCAGCGAGAACTCGCGAGGCGCGCCCGGCGTCGGGGGGCGAACGCGACGCAACCTCCGAACCATCCCCAGACCGGGACGACAGGGCCGCCGAGACCGGGGATTCACGGCCGAAGCCGCGGAAGGGACGCGTCGCACGCGTCGACACCATCGCCTGATATCGGCCTCCGGAGACGCCTCGATCCATTCATTTCCCCGCCCGCCAACTCTCCCGCCGCGAAGTCCTTCCTCCTTGGCTGACGCGGTGACGAGCACCGGGGCCGTCGACTCTTGTGTTCGTCCGCGACGACGTGGGACCGTCGCGATCATGCCTTCCCCCCCTCGCGGGAGAAGGTACCCGTGCAGCGGCGGATGAGACCAAATCGCCTCGATCACCGACCCGTGGCGCCCGAGGCCGCTCGCCAATGACGATTCATCAAAGCAACTACGTATGAGGGGCGGCCAGCCCGAGGGCCGGCACCGTTTCGGTTGATCCGCGATGATGGTCCCCCTCATCGGCTTCCGGCCACCTCCTCCCACCACGGGAGAAGGCAGGATTGCGCGAGCCTTCCTCCGGGCGATGGCCCGGCTCCGTAATCGGTCGGGAGGGCGCATTGTGAGGATGGCGGGTTGCGCTTCGGAGCGATCGAGAAGGGCGATCGGCTGCGGGGGATCGATGCCGGAAGCGATGAAAAATCGCCGTTCGAAGCCAATCCCGGAGTCGGAAACCAGCATCAAAACTCAACCGCCGCAACGACTTGCGTCCGATGGCTTCGTTTAACGCCGGTCCAAACGAAGCCATTCCGGTCATTCGGGCCGGGCGAGGGTGGGCATGGCGAAGTCGGAGGTGAAGGTGAGGGAGGTTTGGCCTCCCCTGGCGAATCGGATGGTGTTGTCGAGCAGGCGGAGGGCGAGGGGGTCCCCCTGGCGGCTGTTGAGGACGGCGACCTCGGAGGCGGACCAGTCGTAGTCGATGACCCGGATGGTGACGGGGTCGCCATACTTCCAGATGATCGGCTGGGGGAAGGTGTAGTCCCAGATCGGCCGCGTGGAGTTGGCGATGACGGGGGAGGGGCCGTAGGTCACGCCGCCGACTTCGAGGGTCACGCCCAGGTCGGGGCCGCCGCCGGCCAGGTACTTGGCGATCGACGGGGAGACCTCGCCCCGGCGCAGGGTGACGCGGTAGCCGTGGGGGACGGAGACCTTGTCCCACCAGTCGAGGTACGTTTTGGAGGTGCTGGCGAAGCGGCCGTCGGGATGGTCGCGGAGGTAGTCGCGGAGCCGCCGGGCGACCTCGGCGACGTCGTCGGGGTGGGCCGTGGCGTGGTCGTAGGCCTGGCGGTAGGAGTAGGCGTCCCACTCGCGGAGGATCTTGTCGCGGGCCTCGATCGCCTCGCTGATGAACAGCCCGCCGGTCTGGTGGGCCTTCAGGTAGTCCTGGTACTTCTCGATCCGGGTCTCGAAGCTCGTCGGCTGGCGCTGGGAGTATTCGCGGGCGCGGGCGATGTCGCGCTCGTCCAGGCGGCGGACGTAGTCGTCGAGCCGCTCCTGGACCTCGGACCGATACGGGCTTTCCGGGTGCTCGTTCAGGAACTGCCGCGAACGCTCGATCAGGTCGGCGAGCGAGGCGTTGGGGAGGGACTCGGAGCGGACGAGGTCGTCGATGGTCCGGCGTTCGGCGGCGCTTCGACGGGTGGTCAGCTCGGCCTTGAGACCCTGGGCCAGCTTGAGGATCTCGGGGCGTCGGGGGGTGTCGGGGAACTCGCGGAGGAAGCCGTCGAGCGCGGTGACGGCCTTGGCGGGCTCGTCGATCGCCTCCAGGGAATTGGCCTGGGCGTACACCTCCTTCCAGCGCTCGTCGTGACGGACCTGCTCGCGAGACTTCTCGACCTCGCGGATCGCCGGGGCGAGCTGGGGGGCCTGGTTGCGGGCGGCCTCCAGCCGCGCTTCGAGATCGGGGACGACGGTCCCGGCGGCGATCTGCACGCCACTGGCCTTGACGCTCCACTCGGCCTTCTTGTTCGCCGCCTCGCGGGCGAGCCGGGGGAGGACGTAGGGGAGCGTCGGGTGGCCTTCCAGCAGGTCCGCCCAGCGCCCGGCGACGGCCGTGGCCGTATTCCCCGGGTCGCGCTCGAACGCCGAGGCGACGTGGTAGCCCCAGTAGTCGTAGCCGACCACCACGCCCGCCAGCAGTGCGAGGGCGCCCGCGAGCTTCGCCGCCCGTCGCAGCGTCCGGCCCCGCTCCCGACGCTTCAGCCGGGCGCGGAACTCGTACGTCCGGTTCGATCGGGGGTAGCGCTTCTCGTAGGCGGCCAGGCAGCGCCTGAGCCTCGGGAGGTCGCCGGCGGCGAGGTCCCAGAGCAGCTCCATCTGGGCGCGGTCGCGGGTCTCGAGCTGCTCGGCGACCCAGCCCAGCGGGCCTTCGAGGCCCATCGGTCGGATCTCCGACGGCGGCCGGTTGCCGTCCGAGCCGGTCCCGAACGAGCTGACGGCGAAGATCACGCCGTCGGGCGCGTGCTGGCGGAGGGCGTGGCGGGTCATGCCGTACTGGCGGTCGACCAGGGCCTCGACGAACGCCTCGTCGGCCGTCGAGCCCCGCCCCTCGCGGGCGAGCACCCGGTCGAACTTGGTCAGGAGCAGGGCGACGGGGCGGTCGGTGCTGATGTCCTCGGACCGCTCGATGTACCGCTCCAGCAGGTTCTCGACCTCCTGCTGGCGGCGCCGGCGCTCGGCGGGGTCGTTGGAGCCCTCGGGGTCCAGGCAGAGGAAGACGGCGTCGCAGCCGGCGAAGAACTCCTGGATCGGCTCGTCGGTCCCCAGGGTGACGTGCTCCCCCTGGTAATCCTTGACGATCAGCTCGAACCGAGCGGGGCCGTGGTACAGCCGCAGGTGCAGCTCGGTTTCCGAGAGGGTGCCGGTGGTGGACTGGCCGGACTCGATCTGGGCGATCTTCTCGGCCAGGTACTCGGCGGTCGGGGGGTCGGCGGCGGCCAGGCGCACGCCCGGCACCTGCCCCCCGGCGGCCTGCCGGTAGAACATCGCCAGCAGGGTCGTCTTCCCGACGTTCCGATGCCCGAACAGGGCGATCCGCTTGGGGCCCGTGAGCCGGGCCTCCAGGGCGTCCAGTCGCGCGTTGCGGCGGTTTGACACGCTCGTCCCCGATCTCCTGAGCCACCAGACCAGACGTGAGGGCGTCCATGCCCACGGCGGAAGGGCCGTCGAGAGTTCGCGGCCGCTTGCTGATGATCGACCGTTTCGACCCTCGACCCGAGCGTCCCCGGCCGGGCCGAGGGTCGCGTCGGGAGGGATGCTCAACCCCCGTCGAGTTTACCGCCGGGGGGAGCGGACCGCTTCCCGCGTTCGATACGAAAGGGGAGGGCGGGTGGTTCGATGCCGATCGTTCAGGCCGAACGTCGCGAGACGGCCTTGCGGAACAGCCAGAGGGCTCCGGTGAACGGCCGGAGCATCGTCCGCATGGGCATCCCCAGGACGACCAGGAGCGCCCCGCACGCCACGAGCCCGGCCAGGATCACGCCCAGCTTGCGGAAGACCAGGAAATCCAGCCCTCGGCTGGCGAGGGCCTCGCCGATCGAGGTCTCCAGCCCCTGGGCCAGACCGCCGCCGACGGTAGTCGCCAGGGTCACGCCGGCGCGGGCGAATTCGCGGGCGGCGTACTCGGTGGCGCGTCCGGTGTAGTCGATGAAGGCGTCCGGGTTGGCGTAGAAGGCGGCCAGCACGCCGGCCGCGGCCAGCTTCTTCTTATGAGGAAGGACCTGGGTGGTCAGGAACTCCCAGCCCCCCCGGCCGGTCTTGCGCAGCACGCCCAGACTCTCCGGACCTTCCTTCGCCAGCACCTCGGCCACGTCGTCGCCGAACGTCCGCACGGCGGTCAGCCCCTCCGGGCCGAGCCGGCCGATCATGGCCTCGGCTTCCTGGGGATACCGCTGGGCGATCCGACGGGCCGACTCGCCCATCTCGACGACCACCCGCTTCTCGGCCGGCTTGAGCGCCGAGAACGTCCGCAGGGCGTCGGCGTCGCGGCCCACGAGCTGGCCGAAGCGGCTCTCCAGCAAAAGCTCGCTCGGGTTCTCGACCCGACGCGCCGCCGCCGCGAATTCGTCCGACTGCTTGACCAGGCCTTCGAGCCCTTCCTCGGTCCCCTTCGCGAACAGCTTGCCGCCGCCGCGGGCCTCGATCCGGGCGGCGTCGCCCGTGTGCAGCACCGCCTTGCCCCCGCGAGCCTCGACGATGATCTGCTGCACGACCTCGTCCAGCCAGGAGAACGCCCCCGCCCGCGCCGGGGACGACGTCCCGAGCACGGCCGCGGCCAGGGCCAGCCCGAGTATCCGAATCAGGCCGAGCCGGCGAGCCGGCTGCCCGCTGTGGGAGAGGAGCAGCATGTTCCCTTTCCTTCCGCGCGTGTTCCGAGAACCAGAGGAAGTCGATTCGGCCGAAGCCATCCTCTATTGTATCGCCCGAAAGGTTTTCCAAGGTGAAGCCCGCTCGATTCCGAAAAATCGCCGGGCGATCGGTCAGGGGGCCTCGCGATAGAGCTTGTGGGCCTCGATGTAGGCTTCCACGGCCCTCGGGGTCTGGTAGCGGATGCTCCGGCCCTCGGCGAGCCGACTCCGGAGGCCCTGGGAAGCGATACCGATCGGGGGGATCGAGACGAACTGGAGGGGTCGGGCGTCGGGGCCGAATAGCGAAGCGGGAGGGGGCTCAACGTCCGATCCCGGCCGGTTCGCCACCACGATCGTCGCCGTCGCGGCGATCTGATCGGGCTGCCGCCAGGTGGGGAGATCGACCAGGCTGTCGCCGCCGATCAGGAAGAACAACTCGTCCTCGGGGCGTTCCTCCCGGATCTGGGCCAGGGTGTCCACGCTGTAGGAGGGTCCCGGCCGGGTCGCCTCGATCTCGGAGACCTCGAACGCGTCATTCCCGGCGATCGCCAGCCGGGTCATCTCGATCCGATGATGGACCGCCGACCGTTTCGCCCCGCGCTTGTGGGGCGGCTCGTTCGCGACCACGAACCAGACCCGATCCAGGCGGCAGGCCTCGCGGCACTGCTCCGCGAGGATCAGATGCCCCAGGTGGATCGGATCGAACGTCCCGCCGTAAACCCCTAATCGCATGGACGAGCAAACCCCCTTCGACCCGACGGAACCTCGACCGCGGCCGTCTGGACAGGCGTGCAGAAGTTCGACGGTTCGGCGTATAATCTCGATAGTCAGCCGACGGCCCGGAAACTCGACGATAGGTTCGCCCGATGAGCGTTGTCAATCAGGATGATCGGGACGGCGAGGCCGCCCGTCCCTCGGGAAGGTTGGTCCGCCCCCCGTCGTGGTTCGGCGGCGAGGACGTCGCGCCCGCCGAGCGCGGGGGGCTGTTCATCGAGGTCGTCGTCAATCGGGCGTTCGACCAGGCGCTGACCTACGGCGTCCCCCGCAAGCTGGTGAGCGGGGTCCAGGTGGGCCAGCGGGTGCGGGTCCCCCTGGGGAAGCGGGGGGGGCTGGTGACGGGCTACTGCGTGTCGGTCGGCCTGCTCCCGCCCGAGGGGCTCGACCCGTCCCGGATCAAGAACATCGCCGAGATCCTCGACCCGGTCCCGCTGATCGACGCCCGGATGCTGGAACTGACCCGCTGGATGGCCGGGTACTACCTGTGCTCGTGGGGCCAGGCGCTCGACGCCGTGGTCCCGGCCGGGGTCCGCAACCAGGCGGGGACGCGGATCGGCACGTTCCTGGTCGTCCCCCCGGAGACCCTCCAGGCCTGGCGGGACGGGACCCTGGAAGCGACCCTCACCGCCAAGCAGGCCGCCGCGATCGACGCCGTCTGCCGGGCCGAGGGAGACATGCTCACCGTCTCCGACGTCTGCCGACGCGCCAAGTGCGGGCCGGGGGTCGTCGCCGGCCTCCGCCGCGACGGCCGCCTCCACACCGTCAAGCGCCGGCTCGCGCTCGACGAGGCCCGCAAGGCCGCGAAGGACGAGGAGGCGGACGCGACGGCCCAGGCCCCGGCCCCGGCAGCCGCCGAGGCGACCGAGGCCAAGCCGAGGCTGGCCCTCACGCCCGAGCAGCAGGAGGCGATGGACGCGCTCTCGCCCGCCTTGCAAGGGGACGCGTTCGCCCCGTTCCTGGTCTTCGGCGTGACGGGGAGCGGCAAGACCGAGGTCTACCTGTCGGCCATCGAGCAGGTCGTCGCCCGAGGCCGGGAGGCGATCGTCCTGGTCCCCGAGATCAGCCTGACTCCCCAGACGATCCGGCGCTTCAAGCGTCGGTTCCGGCGGGTCGCGGTGCTCCACAGCCACCTGAGCGACGTGGAGCGGCACCGCCACTGGCGGAACATCGCCCGGGGCGAGATCGACGTGGTCGTCGGCGCCCGCTCGGCCATCTTCGCCCCCACCCGCCGCCTGGGGCTGATCGTCGTCGACGAGGAGCACGAGAGCACCTTCAAGCAGGAGACCGCCCCCCGCTACCACGCGCGCGACGTCGCCGTGAAGCGGGCCCACCTGGAATCCGTGCCGGTCATGCTGGGCTCGGCCACCCCCTCGCTCGAATCCTGGTCGAACGCCGAGCGCGGGCGATACACGAAGATCGACATGCCCAGCCGCGTCGAGGGGAGGCCGATGCCCGCCGTCGAGCTGATCGACCTCCGGCATGAGAAGCACATGACCGGCGGCCTGAGCGACACCCTGCGCCTGGCCATCCACCAGGCGCTCGACGACGACGGCCAGGTGATCCTGCTGTTGAACCGCCGGGGCTACAACACGTTCATCATCTGCCCCAAGTGCGGCGAGGTGGTGAAGTGCCGGCACTGCGACGTGGCGGCGACCTTCCACAAGGGGCGTCGGCTGCTGATCTGCCACATGTGCGACGCCGAGCGGCCTTGCCCCCCCGCCTGCCCGTCGTGCCACGCCCCCGTGCTCCACTACGGCGGGATCGGGACCGAACGCCTGGAGCGCGAGGTGGCGATGGAGTTCCCGTTCCACGCCGCCCGCCGGATGGACTCCGACACCATGCGCCGCCACGGCAGCCATGAGGAGGCCCTCGCCGCGTTCAAGTCGGGAGAGGTGCGGATCCTCCTGGGGACGCAGATGATCGCCAAGGGGCTGGACTTCCCGAACGTGACCCTGGTCGGCGTGGTCGACGCCGACGTGGCCCTCCACCTCCCCGACTTCCGCGCCGCCGAGCGGACGTTCCAGCTCGTGGCGCAGGTCGCCGGCCGCACCGGGCGGGGCGACCGCAAGGGGAGGGTGCTGGTCCAGACCTACAGCCCCGAGAGCCCGGCCATCCTCCACGCCGCCCGCCATGACTACGAGAGCTTCGTCACCCAGGAACTCCCCCATCGCTCGGCCGTCCTGGCCTCTCCCTACGGCCGGATCGTCCGGCTGCTGGCCCGAGGCCGCGACGAGGGCCGGGTGAAGGCGTACCTCGACGAGCTGACGACCGTCCTGCGGGCGAAGGCCGATCCCTCGGTGCGTTTCCTCGGCCCTTGCCCGGCCCCCGTCCTGAAGATCAAGGAAGAGTTCCGATTCCACCTCCAGCTCCGGTGCGCGACGCCGGGCCCTCTCCGCTCCCTCCTGCACGACCTTTCCAATCCCCCGCTCCCCCCCAAAGTCGAGCTAGCGGTCGACGTGGACCCGGTAGGGATGCTCTGATCGGGCCGGAGTCCGCCTATTCGGACGCGGTTCCTGCAGGGGGCGGGGCGACTCGGCTTTCGGACGAGGGAAATTCACGGAATTTCCGACAAAGCCCCAAAGTCGCGTTTACAGGTTTCCCGACCCGGAGTATTCTCCCCGCCGTTGGCTCACATCACGGACATCTTGGCGAAGAGACTCATGGCGGAGTCTAGGCGGAGGCGGGCATGGATGCGATGGCCTTCAGCTCTCATCCTTCTCCCTTCCCCCCGATCCGTCGCGATCTCGCGGCCCTCCCCAAAGGGGGCCCTCCAGGAAGCCTGTCCGGGTCGTGATCCCCGTGTCTCGCGAAGTTCGATCCGCGCCGCGTCTCAACCGAGCGGGCGAGGCCGTCGCGACGCGAGTCAGAAGCAGCGACCGAGGAACCAGGATTGCGTCGTGACAATCCGATCTTGTTCAGGAGGAAGAGATGAGCATGACTAAAGGATTGACGAGGCTGCGGTCCGCGGCCCTCGCGCTGGGGATGATCGTCGGCACGGGCCTGGGCTCGAACGTCGAGGCGGCCGCGATCCTCAAGTACCAGACCGCCACCGCGATCGACCTGAGCAAGGGGATCAGCGGGCCGAACCTGATCAGCTTCACCCCGGCCAGCGCGGCGGGCGTGGACCTGGCCTCCGGCTCCGTGAACGCCGGCCTGGGGACGTTCGTCGTCGCCCCGCCGGCCGCCGGGTCGAGCACCACCTACAACAACGTCGGATTCGCCATCACGATCCTGCCGCAGGATCTCAACGGCAACCCGCTGACCGCCCTCTCGACGGTCATCACGGGCGTGCTCAACGGCGTCGTCGACAGCCCCTACCACTCGACGGTGACCGCCACCTTCGACCAGCCGATCGACGAGCTGGACCTGGGCACGCAGAAGCTCAGCTTCAGCTTCCCCAAGGGCGACAAGCTCCTGGTGCCCTCGCAGTCCAACGCCGGCCTGACCACGGTCGAGGCCCTCATCACCTCGACGAACACCGAGGCCCCGGTGCCCGAACCGAGCACGATCGCCCTGGTGCTCACCACCCTGGGCGGCCTCGGCCTCCGCAAGTACGTCTCCGGCCGCCGCACCAAGGCCGCCTGAGCCCGGCCGATCGGCCGCTCCTCTCGACACGACGAGTCGTCACGACGACTTTTCCTCCGGACCCCCGGCGATCCTCCCGATCGCCAGGGGTTTTTTCATGCGCCCCGCCCGCCGCCCGCCTTGCCGACCGCCCCAGTCCTCCCCATGATTGATCGGGATCGGGATCGGGATCGAGGCCGCGGGACCGTCACCCTCGGCCGTCGGCGATTTTCGAGGGGTGCACGGTCCGGCCGGCTGCGGGGCGTCGCCTACTTAGATTGAGACGATGAAAGTAGGGGCGACCGCCATGGCCGAGGGGCCGATCGAGCTGCTGACCAGGGCCCGCGCCGGGGAGACCGAGGCGCTCGGCGAGCTGTGCGCGCTGTACCGGAACTACCTGAGGATGGTCGTCCGGACCGGCCTGGGCCCCCGGCTCCGCGAGCGCCTGGAACTCTCCGACGTGGTCCAGGAGGCGCTGGTCGAGGTCGTCCGCCAGTTCCCCCAGTTCACCGGCCAGAACGAGGCGGCCCTGGTGGGCTGGCTGCGGCGGCTGGTGGGCCAGAAGCTCGCCGACCTGGGCCGCTTCCACAGCCGCACGAAGCGGGCCGGGGGGGTGGCCGCGGTCCCGCTCGACGCCCCCTGGGACGGCGGCCGCGCGGAGAAGGGGGGGGACGGGGGGGGCGGCGGACGTTTGCTCGACATGCTGGCCCTCAGCCAGACCAGCCCGAGCGAGGTCGTCAGCCGCCGCGAACTGATCGTGCTGCTGGCCGACGCCTTGGCGGCGCTCCCCGAGGGAGAGGCCGACGTCCTCTGGCTCTACCACGCGGAGGGCCTGTCGTTCGAGACGATCGGCGAGCGCGTGGGGCTCAGCCGGAAGTCGGTGCGAGGCGTCTGGGCGCGGGGCCTCAAACGCCTGAAACGCTCGCTCGAAGGCCCGCCGGGCGGATCCTTGAGGTACGACGATGACCCAGCCGGCTGACGACGCCGCCTCCGACCTCACCCCCTTCGACGACGACGACCGTCTGGGGGAGGCGATCGAGCTCTATCTCGAACTGATCGAGCGCGGCGAGGCCCCGGCCGCCGAGACCTTCGCCGCCCGCTACGGCGACCTCGGGGCCGACGTCCGCGCGGCGCTCGAAGGCCTGGAGCTGGTCCACGGCCTGGTCGGCGGCGGCAGCGGATCGGCCGTCTCGGGGGACTCGGGGCCCGGCCGGAACATCGAGTCGGGCCGCCGGATCGCCGGCTACCGCGTCGTCCGAGAGTTGGGACGCGGCGGCATGGGGACCGTCTACGAGGCCGTCCACGTCGGCCTCGACCGCCCGGTGGCCCTCAAGGTGCTGGGGACCCACGCGGCCCCCGACTCCTCGGCCCGCCGCCGCTTCCTGAACGAGGCCCGCACCGCCGCCGGGCTCCACCACACCCACATCGTCCCCGTCTTCGACGTCGGCCAGGTCGGCGGGCTCTGCTACTACGCCATGCAGCGGATCGAGGGGAGCGGCCTCGACAGCGTGGTCCGCTGGCTCCGCCGCGAGCGCGGCAGCGGCGCGGGACGCTGGAGCGAGACCGGCGGGCGGAACTCCTCCTCCTCCGCCACGAAGTTCCTGCGGGCCTGGTCGCGGGCCTCCTCCGGACTCCCTTGGACGCGACGCTCGCCCGCGCCCGGCCCCCGTTCGCAGATCGCCGACGACCCCACCCCGACCTGGTCCCACGGCCATTCCCTCTCCCGGCTCTCCCGGTCGGGCGCGGCGACCGCGCTGGCCGTCGCCCGCCCCCGCGAGGACGAGTCCGCGCCCCCGTTCGAGCCCCCTCGCGGCTCGTCCTACTACCGATGGGCGGCCCGGGTGGGGCGCGAGGCGGCCGAGGCGCTCGACCACGCCCATCAGCACGGGGTCATCCATCGCGACGTCAAGCCGTCGAACCTCCTGATCGACGCCGCGGGGTCCATCTGGGTCGCCGACTTCGGCCTGGCCAGGCGGCTGGCCGACCCCGGCCTGACCCACCACGACGGCATCCTCGGCACGCCCCGCTACATGAGCCCCGAGCAGGGCCGGACCGGCGTGATCGACGGCCGGACCGACGTCTACAGCCTGGGCGCCACCCTCTATGAGCTGCTGACCCTCCGGCCGCCGTTCGACGGCTCCAGCGCCGCCGAGCTGCTCGACCAGATCGCCGGCCGCGAGCCGGCCCCGCCTCGCGCGATCGACTCCCGAATACCCCGCGACCTGGAGACGATCGTCCTCAAGTCGCTGGCGAAGCGGCCCGCCGACCGCTACGCCACGGCCGCCGACCTCGCCGCCGACCTCGCCCGATTCCTCAACCGAGAGCCCGTCAAGGCCCGGCGGATCAGCCTCCCCGGCCGGGCCTGGCGCGTCTTGCGGCGGCATCCAGGCATCAGCTCGGTCACGGCCGCCGCCAGCCTGATCATCCTGGCGGTCGCCGCGTTCGCCTACCACCGCGTCGTCAAGGAGCGCGACCTCGCCGAGCAGGAGCGGGACCTGAAGGTCGAGGCCCTGCACAGGGCCGACGCGGCGCTCGCCAAGACCGAGGAGGCGATGCGCGAGACCCAGGCCGCCCTGCGGACGGGGCTCTGGCGGCACGCCGAGCTGGTCCGACGCACCGACGCCCCCGACCGCCGCGGCCTGGGGCTCGACCTCTTGAAGCAGGCGGCCGCCCTGGAGCCCGCCCCCGCGATGAAGGCCAGCCTCCGCGACGAGGCCGCCGAATTCCTCATCCTCCGCGACGTCGAGCCCCGCGTCGACCTGGCGACCGGCCCGACCCGCGACGTCGTCCTGGGCGCCGCCGGCTCGCGGCTCACCTCCCTGACCGCCTCGATCGACGGCGAGGAACTGGCGTTCTGGGACGTGGCCTGCCGCCGCCGAGGCGACGCGGTCGCCCTCCGCAAGCTCGCCAGGGTCGACCCCCGCGACGAGCCCCCGCCGTCGGGAGGCCGCGGCTCCGGGGGAGGCGGCGCGTCGCCGCGACGGGGGGGCTGGTGGTGGGGCTGGGGCGATCGGCTCGCCCCCTGCGGCTCGAACCTGGCGGTCGTCCCGGAGGAGGGCGCGTCGATCCTGCTCGTGGACGCCGCCACCGGCGGCCTCGTCCGGGAGCTGGACCGGGGCGCCGGCCGCGTCGTGGGGGTCTTCGGCGAGCCGACCGGCAAGCGGCTGGCGTCCGTCGAGATGGAGGTCGAGCCCCGCGAGGGACCGCCGACGCCCCCTTCCTTCGACAACCTCGGCCCCCGGCGCGACTATCGCGTGGTCCTCTGGGACCTCGAACCCTCCGAACCCCACGCCAGGGTGCTCGACCTGGACCTGGAAGGCCGCTACCCGATGCCCCCGATGGTCGCCGTCTCGGTCGACGGCAAGACCCTGGCCGTGACCGCCTCGGGCGCGACCACCATCCGGCTGTTGTCGACCGAGGACGGCGGCGAGATCCGCGCGATCGAGGCCCCGGCCGACGTCCGGGCGCTGGCCCTGGGGGGGCGGGACCTGCTGGCCGCGGCCTCCGAGGGGACGATCCAGCTCTGGAACCTCGCGAACCCCGACGCCGCCGGCTTCGTCACCAGCCTCTCGTCCTCGCAGAGCCCGGTCGTCCGGCTCCAGTTCAATCCCCAGGGGACCCTGCTGGCGGCGGCCTCGTTCGTCGGCCCCCAGGTGGAACTCTGGGACGCCCTGACCCACAAGCTCGTCGCGGTCCTCTCCGCCGCCGACCCGGTCGCGGACCTGGCCTTCTCGGCGGACGGCCGCACCCTGGCCGCCGGCGGCCGGAACCTCACGACGTCGTCGTGGACGATCCACGAACCGGCCGTGCGGACCCTGGTCGGGGGCCTCGACTCCCGACCCGTCTCGATCGCCTTCCGGGACGACGGCCTGCTGGCGATCGCCGACCTCGCCGGCGACGTCTGGCTCTGGAGCGAGCCCCGAGCCGCGTCCGAGGCGGCCGTCGCGGCCTACCGCCTGTCCGCGGCCCAGTCCGAGACGATCGCCCGCCAGGACGTGGTCGGCCCCCCGTCGCCGCCGTCGTCGGCGCCCTGGCCCGCGCCGGCGACCGCAGGACCCTGGTCCTGGCGCGGGGCCGCTCCCTCTACCTCTGGGAACCCGATCGGCCCGACCGGCTGCTCCCCCTGACGAGGGTCGACGAGGCCTTGAGCGGCCTCGCGCCCCCGTGGGCGTCCGGGCCTTCCGACGACGCCCGCCGGCGGGGCCCGGCCCAGCGCCCCGTCGTCGGCCCCCCCGCGCCCCACGACAAACGCCTTCGCCCCCCCGGGCCGGCGGAAACGCCGCCGTGGGCTTCGCCGTGGGGTCGGCTCCGGTCGTTCCAGATCGCACCGGCCTCCGATCGGCTCTACCTCGTCTTCGGAACGCCCCCGTCGGTCCAGGCGTGGTCGCTGCGACGGACCGAGGACCGGGTCGAGGCGACCGTCGAATCCTGGGTGGACGCCCCCCCCGCCAACCCCTCGGCGATCGCCCTCAGCCCCGACGGCGGCCTGCTGGCGATCAGCGACGGCACCGGCTCCATCGTCCTGATGGACGCCCTTCGGCTCACGGTCGTGGGCCGGATCGCCCCGCGACCGGACGAGCCGGAAGCCGTCGCGACGGCCCTGACCTTCTCGCCCGACGGCCGTCGGCTCGCGGCCGGCTCGCAGCAGGGGGTCCAGTTCTGGGACCTCGACGTCCCCTCCTCCCCACGCCCCTCCTACCGGCTCCCCGGGCCGAGCGGGCGGACCTTCGCCCTCGCCTTCCGTCCCGACGGCCGCCGGCTGGCGGTCCTCGGCGCGGACCCCGCCGTCGAGTTCTGGGACCTCGACGCGCTGGAAGACGCACTGCGGCGGCTTGATCTCGGCGACTGACCCCTCGGAACGTCGCGGCGCGTCCTCGGAACGCCACGCATGGCGGCCCCCGTCGTCTCGGGACGACGCGCGGGGCCGCTTCCGCGCGCGTGGATGGATTTCGGCGACGTCGGCGTCCGGCGTCGGGTCGCGGTCGTAAGAAGCGTGTCAGCGAAGAAAAGCGTGGACGGAATCGAATGGCGGATGAATTGGAAAGCGTGCTGGAGAGCCACTTGATGATGCGATCACTTCTCGGTTCGGTTGCGGCGGTCGTCCTCTCGGCGGGTCTTGGCGCGGGGGCCGCCCACGCCGATGCGACCTTGATCAGCCAGTTCAACGGCGGCGTGAACGTCAACATGACCTATTCGACCGGGAGCGGGACGGGTTCGGAGACCGGCGGCGCGGGCGCCTTCACCCTGACGCCGACCGGCCCCGCGGGTCCCGCGTTCGCCGGCTTCTGCGTCTCGCCCGACGTCCAGGTCGGCTGGGGGCCGGACACCATCTACGCCAGCTCGGTCCTGGAACTGAACACCGTGGGCCAGTCCTTCTTCACCCATTCGAGCTTCTCGGACGTCGGCAACCGGCTGGCCTACCTGCTGGTGACCCACGGCGGCGGCGACTCGACCGCGAATTCCGCCCTGGCGCTGGCGATCTGGTACACCATGGACCAGAACTTCAGCTATACCGGCGGCAACACGGCGGTCAACAACCAGTACTCCTCGTTCATCACCTTCGCCGGCTATGACGGCGGAACGTTCTACGGCGAAGGCCTCGCGAAGCTCTTCGTGATCGACCCGGTGGGCTCGTATCAAAACATGATCGGGCTCACCGGCCAGAACTTCGTGCCCGAGCCCGCGAGCCTCGTCTCGGCCGCGGTCGGCATGGGAGCGATGGGCCTCTTCGGCTACCGCCGGACCCGGCGGGGTGCCAAGCCGCCCGTCGCCTGAGCGACGCGGGCTCTGAAAAAGCGAAGCGACGGCCCCGTCCCCCCATCCGGGACGGGGCCGTTCGCATTCGAATCGCGGCGGGCGGGAGCGTCAGACGACGATCTCGAAGCCGGCGCGCTGGGGGCGGGAGAGGAAGCCGTTGGCCTCGTCGTCGCCGACGATGGCCTCCTTCTCCGGATCCCAGGTCAGCTTGCGGCCGCCGAGGCGGATGGCGATGTTCGCCAGGTGGCAGGTGGTGAGGGAGCGGTGGTGGCTCCAGACGTCCGAGGCCGGCTTGCCCCGGTCGCCGCAGCAGGCGAAGAAGTTCGCCATGTGGTCGTCGTCCAGCTTGCCGTGACGCAGGTCGCGGAGCAGGGACTCGGGGATCGGGTCCTTGTACAGCGCGGCGACCGCGCCGCCGTCGAGGTCGATCCGATCGCGGGTGACGAAGATCCGGCCCCCCTCGCCCTGGAAGGTCACGCCGTTCTCGGTGTCGTCGCGGATCTCCAGCGGGACGCCGTCGGCGAAGGTGGCCCTCACGAGGAAGCTGTTCGCGGTGTTGTAGCAGTCGTCGACGGTCGCGAAGCCCCCCTTGTAGGGGACCGGCAGCACGGCCCGCTCGACCTCGATCGTGGTCGGGCCGGTCTTCTCCTTGTCGAGCCCCCAGTGGGCGACGTCGACGTGGTGCGCGCCCCAGTCGGTGAGCTTGCCGCCGGAGTATTCATACCACCAGCGGAAGTCGGGGTCGGCGCGCTTGGCGATGTAGTCGACCTTCGGCGCCTGGCCCAGCCACATGTCCCAGTTCAGCTCCGGGGGCGGGGTTTCTTTGGAGAACGGGCCGCCCGAGGGGCCGCCGCCGATCGCCGCCGTGACCTTCTTGATCTTGCCGATCCGCCCCGAGCGCACCAGGGCGACGGCCAGCAGGAAGACCTTGTTGTGGTCGCTCCGCTGCTGGGAGCCGACCTGGAGGACCCGGCCGGTCTTCTCGACCGACTCGCGGAGCTTCTTGCCCTCGTCGATGGTGAGGGTCAGGGGCTTCTCGCAGTAGACGTCCTTGCCCGCGTTCATGGCGTCGATGCAGATCTTGGTGTGCCAGTGATCGGGCGTGCCGATGATCACGGCGTCGACGTCGTTGCGGTCGAGGATCTTGCGGTAGTCCTCGAACGCCTCGGCCTTCTTCTTGCCGACGCGGTCGCTGTCGCGGGCCTTCTCGGCGTGGCCCTTGTGGACGTCGGCCACGGCGACGAAGTCGCCGAAGTGGGCGGCGCGGATCGCGTCCCAGGTCCCCTGGCCCCCCGCGCCGATCAGCGCCAGCCGGGGCCGCTCGTTCTTCGCCCGGAACCCCGCGCCGAGGGCCGCGCGCGGCGCCTCGCCCAGCATCGCCAGCGCCGCGCCCGACGCCCCCACCCGCAGGAACTCCCGCCGATCACCGCCGGTCCGCACGAACATCGCGACGCCTCCCTATCCCGACAAGCCAGAGGGTTCAACTTTTCGTGAACATACTCCGACGGTCGGGCCGACTCAAGCGGGCGCCGACGACGCGGCCAGCGACGGCCCGGTCCTGGCGCCGGACCGGGGAGGGGGCACTCCTCACTTAACACCACCGCCTCAAGCTCGTCGAGGGGCGTCGATCGGGGTGCCACGGGTTCGGAGGACCCGTGAACCGGCCGGGGGGTCTCGGCGACGGCTCGGGAGGGGGCCGATGCCGATCCACGGGTTCTCCGAACCCGTGGCACCCGAGGGTTTTCCGCCACAACCCGGTGGAGTTAAGTGAGGAGTCTCGGGGAGGGCCGTCCAGCTCGCCGGCGTCACGGCCCGGGTTTCGATTCTCTCGCATCCTGCGGGGCCACCGGAACTTGTTCCTCGATGGCTCGTACGAGCTTATGCATCGGCTCCGTTCGCCAAACCTGCTGGCGGGTCAGGTCGAACCATTCGTGCGTCAGCTCAGACTTGCCGATCAGGGTCAGGGTGTGACGCCACTGCCCACCCTTGTGGAAAGTGAGCGTCTTGAAGTCGTCGGACAGGGTGACGGCTTGCATCCTCTCAGGGCCGTACACGCTCAACACCGAGCGGTCCACGACGATCCAGTGGCCCGTATCGCTCTCCCAGTGCCCGGCCCAGGTTTCGCGATCGAAAGGCCCTGCGTCCCAACGCGTGCCGGGCGTGAAGGGCTTCTCGCCGCGAATCAGAGCGGTCGCCTCGGCCGCCAGTTCCGGGTATCGGGCGCGGTTCTCGTAGGGCGGGGCGTTCAACCCCCTCCAGGCCTTCAGGACGCGGTCCAGGTGGCCGTCCTCGATCTGCTCGATGGAAGCATCGATCAAACCCTGAGTCGCGAACCCGAAATCCGCGTTGTATTGGAGGTACAAAAGGGTCGCCCAGAGGGTCGACGCCGCGACGGTCACGACCGCCATCGCGTTGATCCCAAGCAAGATCCGCACCCCGCGGCCGCATCGGAACTCGGAAACGATCCACGCGATGGGAAATCCTATCAAAGCCAGAACGAGAGCGGACCCGAGGAGGTTCATGGCGGCTTGATCTCGCAGGTTCGGCGATCCCGACGACCTCGTGGGCCGGCCGCGTCGAGTTGCGGGGCCTTGGGGCGGCCTCACGGCCCGGTCAGGCCGAAGCCGCCCGGCGAATCCATGCGGTCCGCTCACCAAGATGCATGAAGGCCGCCCGCCGTGAAGGCCTGGGAAGTGGTGGATCGCGACGCCAGGTTCTTGTGATGCGCCACGCACGAGGTCCGACGCGCGGCCTCCCTCGCGTACTGGACCCCCGACCTTCGTGCGGGCCGGGGGAGGTTCGGCGGGGGCGACGCGGTCACTCGACCTCGTGGACGAGGATGGCGTTGTGGTTGGGGTTGTCGGGGATGACGCCGCGGACGACGACGAGGCGGTCGCCGGTGTCGATCAGGTCGTGCTGGCGGCACCACTCGTCGGCGAAGGCGAGGACCTGGCCGGTGTCGAAGATCTCGGGGATGTGCAAGGCGGTGACGCCCCAGTAGAGGGCCATGGCCAGGGCGACCTCCTGGTCGTCGGTCAGGGCCAGGGTGGGCGTGGCGGCGCGCTGCTTGGAGAGGGCCAAGGCGGTGCGGCCGGAGTGGGTGGCGACGACCATGAGCCGGGCGCGGAGGGTGGCGGCGACCTGGCTGGCGGCCTCGACGACCGCCTCGGTGATCGGCAGCACCTGGCCGGCGCGGGCGACCGTCCCCGACGGCCCGCACGGGCAGTCCCGGCAGGTCTCGGCCGTCATCGGCCAGCCGCCGCGGCCCGAATGGGAACGCGAGAAAACGAGGTTCTCGGCCTCGTAGGCGATCTGGCTCATGGTGGTGACGGCATCCACGGGATACATCCCGATCGCCGTCTCGCCCGAGAGCATGACCGCGTCGGACCCGTCGAGCACGGCGTTGAAGACGTCCGACGCCTCGGCCCGGGTGGGGCGGCTGGACGACTCCATGCTGTTGAGCATCTGGGTCGCCGTGATGACCGGCACGCGGGCCCGGTGGCAGATCTCGATGATCCGCTTCTGGACCGCCGGGACCTTGGCCACGTCGATCTCGACGCCCAGGTCGCCGCGGGCCACCATCACGCCGTCGGCCTCGGCCACGATCGACTCCAGGTTGGCGACCGCCTGGGGCTTCTCGATCTTGGCGATGATCCGGGCGCGGCTCCCCCGGGTCTGCAGTTCGGCGCGGAGCCGGGTCACGTCGGCGGCGTGCCGCACGAACGAGAGGCCCACGTAGGAGACCGCGTGGTTGGCCGTCCACTCCAGGTCGGCCAGGTCCTTGGGGGTCAGCGCCGAGACGCTCAGCGCCGCGCCGGGGACGTTGATCCCCTGGTTGGACCGGATCCGACCGGGGAGCGTGACCTTCATCCGCACCCAGCCCGGCCGCTTCTCCAGCACGACCATCCCGACCGTGCCGTCGGCGAAGAGGACGGTCTGGCCGATCTCCAGGTCGTCGGCGAGCTCTTGGTAGGTGCAGGTCAGCTCGCGCGGATCGTCCGGCGAGATCGGGTTCGAGGTCAACACGAACTCGGCGTCGAGGTCGCAGGCCGCCACGTCGCCGGCGATGGTCCCCAGTCGGATCTTGGGGCCGCAGAGGTCCTGCAACACCGCGACCTGCCGCCCCATCTCCCGGTTGATGTCCTGGATCGCCTGAAACGTCCGAGAGTGCTCCTCATGGGAGCCGTGCGAGAAGTTCAGCCGGAACACGTCCACCCCGGCCTCGACCAATCGGCGCAACATGGCGGGATCGCGCGAGGCGGGCCCCACCGTCGCGACGATCTTCGTCCGAACCTTGCCGACAGGCTCCACCTGATTAACCGTCATAGTCCATCCCGGTTCAAGTATGGCGACATGCTCGACGACGCGTCTCCCTTGGCGCGCCAGGCCCGCAAATCCTCGACTCTAAGGGATGAGGCCGCCGCTTGCCCAGGTATCCTTAGAGCGTCCCCCTCGATCGGGCGTCTCCCAAAAGCCCCGCCGACCCTCCCGATCGATCCGAACCCGCAAGCCGACGAGCCCTTCCGCGCGGTCGGAATTGACGAATCCGGCAACGTCGCGGACAATTGAAGGGTTCACCCCAACAAGAATCGACCCGCCGCGAATCCTCACCAGGGGCGAGCCCCTCGACGGGGGCGCCGGGGTTCCCCTCGTCAACGCCGACGCGACGGCCGGGGGCCGCGCCCGGGTCGATCGTCGCCGCGAGCATCATCGGACTCCCCCACCACGAGGCCGACTCTCCCATGAAGCGAACCTTTGCGGTCGTCGTCCTGCTCGCCGCGCTCGGCGTGATGGCCAAGCTGGCCGTCCGGCCGACCGGCGTCCCCGCGCGACCGGGCGCGCCGGCCGACGGCGTCGCGGCGGGGCGGGAGGAGGGCGGGGGCCCCTCGGCGATCACCGAGGAAGACGCCCTGGTCGCCCGCTATCAGGACGCCTCGGCCGACGACCGCGCGCTGGTGGCCCGCACCCTCGAACGCTACCGTCGCAACGCCGTGCTGATCGAGCGCTCCGACGGCCTCCGCGGCCTGAAGCTGCTGGACCGGCTGGACCTGGAAGCCCTCTTCCTCCACGAGAAGCACCCCACCGAGTTCCGGCGGCTCCGCGACCTGCTCGGCGACGACGCCGCGGCCGACCTGCTCCTGCACTGGCGGGAGTACTTCGGCATGAAGCGGGCCGACGAGACCGACCGCAAGATCCTCATCGCCGAGCTGGAAGGACTGAGCCCTTCCCAGCGTCGCCTGGCCGCGAAGCACCCCAACTCGCTCCCCCTGATGCTGGCCGAGCCCGAGCGCGTGGCCGAGATGATGGCCGCCTGCGGCGAGGACGACGCGGCGCTCGTCGACCGCCTGGTCGTCCTCAGCCTCGTCAGCCTGGAGCACGGCGCGGCCGACGTCCGCGCGGCCCTTCGAACGCTGGAAGACCACCCCACGCTGGCCGTCGACGCCTTCCGCCTGTACGGCCCCGAGGGCTTCGCGCTGGCGAGCCTGTACGGCTCCGTGCTCGAGAGCCTGGGCTCGGCGATGCCGCTCGACGAGAGCCTCATCGTCCTCCGCGTGAACACCGACTTCCTCGACGAGCAGCTCCAGACCCACCGGCCCGAGACGGTCGCGCGGCGGCTGGCCCACGTCAAGGCCGTCGGCCTGGTGAAAGAGGTGGGCGGCAGCCCGAACGCCCTCCGGCTGGCCGTCGAGTACGGCGAGATCGGCGAGAAGGCCCTCGCCAAGGCCGGGCCCGACGCCGCCGACGTGGTCTTCGACGACTTCACCGACCCCGTCCTCCGCCGCCAGGCCGCCGCCGCCCTGGGCGACCACGGCGCGATGGCCCTGGCCATGCTGGAGAAATACTCCACCGACCCCGACTTCCGCGAGATCCTCCGCGCCTACGGCGGGGCGATCATCCCCCCCATCGCCCGCGCCGACGCCGGCCCGGAGACCCTCGCCTTCCTCCAGTCCAAGGAACGCCCCACCTTCACCGAGAGCTTCGCCAAGACGGCCCTCTACCTCTCCGGCGACGACGGCCAGGCGATCATCCGAATCATCCGCAACGACGGCCTTGCTCGGATCGCCAGCCTGGGCGACCAGGACCTGCGCTACTACCAGTTCCTCCCCCTCTACGACATGATCCACCTGGGCGACGTCCTCCGCCGCGGCTACGCGCCGACGACCGGCGAGACGGCCTGGGCGCTGCTGGACGCCTGCTTCGTGGTGACCGACGTCCTCAGCCTGGCGACGATCCAGCCCGGCGCCGCCCTGGCCGTCGAGGCCGCCCGCACCGAGGTCAAGGCGACCGTCCGCGAGGCGTCCCGATCGGTCGGCCGCGAGGCGGTGGAGTCTGGCGTCGAGACCGCCGCGAAGGCCGCGACCCGCGAATCCGGCGACCTCGCCGCCCGCCGACTCGCCCGATGGTGGACCGTCCGCTCCGCCGGCGGGCTCTATCAGGTCCTCCGACGCGCCCCGGAAGCCCTCCCGCTCATGCCGCTGAGCCGGCTCGCCGACGTCGCCCGCCCCCTGTGCGCGAAGGCCGGGCTCCGACTCTCCACCTGGGCCCCGTTCCGACTCCTCCGCGACGGCGCCGAGATCGTCCTCCGCATCCCCCCCGAGCGCGGGCTCAAGTACCTCGGCGCCCAGATGGCCCAGGCCACCGTCGGCGTCGTCGGCTTCCAGAAGATGGAAGAGCATCTCAGCTCGCGGCGGCCCCGGCCGGCGGGCGAGTGAGCGGGTCGCGATGAGCGAGAATCCCTCACCAGATCAGTCGCTGGAGACCACCGCCGGGGACTTCACGCTGCTCGACTACCGCCTGCGGCGGGACGGTCGCGAGTGGTCGGTCCTGCACGTCGGCGCGGTGTTGACCGACGCCGACGAGACGCGGGCCCTCGTCCGCAAGACGAACCGGCTCCCCTACGGAGTCTCGCTCTGGCCCTCCGCGATCGCCCTCGCGCACGAGATCGCCGTCCGCGAGGCCGAGTTCCGGGGCCGGAGCGTCCTGGAGCTGGGGGCCGGCGTGGGCCTGCCGGGGATCGTCGCCGCCTCGCTCGGCGCCCGGACGGTCCAGACCGACCGCGAGGAGCTGGCCCTGCACCTCTGCCGTCGCAACGCCGAGCGCAACGGCGCGGCGGCCATCGAGAGCCGCCTCGCCGACTGGGCCGAATGGTCCGAGACCGGCCGCTATGACTGGATCCTCGGCGCCGACGTCCTCTACGGCGACACCCTCCATCCCTTCCTCCGCCGCATCTTCGAATCCAACCTCGCGCCCGGCGGCCGAGTCCTCATTTCCGACCCCTTCCGCCCCGGCGCCCTCGGCTTCCTGCAATCCCTCGAAGCCGACTCCTGGCGCGTCACCTACTCCCACTGGGACGTCGGCGAGGAGGCCGCCCCACGACCCATCGGCGTCTTCGAATTGATCCCGCCGGGACCGGGCTGAGCCGGCCCCCGCGCCCAGGTGAACTGAAGAGACGGCGTTCGCGCGATCGACATGGGGAAGATCGAGCCCCATGCGATTGGGCGCGAAGTCGAGCATGAGCTTGTGAGACGCCCACGTCGACCTCCGCCGTCAGACTTTCTGGAAGGCCGACATCTTGCCGAGTTCCAGGGCCCGCTTCGGATCCAGGACGCCGTAAAGCTGGATGAACTTGGCCACGAGCCCGGTCCAACCGGTCTGATGGCTGGCGCCCAGGCCCGCGCCGTCGTCGCCGTGGAAGTATTCATAGAAGAGGAGATAATCCCGCCAATGGGGGTCGGTCTGGAACTTTTCCGTTCCGCCGTAGACCGGACGCCTGCCGCGCTCGTCGCGCAGGAAGACGCGTGTGAGCCGGTCGGAAATTTCCCGGCTCACCTCGAAGAGGTTCATCAGGTTGCCCGATCCGGTGGGGCATTCGATCTGAAAGCCGTCGCCGTAGTACAGGTAGAATTGCAGGAGGGCCCGGATGATCATGGCGTTCACCGGCATCCAGACGGGGCCTCGCCAGTTCGAGTTGCCGCCGAACATGCCGGTGTCCGATTCGGCCGGCACATAATCCACCCGATACTCCACGCCCTGCACGTGCAGGACGTAGGGGTTCCGCTTGTGGAACTTCGAGACCGAGCGGATGCCGTGGGGCCCCAGGAATTCCTCCTCGTCGAGCATCTTCGCGAGGATCCGGCGGAGCCGCTCCGGGTTGAGGACCGCGAGAACGCCCCGATCCTGCACGCCGTAATGCCCCGGGCCGGTGGGATGCATCGTGCGAACCAGCTCCGGGATCCGCCGCAGCCGACTCAACAGGCCGGCCATCGCCCGAGGGATGTGCTCTCGCTGCCACGGCTCGATGACCGTGGTGGCGCAGAGGGGGAGCAGGCCGACCAGCGAACGCACCTTGAGCCGCGTGGCGGTCCCGTCGGGGAGCTGGAGCAGGTCGTAGTAGAAGCCGTCTTCCTCATCCCACATGCCATCCCGCCCGGAGCGGTTCATGGCCGCGGCGATGTAGAAGAACTGCTCGGCGAACTTCAGGACCATGTCCTCGTAGACCGGATCGTGGGTCGAAAGCTCGATGGCGAGCTCCGTCATGTTCTGGCTGAACAGGGCCATCCAGGCCGTGCCGTCGGCCTGCTCCAGATAGCCGCCGGTGGGGAGCGGGGCGCTGCGGTCGAAGACGCCGATGTTGTCGAGCCCGAGAAAGCCCCCCTCGAAGACGTTCCGCCCGTAGCGATCCTTGCGATTCGCCCACCAGGTGAAATTCAGCATCAGCTTGTTGAACGCCGACGCCAGGAATTCGACGTCAGGCTCGCCGCCGATCGCCTGCGCGGTGCGATGCAGGAAGAGGGTGGCCCAGGCGTGGACCGGCGGGTTCACGTCGCTGAAATTCCACTCGTAAGCCGGGAGCTGACCGCTGGGATGCAAGTACACCGACTTGAGCATCAGCTTCATCTGGTCCTTGGCGAAGTCGGGGTCCACGATCGCCAGCGGAAGCGTGTGGAAGGCCAGATCCCACGACGCGTACCAGGGGTACTCCCACTTGTCGGGCATCGAGATGATGTCTCGATTCAACATGTGGAACCATTCCGAATTCCGGGAGTTCCGATATCCCGAGTGCAGCGGGTTCGAGTTGTGCTCGTCGAGCCAGTCGTCGCCGTCGAAGAAGAAGAACTGCTTGCTCCAGAGCATGCCCGCCAGCGCCTGGCGCATCACATCGGCCGCCTCGGCGCCGACCGACGGCGGCGTGACGGACTCGTAGAACTCGTCGGCCTCGCAAAGCCTGTCGGCGAAGATCCGATCGAAATCCGCTCCCAACAGTTCGCCGTCCAGCTCCGGCGAGGAAGCCCGGGCGAGCCGTAGGCGAATCACCAGGGACTGACCGGCGGCGACCTCGGCGCGATAATGCGCCGCGGCTTTCGTGCCTTGCCTCGCCGGATTCACCGCGTCTCGACGCCCCTGCACCACGTAGTCGTTGATGCCGTCCTTGACGTAGGGGCTCTCGTTCTCTCGACCGGGGAACAGCCGCACGTGGTTGGTCTCGTTCTCGGTGAAGAGGAGCGGCGCGTCGCCTTCGCAGTAAAGGGTGAACTCGCCGAGCAGCGGGTGCGTCCCCGCGACCGCGCGCACGCCCGGCGAGGTCTCGACCTGCCGGAGGTTCGGCTTGCGGGCGGCTCGGTTCGATTCGGCGATCCAAGCCGACCAGTCGTTTCGAAACCAGAGCGTCGGCAGGAGGTGCAATTCGGCCGGATCAGGCCCCCGGTTCACGGCCGTGATCCGCACCAGGACGTCCTCGGGGGCGGACTTGGCGTACTCGACGAAGACGTCGAAGTACCGGTCGCCGTCGAAGACGCCCGTGTCGAGGAGTTCATACTCCATCTCGTTGCGATTGCGCCGCCGGTTCGTCTCCACAAGATCGGCGTAGGGATAGGCCGCCTGCGGATACTTGTACAGGTATTTCATGTACGAGTGGGTCGGCGTGCTGTCGAGGTAGAAATAATACTCCTTGACATCCTCGCCGTGGTTGCCTTCGCTGTTGGTCAACCCGAAGAGGCGCTCCTTGAGAATGGGATCTTTCCCATTCCAGAGGGCCAGGGCGAAGCAGAGGCGCTGCTGATCGTCGGAGAGCCCCGCCAGACCGTCCTCGCCCCAGCGATAGGCCCGCGAGCGGGCGTGATCGTGGGTGAAGAAGTTCCAGGCGTCCCCATTCTGACTGTAGTCTTCACGCACGGTGCCCCACTGTCGCTCGGACAGATAAGGCCCCCATTTTTTCCATTCGGCCACCCCGTTGCGGACGTCCTCAAGCCGCATCTTCTCGGTGTTCATCGATGTGCTTCCCGTCCACGAGCCTGCACGGCGGATCCTGAAAGGCCCCCTCATTCAAATCTGGATCATCCCAACCGTGAAATAAAGATACTCATTTTCGTTTCTCATCATTTTCCTCAAAATTTCCAGACCTCCCGATCTGGCAGCAGATCACGTTGCGGTCGACCTGCAGGGCGGGGCGAATTCCTGCACGGCGTCGCCGAGTCCACAGGGGCGTTGGTGAGGAGGCCGCCCCCCCGTGAGCGAGTCCCCCTCGATTCCCGCCGAGACGCTCGGTCGGCCGGCGTCGATGACCACTGCGGCCGGACTGCGGAGGCGGCCTCTCGGCTCCGGTCGGGGATGAGTCGAGGAACGGAGCCGCGCCGGGGCCGGGGGGGGCGGGACGGAGCGGCGGGGCCTGCCGAGATTGATCGTCGCGCCCTCGCGCGATAAGCTCGGGTCTGTTGCCGACCGGACACGATCCCGAAAGGATTCCAACATGATGCGCCTGGGCATGAACATCTTCACGAGCCTGATATTCGCTCTCGCGATCGGCGTCCCCTGCTTCGCGGAGGCGCCGGCCGAGGGCAAGCCGCTGTTCGACGGGAAGAGCCTGGACGGGTGGGAGCACGTCGGCCCGGGTCGGTTCGTGGTCGAGGACGGCCAGCTTCGGACCGAGGGCGGGATGGGGCTGCTCTACTATTCGCGCGAGAAGCTGGGCGACTGCACCATCAAGGTCGTGTACAAGCTCGGGACGCCCCGATCGAATTCGGGCCTCTACATCCGGATCGCCGAGAAGCCGGCCGATCCCTGGTACGCCGTCCACCACGGCTTCGAGGTCCAGATCGTCGACGGCGGCCGGTCGGCCCGGGGCGCGGGCTCGGTCTACACCTTCGCCGACGCCAAGGCCCAGCCCGGCAAGTCCGGCGAATGGAACACGCTCGAAGTCACGCTCAAGGGGAACCGGATCTCCACCGCGATCAACGGCACGCCGGTCGCCGACTTCGACTCTTCCGAACTGAAGCCCCAGGCCAAGGAAACAACCGGCGAGGGCGACCCCGCGCGCGGCCCCAGGCCGGAGACCGGCTACATCGGCCTGCAGAACCACGACAAGGATTCGATCGTCTTTTTCAAGGAAGTCTCGGTCCGTCCGCTGGCCAAGTCCGCCGACTGACCCCCGAGTCGTCTCGACGATTACCGCGAGCTTGCGGACGTCGGCGAGCCGCCCGCGATACGGCCCGGTCCCGATCATCGGGCCGGGCCGTCGCGATTCGGGAGGCGGACGGCCTTACGGGTTCGAGCCCGCCGGCACGGCTTGCACGGCGTCGACGACGACGTGGCCGTCGGTGGCCTCGTTGGAGATGACGACCTCGGCGGGGGCGTCGGGAGTGAGCCGGAAGACGCCGAGGGGTTGGAAGGGGGGGGCGGCGGGCGCCTTGCGCTGGTCGACGTGGACGGTGTGGGATCCGTCGGCGTCGCGGATGGCGACGGGGACGGCGCGGGCGCGGTTGGGGCTCGCGGTATAGGACATGCGGACCTCGTAGCGGCCCGGCTTATCCACGCTCAGGACGAAGCGGGCGGAACGGGCGCCCTTGGCCTCGTTGTCGTCGTGGAGATAGTGATCGCCGACGTACGGCGCGAGGGCCGAGCTTCGGCCCCAGTCGCCGGTGAGCTGGGCCTGGGGGTCGTCGAGGACGACGCCGGGGAGGCTGGCGGCGTCGACCGGCGGCCTGGGTCGGGGGCCGGTCCACTTGAGGACCTGGCCGTCCTTCAGGAGCTGCGCCTGGAGCGCCGGGACGTCGATCCGCTGGACCGGCTTGCCAGCGTCGATGGCGAGGCTCGCCGCCGTGGCCGCCGACTGGCCGAGCACCATGAACACGGGCTCCATCCGGATCGACCCATAAGCGATGTGCGAGGCCGACAGGCAGACCGGCACGATCAGGTTCGAGCACTGGGCCTCGGTCGGCACGATCGAGCGATAGGCGATGGGGTAGGGGGGGAAGCCGCCGACCTCCACGTCCCCCTCGTTCCAGGCCTTGCCGTCCTTGACGAACCGCTGGACGTTGTGCGAATCCATCGTGTAGGCCGCCAGCGCGACCGCGTCGTCGACCACGGACCGCCCCTGGCAATCGTGCTGGGTCATGACGTGGTCGGAGATCATCCGACGCGCCTCGCGGACGTAAAGCTGATGCGGCCAGCCGCCGGTGTCGAGGAACTCGTCCTTGCAAAGCCCCCAGCGGTTCACGTCGGCCCGAACCTCGGCCGGCACGCGCGGGTCGTTCGCCAAAAACCAGAGCATCCCCTGGTGATAGGTGACGTGCTCCTGGAAGATCTCGGCGCGGCGAGCGTAGTCGCCGTCGGGATAGTCGTAATTCATCCCGATGTTATCGGACGAGAAGCCGCCGTAATTGTTGATGTCGGTCTTGCGATTCGGCATCGGCGTATTGAGCTTCAGGACGTCCCACACGCCGGCGTTGATGTAGCGCAGGAGCAGTTCATAGCGGAGCGGATCATAGCCCTCGGGTTTGGGGAGCGGGAGCTGGTTCTCCGGGACGTCGGTCAGGCAGACCCGGAAGTTGTACGCCTGAACGCGACGGTCCCCCTCGCCGTTGACGCCGGGGGAGCCGCCGTGGACGCCCGGCAGCAGCCCGCTCGACGGGTCGCCGGGGACCTTGTAAGGGTCGACGTCCTTGAGGAACTGGTGATGCGGGTGGCCGAATTGCACGCCGTTGAGCGTCTCGCCGTAGCGGGCGTTGGCCTCGCGGCCGACGTGATACGAGACCCCGGCCTTCGCCATCAGGTCTCCCTCATAGGTCGCGTCGATGAAGACCGAACCCGCCAGCGTCAGGCCGCTCTCCATCTCGATCGACTCGATCGCGTTCCCCCGCTTGCGGACCCCGGACTTCAGGTCGAGCCGCTCGCCGAATCGGACCGGGATCCTGGCGTCGGCGATCCATCGATTGAGGATGGCCTCGGCGACGTGGGGCTCGAAGGTCCACATCGTATCCTCGCCGGCCGTACTCCGGCGCTCGCCGTACTGGGCGCGGGTCTGCCGGGTCCACGATTCGTCCTTCGCGTAGTGGCGGGCGACCTCGCGATAGAATTCGCGCGAGACGCCGCCGACGGCCGCCTTGTTGCCGATGTCGGTGGCCCCGAGCCCACCGGTGGTCAGCCCCCCCAGACGATTCCCCGGCTCGATCAGGACGACCGACTTCCCCATCCGCGAAGCCTGGACGGCCGCCGCCACCCCGGCCGAGGTCCCGCCGTAGATCACGACGTCGTAACGCGGCGCCTCCGCCGGGGCCTGCCAGGCCCACGCCGGGGCCGCGGTGACGGCGAGGCCCGCGATCGCCGCGAGCCGGATGCACGTTCGTTGAAGCATATCAGCACTTTCCTCGGATTCGCGTGGGGATCGGGAGTGTCAGGGCCTGGCGGCGGCGGGGCGGCCGAACTCGTCGTCGAACAGCTTGTAGGCGGCCTGCCGCATCGCCTCGGGGAAGTCGTGGGCGGAATCGGGGTGCTCGACGCGCAGGTGGTCGGCCGCGCCGTAGAGGTCGAAGACGGGCCTCGCGGCGGCGGCGATCCGGTCGACGCTCCGCCAGTCGAAGTTCGCGTCGCCGAACGGGGCGATGATGAGCGTCCGGCGCGGGGCGAGCGCCCCGATCAGCTCGTGGAAGTCGAACGGGATCTCCGCCAGTCGGCCGCGATAGTCGGCCAGCCGCTTCATGTATCGGGTCTGGCACCAGCCCCGCTCCGGCTGCCAGTTGGCCTCGTCGCCGTGCTTGTAATCCAGGAACGAATCAAGGCCGCAACTGGAGACGACGGCCTTGATCCGATCGTCGAAAACGGCGGTGAAGACGGCGTTGTGGCCGCCGAGCGAGTGGCCGATCACGCCGATCGCGTCGGGACGGACGTAGGGGAGCGAGCTCAGCAGGTCGATCCCCCGGATGTTGTCCCAGACGGCTTTCAGGCTGCCGCTCTCCCAGCCGAGCTTCGCCAGGTCCGGCTGATACTCCGCGAGCAGCGGATAGTTCGGCGCCAGCGTCACGTAGCCGCGCTCCGCAAGCTCGCGGGCGTACTGGCGGTTGGGACGGTCGCCCACGCCGACGACGACCCCCGCGCCGACGACGTTGTCGGTCCCGTGCAGACAGAGAATCGCCGGGACCCGCGCCTGGGGATTTCCGAGGACCGCCTTGGGGATCAGCAGATACGCGGGGACCCGCGAGCCGGGCTCGGACTGATAGAGGATCTTCTTGCGGACGTAGAGGCCGCAGTCGACGGTCTCCTCGGTCGTCGGGTCGAGGGGCGAGCGCCTCGCCTCTCCCGGGAGCCGCCCCATGATCGACTCGACCCCCCGGACGATCTCCGCTCGGCGCTCCGACCAGTCCTCGACCGATCGAACCGGGGCCCGCGCGCCGTCGGCCGTGCGGCGGACCAGCAGGTCCTCGCGCGGCAGCCGCGCCGAAGCCGTCGGGGGAGCCTCGTCCGGACCCGACGCCGACGAGATCGACGAGCCCAGGATCAACAAGACGTTCGCGAACATGATCAAACCGTTGCGTTTCATTCGGCGGCCCCAGGGAGCATGGCGAGTGGCGTCGAGGACGATCCAGGATCGACCAGCCGCCCGGCGCCGTCAAGCGGTCAGGGATGGGGAGCCGCCGGGGTTTCAGCTTGTGGAACGGCCGGCGGGCGGCGTCTCCGGAAGGGCCTCCCGAGGGGATCGATCGCCGCGTTGCATCCGGCGCCCGGCCTTCTCATGGACGGCTCGGATCGATGCGAGGGGCACCAGGCGGGGAGCCCACGAATGAAATCGCCTCGTCGACGAAACGATCGAGATCGTCAAGCGGCCGCAAGCCGACATCGCGGGCCTCCAGGAAACGGGAGGTCTCGCACCCGGGGGGCGCCGCCTCCCGATCGGGCCGCCGAGATCGCCAGGCGCCAGGGACGGCGCCACCGCCGGGCCCCGGCCTCGTCGAGGATCCGGACGCGAGCCGGCCGGAGGGACCGGCGAGCCGAGGGGGTCGGAAAGCGACGGCGTCTCGGGCTCGTCACCCGTCGAAGGCGACGATCCGGTCGCGCCCGGCTTGCTTGGCGGCGTAGAGGGCCCGGTCGGCCCGAGAGACGAGTTCGCTGGGGAGGACGTTCCTGGTCGGGACGATCGTGGCGCAACCGACGCTCATCGTGACAAGCGGGCCGGCCCCCGGCGCGGCGTGCCGCAGCCCCCGGAGCCGCAGCCGTTCCATCGCGATCGCGGCCACGGCGAGGGCCCCGGCGCGGTCGGTCCGGGGGAGGATCGCGGCGAACTCCTCGCCGCCGTAGCGGGCCGCGACGTCCCCGGGCCGTCGGATCGACCCCAGGAGCGTCCGGGCGACCTCGCGCAGGCAGTCGTCGCCGGCGAGGTGGCCGTGGAGGTCGTTGTATCGCTTGAAATGGTCCACGTCGAGCAGGAGCATCGAGAGCGGCGCCCCGGTGCGGACGTGGCGACTCCACTCCAGGCTCAGCACCTGGTCGAAAAGGCGCCGGTTGCTCGCGCCTGTGAGGCCGTCGGTGACGACCTGCGCCTCGAGCGCGTGATTCGCCTTCCGCAGCTCCAGCTCGGCGAGCTTCCGCTCGGTGACGTCGTCGTGCATGACCACGAGGGAGACCTGCGAATCGATGACGAACCGCGTCGCGCGGACGAGGAACCAGCGGGGCTGGGTCGGGGAGTGGCAGGGGTACTCGAGCTGGAAGTCCGGCACGCGGCCCCGCGCGACGTCGCGGAGGCCCCGGGCGACGAGGCGGGCCTCCTCGCAACCGGCGTCGGAAGCTCCTTCGCAGACGCGAAGGTAGTTCATCCCCGGCCCGCAGCGACTCGGGGCCAGCCCGTTCCGGGCCGCGAACTCGCTCCACGCGGCGTTCACCGCGACGATCTCGCCGTCGGGCCGGAGAACGGCGATGTGGGTCAGCAGAGCATCGACGACCCGCTGAAAGTAGTTCGTGGCGCCCGCCCGCTCCGGACCGTCCCTCCGCGGCGAGGCGGCGAGTCGTCTGCTCATGTCCGCTCTGTCCTTCCCGGCTGGATCTCTGGGCGGTGACGAACCCCCCTCAACCGAATCTTAGGTCACGCCTGCCGTCTCGGCGGCCCCCGGTCGCCTCGCCCCTCCTCATCCATCCCCGGCTCCCGCCCGGCGACCCGGGCCGGCTCGCTCGCCCCGCGAAAAAACCTTGGCATCCGGCTCGTCGCGCGCTATGGTGGGCTCGACGCCGATCCCTCCGTGTCGCGACGGATCGGTCGTCCCCGCCCGAACACTCCCTCCCGAGGACCCTGCCGATGTCGCTGAAGCCGGAGATGGATCGTCGCGCGTTCCTGTACGGGGCCTCGCTCGCGGGGTTCGGGATCTTCTGCCAGGGGAGGAACGGCCGGGCGGCGGGGGTCGGGCCGAACGACGTGATCCAGGTGGCCTGCATCGGCGTCGGCGGCAAGGGGAGCAGCGACACCGACCACGCGGGCAACCACGGCCGGATCGTCGCCCTCTGCGACGTCGACGACCGCCCGCTCAAGGCGAAGCTCGATCACTACAAGGACGCCCGGGGGTTCCACGACTTCCGCGAGCTGTTCGCCCAGATGGGCGACAAGATCGACGCCGTGACCGTCTCGACGGCCGACCACGCGCACGCGGCGGCGTCGGTCGCCGCGATGCGGCTGGGCAAGCACGTTTACTGCCAGAAGCCGCTGACGCACACCGTGTGGGAGGCCCGCCTGATGCGCGAGACCGCCCGCAAGCACGGCGTCTGCACCCAGATGGGGAACCAGGGATCGGCCACCGACGGCCTCCGCGCCAGCGTCGAGATCCTTCAGGCGGGCGTGCTCGGCGACGTGGTCGAGGTTCACGTCTGGACCGACCGCCCCCGCGAGTACTGGAAGCAGGCCCCCGCGATCACCGCGAGGCCGGAGGGGACGTTCGAGGTCCCCGACCATCTCCACTGGGACCTGTTCCTCGCCGGAGCCCCCGAACGCCCGTTCGCGCCGGTGTATACGCCGATGCTCTGGCGGGGCTGGTGGGACTTCGGGACCGGCGTCCTGGGGGACATGGCCTGCCACAACACCAACGTCCCGTTCCACGGCCTGAATCTCGGCCTGCCCACCCGCGTCTCGGCCCAGAGCGGCGAGATCAACCCCGAGACGTTCCCCGCCTGGGCGACGGTCGTCTATGAGTTCCCCGCGCGCGGCAAGCTGCCGCCGGTGAAGCTCACCTGGTACGAAGGGGCGAAAGACGGGAAGGTCAACATGCCCCCCGCCGAGCTGTTCCCCGAAGGCTTCCAGCCCGAGTCCAACGGCTGGCTCTGCATCGGCTCGGCGGGGACGATGGGCTCCGCCCGAGGCGAGTCGGTCGGACGTCACCTCTGGCCCGCGGACCGCTTCAAGGACTTCCGGGCCCCCGAGCCGACCCTCCCCCGGATCGAGAAGCTGGGGTCCGATTTCGACGACGCCCACAAGCTCGAATGGTTCCAGGCCATCCGCGCCGGCAAGCCCGAGGCCCCCTTCTCGAACTTCGATTTCGCGGCCGTCCAGACCGAGGCGATCCTCCTGGGCAACGTCGCCATGAAGACCGGCCAGGCGATCGACTACGACGGCGAGGCCGGCCGGATCACCAACAACCCCGAGGCCGACGGGCTCCTCAAGGGGACCTACCGCAAGGGCTGGGAGATCTGACCCAGGCGACGACGCGAGGCGGGGGTTGCGACGAGTCGCTCCCCCCGCCCGCCGCCTCAGAACTTGCGGCCGTAGCGGCCGAGCAGGTAGAGGACCAGGACCGCGCCGACGGTGGCGGAGATCAGGCTGCCGATCAGGTTGGTGGGGCCCAGGCCGATGATCCGAAAGAGGAAGCCGCCGAGGATCGCGCCGAGGCCGCCGACGATCATGTTGTTGACGGCGCCGAAGTCGCGCCCCTTGGTGAGCTGGCCGGCGAGCCAGCCGGCGGCCAGGCCGATGAGCAGGAACCAGATCAGCGAGAAGAGCAGGCCCATTCCATGACTCCTTGAGAGAGAGCAGGGGAGATCGGATCGGGGCCGATCAGCCCAGGCCGCAGGCCGCTCGGGCCCGTTCGAGGATCTGTCGCGCCGTGGCTCGGGCCTTCGTCGCGCCGGCGGCGCGGACCTCGGCCACCCGCTCGGGGTGGGCGAGCCAGTCGGCCCGACGCTCGCGCGCCTCGGCGAAGTGGCCGATGATCGCCTCGCCCAGCCGCGTCTTGACCTCGCCGTAGCCGACGCCCCCCTCGCGATACCGGCGCTCGACCTCGTCGCGATCCTCGGCGGTGGCGAAGAGCTTGAAGAGGCCGAACAGCGGGCAGGTGTCGGGGTCCTTGGGGGCCTCGACGGGGGTGCTGTCGGTCACGAACTTCTTGACCTTCTTCCGGATCGCGCCGGGCTCCTCGAAAATCTCGATCGTGTTGTTGTAGCTCTTGGACATCTTCCGGCCGTCGAGCCCCGGGATCACGGCCACGTTGTCCAGGATGTAGGGTTTGGGGAGCCGAAACACCCCCTTCTTGCCGCCGTACACGTTGTTGAACCGCTCGGCGACGTCGCGGGTGATCTCCAGGTGCTGCTTCTGGTCCTGCCCTACCGGGACGAGGTCGGCGTCGTACAGGAGGATGTCGGCCGCCTGGAGGACCGGGTAGGCGAAGAGGCCGTGCTCGGCCGGCAGGCCCTGCTGCACCTTGTCCTTGTAGCTGACGCACTTCTCCAGCCATCCCATCGGCGTGACCGAGGTCAACAGCCACGACAGCTCGACCGTCTCGGGGACGTCCGACTGGACGAACAGGGTCGCCTTCTCCGGGTCGAGCCCCAGGGCCAGCAGGTCCAGCAGCACGTCGAACACGTACTTGCGCAGCGTCGCCGGGTCGCGCACGCTCGTGAGGGCGTGATAGTCCGCGACGAAGTAATAGGCGTCGTTCGCGTCCTGGAGCGTGATGTACTGCTGGATGGCGCCCAGGTAATTGCCGATGTGCAGCGGGCCCGAAGGCTGAATCCCCGACAAGATCCTCATCGATTCCTCCTCGACCTCGGTCGTGCGTCGCTCGCGCGCGACCGCGCCCAGTTAATCTACCAGGATCGCCCGACGGCGTCCAAGCCGGGCTCCGCGGCCCCCCACGCCCCCCGAGCGGGATGACGCCCCGTCCCTGACCGGGCCTGGACTTGCGGCGAGCGGCGACGAATTCATTCGTCCGCAGCCGCCGACCGCACCGAATCATGAAGGAATTCGGTTATCAAGGGAATCTGATTCCACGCCGAAGAATGTCTTTGACATGGCATCGACGAAGCGGTATCTACACGAGGATCTCTCCGTTTCCTTGGACGGACCGGCGGCCTTCGCGGCCGGTCCTCCGACTCCCGTCCCGGCACTCGGCGGGACGGTCGCATTCCGCTTGCGATCGAGCATGCAAGTTCACGAGGGGCCCCTTGGGTCCGTCGCCGTGTTGCCGCGCGCCCGCTGCGCGGCCGCGCCGGCGGCCCCGCGCGGCAGGAGGTGTGTCATTCGAGCGAGAGCGTTCATGTCGCGGATGTTCGCGTGGTCGGCCGCCGCTTCGGTCCTGTTCGCGGCCGGTTGCGGAGATGGCTCGTCCGACGGCCTGGACCGCAAGACGGTCTACGGCAAGGTCACGCTGGACGGAGTCCCGCTCACCAAGGGGGTGATCACGCTGGACCCGGCCGAAGGCCAGGCCGGTGCCGTGGGATCGGGGGGGACGATCATCGACGGGGCCTACTCGATCGACCGGGCCCAGGGACCGACCCCGGGCAAGTACAAGGTGTCGATCCGATCCGCCGGGGGCGACGCGCCCCAGGAGAAGGCCGCGCCCGGGATGCCCCCCAGGAAGCCCGCGCCGGACCCGATCCCCAAGCAGTACAACGCCGAATCCACCCTGACGGCCGATGTCGGCTCGGGTGGGTCTACCGAGGCCAATTTCGCCCTCACCACGAAGTGAGCGGGCCGCCGCGGGCCGCCTCGTCGGGCGGGCGCGGCGTCTCCATCCTCGTCATTCGACCCTCCGTTTTCAGATCGACGTCGCTAGATAAAGGGACCTTTCATCATGATGGGATCGCGTCGCAAATCAGGGTTCACCCTGATCGAACTGCTGGTGGTCATCGCCATCATCGCCGTCCTCATCGCCTTGCTGCTCCCCGCCGTCCAATCGGCGCGCGAGGCGGCCCGTCGGGCGCAATGCGTGAACAACCTCAAGCAGATCGGCCTGGGGATGCACAATTACGAAAGCTCCAACGGCGCATTCCCCCAGGGGATGCGGGGCTGCTGCTGGGGGTCCTGGCTGATCCCCATCCTGCCGTTCGTCGAGCAGCAGGCGCTGTTCAACGCGTGGAACGCCTCGGGGAACAATGACGCGAGCCTCTCGGCCAGCATCGGCTCGGAGAGTCTGTTCCGGTACGCGGGCGTCGCGAACATCACCGTCACGTCGACCCGCGTCAACGCCTACATGTGCCCCAGCGACGGCAACAACACCCAGACCGTCGGCATCGAGGCGATGGGCATGAAGGTGACGTCGCAGAACTACGTCGTGAATTTCGGCAACATCACCATGCAGCAGGGGAGCATGCAGGGGGGGACGCTCCAGCCGTTCTTCATCGACAACGGCATCCGTTACGAGTTCCGCGGCGCCCCGTTCGGCGACGTCGGCTCCCCCTTCCCGGACATCGCGGCGGGTGGCGGCCAGGGCGCCCGCAACGGCACGATCCGGATCGCGTCGATCTCCGACGGCCTGAGCAACACCATGATGACCTCCGAGGTCCTCGTCGGCGTCTCCACCGCGAGCTGGGACCTCCGCGGCTTCTCGCACTGGGCCTACGCCGCCAACTTCTCCGGCTTCCTGACCCCCAACAGCACGAAGCCCGACTGGATGCAGAGCTCCGGCTACTGCAACTACCCGGCCGCCAAGAACCCGCCCTGCATCGGCGGCCCCGACGGCCTGGTCATCATCGCCGCCCGCAGCAACCACTCCGGCGGCGTCAACGTCGGCTTCTGCGACGGCAGCGTCAAGTTCATCAAGAACTCCGTCAGCCCGCCGACCTACCAGGCCATCGCCTCCACCCAGGGCGGCGAGGTCGTCAGCTCCGACGCCTATTGATCGGCTCGCCCTGAACCGAACGTCGACCTTCCCCTCGCCGGCCCGGCCGCGCCTCTCGCGCGAGCCGGGCCGGCGTCGTTTCGTTCCCGCGTCTCACTCGTCCTCGTCGGCCTGCTTCCGCTGCTTCTTGGTCCTGGCGGCCTCGGGCTCGGGCGTGTGGGGGGTGGGCATGGGGGCCTTGACGTGCTTCCGCCAGTCGACGAGCCTGGCGTGCATCGCCCCGGCGCGATCGGGGTCGGCGGCGGCGAGGTCGCGGGTCTCGCCCGGATCGTCGCGGAGGTTGTAGAGTTCGACCTTGCCGGTCTCGAAGAATTCGAGGAGCTTCCAGTCCCCGTCGCGGATCGCGCCGGCGGGGGTGGTCCGCCAGTCGCCCCGCGCCGCGCCGAGGTAGCCGGGGAAGTGCCAGTAGAGCGCGTCGCGCCCGGGGCGGTCCGCGCCGCCGGTGGTGAGCAGCCGCAGGTAGCCGGTGCCGTCGAGCGTCGACTTCGCCCGGCCGCCGGTGACTTCCATCAGGGTCGGGTACAGGTCGACGCTGTTGACGGGCCGGTCGCTGGTCGCCCCCGCCGGGATCCTTCCGGGCCACCGGAAGATGTAGGGGACGCGGACGCCCCCCTCGTAGAGCATCCCCTTGCCCCCCCGCAGCGGGGCGTTGTCGGTGGCCTCATGGCCGACCCGGATCCCCTCGCGCGAGTAGCCGCCGACGCCGCCGTTGTCGCTCGTGAAGATGACCAGCGTGTCGTCGCCCAGGCCCAGGTCGTCGATCGTCTTCAAGACCCGGCCGACGCTCTCGTCGACGCTGGCGATCATCGCCGCGTAAGTCGGATCGTCATGGCCCCCTTCGGGCCTCGTCCCCACGAACCGCGCCACGATCTCCGGCTTGGCCTGGTACGGCGAGTGGACCCCGAAATGGTGCAGCGCCAGGAAGAACGGCTCGTCCTTGTGGCGGGTGATGAAATCGACGGCCTTGTCGGTGAGGAAGTCCGCGAGGTACGTGCCGGCCGGGTAGTCGACCGGGGGAATCGTCTTGAAGTCGAAGTGCCGGCCCATCGAGACGATCGCCTCGTCGAACCCGCGCTTCGAGGGATGGTGATCGGCGTCCTGGCCGAGATGCCATTTGCCGAACAGGGCCGTCGCGTAGCCCGCCTCCTGGATCGCCTGGGCGAGCGTGAAGGTCTCCAGCGGCAGCTTGGCGACGTTGTCCACCGGCCGGAGCGGCCGGGTGCGCCAGGCGAAGCGGTCGATCGACCCGACGGTGTAGACCCCCGTGCGGGGCCCGTACTGGCCGCTGATCAGGGCCGCGCGGGTCGGTTGGCAGTTCGGCCCGCACGAGTAGCCGTCCGTGAGCCGGATCCCCTCCGTCGCCATACGGTCGATGTTCGGGGTCCGGTAGAACTTGCCGCCGTAACAGGCGACGTCGGAATACCCCAGGTCGTCCGCCAGGATGAACACCACGTTCGGCTTCCGGTCCGCCGCGAGCGCCGGATCGGCCCCGAAGCCGAGGATCGCCGCCAGGACGCCCGCCGTGAGAATCCGCATGTGCCGCCTCATGAGAGCCCGCCAGAGGATCGGGAAAGGTGCGCCGCCGCCGCGTTGAGGTCGAACTATAGGAGACGCCCTCGCGACGGGTCAAGGCTCGCCGACGACTCGCGATTGGCGACCGCCCCACGGCGCGTTACGATCGGCGGCTGAATCATGCGACGGTCGGGATCGTGGCGTGCCCGGATTCGTGGCGATCGATTTTCCAGCGGAGGAGGCGCGCGGTGTCAGATCAGACTTACGACGAACAGGGGCTCCGGTTCGATTATCCCCCCGACTGGGTGCTGGAAGAGACCGAGGACGGCGCCGTGCGGACCGTGGCCGTCCAGGCCCCCGACGGCGCGGGCTTCGCCGTCATCCAGACGGACGACTCCCGGCCCGACCCGGCCGAGATCGCCGACGCCGCGCTCCAGGCGATGCGCGACGACTATCCCGACCTGGAATCCCGGCCGATCCTGGAAACGATCAACGATCACGCGGCCACCGGCCACGACCTGGAGTTCGTCTCCCTCGACGTCACCAACTCCGCCTCGATCCGTTGCTTCCGCACCCCGACCCGGACGATCCTGGCCCTCGGCCAGTGGTCCGACCTGGACGGCGAAGAAACCGCCCAGCAAGTCCTCGCCGTCGTCCGCTCGATCGAAGAATCCGAATAGCCCCCGGGCGTCCCGCTTCGTCCGCGATGACATGAGGCCGTCGTCATCAAGTCCTCCCCCCCTCGCGGGGGAAGACCGTGATTGCGCACGGAAGCCGCGGCGTCTCCGGCGGCCTGCCGCGCGCCGCCGAAACATCCGGGACAAGCCGGATCGTCGCGACGCGCGGATTCCTTGCGCGGATGGTTGTTTTCGCGAAGGATGGAAACCTTGCGAGAACCCGTCCGGCGGCGGAATTCCCGGACGCGCCGGGGCGTCGTCGGGGAGTCCTGCGAACCGATGAGGAAGGGGGTGAGTTCGATCCCAGCCGAGTCCTGACTAAGGACGGTCGCTCGCAATGACGGTGAAGAATCCCCCGCTCGCGCTCGCGGTCTGCCTCGTCCTGGCCGGTTGGAGCCGCGTCGCGGCGTCGACCAACGACCTTCGGGCCGAGGCCCTGACGCTCTATCAGGCGGGGCGGTTCGTGGAGGCTCTCCCTCGCTTCGACGCCGTGCTCGAACGCCATCCCAACGACCTGGAGGCGCTCGTCAAACGCGGCAACGCCTACCTTCGGCTCGATCGGCCGTCGAAGGCTCTGAGCGATTTCGAGCGGGTGATCCAGCGAGACCCGCTGAACACGTCGGGCCACACCGACCGCGCGGTCGCGCTGATGATGCTCGGCCGGCTCGACGAGTCCGAGGCCGCGTTCGTCCGCTCGATCCGGCTCCGGGAAGTCCCGCTCAACGGCGCCCGGGGCCTCGGAGGAGGGGGGCGAGACGCCGTGCAGGAGGCGAGGGCCACCGCCTACGCCGGCCTCGCGCAGGTGCACCATCGGCTGAACCGCGATGATGAAGCCCTGGCCGAATACGACCAGGCGATCCGCATCTATCCGAGCGATCCCAACAGTCACATCGGCCGGGGCGACGTCCATCGGGCCCTGGGCGACTTCCCTCGCGCCCTCGCGGATCTCGACGAGGCCGTCCGGCTCGGGCCGGGATACCCGCGCGCCTTCGCCAGCCGGGGCCGGCTCCTCGAAGACCTCAAGCAGGACGATCGGGCCGAGGCCGACTACGCCCGCGCGATCGAGATCGACCCGAGCTACACCTTCGCCCATCGCCTGCGCGGCGGCCTTCGCTCGCGGCTCGGCCGCAACGAGGAGGCCCTCGAGGATTTCGAGATCGTCGCCCGCCTGCGGCCCAACGACGCCGAGACGCTCAAGGATCGCGGCGGCGTCCTCGTCCGCATGGGCAAGTTCGAGGAGGCCCTCGCCGAGCTCGACCGCGCGATCCAGATCGACCCCAAGAACGCCAGGGCGTACCAGAACCGGGGGGCCGCGTACAACAGCCTCGCCCGCTACGAGGACGCCGTGGCGGATCTCGACCGGGCCATCGCCCTCGACCCGAAAAACGCCGGCGCCCGGACCAATTGCGGGCTGGCGTACTTCATGCTGGGCGACTTCGAGCGTTCGCTGGAAGACCTCGGGGAGGCGGTGAAGCTCGCCCCTCGCAACGCGATCGTCCACTTCAACCGGGGGAACGTCTACGCCAAGCTCGGGCTCAGGGAGCAGGCGCTGGCCGACTACCAGGCCGTCGAGGAGGCCGATCCCAAACTGCTCGCCTCCTACGGCGGCGCCCACAAGGTCTTCGCCGAGATGTCCCGCGAGCGGATGGCCGTGCGCACCCCGGCGCCTCGACCCGCGCCGTCGAGCGAGGCCGATCTCCGGCTGGCGGAGGGGCGGTCGCTCCAGGCCGCCGGCGACTGGACCCGCGCGATCGCCGCGTACGACCGCGCCATCGCCGCCGACCCCCGGCGCGGCGAATCCTACATCGCCCGAGGCTGGTCCCGCCTCTGCGCCGACGTCGACGGCGCGGAGACCGACGCCCGCGCGTACCTGAACCTCGAAGGCTGGAGCGACCCCGCCTCCGCCTACATGGCCATGCTCGGCGTGCTGGCCGAACGCCGCGCCGGCCGCGACCAGGCCGCCTACGCCGTTCTGGAAGAGGCCCTCGCCAAGCTCCCGCAACGGGACGCCTGGCCCCGCCCGGCGCTCCTGCACCTCAACGGCGACCTCGCCGACGCCGACCTCGTCGATCGCGCCGGGAACGACGTCCAGCGGGCCGAGGCCCACACGCTCGTCGCGCTCGATCTCCTGCGCAAGCATAAGACCACGGAAGCTCGCGAGCACCTGGAATGGGTCCGCGCCCACTCCGTCGACCGTTCCGTCGCCTCCGACCTGGCCCTCGCCACACTAGCCCGGCTCGACCGCACGGAGCAGGTCGCGCGGAAGCCCTGACCCGGCGAGCGAGGGCTCCTCAGACGGCCCGGTCGATGCGATCGAGCACGTCGTCGAGCAGCGCCCGGCCGCCCACGCGGGCGACGTCGGCGTGCCTGGCCCCGGCGACTTCCAGCAGCGTGGCGGGCGTCGGGAAGGACTCGGCGAGCCGCCTGGCGGACGAGGCCGGGATCAGGTCGTCGTCGGTCCCGTGGACGACGACGACCGGGCGGTCGAACCGTCGGGCCAGGTCCAGCGGCCGGGGACGGCCCAGGGGAGTCCCGGCGATCCTCCCCGCGCGACGGACGACCAGCCGCGCGAGCACCGGGGCCAGCGGCAGCCGACGCTTGCGCATGACGGTCGCCACCGACGCCTGGAGGTCGACCATCGGCGCCTCCAGCACCAGCGCCCGGATGCGAGGGTCCTCGACGGCCGCGCGGAGGGCGATCGCCGCGCCCATCGAGCGTCCCCAGGCGACGGGGACGAACGGCTCGCCGGCCGGGACCCTCGCGGCCAGCGCGTCGAGCCAGGCGTGGAGGTCGCCGGCCTCGCGGCCCCCGAAGCTGGAGTATTCCCCCTGGCTCTCGCCGTAGCCCCGCAGGTCGATCGCCGCGACGTTCCAGCCCCGAGCCAGGATCGCCGGGGCGCGATCGACGAGCATCATGCCGGGGCCGTCGATGAAGCCGTGGATCAGGATCATCACCCGGCCGGTCGGCTCCTCGGCCGGGGCCCAGCGGCCCGCCAGCTCCACGCCGTCGGCCGCCCGGATGAAGATCGGCCCGCTCTCCTGCACGACGGACACGCCGGCCGGGTCCGATTCGGGATCGGACGTCGGCATGGAGGGCGCCCGACCGTCGCGGCCTCGCCAGCGATTCGGGACCGGCTCCGAGATCCGCCTCGGCGTGACGAGCGCCCAGGCGCCGAACTCGACCACGACCAGCGCAAGTCCTCCGAGCAGCCCCGCGCCGACCCCCAATGATGCGATCAACCACTCCATCCCGGCCGCCCCTCCGTTCGCCGCTCCAGGTCGAGGAACCCCCGCGCGACGATCCCTTCGGGCGACCATTGCAGGAGGATCGCGCCGACCTTCCAGGTCCTCAAGAGCACGATATCCCCGGCCTCCAGGGGCGTCAACGCGTCCGCCGCGCCGACGGCCGGCGGCTTCTGGCTGACGGCGACGAGGCGGGGCCGGGACCACTCGTAAAGCTCCGGCGGGTTGGCCGCCCGACCGCCGTGGTGCGGGGCGAGCAGCAGGTCGATCGGCGGCCGGGGCTCGGGCTTCGCCAGCAACTCCGCCAGGCCGTCGCGCTCCAGATCACCGGTGAGGAGCAGCCGCCGCCCCTGGTGCGAGACGTCGATCACCAAACTGCGCGCGTTGTCGGCCGCTTCGGGGGTCCAGCCCGCCGGAGGATGGATCGCCTCGAACCGGGTCGTTCCCGACAGCCACGTCGTCGGCGCGGCCAGGGTGCGCAAGGGGACTCCGCGAGCCTCGATCTCCCGCAAAAGGCCCGTCGCGGCCGGGTTGCCAGGGCCCGCGAAATCGGGGGCGACGACGACCTCGCCGACGGCGAAGCGGTCGAGGAGGTCGGGCAGGCCGTTGAAGTGGTCCTGATCGGCGTGGCTGAGGAAGACCGAGTCGATCCGCGAGACGCCCCGCGACCAGAGCGCCGGGGCGATGATCCGACGCCCCACGCCGGGGTCGTCCATCCGCCCGCAATCATACAAGAACGTCTTCCCCTCGGGCGTCCGCAGCACGACCGCCAGGCCGTGGCCGACGGCCAGCACTTCTCCCTCCAAAGTCGCCGGCGCTCGTCCCACGCCCGAGAAGATCCAGCAGGGCAGGCACCAGGCGAAGGTCAACGCCCAGGCCAGCCCGCGCGCCCCACGGAGCGCCCGCGGCGGGTCGCCGCGCCGCGGGCCGACGTGCATCAGGTACGCGGCGACGCCCAGCAGGGCGTAGAAGACCAGCACCGCCTCGGGCGTGGGGCCGGGCGTGTACCAGTGCCCCCAGGGGATCGCCGCCCCCCACTTCACGACGATCTCGGAGAGCCCCAGCAGCATCCCGACCAGCCGGCCGAGGAGCCAGGCCGCCGGGGTCAGCCCGACCGTCGCCATCGTCAGCTTCAGCGCGCCCGCCAGCAGCGCGGCCGAAGTCAGCGGGACCAGCGGCACGTTCAGGAGCACCCCGACCGGCGAGAACAGGTGGAATCGCAGAGCCGACAGCGGCGCCGCGACCCCCCACACGACCACCGACGCCAGGGCCAGCTGCCCCACCTGACGGCCCAGGAATTCGCGGACCCGCGCGACGTTCGGCCGACTCCAGGACTCCAGCTCGTCGAGCGCGTCGGGCGGCCCGAAGATCCGACCGTAGGCCGCCGCGAGGAGCCGAGACGCGGGCGTCGACAGCCAGAACAGGGCGACGACGGCGAGGAACGAGAGCTGACAGCCGACGTCGAACAGGAAGGCCGGGTTGAACAGGAGCGTCAACGTCCCGGCGAGGGCCAGGGCGTCGGCCGGCCGCGCCTGCCGACTCGTCCCGAGCGCCGCGCAGAACGAGACGGTCATCACCATCGACCGGGTCACCGACGGCGACCAGCCGACGATCATCGCGTACCAGACCGCCGCGATCGCCACCAGGGCGTATCGCAGCCCCCTGGGGACGCCGACGAGGACCAGCGTCATGCCGAGCGCCCAGGCCAGGACCTGGAGTTGAAGGCCGGAGACGGCGAGCAGGTGCGTGGTCCCGGTCGTCGCGAAGGCGTCGTCGACCTCGGCGTCGATCTCGTCGCGACGCCCCAGCACCAGGGCCGAGGCCAGCGCCGCGACCTGGGGGTCGAGCCCCTCGACGAGCCGGTCGCGGCTCCAGGTCCGCAGCGCCCCCAGCCAGCCCGCCCCCCACGACCAGTCGCCGTCGGGATCGTCCATGACGCCCGAGGGCTCGTCCACGCCCATCGTCAGGCGGACCCCCTGCGCCCGGAGGAAGGCGCGGCGGTCGAACTCCCCCGGGTTGAGCGGGCCGTCCGCGAGCGAGAGCCGGCCCGCGACCTGCACCGGCTGGCCGGCGACGAGATCCGAGCGGTCTCCCTGCACGAAGACCTCGGCCCGGCCGCTCGTCGGCCGGAAACCTGAGCCGTCGTGGATCGCGTCGATCCGGAGGAAGAAGCGGGTCCGCGCCCGAGAGTCGTCGCCCGGCGATCGGCCGTCTCGACGGCGCAGGCCGGAGACCTCCTCGACGTGCCCGCGCATCCAGGCCGGGCGCGACGCCCGGCCGACGCCCGCGGCCAGGTCGTCGGCCGCGACGTCGAACCAGCGGAAGTGGTGATAGGCGCCGCCGCCCGCGGCGAGGGCCGCCGCCAGGGCCAGGTTCGCGAACGCGGGGCGACGGAAGCCCAGCAGGATCGAGCCCGCCGCGAAGGCGACGAGCCCGGCGACCCAGCCGGCCGTCCCGAACGGCTCGAACCGGCGATCCAGGACGGTTCCGACGACCAGGGCCGCCAGCGCCGGCGCCATCGAGGCCAGCGGCCACCGGGGGGCCCGATCGGGCCACCCCGGGCCTGGCTCGCGCGTCGGCGTCGGCGATGGTGCGTCGGTGGCGGTTACTTGCCGAGGGTCAGGTAGATTTCCATGCTCGAAACCAACCACTTCCCGTCCTTCTGGGAGCGGACCTGATGGAACGGGACCTTGGGCGAATCGGGCTTGAGCGAGTTGGTGTCGAACGTCCCGTTGATGACCAGCACGTCCGGGCTCACGAGCCGGGCGTGCTCGACGTGGTTGGCCGACTTGATGGTCTCGGGGTTCTTGAACAGCTCGGCGTAGGCGGCCTCGACGCCCTCCCGGCCCTCGCGGACCTCGCGCTTCAGCTTGCCGTCCTCCTTCGTGTAGATCGTGAGGATGGAGGCCTCGGCGTAGGTGGCGGCCATGGCGTGGGCGTTGTAGGTGTCGAAGATCGCCGCCCCCTCCGTGGTGACCTTCTCGGCGATCTTCCGGGCCGCCGCATCGGCGTCGTCGGCGGTCGCCGCGATCGGCGCGAGGGCCAGGCAGGCGGTCGCGAGGCAGGGGAGGATCCAGCGGTTCATGGCGTTCTCCAGATCAAACAGAAATTCCGTTTCACAACGCACGATTCATTTAACCCCCGCCCGACGAGCCATGCAACACTCCGCCCTCGGCGACCGCTCTTGACAGCCAGAGGTGCGAATCCGAAAGCATTCCGATATCAGACCCTTGCCGATGCCGATGGACGATGATACCGTTGAAGTCGACCCTTCTCTTCTCTCGATCCAATTCAAGACGATCCATCGCGTTCTCAAGTCGGGCTGTCCTTGGGCCCCGCGTTCGTCGTCCGCCCCTGGCGGATCGCCGCGCGCCGATCCCGATGAAGTCGGCTCGGCCCCCGTTTTCGGGGTGATGATGCGCCCCGGGGCTTGATGGCCCCGGCGGGGAGCGGTCCTGAAGGGAGTCGTCCGGGCCGTTCGGTTCGCCTCGCCACATCCAGGAGGACGCGTCTTCATGGGGACTCGACGTCTCGCCGGGCCGGTTCTTGCTGCGCTCTCGATGGTGTTCGTCCTGACGATCGCGGCGGTCGCCGGCGCGGCGGAGCAGCCGACCGGCCTCCCTGCCGGGCCGGCCCCGAAGCCGACGCCGACGCCGACCTTCCGGCGCGACGTTCGGCCGATCTTGCAGGCCCGTTGCGTGACCTGCCATCGCAAGGGGGACGTGGGGCCGTTCCAGCTGGAGACGTTCGCCCAGGCCCGCAAGCGGGCCCACGACCTCGCGGACGTTGCCGAGGAGCGGTCGATGCCGCCGTGGAAGGCCAACGCCAAGTTCGGCCCCAGGCTCAAGCACGACCCCACGCTCACCCCCTCGGAGATCGCCGTGCTTCGGGCCTGGGCCGAGGCCGGCGCCCCGCAGGGGGAGGGGACCGACGCCGAGCCCGCCGCGGTCGACGCCTCGGATGAGGGCTGGTCCCTGGGCGAGCCCGACGTCGTCCTGGAAATGACCGAGGAATTCACCGTCCCGGCCGGCGGCCCCGACATCTATCGCTGCTTCGTGATCCCCTCCCGGCTGTCGCGTGACGTCTACATCTCGGCCATCGAGTACCGGCCCGGCAACCGCAAGGTCGTCCACCACGCCATGGCGTTCATCGACATGAAAGGGGGAGGGCGGGAGCGCGACAAGGCCGAATCCGGCCCCGGTTACACCTCGTACTCCGGCGCGGGCGTGGTGATCGACGGCGACCTCGGGGGCTTCGCCGCCGGCAATCAGGTCTCCCATCTCCCCGACGGTGTCGGCCGCTTGATCCCCGGCGGGGCCGACGTGATCCTCCAGGTCCATTACCACCCCACCGGCAAGCCCGAGGTCGACCGCACGCGGCTGGGCCTCCACCTCTGCCGAAAGCCGGTCGAGCAGTCCATCCACTGGGCCAACGCCACCAACGAAAAGCTTCGGCTCCCCGCCGGCGACCCCAACGTCGAGATCAAGGCGGACTGGCACGTCCCCGTGGACGTCGAGGCCCTGGGCGTCACCCCCCACATGCACCAGCTCGGCCGCGACTTCCGCATGACCGCGACCCTCCCCGGCGGCGCCGTCCGCGAGCTGATCGACATCCCCCGCTGGGACCCCTCGTGGCAGAACACCTACTACTTCAAGGAACGGATCCTTCTCCCTCGCGGCTCCACGGTCCACGTCGTCGCCCACTTCGACAACTCGGCCCATCCCCTCAACCCCCACAGCCCGCCGAAAGACGTCACCTGGGGACCGGGCGCCGCCGACGAGATGCTCGTCGGCTACATCGGCGTGGTTAAAAAGGGACAGGACCTCACGCAGCCGGGCCAGAAGGACGACCTCTTCCAGATCCTCTCCCGCCAATATTACCGCAAGGTCGTCCGCGAGCGATTCGCCCGTCGTTGAGGAGCCGACCACCCCTGACGCCCCGCACGTGGCGTCCTCGCCACACAACGACGCTTGAAATCTCCCCGGACCTCGGCGAAGATGCAAAGTATTGGAGGCGATCGACGGCGGTCGCCCTGGTTGTTTGGTCTTTCCTGAGAGACGCCAACCATCATGATGAAGCGAATGCTCTCCGTGGCCGCCTTCACCCTCCTGTCCGCGGCCCTCGCGCAGCCGGCCTCAGCCCAGTTCGGCGGCGGGGCCGGCGATCTGGCCGACCAGATCCAGAAGGATGCGAAATCCCAACTAAGCCAGCAGAGGCGATATACCGCCCGCTCCAGCCGTAACGCCCACATGTCCGGGCCCCAGTCCCGCCCGAATTACGGCGGCGCCGACGGCACCGGCCGCTTCGACATGTCCGGCCGCTCCGTCTCGGGCTACTTCTCGGTGCGCGACCGCTCCACGAGCTTCTCAGGCCGTTACAGCTCCAGCCGACGCCGCTCCCCCAGGCCCGCCGCCCCCGCCGCCGCCCCCCTCCGTCGCCCCTGACCCCCGGGCCACCTGAATCGCCCCGGCCGTCCCCCCCGTCCTGGACGATCCGCGACGGATCGAGCGACCGTCCCTTCAGGTCGAATGACAGGCCCTCCCGACGCCTTCCCCAATCACAATCACGGGGAAGGTCGACCCCGCCGGGGTCGGATTTCACAGGCCGGCCCGACGCGGCGTCGACGGCCTCCGCTCCGCGCCGGTCGCTCTCATCGCGGACGAACCGAGGGTGCGACGGACTTCGTTCTCGTCGCCCCCCATCCGCCGCTGCGCGGCGCCTTCCCCTTCAAGGGCGTCCCGTCGAAAGCCCGCCCCGTGGCCTGGGCGGCCTGGCGATGCGCCCGGATGCGACGATGCGCACGCGCAGGGCGGGGCCGCCTAAACCGCCATCAACGCACTCTCATTTACAGGATTTCTGATCAAGCTTAAATCTAACGTCCGAAACCAGCCCGGGCCCCGTCGCGTTCGGTTTATTTCGGGATCGGGAATCGAGAAATCCTCGCCGCGCGCACCGAGCCGTCCGGGGGAGACTTTCCGCACAAACGCCTGCAATTCCAGCATTTCGGCGATCGCTCCTCCTCATGTCGGTGAGGAATCACGCAAGCATTTGAAAACGCTCCAAGATACCGATTTCTTGTATTCTTGATTTGAGCGCAAGCGAATCAAGCTTTATAATGACGCGGGTCGGCTCCCCCGCTTCGGGGCGGCCGTCGGCCCGACCCCCGGGGGGTTCGGGCGGCTCCGCGGGAGGTCGATCCCTCCCGCCGCCCGGCTTTCGAGCGGGGCGTCTCCATCTCGATCGCTTCCCTCGGACACTCTAGGAGTTTCGCTTCAATGCATCGGAAGCTCGTCGCACTCGCCGCCTTGCTCGCGCTGGCCTCGTCGTCGGCCCGCGCGGACCTCGTCATCGACGATTTCGGCTCGAGCGCGCAGTCCGCCGCGGTCACGGGGCTCGGCTCGACCTCGAGCACGACGGCCGCGGCCGTCCTGGGCGGCACCCGGACGTTGTTCCTCGACGTCACGGACAACCCGCTGAATCGTTCGGCCGTCGCCTCGGTCGACACCGGCACGGGCTACTTCTTCCTGGAGTCCGGCGCGGGCGTGGGCGCGAACGGCTCCATCGTCTACGACGCCGGCGGCGCCGGCCTCGGCGGCGTGGACCTGGCCAGCTCCGGCTCGCAGTTCACGTTCGACGTCGTCTTCGGCGACGCCAGCCTGGCGCTCGGCATCCAGGTCACCGACACCCTGGGCGGCACGGACACCTTCACCCTGAGCACCCCCGGCGTCGGCCTCGTCAACTTCCTCTTCGGCAACTTCTCGGGCGTCGACTTCTCGAGCGTCGCGTCCATCGCCGTGCTCTTCTCCGCGCCCGATGGCGCGGACCTGGCCCTCAACTTCGTCGGCGTCACCGGCGGCAACACCACCCCGCCGGTCGTCCCCGAACCGACCTCGGCGGGCCTCATGGGCCTGGGCGTGGTCGGCCTGATCCTCGCCGCTCGTCGCCGCGCGGCCCGCGGCTGAAACCCGCCGCGGGCGATCCGCTCCTGAACTCTTCTCGAAAGGAGGCGGTATCGAAACAAACGAATCATCCTGCCTTCCGAACAAGCGAGACCGGGGCCGTACGACCTGAGAACACCGTACGGCCCCGCGTCTTTTTCCCGGCCCCCCCTCCCGCGGACCTCTCCCCCTCCCGTCGCTCGATCCTCCGGGCGTCCGTCACCAATCCACAATCGAGATGCATCCTCTATCATGGAGGGCTGCGTCGCGATCGAATCCGGCGTCTCGGCGCAGTCGCGCGATCGGGCCGGACGGCGAAGGTGAAACGAGACTCCTCACTCAACTCCACCGAGTCCTGACGGAAGGCCTTGGGGTGCCACGGGTTCCCTGAACCCGTGGACCGGCGGGGATTCGGACGACGGCTCGGGACCGGCCCGACGCCGATCCACGGGTTCAGGGAACCCGTGGCACCCCGACCCCGCTTGAAGCGGTGGAGTTGAGTGAGGAGTGTCGTGAAAACCGCCGAACGAAGCCAATCGCGAACCCCGAAAATCCGACGCATATCAATCCAACATAAGGACTTGCGTCCGATGGCTTTGTTCGCCGGGGGTTGCGAGCGAAGCCAATTCGGGGGGTCAGATGCCGGCGCCTTCCTGGAGGGAGAGGCCCAGGGCGTGATGGACGTCGACGGGCTGGAAGGTGCCCTGGACGCGGTCATAGATGTTCAGGTGTCGGGGGGAGACGTAGACCTCGTCGCCGTATTCGAAGCCGACGCCCAGGGAGCGGTTGCGAGGGAGTTCGATCTGGAGGGGGTGGTCGGGGGCGATGCGGAGGTCCAGCCGGACGACGCTCCCCAGGGGGGTGATCCGTTCGACGGTGGCGGGCCAGTAGGGCTTGCCGTCGCGCTCGGCGAAGACGTCGAGGTCGTGGGGGCGGACGTAGGCCTCGGCGTGGTCGGCGGGGGGGCGGTCGAGCCAGCTCTCCGGGCCCCGGCCGATCGATCCGGCCTTGAGCGAGCGGAGGGGGAGGACGTTGATGGCGCCGAGGAAGCCGGCGACGAACGGGTTGGCGGGCCGTTCGTAGAGGGTCTGGGGGGGCCGATCTGCTGGACCTGGCCGTCGGCCAGGACGACGATCTGGTCGGAGACCTCGAAGGCCTCGCGCTGGTCGTGGGTGACGAAGAGGCTGGTGACGTGGACCTCGTCGTGGAGCCGGCGGAGCCAGGTGCGGAGTTCGTCGCGGACCTTGGCGTCGAGGGCGCCGAAGGGCTCGTCGAGCAGGAGGACCTTGGGGGTCGGCGCCAGGGCGCGGGCCAGGGCGACGCGCTGGCGCTGGCCGCCGGAGAGCTGGGAGGGGAAGCGGTTGGCGTAGCCGCCGAGCTGGATCAGGTCGAGCAGCTCGTCGACGCGGCGGCGGATCTCGGGCTTGGGGACCTTGCGGATCTTCAGGCCGAAGCCGATATTCTCGCGCACGGTCATGTGGCGGAAGAGGGCGTAGTGCTGGAACACGAAGCCGACCCCGCGTTGCTGTACCGGGAGTGCGGTCGCGTCTTCTCCGGTGAGCATGACGCTGCCGGAGTCGGCCGATTCCAGGCCGGCGATCGTCCGGAGGATCGTGCTCTTGCCCGACCCGGAGGGCCCCAGGAGGGCCACGAGCTGGCCCGCCTGGACTTCGAACGAGACGTCGTTCACCGCCTGGAACGAGCCGTACTTCTTGGAAAGCCCCCGAACCTCGATCGCCACTGTCTTCTCCTCGTCGCCCGTGCCCGTCGCGGCCTCGCGCCGCGGCGACGGCCCCGTCCCTCGATGGTACGAAAGCGAGGCCCCCGATGCCAATCTCGGATGAGTCCGCCCCACTTGAAGATTCGGCGCCATGCTCACGACTCCACCTCCCTCGACCGTTCCAGGCGGGCCCGCAGGAGGTCCATCCCGACCAGCAGGACGAACGAGGTCGCGGCCAGGACCAGGCTGGCGGCGTAGGCCCCCTCGGGATGGAAGCTCTCGATCCCCTCGGCGATGTAGAGCGTGGCCGTCTGGGTGTGGCCGATCACGTTGCCCGAGACGACCAGGACGGCCCCGAACTCGCCCAGGCACCGGGCGACGGTCAGGGTCACGCCGTAGGCCACGCCCCAGCGGATCGACGGCAGGGTGATGCTCCGGAAGGTCCGCCAGCGGGACGCCCCCAGCGTGTACGCCGCCTGCTCGTACTCCTCGCCCAGCTCGCGGAGGATCGGCACCAGCTCGCGGACCACGAAGGGGACCGTCACGAACATCGTCGCCAGGATCATCCCCGGCAGGGCGTAGACGACCTGCACCCCCCGCGATTCCAGCCAGCCCCCCACGCCGCTCTCGGGGCCGTAGAGGACGATCAGCATCAACCCGGCCACGATCGGCGAGACGGCGAACGGCATGTCGACCACGCCGTCGATCAGCGACCGCCCGAAGAACCGCTGCCGCACCAGGACCAGCGCCATGGCGATCCCGAACACCGTGTTGACCACCGTGGCGACCAGGGCGATCCCCAGCGACATCACGAACGCCCGCTGCACCGCCGGCTCGCCCAGGGCCGCGATCAGGGGTTTCAGGCCCCCCGCCACCGCCTGCCTCGTCAGGGCCAGGCCGGGGATCAGGATCAGGGCCGCGAACCAGAGCAGCACCGCCCCGATCAGCAGCCGACGCCCCCACGACGACGGGGCCTCGTTCCCCCTCGCGGGGAATTCGACGAGGCGGGGCGTCGGGGTCGGTTCCGGGCCCGTCGGGGCCTCGCCGTCGTCAAGTCGCATCACGGTTCCCCCCCCGGCGCTGCAGCGCGTTGAGGATGACGAGGATCAAGAGCGACGAGGCCAGGAGGACCGCCGAGACGGCCAGGGCGCCGTGACGGTTGCCGCTTTCGATCTCGCCGAAGACGTAGATGGGCGCCGTCTTGGTCAGCAGCGGCTGGTTGCCGGCGACCATCACGACGCTGCCGTACTCCCCCAGCGCCCGGCTGAACGAGAGGGCCGAGCCGGTCAGGATCGAGGGCCAGAGGGTCGGCAGGGTGACCCGCAGGAAGGTCGTCCAGGGGCCCGCGCCCAGGGTCGCCGCGGCCTCCTCCTCCGCCTTGTCCAGCCCCAGGAGCACCGGCTGGACGCTCCGGATCACGAACGGGTAGGTCACGAACAGGAGCGCCAGGATGATGCCCGGCTGGTCGTAGATGACCTTCCAGCCCGCCTTTCCGGCGATCGCGCCGACGACGCTCGACGGCCCGTAGAGGGCCACCAGCATGACCCCCGTGACCACCGTCGGCACGGCGAACGGCAGGTCGATCAGGGCGTTGACCAGATTCTTCCCCGGGAACTCGTAGCGCACGAGGACCCAGGCCGTCGCCGTCCCCGTGACCGCGCCCACGAAGACCATAATGAAGGCCGTGATGAAGGTGAGCTTCAGCGCGTGCCAGGCGTAGGGCTCGGAGACGGCCGCCCAGAAGGCCCTCGGGCCGGGCTCGGCCGCCTGCCAGGCCATCGCCAGGATCGGCAGGACGACCATGACGCCCAGATAGGAGAGGCTGGCCCCGCGGAGCAGGGCCCCTTCACGCAACCGCGGCCTGCGCCGGGCGAGGGTGGAGATTCCGGCGGACATGGCTCACTTCCCCCGGTTCTGCACGGCCTCGGCGGCGATGGTCGACCAGAGGCCGCCGCTGGAATACAGCTCCTCCTCCAGCGCGGCCCAGCCGCCGAGGTCGTCGGTCGTGAAGACCTCGGTGGGCTCGGGGCGGCCGGCGACCGCGTCCTCGGCCTCGGGATTCACCGGCCGGAAGCCGTACTCGGCGAAGATCCGCTGGCCTTCGGCCGAGGTCAGGAACGCCAGGAACGCCTTCGCCAGCTCCTCGTTGCCGTGCTTGGCGATCGACGGCCCGACCAGGGCGATCGGGCTCTCGATCAGGAGCGTGGCCGGGGGGACGACGTAAGGGATCGCGTCCCCTTCCTTGGCCCGGAGCAGCAACTCGTTCTCATACGTCACCACGGCGTCGCCGGTCCCCGTCCTGGAGAACGACGCCATGCTCTGGCGGCCCGACTGGTCCATGTTGACGACGTTCGACTGCACCTTCCTCAGACGGTCGCGGACGGCGGCGAGGTCCGGGTTCGCCGCGTCCTTCGCGCGGGCCTCCCGCAGCGCCGAGCCGTAGATGGCGTTGATGTTCCAGCGGGCGCCGCCGGACGTCTTGGGGTCGGGGTAGAGGACGCCGACGCCGGGCTTCGCCAGGTCGGCGAAGTCGTGGATCGACTTGGGGTTCCCGGCGCGATGGCCGATGACGACGAGGCTGTGGGTCAGGATCCCCTTGTAGGGCCCGTCCTTCCAGTCGGGGGCGACCTTGCCGGCCTTGACCAGCAGGTCCATGTCGCCCACGTGGGAGAGGGCCGCGACGTCGGCGTCGAAGCCCGATCCGATCGAGCGGGCCTGGGCCCCGGAAGCGTTGTAAGACTCCTCGAACGTGGCGTCCCGGCCGGTCTCGGCCTTCCACTTCTTCGCGAACGCGGGGATGAGGCCGTCGTGGAAGACCTCGCGGACCACCGAGTACGCGCCGATCTTCAGCGAATCGGCGTTCGAGACGGGCTTGCCGCCGCAGCCGATCGTCGTCGTCGCCAGCATCATCGCGAGCGACAGCGAGATCGAGATCGGGACGGTCCGGGCGGCGTGAGGGGGACGGAACTCCATGGGGATCCCTTTGAATCGATCGGGGCGGAAGGCCGTGGAACCAGTCCCCTCGCGTCGGCCGACGCGAGGGGACTGGTCGTTGGGTACGAATTGTCGGGCGATGACGCCTCGGCGTCCATGTCAATACTGGTCGGCGGAGACGATCTCACCCCCGCCGCGGGTGACCAGGGCGGCGATGGTCGGCAGCGAGACCGAGTCCTTGACGAACCGGACCGAGCCGTCGCCCAGCAGGACGTTGATCCCGCCCGAGTGGAACGAGAAGAGGCCGCCGGTCCCCTCGGTGACGTAGTAGGGGTGGGGGAACGGCTGGCCGTTGACGTTCTCGCCGTTGGCGGCGTTGAGGACGACCGGGCCGGGGAAGACCGAGCCGTCGGCCGTCGACCCGTTGAGGGTGACGTCGCTGGCCGGGCGGGCCCAGCCGCCGGAGTTGACGCGGTGGTCGGGGACCGCGCCGAAGACCTTGCCGCCGCGACGGTAGACGAACGGCCGACCGGCCGACTCGACGAAGACGATCGTGTTCGAGAGCCCGTCCGTGGCGTCGGCCAGCCGGGTCTTCTTGTTCTTGACGATCAGCGACTCGGGCGGGGTGGAGCCGGCCGCGAACACGTTGTAGGGCGCCCCGCCGAGCCGGGCGTCGATGCCCACGATCGGCGAGTAGTCGGTGACGGCGGCGACGGTGGCGGTCCAGCTGGGCGAGTAGGGCTGCACCTCGGGGATGCCGTCGAGCCGGCCCGGGTCGGCGGGCGTCGAGGGGCAGAGCAGGGTGTTGATCCGCGTCTTGACGGCCGTCTGGTTGACCGGATCGCCCCAGGTGACGCCGACGTTCAGGGCGTTGTAGACCTGCGTCTGCTCCATGAAGTTGAGCATGCCCAGGAGCGCCGCGACTCGCGGCAGGGTCGTCAGGCCGGTCGGCCGCACGCTGCTGGGGAGTTCGCTGTTGACGTCGTGGAAGTTGTGGACCGCGATCCCCAGCTGCTTCAGGTTGTTGACGCACTGGGAGCGGCGGGCGGCCTCGCGGGCGGCCTGCACGGCCGGCAGCAGGAGCGAGATCAGGACCGCGATGATGGCGATCACGACCAGCAGTTCGATCAGCGTGAAACCGGGGCGGGGGCGGCGGGGGCTGGGGCGGTTCATCCTGGACTCCTGGATATCCGTCGTTCGGAGGTCTCGCGCTCGACACTCGTCGTCACGCGTCATTGTCTTCATGAAAGCATCAATGTTGTCGTCGATCGGTCGGCCGGGCCTCGGCCGCGTTCGCGCTCACTTCCTGGTGATCGCGAACGGCTCCAGCTCGTTGTCCGACTCGCGGATCGTGGCCTGCAGCGGCGTGGTCGCGGGGTCGGCGTAGGCCTTGGGGATCACGTTCGGGCCGGCGACCAGTTCGTTCCCCTGCTTGACCGGCTTCGACCAGCGGACGGTCACGGCGTAGTCGCCGGCCGGGGCGCCGTCGCCCTCGGTGGCGCTCGTCAACGAGAAGGTGCCGTCGGCCCGCACGGTCGCCCGGGGGGTGAAGCCCTCCTGGCCGGACTTCGGCGCGGCCTTGGGGCTGAAGACCACGAACGCCCCGGCGGCCGGCTCGCCCTCGAACGTCACCTTCCCCTGGGCCGGGAAGATTGGAGCCTCCGGGCGGACGACGCCCTCGTCGCGACAACCCCAGGCCCCCGCGACCATGACCGCCAGCGCGGCCCGGCCCATCATGCCCGCCGCCACGCGGGTCGGATTCCACCGACCCTGGATCGATCCTCGTCTCGTCGCACCCGGAACCGTCGTCGCCGTGTTCATCGTCCGTCTCGTCCTGAAAGCCATCGAAACCCCACGACCAAACCTTGTCGGTAGGAATTGTCGAGTACGGAGAGGGCCTAGTGCACGCGGAGTGCCAAACGACCTCGCGAGGCCAAAATCTGACTAAATGACACGAGATTGCAAACTTTACACGCTTTGAGCCGGTTCGGCGGCACACAATCCGTGAGATTTCCTGGGGGTGCCCGTGGTATTTCCTGGCAACCCGTGAGATTTCCTGGCATACTGGGTGGATGAACGACTTCGGGCCGGTCTTGTTGAGTATCTGGCGGGTGGTCTCGCGGCACCGGACGCTTGCGGAGTCCGTGGAAGAGACCGTTCCGCTCGTGGCGGGTCTTCTGCCGATGGAGTCGCTGACGATCCGGTCGGTGGACCGGGCCGCCGGATTCCTGGAGACGGTGGCGGCCGAGTCGGCGGGCGGGAGCGAGCCCCGAGGGGAGACTCGGACGTCGATCATGCCGGAGATCCTGCCGAAGCTCCTGGACTGGTGCGGCCGGGGGGAGCTGGAAGTGGCCGAGCGCCGGAGCTTCGCGGCGCGGTTCCCGGGCCTGGTCGCGGGCGGGGCGGGGGGGCGATGCTGGCGGCGCCTTTGGACCCGGAGGAGGGGGCGCCGGCGGTGCTGCTGCTGGCCCTGCGCCCGTCCCAACGGCCGACCCCCGAGCATGAGGCGCTGGTGCGGGCCCTGATCGAGCCCTTGACGGTGGCCGTGGAGAACGACCACCGGCTTCGCGAGCTGGTCATGCTGCGCGAGGCGGCCGAGGCCGAGAACCGCACGTTGCGATCGAAGCTCGGCCGCGACGACCTCGCCGGCTCGATCGTCGGCGCGGAGACCGGCCTGCGCGAGGTCATGGAGCAGATCGAGCTGGTCTCGACGGCCGACGCCCCGGTCCTGATCCTCGGCGAGACCGGCTCGGGCAAGGAGGTCGTCGCGAGGGCGATCCACACCCGATCCCGGCGGGCGTCCGGGCCGTTCCTCCGCGTGAACTGCGGCGCGATCCCGGCGGAGCTGGTCGATTCCGAGCTGTTCGGCCATGAGAAGGGGTCGTTCACCGGGGCCGTGGGCGAGCGCAAGGGCTGGTTCGAGCGGGCCGACGGCGGGACGCTGTTCCTGGACGAGTGCGGCGAACTCCCCCCGGCCGCCCAGGTCCGGCTGCTGCGAATCCTCCAGGACGGCTGGTTCGAGCGGGTCGGGGGCGAGAAGCCCCGGCGGGCGGACGTGCGGATCGTCGCCGCGACCCACCGCGACCTCCACGCGATGGTCCACGACGGCCGGTTCCGCCAGGACCTCTGGTATCGCCTGGCCGTCTTCCCGGTCTACCTCCCGCCGCTTCGCGAGCGGCTGGCCGACGTCCCCGCGCTGGCCGCCCACTTCGCCGGCCGCGCCGCCCGGCGACTGGGAATGCCGCACCTCTCGCCGACCGCCGAGGAGGTCGCCTTGCTCCTCCAGTACCCCTGGCCGGGCAACGTCCGCGAGCTGGCGGCCGTGATCGAGCGGGCCGCGATCCTCGGCAACGGGTCCGGCCTGGACGTGGCCCGGGCCCTGGGCGTCCCCCCGGCCGCGCGCCCGCTGCCGCCTTCCCCGTCGCCGGCCACGGCCGCCCCCGCGACTTCGGCCTCGGCGCCACTGGCGACGCTCGACGAGGCCGCCGCCCGCCACATCGAGCAAGCCCTGGCCCGCGCCGGAGGACGCATCGAGGGCCCCCAGGGCGCCGCCGCGATCCTCGGCCTGAACCCCCACACCCTCCGCTCCCGGATGCGCAAGCTCGGCGTCGACTGGGGCCGTTTCCGGGTGCCTCGCGGGGACGGAGCCTGAGGACCGCCGCTCGATTCGACACAACTATTTTTGCGATATATCATCGACATCAAATCAACGACGAAGCAACGACTTACCGGAACTTGCAATAGGCGTCGAAATTCGACGGGACGGCCCCTCCGGCGGGCCGCGAAGGCCTCGGAAGGGTGCCGCCCGCGCGCATCTCTTAATTAATTCGTACCAAGACGCTTGCCCCGCATTCATGACGATCTATAGTTACTGAGTAGAGTGAGATCCGATTACGAGACCGGGTGGGGCGTCGGCTTCCTTCGGTCTCGTGGGAGGGCGATTCGTGCGAGAGTCGCCCGGCCTGGCAAGCTCGCGCGCCCCCGGATCGGTCGGGGGGATGGGCGGACCGTCGGGTCGATCGTCGGCGGGGGACGACCGGACTTCCGAGCGGTTCATCGCCCGGGGTCGCGCCCATCGCCGCGACGGAACATCGGGTTTCGAAGCCGGGGTCCGTGCGGGCCACCGGCCCCTTCGTCGGCGTCCCGGGCCGCTCGCGTCCCGGCGCGATCTTCGAGAAAGGCTTGAAAACATGAATGCGCGTGGTTTTTTTGGCTGGGCGACGGTCGGCGTCGCCTGGGCCGTGGCCGCCTGCGCCCTGGCCGCGGCCCCGGGATGCGGCGGCTCGGACGCCGCGGCCGTGGCCCAGTTCGACAAGTCGCCTCGCGAGACGCTGAAGGAGTCGCTCCAGTACTCGCAAGACATGCATAAGCAGAAGAAATCCTCCAGGAGAGGGAGTCCCCGGAGATGAGGCCCGCGTCGAGACGAATCCCGTCCGCCCCCTCCCCAACCCCGGCCTCGTCCCGGCCGGGCCCGTCCAGGAGTCAGTCCATGCCGCGTCCAGACAGGAAGGATCGGGGCTTCACCCTGATCGAACTCTTGGTGGTCATCGCCATCATCGCCGTGCTCATCGCGCTCCTGCTGCCGGCCGTGCAGGCCGCCCGCGAGGCCGCCCGCCGTGCCCAGTGCGTCAACAACCTGAAGCAGATCGGGCTGGCGATGCACAACTACCACTCGTCGCAGAACACGTTCCCGATGGGCGTCTCGGCGTCGTACAACTCGATCAACGGCGGCTGCGTGGCCTGGTCGGGCTGGAGCGCCCATTCGCTGCTGCTGACCACGATGGAGCAGTCGGCGATCTACAACGCCGCCAATTTCCAGTTCGACCCGCTCCAGGGCATCGGCTGGGACGTCAACGCGACCTCGTGGCAGACCAAGGTGTCCTCGTTCCTCTGCCCCTCGGACGGCAACGCGGGCAAGGTGGGCTACAACAGCTACTACGCCAGCCGGGGGACGACGTTCGACGCCGACTACAAGGTCAACCAGGGCGCCCCGCCGAACTGCGGCGGCAACGTGCGGAGCACGGGCCTCTTCTCGTACCAGCAGACCTACGGACTGAACGACATCACCGACGGCTCGTCCAACACGGTCGCCTTCAGCGAGGGCCTGGTCGGCTCGGGCGACAGCCGGGTCCGCCCCTACGTCACCGGCGTCAACGTCGAGAGCCTCAGCAGTTGGGGCACCGACGTGCGGTCTTCGGACGCCGGCAGCGCCCTGATCCTGGGCGAGCAGGCCCCCGGGGCCGCGATCTCCCAGGTCCTCCAGACTTGCTCCACGGCGTTCCAGAACGCCACGGCCGGCGGCGGGCTCCACTCCAACCGCGGCGGCCACTGGGCCTGGGGCGCCGAGGGCTTCACGCTCTTCAACACCGTCGTGCCCCCGGGCTCTTCCCAGTACACCTGGGGCTCCTGCCGGTTCGGCTGCGGGGGCTGCGGCGTGGGCTCCGCGGACCACGCCCACCTGACCAACGCCAACAGCAACCACTCCGGCGGCGTGAACGTCCTCTTCGGCGACGGCTCCACCCGCTTCGTCAAGAGTTCGATCGCCATGAACATCTGGTGGGCCGTCGGCACCAAGGCAGGCGGCGAGATCGTCAGCTCCGACGCCTACTGAGCCGAAGCGATCTCCTTCGACCGGAAGTCGCCGATCAACCTCGACTCCGCCGACCCGTCGCGACCCCTCGGCCGCGACGGGTCGCTTCGCGCGCCCCTCGCGGCCTTCCCCGGGCCGGAAGGCGGGCCCGAGCGGCCCCGGGGCCGTGCTCATTCCTCTTTCGCAGCCAGCCCCAACTCCTTCGGTGGCAAGGCGATCAAGGCACCTAAAATCGACGAACAGACTTCGGGCCGGTCCGTATCGACCGGGCCGGGCGCAGCGGGATCGCACCGGCGGCGCGTCCTCCTGGCTAGGGCGGCCCCCGCCCGTCGATTAGGATGAGAGGGGGTCAGGAGCACGAGCGGTAGGCGTCCGGGAGGACCGACATGAATCGTCTGTACGGGGCGCGGGTCTCCGAGGAGGGGGCGGCGGGTCGGCCGCTGGATGCGATCTTCGCGCCGAAGACGGTGGCGGTGGTCGGGGCGACGGAGAAGGTGGGGAGTCCGGGGCGGGCGGTGCTCTGGAACCTGATCAGCAACCCGTTCGGCGCGACGGTCTTCCCCATCAACCCGAACCGGCGGAACGTGCTGGGGATCAAGGCGTACAAGGACGTGGCGTCGGTCCCCGACCCGGTCGACCTGGCGATCGTGGTGACGCCCGCCGCGACGGTCCCGGGGGTGATCTCCGAATGCGTGGCGGCCCGGGTGAAGGGGGCCGTGGTGATCTCGGCCGGCTTCCGCGAGGCCGGGCCGGAGGGGCTCCGGCTGGAGCACGAGATCCTGGAGCGGGCGCGGCGGGGGCGGATGCGGGTGATCGGGCCGAATTGCCTGGGGGTGATGCGGCCCCACACCGGCATGAACGCCACGTTCGCGCACCGTTCGGCGCGGCCGGGGAGCGTCGGCTATATCAGCCAAAGCGGCGCGCTCGACATGGCGGTGCTCGACTGGAGCCGCAAGGAGAACGTCGGCTTCAGCGCGTTCATCTCGGTCGGCTCGATGCTCGACGTCGGCTGGGGCGACCTGATCGACTACCTGGGGGACGACCCGCGCACCAAGAGCATCGTCATCTACATGGAGTCGATCGGCGACGCGCGGGCGTTCCTGTCGGCCTCGCGCGAGGTGGCCCTGACCAAGCCGATCATCGTCCTGAAGGCCGGGCGGAGCGACGCCGCGGCGCGGGTGGCGGCGACCCACACCGGGGCGCTCGCCGGCAGCGACGAGGTGCTGGAAGCCGCCTTCCGCCGGGTGGGCGTGCTCCGGGTCGATTCGATCGCCGACGTGTTCGACATGGCCGACGTCCTCTCCAAGCAGCCCCGCCCGCGCGGGCCGAGGCTGGCGATCGTCACCAACGCCGGCGGGCCGGGCGTGCTGGCGACCGACGCGCTGGTCGAGCACGGCGGCGCGTTGGCCGAGCCGTCGGCCGACGCCCTGCGCGACCTGGACCTGTTCCTCCCCCGGGGCTGGAGCCGCGACAATCCGGTCGACGTCCTGGGCGACGCCGACGCCGAACGGTTCGGCAAGGCGGTGGAGGTCCTCGCCGGGGACGACGCCGTCGACGGCCTCCTGACGATCCTCACCCCCCAGACCGCCACCGACCCCACCGCCGTCGCCGGCCGGCTGAAGAAGCACGCCAGGGTCCTGGGCAAACCCATCCTCGCCTGCTGGATGGGGGGCGAATCGATCGAGGAGGGGACCAGCATCCTCAACGAGGCCGGCATCCCCACCTACCCCCACCCCGACGCCGCCGCCCGCGTCTTCGCCCTCATGTGGCGGTCGTCCTACAACCTCCAGGGCCTCTACGAGACCCCGACCATGCCCGCCGAGGACAGCGCCGCGGGCTCCCCCCGCGAGCGGGCCGAGGCCCTGCTGGCGGCCGTCCGGCGCGAGGGTCGGACGATCCTCACCGAGGCCGAATCCAAGCGACTGCTGACCATCTACGAGATCCCGACCGTCCCCACCACGGTCGTCCAGACGCCCGAGGAGGCGGCGGTCGCGGCCGAGGGGTTCGGCTGGCCGGTCGCGGTGAAGCTCAACTCGACCACGATCACCCACAAGAGCGACGTCGGCGGCGTCCGGCTCAACCTCTACGACGCCGACGCCGTTCGCGCCGCCTTCCGCTCCATCGAACGGTCGGTCGAGGCCCACGTCGGGAACGGGCACTTCCAGGGCGTCGGCGTCCAGCCCATGGTCCAGCCCGAGGCCGGCGTGGAGGTCCTCCTGGGGAGCAGCCTCGACCCCGAGTTCGGCCCGGTCATCCTCTTCGGCTCGGGGGGCCGCCACGTCGAGGTCGTCGGCGACCGCGCGCTGGGGCTGCCGCCGCTCAACACGACCCTCGCCCGCCGGATGATGGAGCAGACCCGCGTCTTCGCCGCGCTCAAGGGCGTGCGCGGCCAGCCCTCGGTCGACATGGCCGCCCTGGAGCGGCTCCTGGTGCGGTTCAGCGACCTGGTCGTCGAACTCCCCTGGATCAAGGAGATCGACGTCAACCCGCTCTTCGCCTCGCCCGACCGGCTGATCGTCCTGGACGCCCGCGTGATCATCCACGGCCCCCTGATCCACGCCGAGGACCTCCCGCGACCGGCGATCCGGCCCTATCCCTCCCAGTACACGTTCCCCTGGACGTCGAAGAAGGGGGAGGCGCTGACGATCCGGCCGATCCGCCCGGAGGACGAGCCGATGCTGGTGAAGTTCCACGCCACGCTCTCGGAGCGCAGCGTCTCATTCCGCTACTTCCACGCGATGAAGTACAGCACCCGCGTCGCCCACGAGCGGCTGACCCGCATCTGCTTCATCGACTACGACCGCGAGATGGCCCTCGTAGCCGACTTCAAGGACCCGGAGACCGGCGAGCGGAAGATCCTGGGCGTCGGCCGCCTGAGCAAGATCCGCGAGACCGACGAGGCCGAATTCGCCCTCCTCGTCAGCGACCAGTTCCAGGGCCGCGGCCTGGGGAGCGAACTCCTCCGGCGCATCTTGCAGGTCGGCCGCGACGAGCACGTCTCGCGCGTGACCGGCGACATCCTCCCCGAGAACGTCGAGATGCTCCGCGTCTGCGAGAAGGTCGGCTTCACCCTCACCCGCGACCTCGAAGACGCCGTCGTCCGCGCGGAGATGGAGCTGTGAGCCGCCTCAACCGGCCCCCAGTCCCAACTCCGAGCGGATCGCTTCGAGATCCCGCTTCGTCCGGGCCCCGGCGTTGACCGTCCAGCCTCGCGCCCAAGGCAGGGCGACGGGGGCGACGGTGATCACCTGGTTGGGTCGGCTGTAGCACGCCTCGCCCTTCATCTCGCCGTAGCCCTTCCATCCCCGCTCGGCGAGCCGATGGGCGGAGATCGGCGACGCGGTGAAGGTGCCGAAGGCCAAGTGGGGGAGCCCGCCCGAGACGGCCTGGTGGTGGAGCATCGCCGCCAGGAAATCCGAGCACTTGCGCTTCAAGACGTACCAGCTCGTCGATTCGTCGTCGGGCTGTCCCTCGGAGACGGGGGGATCCTCGGCGTCGGGCGCGCGGACGGATGCGCCCCAGATGCAGACCCCCTGGTTCTCCTCCATGAAGACCAGCTTCTTCCCCTCCACCTTCCAATCCGACGGCGGCAGGAGACGCTCCTGGCTCAGGTTGAAACGCTTCTCGCGGCCCGCGACGAGATAATACTCGCGCAAGGACGTCGGTGCCTGGACGCCCAGCCGCTACTCGGCCTGGGCGATCGATCGGGGCGATAACGCGGTGCGATTGGTCAGCGGATAGCCGAAGTCCTGGAACAAGGTCCTGTAGAGATCCTCGTACGACGTCACGGTCTGGCCTTCCTTCGTGCTGGATTTCAACCCCATCCGGCGGCCCGGAGCCGCTCCGAGAATCCGAGGCCGCCCCCGACTCGACCGTCGGCTGACCATGAGACCATGCCCGATCTCGCGACGCCAGCAGCCAGGACGTTCGACGGCGCCCACGGCCTCGAATCGCCTAGCCCGATCCTCGGGTTGTTGGTATAAATCCGCGCCCACGGATCCCGCCCCGCCACTCGATGGATCGATCCTGATGAGCCACACCCGTCGCGCGGGCCTCGCGCTCGCGATCCTCTTGAGCGCCCTGGCCGCCCCCGCGCGGGGGGCGACGGAGATCAAGCTGGAGAAGGGCTACCTGGCCGGGGTGGTGGAGAAGCTGCCGCCGAACCGGTTCGATCAGGAGAAGTATCGGGGCTCGGTGCATTCGTACCGGCTCGTGGGGATCGACCCGAAGGAGCGGAAGCTGCTGGCGGCGTTCACGGCGGAGGGAGAGTTCCGGCCGCCGGCCTCGGGGCCGCTCTCGGAGAACGCCTCGCGGTCGAAGGACCACGTCGACGGCTGGCGGAAGTTCCGGTTCGACATCAAGGCCAGCGTCAACGTCGAGGCCGGTCCCGACGGCTCGCCCCGGTTCCGGGTGGACGTGGACGAGGTCAAGCGGACAGAGCTGGAAGGGGTGGCGGGACTGCTGGCGAAGCTGCTGGGCAAGCAGTTCGACGCCATCGCCACCCAGGTCGTCGACGGCAAGGCCGAGTCGGTCAACCAGAAGCTCAACGCCGAGATCCTCAAGCGCGCCGCGATGTACAAGGACTACGGCGTCCTCTGCGGGCTGGACTACGCCCCCGACTTCGTCGTCCTGAAGTTCGATCTGACCCGGCTCGAACGCCAGGGGACGCTGGGCTACATCTTCCGGGAGCCCCGACCGGGCGCGGTCCCGCTCCACCGCTGGCTCAACGTCCGCACCGGGGCGCACCGCTACACCCTCAGCCCGACGATCGACGTCCCCGGCGCCTTCACCCCCGAGGGCCTGGCCGGTTACGTCCCGACCGCCGACGCCCCGGGCGCCGTCTCCGTCGAACTGCTGCGGAGCCGCACCGACCACCTCTACACGACCGACCCGAATTCCGAACGCATCCGCCCCCGCCTCTACCAGTCCGAGGGGGTCGCGTTCCACGTCCTGCCCGAGCCGATCGATGGCGCCGTCCCCTTCCACCGCTTCCACGACCCCCGTCGCGGGACGCACTTCTACACCACCCACCCCCACGCCGAATTCGCGAAGTGAGGGGCCTGTGGACGGCTTCGCCTGCGCGAAGTGCCGCATCCAGGCACAGGAATTCCGACGCCCCGACCACCCGAGCCCGGGTTCCTGTTAGGCTCGCAGGTCGATCTCTCGGGCTTGGGCTTCCGGCGACGGAGGGCGTGATGGGACGCGAGGCGCGATACGAGCGTCTGAGGCGATTGTCGAAGAGGCATTACCCGGCCCTGACGATCCGCGTCGCGCGCCGATACCTGATCGACTACCCCGACGACGGGGTCGTCTGGATGTGGCTGGGAGACGTCCTGACCAGGATGGCCCGCTACGAGGAAGCCGAGCAGGCGATCGCGAAGGCCCTGGAGTTCTGCCCGCCCGACTTGCGACGAAATCCCCTGTTGAAAATGGGGTACCTCTTCGACGCGGCGGGCGATCAAGGCCAGGCGGCGGCCTGGTATCGAAAGGCCATCGAGGCCGACCCCGGCCACGCGGCCGGCCGGATCTGGCTGGGCGAACTTCTGGCGAGGCAGGGTCGGCTGCACGAGGCCGAAGACCTCCTTCGAGCCGGCCTCACCTGTGCCAAGGGCTACATCGACGAGGCGAATCTCCAGCTGGGCTTCGTGCTGAGGGCCCGCGAGCGCTTCCGCGAGGCCGCCGCCTGCTTCCGGGAAGCGCTTCGACTCGACCCGGAACGTCGCGAGGCGCGACACGCCCTGCGCGACGTCGAGGCCTGCATCAGGTGGGAGGAACGGCGAAGCCGACCCGGCCGATCGAGCCTTCGGCGACGAGAGGGCGAGAGGGACGAGGACGAGCGGTACGAGCGGCTGAGGCGGCTTTCGGAGGGACCGTTCCCGGCCTCGACGATCCGCGTCGCGCGGCGGTACCTGACCGACTATCCCGACGATGCCGTCGCCTGGGTGCGGTTGGGGGAAGCCCTCGTCAAGGCCGCCCACTTCCAGGAAGCCGAGGGGGCGATCGCCAGGGCTCTCGAACTCTTCCCGGCCGAGGGGCGTCGGCTCCCCCTCATGGGCATGGGCTACCTCTTCGACGCGGCGGGAGATCTGGAGAAGGCGACGGCCTGGTATACGAACGCCGTCGAGGCCGATCCCGACCATGCGGCCGGGCGGATCTTCCTGGGCGGCGTGCTGACGAGGCAGGGGCGGCTGCACGAGGCCGAAGAAGTCCATCGGGCCGGCGTCGCCTGCGAAAAGGGCCGCGTCGACGAGGCCTATTTCAATCTGGGCCTGGTGCTGCGGTGCCGCGAGCGGTTCCATGAGGCCGCCGAGTGCTTCCGGGAGGCGATCCGCCTGGACCCGGAATACCGAGAGGCGCGAAGCGCCCTGCGCGACGTCGAGGCCTGCATCAGGTGGGAGGGACGTCGGGCTTGACCCGGCCGAGCCGCGGACCACGACGGCGCGCCCCCACGCCGAGATCGGGGCGTGGGGGCGGGGGCGGGGGCGGGCGGCGTCAGCGGAAGAGACGCTGGGCGAAGTGGTAGAGGTCGTCCTTCCAGACGTCGAAGTCGTGGCCGCCGGGCTCGACGTGCCAGACGTGGGGGATGCCCTTCTCCTTGAGGTACGCGTGCGTGCGCTGGCTGATGTTGATGAGCCCGTCCTTGTCGCCGCAGGAGATCCAGAGGAGCTTCAGCTTCGCGGCCCCCTCCGGGTCCGACAGCAGCTTCTCGGGCGGCCGCGTGTTCGGGGCGGAGGAGAAGCCGCCGACCCAGGCGAACGTCTCGGGATGGCCGAGCCCGAAGTTGAGCGCCTGGCCGCCCCCCATCGAGAGCCCGGCGAGGGCCCGTCCCTCGCGGTCCTTCCTCACGGCGTAGGTCTTCTCGACGAACGGGATCACGTCCTTGAGGAGGTCCCCCTCGAACGTCTCGAAGGACTTGGCGTGGCGGAAGACGTCCCCCTCCGCGCGGTCGTTGGGCTGGGCCCGGCCGTTGGGCATGACGACGATCAGGGGCGTCGCCAGCTTGTCGGCGATCAGGTTGTCCAGGACGACGTCCACCTTCCCGCCCCGCTCCCATTCCTCCTCGTCCCCGCCGATGCCGTGCAGCAGGTAGAGGACCGGATACGGGGCCTGGTCGTCGTAGCCCGGCGGGGTGTAGACCCGCATCTTCCGCCTCACGCCCACGGTCGAGGAGTCGTACTCGACCGTCTCGATCTTCCCCCGGGGGACGTCGTCGCGGCGGACGTCGAAGCCCTCCGGGGCGGCCGGGAAGGCGGGCTTGTCGTCGGGCCCGAGTTCGATCGGGGGTCGGCGAGGGCGGGTTTGCGCCGAGGCGTCCGACATGGTGAGCGGCAGCGCAAGGAGCACGATCCAGAAGCGTCGCATGGCGGGATCCTCCGAGACTCGAAACGAACCCTCAGCGTTCAGCTTTCAGCACCGCCTCCAGCCCCTTCGTGAGCACGGCCTCGGCGCCGGGGTCGACCCAGCACCAGTCGCGGAGGTTGGCGTCGTGCTCGGCGATGCGGTCGGCGGTGGGGATGTAGCCGGTGGCGGCGTCGCCGTAGGCGATGGCGACGACGACCTTGTCGGGGCGGAGCTTCTGGGCCAGAAGCTGATAGGCCACGTACGTCTCGCCGGGGAGCAGGACCAGGACGACGGGGCCGAGGTCGAGCGCGGGGAGGTCGATCGGCCGGCCGGCGGCGACCCGCTCGCGCCAGCTCAGGGCCATCGCGGCGAGGCACTGGCCGAACGGCTTCGTATGATCGAGCAGACGCGCCTTCAGTTCGGCCTCCGTGAATCCGGCGTCCTCGCGGGGGGTGAACTTCAAGGGCTCGATCCGGAGCGAGGCGCGTTCCAGGGGCTCGCGGCGGGTGGCCTCCCAGGCGCGGGCCATCGCGTCTTCGAGGCGGGCGGCCAGTTCGGGGCGTCGCGCGTGGTCGCCGTCGTTGTACTTGCCCGCCGTCACGTCGCCGCCGCAGCCCGAGGCGTAGATCTGGACGACCCCCGGCAGCGCCTTCGCGCGGGCGCGGCGGGCCATGCCGACGAAGTCGGCGGAGACCTCCCCCTTGCCGTAGTAGCTCATCGGGTGGATGGCGTAATGGTTCAGGGCGACGATCGGCTCCTCGCCGTCCCAGAAGCTGACGACCGTGACGAACGGGTCGATCGACCCCTCGTCGGCCGCCTTCGCCTCGGGATTCCTCGACGCGCTCGTCCGGTCGTGGACGACGGTCCCGTCGGGGCGGACGTAGCGTCGGCTCGATCCCAGGCGCTCGGCCTTCGCGCGGCCGACGCCGACGTGCGTGACCCGCCGGGGGGCCTTCTTCACGGACTTCGCGACGGCCCGCGCCACCCGCTCGACGATCAGGTCGTGGAACGAGAGGTTGCAGATCCTCCCGGCGCAGCCGTTCTCCTCCAGCAGCCGCTCGGCCGCCAGGTCGGCGATCGGGGCGTCGTGCTGGTGGACGGCCGAGAGCAGGACGTGGTGCGGGTCGGTCCCGGCGGCCTCGGCGATCGCCTCGCGCCAGCGGTCGTAGGCCTCGTTGCGGATCTCGCACCAGTCGACCGAGACCACGACCACGGGCTTCTCCAGCGTGCCGCCGCGAAGCACGAAGCCGATGGCCTCCAGCGGGTCGGCGACCGACTTGACCGGCTCGATGCCGCCCCCCATGCAGGGGTGGCCGACCAGCGGCGTGACGTCGGCCGAGAACGTGGAGAGCTGCCACGGCCGCTCCGGCTCGGGTGCGCCGGCGAAGGTCCGGGAAGCTCCCAGGACGACCGCCGCCAGCGCCCCGAGGACGCCGCGACGGGGGAGGGGGGCGTCGAACAGGTCGGTGCGGCTTGGCATGGGAGTTCGCCTGGTTCTCTTCTCAAGGTGGGGTCGCGTCGTCCGGCGTCCCGCCTGCCCGTCGAGCGGGAGGCGGCGCGTCCTGATGCAGTATCGTCCGCAGCGACTTCAGGCCGGTCAAGGGGCGGGTGCGCCTGCGCCAGGCTTCGAAGGCGGGCTCGCCGCCGCGACGGTCTCGGAAGGCGGCGAAGGCGGCGAAGGCTCGCCAGTCGGAGTCCTCGACGACGACGCGGAGGCCGCCGCCGGCGTCGAAGTCGGCGAGGACCTTCGCCGTCTTCGAGGTCTTGCTGGGGGGGAACGCCGCCGACCGGACCGCGACGGCCCGCAGGCCCTCCGCGGCGGCGAAAGCGTCCAGCTCCTCGATCTCCCGACTGAGCGCGCCCCCTTGCGGCGGCCGGTTGCAGACCGAGGCGACGAAGCGGGCGCGGGGGCCGTCGAACGTCACGAACCGGCCGTCGACCCGGACGCGGGCCTCGCCGCCCCCGTCCTCCTCGCTGGCGTCCCGGAGCCCTCGCGCCAGCGCCTCGGCAAGCTCGGGCTCCTCGACCGGCGCGGGCTCGGCCTGGGCGGATCGGAAGTCGCTCCACGCCTGCTCGATCTCGTCCACGGCCCGCCTCGCCTCGTCGTCCCCCTTCGGAGCGGCGACGGCGGGCGCGGGGCCGCTCTCAGGAGGGTGCGCGGCCATCTTCCCTTCCTCGACGCACCGCTCGCGATACGCCTGGCACTCCTGCAAGACGTCGCGGGCGCGGAGGCCGACCAGGGCCGTCGCCAGCGCCTCGGGGATCGGCGCGATCGGATCCATCGGGTCGGGATCGACGCCCGCCGACTTGAATAAGTGTTCGATCCGTCGCGCGATCAGCGCCCGGACCTCTTCCGGCCCGCAGGGGGTCTCCAGCACGGCCGGGCGGGGGTCGTTCTCGACGCGGTCGCGGGTCGACCGCGTGAGCATCGGCTTCAGCTCGTCGTAGAAGTTCTCCAGGCACGAGACGACGACGATCGCCGAGCGGACGCGGCTGAGCAGGTCGCAGAGCGTGGCCATCGCCCGTCGGAACTTCGCCGACGCCTGCTCCAGGTCGAACACGTCCTCGAGCTGGTCCACGCAGATCACCAGCGGGGCGCCCTCGACCGCGTGGATCAGCCCGCCCAGCCGCGCGGTCATCCGCGAGCAGGCGTCGGCGTAAGTGTTGGGGTCGACGTCCCCCAGGTAGCGGCGGTCGCGCGCGTTGAGGTCCTCGCAGCGGAGGTATTTCAGGAGCCGGGCGTGGATCGCCGGGTCGCCGGCCTGGAGATAGAGGAGGGCCTGGATCAGATAAACGTCCACTCGCGCCAGGCGCTCGTCGCGAATCAGGGCGTCGGCCGTTTCGGCGACGACCGCGTCGATCGCGGCCTGGTCGAGCCCCCCCTCGCGGAGCCGCTCGACTCCCTCGCGACGGTCCTCGCCCAGCATCGCGACGAGGCCGTCGGAGAGCCTGCGCAGGCCGGATTCGGGCGAGGCGCCTTCGCAGTACGGGCGGTCGAGCGACTCGATGACGTTGTTCAGCGCATAGCGGGGATAGTCGCCGGTGTACGACGTCATCTGCATGTAGGCGCAATACCCCCGGCCCGCGCCGTGGACCTTGCTCCGGAAGGCGCGCATCAGGTGCGTCTTGCCGCTCCCGGACTCCCCCAGCAACAGGAGCAGGCGGCCCGACGACGGCCCCGAGACGTCCCGCGCCCGCTCGACGGCGCGGTCGAACCAGGCCCGGACGCGGCCGTGGATCGACTCCACGTCGTACGGGTCGGGCCGCCAGACGTCCGAGGCCGTGGCGACGGCGTGGAACGGATCGGCCGCGGCCGACGAGCAGAAGGCGGCGACGCGCGCGGCGTTCGCTTCGGCGGTCATGACGCCGCCCCCCGGCCCGGCTCGTCGCGGACGAAGTGGAAGCACGTATTCATGTAAGGGACCTCCGAAAGCAGCACGTCCTCGGGGTTCATCGCCTGGACCAGATCGGCCCGCGAAAGGCTGAGGAGCCTCGCGTTGTTGGCCTCGGCCAGCCGCTTCTTGAACAGCGCGAAGTCGCCGCCGCGGAACGAGGGATCGTGCTGGAGCGCCCGCCAGACGTGGACGACGAACACCTTGTCCTCGCCGTGGCGTCCCGTCCGACAGCCCCTCACGGCCTCGCGGACACGCCTCGCGAACGCGCCCAGGTCGAGGGCGGGGGAGGGGGTGGCGACTTCGGCCTCGGCCCCGTTCGGCGGCTCCGAAACGAGGCCGGGGATCCCTTCGGCCCAGCGGCGGACGATCTCGTCGCGGAGGCTCTTGAACGGCTTGCCGGGAGCGCCCAGGCGTTCGGCCAGGAACAGGTCGAGCGTCCCCTTGGCGGGGACCGGCGAGGTCGGCGCGCCCGCCAGGGCGCGCCGGAAGAGGGCCGCTTGCACCGTCTCCAGCGTGACCTTTTCCCTGGGACCCATCCCCAGGTGCTTGCGGGTCCAGGCCTCCTTGGCCTGCTTGAGCGTGGGCGCCCCCCCCAGGCCCAGCCCCGCCTGACGGTCCAGCAGCACGGCGCGGAGGGCGTCGTCCTTGGCGACCGGGGCGAGAGCGTCCAGGCCGAGCGCCCTGGCGATCAGGAGCGACTTCTTGAGGCTCGCCCACGTCGGCTTGGGCTTCGCGGGGAGTTCCGCGACCCCCAGGAACGCCAGCGCGTCGCGGCGGCCGTCGTCGGTCGCGAGGAACGTCGCAGGGGCTCGTTTCGTCCGTCCCGGCTGCTGGACGGCCAGGCCGTCGGCGGCCAGCTTGATCAGGGCCCGGTCGATCACCGAGGCCAGCTCGCTCCCCGGCCAGCGTCGGCCCAGGATCGGCTCCAGGTCCTTGCGGAGATCCGCGGCCTTCGCCCCCTTCGTCCCGGCGAGTAGCAGCCGGACCAGGATCAGGGCGTCGGTCGGGGTGGAAGTGGGGGCGGAAGCGTCGGGCGTCGGCATGGGGCGGGTTCCACGACGGTCGCGGGCGGGATAGTCGACCCATGATCCCCCGGCCCCACGGCCGAAACAAGGACGCGGCCGGCGAAATCCCCCGGATCGGCCACGGGTTGGGCCCGCGCTTTGCTGGCATAACCAGGGGTTCCCCCGAGGGCGGCCCCTTGAGACCCGCCGGTTCGCAGGCTACCTTCGATCCTCTGGGGAAGCGACGGCCGACGCGAGGCTCGGCCCCGCACCGACATCGACGCGACCGAACCGAACACCAAGGAGAACGAAGACGATGACGATCCATCGAAGCGCCGCGGCCCTGGCGCTCTGCGGCCTGATCGGGATGGGCTCCTCGGCCCTCGGCCAGCACGCGGACGACAAGGCGCACGCCGCCGCCGCGCCGATCACCAAGGCCGTGGCCACCATGGTCCCGACCAAGGACAGCAAGGTGCAGGGCCACATCACCTTCACCGAGCACGGCGGCAAGATCAAGGTCGAGGGGGTCATCACCGGCCTCACGCCCGGCAAGCACGGCTTCCACGTCCACGAGTTCGGCGCGTGGTCCGAGGACGGCATGGCCTCCGGCGGCCACTTCAACCCGACCCAGGAGCAGCACGCCGACCGCGAAGCCCCGATGCGGCACGTCGGCGACCTCGGCAACGTCACGGCCGATGAGAACGGCAAGGCGACCATCGACCTGGAAGACGCCCACCTGAAGTTCCACGGCCCGGCCTCGATCATCGGCCGCGGCCTGGTGGTCCACGCCAAGGCCGACGACCTCAAGAGCCAGCCCTCAGGCGACGCCGGCGGCCGGCTCGCCGTCGGCGTCATCGGCGTCGCCAAGCCCTGATCGATCGGGCCGGACGCGAAGCGAACGCAACACGGCGGGCGAGGGACGCAGATCGTCCCTCGCCCGCCGTCGACGTTTCGAATCGCACGATTCGCCCGCTCAGTCCATGATGAATCGCGGCGGATCGGCGTCTTCGTGGCGGATCTCGTCGATCGGCTCCTTCTTCCCCTCGCCGGCGTAGAGGCGGTTGGGCGCGTTCAGGACCAGCCCGGGATTGTCGCCGACGTTGCGATAGGCGTGGACGACGCCGGGGGGGATCCACACGGCGGCCGGGCGGGATTCGCCCAGAACCTCGACGAAGCGACGGCCGAAGGTCGGGCTCTCCTTGCGGGTGTCCCACAGGTAGAGCTTGAAATCCGAAGGACCGATGAACGCAAAGCCGTCGGTCTGGTCGACATGCTCGTGCGGCCCGCGCGCCACGCCCGGCAGGGTCGAGGAGATGTAGGTCATGACCGGCCAGCGATCCTGGGCCAGCTCGTCATGGCGGAAGACCTCGATCAGCCACCCGCGCTTGTCGCTGAAGGTCTTCAAATAGCGGATCTCGACGCCTTCGATCTCGCCGTCGACGTACTGGATGGTCTCTTCAGACATAGAGCTTCCGTTGGGCGGTCGTCCCTGACCGCCTCCCCTAAAGGCCCCCAACCCGGATGCACCGCCGCGTCGGCGGAATCTCCCTTCACCGGGCTCCACGCCGTATCTTTCCCCGATTCCGACCGCCCCGTCAACACCGGGCCGGCTTCTCGGGTATCCTCGTTTCCGTGCGATCACCCATCGAGGAGACCCATCCATGACGCGAATCGTCCTGGTCCACGGGATCGACAACCAACGCGAGACGGCCGACGGCATCCGGGCCGGCTGGGTCCCGGCGCTGGCCGGGGGCGTCCGGCTCGCGGGCCGGGGGGACCTGGCCGACCGGCTCCAACTCCCGACGAGCGACCCGGCCCATATCGAAGTCCACGTCGCCTACTACGGCGACCGGTTCCGCGCCCCGGACGTGCAAGGGGCCCATGACGACCTCGACGACCTGACCGCAGACCAGGCGAGCCTGGCCGAGTCCCTGATGACCGAGTGGCTGGAACGCGTGGCCGAGCGCGCCCCGAGCGAGAGCGCGTCAGCCGTTCAGGCCGCCCGGACCCTCGCAATGGTCCGCGACCCCGAAGGCGCGGGTGCCCAGGGGACCGGCAACGTGGCGCGGACGATCCTCAAGGCCCTCGCTCGCAGCCCCTGGATCGCCCGTCCGGGCATGTACATCGTCGAGCGAACCTTGTTGACGACCCTGAATCAGGTCACTCGCTACCTCACCGAGCCGGACCTCCGCAACGCGATCCGGCAGACCGTGCTCGACCAGATGGACGACGCGGTGATCCTCATCGGCCACTCCCTCGGCTCCGTGGTCGCCTACGAATGCGCCCACCGCCTGACGAGCCCGCTGCCGCTCCTCGTCACCCTCGGCTCCCCCCTCGGCCTCCGCACCATCGTCACCGAACGCCTCGACCCGCGCGCGTCCTTCCCGCCCCTCGTCCAGACCTGGCTCAACCACGCCAACCTCGAAGACGTCGTCGCCGCCGACCCCGACCTGCACCCCCTCTTCGGTCAGACCGTCCCCGAAGGCTCCCGCCTCAATTCCTTCCACTTCCAGGAACCCGGCGGCAATCCCCACCGGCCCGAGACTTACCTGGGACGGCTCGCCGTGGGAAAGGCGATCATCGAAGCCCTGGAATGACCGTCTGTCAGGGCGAGCCGCATCCGACTTGCTCCATCAAGTTCCGCAAGTCCTTGATCAGCGGATAATCGGGCTCGAATCGTTTTTCCGCGCGAGACAATCCCTCGCGCAGCCACCGGCAGCTCTGAGGCCGATCGCCGACCAGGGCCGCGTAGAGGCCCAGAATACCGAGTGTAGCGAGAGTGTCGGGGTGGTCCGGGCCCAGCGCACGCTCCTGGTCCGGCAACAACGCCGCATACGCCGCCAACGCACCCCGCGCGTCACCGCACTCCCCCGTCCAGGCGGCGAGGTTGCCGCGGGTCGTCAGCACGTCGGGGTGGTCGCGGCCCAGCGCCCGCTCCCGGTCGGGCAGCAACGCCGCATACGCCGCCAACGCACCCCGCGCGTCACCGCACTCCCCCGTCCAGAAGGCAACTTGCGACCTAAATCGAAGGGTCCGTGGATCGTCTGTGTCAGATCGCTGGCCGAATGGAGAAACCCACTCTTCCCACCGAAGGAGGTTGGCTCGGGGAATGTTCGATTCCCGCTGGTACAGGCAGTTGTAGGCTCGCGCGTGGTCCTCAACCATCCAGTGGTGGTGGACCTCGCGTAGGAAGGCATAGCGGTGCAACGGGTCGTCGAGGAGACGCTTGGTGCTGGGGGCGAGGACGTCGATGGCCTGGATCATCGCACGATGGGCGGCGGGGGCGTCGATCTCGAAGCCCGAATCGGCCGCCGGGACGCTGAGCAGGTATTCGGGCAGGGTGGCGTGGAAGAGGCCGACGTGTTCGGTCGGCGCGCCGGACTCGCCGCGGACCACGAGGCCGCCGAGGGCGTCGAGCGCGGCGCGGACGGAATCCTCGTCGGAAGGGCCTTCGAGGGTCGCGGAGGCGTGGACGAGGAGGGGGAGGGGGAGGATCGGGCCCGAGCCGGCGACGGCCAAGGCGGCGAGGATGGGGCCGAAGCGGTCCCGCCATTCGCTGGAGGATCCACCGGTCGTCTGCTCCAGACGCTTCGCGTAGGCCTCGGCGACGGTGCCGGGCAGGTGGGCGAGGTCGATTCCGGGCTCCGCAATTACGGCGTCGGCCAGGAGGGTCGCGACCAGCCACTGGCCTCCGGCCCTGCCGAGGATCGCCGAGCGCGCCGCGGCCGGGATGTCGCGGGCCTTCAGGTAGGCGTCCAGCGCCGATGCGTCCGTCGGCTCCAGCGCAAGGCGACGCCCCGGCGGGCAGCCCGGCGTCTCGGGATGCGCCGTGACGATCAGCCGGAGCGCAGGAGGCGACTCCGCGAGCGTCCGCTCCATCAGGTCGCGCATCGGTTGCGAGAGCTGGTCGAATCCGTCGAGGATGATCCGCACGACCGACGATTCCGGCAGGTAGGCGAGCGGGCGGAGCACTTTCAGGCTGAGGTGGTCGAGCCGCTTCCGTTCGTCGTCTGGGACGGCGAGCTGGAACGCCTGGACGGCGTCCGCGAAGCCGGGGACGGATCGCTTCAGTTGCGTCTCCAGGTCGCGGGCGAGGCCGACCTCGGTCGTCTGGGCCAGCAGGACGCCGATCGCCTGGACGAAGCCCTCGGGGACGAGGCCGGTCGCCAGTTCGGGCCGCGTCAGGGCCGAGGCGAGCGTCGACTTGCCCGAGCCCGCCGCGCCGGCCAGGACGACGATCGGCTCGGCCTGGCTCGCTGCGACCAGCCGGCCGAGGTCCGCCGTGGGCTGGAAGTACCAGGTCCGCTGGAGGATCTGGGGGCGTCCCGGGCTGTCCTGCCAGAAGACGTCGCCGGGGTCCTTGGCGGGGTTGCGGCCCAGGTCGACGTCGGCGTTGAAGGCCGCCCGCTGCGCGGGATGGTAGGCGGCCCGCAGACGCCGGTGCACGTCGCGGGAGGTGACGCGGTCGCCGGCCTCGGGATCACCCCGTTCGAGGATCTCGGTCAGCGTCCGGAAGAGGGGTGCGTTGGCCGTCTCCTGGTCGTCGGTCGCGGTCAAGAGTTCGAAGCCGCTTAGCCCCTTCACGAACTCGGCCCAGGACGCCATCGCCTGCTCGACGCCCATCCCGGCGTGGCAGGCGTCGACCAGGACCGTCAGGCCGCGGAAGCCTGGGTACTCCTCCAGGCACTCGCCGATGCACTTCGCGAGATGCACAGCGCTCTTGCTCGTCGCCTTCTGAGCGTCAGTCGGCATCAGGAAGAAGTGGCTGTTCTGGAAGTCGCCGTGGCCCACGTAGGCGAGGATCAGCGACTCGCCCGCTTCCGCCGCGGCCCGAATCGCGCCGTCGATCGCATCTTTGGTCTCGGCGACGCTCGGGTCGAGCAGGAGCCCGGCCGGTCGGCCTTCCAGGGGGACGCCCGCGCACGCGCCGGGGCCATCGGTCATGAGGGAGTGAAGTCGCTGGGCGACGTCGGGCAGGAAGCTCAGCCTGCCGAGAGCGTTGCATTGCGACCCAATGATGAGGGCCCGTCGACCGGCCATGAAGCCTCCTCCCGAACGCCTCGCTGCATGCTGGCGACTCGGAAGTGTTCATCTTAGCGAGGCGGGGCGGGCCGTCGACGAAAAATCGGGAATCGCTTGGATGAGGCTTATTCGACCTCCATCGGCCGGCTGCGGAGGGGGGTGGGCCGGGAACCGCGGCTGTAGTCGGCGCCGGCGTAGCCGCCGACGAAGAGGGGCTTGACGGCGGGGGTTTCCAGGGCGGGGCGTCGGACGACGCGGCCGACGCCGCCGGATTCGGGGGTCGCGGTGTAGAAGCGGTCGCGGGCGCAGCCGGAACAGGCGGCGGCCCCGGCGAGGCCGAGCGCGACGGCGGCCGTCGCGAGCTTGAACGGGCGTCGGGGCGTGCGCGGGTCCATGTGGGCCGGGCCTTTCCTGTCCGGGAACGGTTCGATCATCGTCTCCTCCCCGTTATCGGCCGACCGCGACGACCGACTTGATCCGCAAAGCCGACGGCCCGCCGATGCCCCGGCGAACGGCCGAAAAAACTCAAGTCGCGGCGAGGGTCCGGGAACCACAAACCCCGACGCGATCCGTTCAAGCCGCACGGCCGGCGCGACCGATCGAAAGCCTGTCACGGCCGATCGGCAAGGCGGGGGAACCGCCCAAGTCGCGTCGGCAAGGTCCAGGCGGGGAAGGGCTTGGGATGACGGATCGCTCCCGATTTCGGGCCCTGCGGGCCTCGGCCGCGGCGCTGCTGGCGCTCGGGCTCTCGGCCTCTGGGGCGGGCCTCGCCCCCTGGGGCGACGCCCGATCGTCGGCCTCGTCGCCCCCGCCGTCGTCCCGGATCTCGTCCCCACTCCCCCCAGTCGACTGGCGGCCCCGCGAGCCCGTCCCGATCGCCGTGCGCGACGGCTTCGCGACGTTCGACGCCCCGAACGACGGCGAAGCAGGGGGCGACCTCCTGGTCGTCGTCTCCTCGTTGGCGCCGGAGCCGGGCCCGTTCTCCGTCCGGCTCTCGGCGCGGGGCGTCGACCGCGCCCGGCCCCCGGAACGCGCCCCGGAAAGCCCGATCCGGGAGCCCGCGCTGACGCCCCCCCGACCCCCGGCGGACGTCGCCGCGCCGCTCTTGCCGCCGGAGCCTCATCGCGACTTCCACGTCATGGTCCGCGAGGGGGACGTCGGCGGGGCGAGCAACTACCAGAAGGTCCGGGGGACGCTGCGGGCGATCGGCGAGCGGGTGCAGGTGTACGTCGCCGAGGAGGACGTGGAGCGGGTCGACGCCGAGACGCTCGCCGACGTGGTCGACACCTTCGACGCCCACGTCCGCCCGGTCGCGGCCCGGACGATCGGCCTGGCCGACGACGCCGACGGCGACGGCCGCTTCACCGTCTTCTTCTCAAGCTGGCTCGCCCGCCTGGGGGGAGGCCGCCACGCCGTCGACGGCTACGTCCGCGTCACGGATCTCGATCCGGGCTACCCCGCGCCGTTCGGCAACCGGTGCGACATGATGTACCTGAGCACGGACCTCCGCGCCGGGCCGCACCTCCGCACCGTCATGGCGCATGAATATACGCACGCCGTCGTGTTCACGAGAAAATGTCTCCATCGCGGGGCCGACGCCGGGACGGCGATCGAGGAGGAAGGCTGGCTCGACGAGGCCCTGGCGCACCTCTGCGAAGACCTGCACGGGTTCACGCGATCCAACCTGGATCACCGCGTCAGCGCGTTCCTGTCTCGTCCCGAGCGATATCGGCTGGTGGTGGACGACTATTACGCGGCCGACCTGTTCCGGAGCCACGGCAACCGGGGGAGCACCTACCTGTTCCTCCGATGGTGCGCCGACCGCTACGGCCCCGACCTGCTGCCGACCCTGGCCGGATCGGGCCTGCGGGGCGCGGCGAGCCTGGAAGCGGCGACCGGCCGGGCCTTCGAGGACCTCTTTCGAGACTGGACGACCGAGCTTTACCTGGAGGCCGACGGGTCCCCCTCGCCAGCCTTCACGGGCTTCCGCACGGGGGGGAGCGACGGCCCCTGGCTGCCGGCGGGACCTCGGCCGACCCGCGTGGAAATCGACGGCGAGCCCGACGTCTGGGAGGCGGCCGGGACCAGCCCGCATTACGCGATCATCGACGGCGGCGGCGCGAAGGCCGTCGAGGTGCGCGTCGAGGGGCCCGACGCCGCGAGGCTCCAGGTGACGGCCGTCCGCCTCCCCCGCTCCTCTCGCCTGGCGATGAGCGCCCGAACCTACACGGCCGCGAACGGCGACGTCATGCTCCGCGTCTCGGCCCGAGAGCAGGGGGGAGGCGTCGTCAAGCTCCTGGCGCTCGGCTGGGAACCGCTCACGCCCCCCGCCGATCCCCGACGTTCGCCGACCCTCCCCGGCCGGCTCGTCGCCGACGACCTCGCCGAAGCCCTCGGCGGCGTCGAGATCCCCGCCGACGCGACGCTCGACTCCCGGCCGATCCGCCTCGGTGACGTCCCGCCGTCCATCCCCCTCGTCGTCAAGCTCCTGGGCCGAGACGCCCGGGGTCTCCCCGTCACCGCGTGGGCGACCCTCAACGACGACCCGATCGCCCCGTCCCCCACGATCGCCCGCGAGGCCGGGGACGATCCCGCGCGATCCCGTCGCTGACGCCCGCCTCCCATGCGGACATGTGGAAAACGAGAATTCCGCCCGAAACCACTGTACAGACGTTGACAGAAAGTCGATATCCGGGTTGAATCCTCGTGTTCGCGTGAACACGAGAACGTTACGAACGCCTAACGGGAGGTCGACGTATGGCCGATGCGAAGCCGAACGGGTTCCGGACGATCACGCCGCATCTGGTGGTGAAGGGCGCTGGGGAGGCGATCGAGTTCTACAAGAAGGCTTTCGGGGCGGAGGAGCGGTCTCGGCTGCCGTGGCCGGGGCCGGACGGGGTGGAGCGGGTCGGCCACGCCGAGCTGACGCTGGGCGACTCGGTGGTCATGCTGGCCGACGAGTTCCCCGAGCACGGGTCGGTCGCGCCGTCGGCGAAGGGGGCGAGCGTGGTGATCCACCTGATGGTCCCGGACGTCGACGCGACGTTCGCGCAGGCCGTCGCGGCGGGTGCAACCGCGGTGATGTCGCCGGAGAACATGTTCTGGGGCGACCGCTACGGCAAGCTCGTCGACCCGTTCGGCCACCACTGGTCGGTCGCCACCCACATCGAGGACGTGGCTCCCGAGCAGATGAAAGAGCGGATGGCCGCCATGTTCGCCCAGTCGCCCGACGGCTGCAAGTGAGCCGACGGCGTCGCGATTGGTCGGGGGGCTCCCTTGCGGGCGGCCCCCCGGCGTGATCCAATCATGCCGACGTGGGCCGGATCGTCTCGAATCCGGAGAAGCGACCTGAGGGGGCGGCTCGGGACATGGACGAAGCGGACCCTCAAGTCGAGTCGACGCCGGAAGTCGTGGGGCGGGTCTCGTACTGGTTCAACGAGGTCGAGTTCACGGCCGCCAAGCGCGCCGTGCTGATCGCGAACGGGCAGTCCTTCGACGGCTGGATCATCCGACTCCCGCTGCTGATTCTCGGCCACGTGCTGCTCCTTTTCGGCCTGCTGATCGTGCTGCTCTGGCTCGGCACGGACTTCCGCGGGCGGCCGGGATCGGCGGGATCGGCGATCATGGGCCTGGTGCTGGTGCTCGCGGGGGGCTGGCTCCTCGACCGTTTGCTCTACGGCCGTGGGCGACGGATGCGGAAGCGATTCCGCGACTCCCCCCTCGCGGGCCTGCGGGTGGACCTGACGCTCACGACGGATCGCTTGCTGAGCCACACCGAGAAGTCGGACGCGCGGACCGCCTGGGACCTCTTCACGGGGGCCGTCGAGCTGCGCGACGGCTTCGTGCTGCTCTACCCGCCGGGGCTGGGGATCTGGCTCCCGAAGCGGGGAGTCCTCGCGCCCCTCGACGCCCGAACCGTCGCGGCGTTCCTGCGATCGAAGGTCGCGAATTACCGCACGATCGCTCGCTCCGTCAGGCCCCGGGAGTAATCCGCCGATGGCCGTCCTCGACTCGCCGTTCGTCCCCGATCCCGCGCGGGTGGTCGGGACGGCCTCCTATCGGTTCACGGAGGAGGCGTTCCTCGCCGGCTGCCGCGCCTGGTGGATGACGCGGTTCCCCGGCTACGGGTCGCCGCTCCTGAAGCTCGTCGGCTTCGTCGGGTTGCACCTGATGCTGCTGGCGGGGATCGGGCTGTTCATCGCCGAATTCGCGGGCCCGAAGCGCGAAGGGGAGGGGGAGGGGGCGAGCGTCATGATCGCACTTTACCTGACGATCATGTCGGCGTGGCTCCTTTGGGTGTTCCTCTATGGCTTCCGACGGCGGCTGCGGAGGTTGTACCTCAAGTATGGGGTCGCGGGCCGGGAAGTCGCGCTGACGTTCACGCCGGAACGTCTGATCGTGCAGACCCCTCAGTCCGAAGCCAGCGAGGACTGGTCGTTCTACCGCGGGGCCGTCGAGCTTCGCGACGGCTTCCTGCTTCGTCACAAGGCGTTCGTCGGGGGCGTCTGGATCCCCGACGACGCCCTGCACGCCCCCTTCAACCACCAGTCCGCCGCCGCCTTCTTCCGGGCGAGCCTGCCGGAGTACCGCGTCCTGAATCGACGGGCGCGACTCGTCGCCGAACGGGCTCCTGACGAATCCGTGGCCTGAGCCTGGCGCGCGGTCTCGGAATCGCGGTTCCCGCGGCCGGGCGCGGACGGCGGGCCGCCCATGGCGTCTTTCCCACTTCCGGGACCCGGGATATGCACAGCGTCCATCGTGACGAGGGCGGCCGGCCTCCGCACCGGGCCAGGCGATGCGAGCGTCCGAGCTCAACGTACCGAATGAGCTGCCTGAAATAACGGCAATATCACCGCCAGCACAGTCGACACGATCACCGCCACCAACATCCAGGCGACCGGCCAGAGCTTCAGGTAGATCCTCAGGCGTCGCCAGCGCGTCGCCCCCGGAAGCCAGAAGTGGCTCCGCATCGACCTCGCGACCAGCATCGCGAGAATCAGGCCCATCGCGACGGGTAATACGATCGGGCCCCTAATTCCATCCGAAACGATGAAGCCCACCAGGAAGGCGAAGTCCGCCAGCCCCACCACCAGAACCGCAACCCCGACCGCCTTGAACGCCTCCCGCGCCTTCCGACCTCGGCCGGTCTCCAGCCCTTGCGACGCCCGCCAGGCCAGCAGGTCGCGATATCTCAAGTAGGCGACGATCCCCAAGCAGCCGCCGATCACCTCCCAGACCATGCGGACCTCGTCCCCGCTCCGCAACGCCGCGAAGAGCAGGGCGGTCACGGCCAGAGCCAGGAGCATCCCCCTGATCGAGAACCTTGATTCCGGCCCGAGCATGATCGGCCTCCCGTGATTCAGCGGCGGCGCGGAGAATGTCGGCCATCCAGAGCGGCAACCTTCACTCTACATATGTCAGACACCCGCCGAAACAGCATCATCCTCCTGGCGACGACTCTTTGAGTCGAAAGCGACCGGCGGCCGAGCGAGTCAGCGAGTCGCGCAAAATGCAACAGGCGCGAAAACCTGACCGCCGAGTAAGGACTCTGTCTGCAATGCGCGCACGATGTCGTCCCGCCAGGCCGAATCCCTCGCGCGAGCCCGACGACGCGTCGAACCCTTCGCGTCGAGGTCGCGTCAAGGAGTGGGGGCGATTGAATCCCTGGGGGCGGCTGCCTATACTTGGGCTCGGATTGCTGAATCGGCGCGCAGGCGCCGGGACGAACCATCGCGACCAGACGAAGGGGGCGGGACGTGGCGAGCAAGCCCTGGGGCGGGCGGTTCGAGGCCGGGACGGACAGGCGGGTGGAGGAGTTCACGGAGTCGATCTCGTTCGACCGCCGGCTCTTCCGTCACGACGTCCTGGGCTCGCAGGCGCACGCCCGGATGCTGGCCCACGTCGGCCTGCTGACGGCCCCGGAGTGCGAGGCCATCGTCAAGGGCCTCTCCGAGATCCAGACCGAGATCGAGGAAGGCCGGTTCCCGTTCGTCCTGGAGCGGGAAGACGTCCACATGCACATCGAGGCCGCCCTCACCGAGAAGCTGGGGGACCTCGGCCGCAAGCTCCACACCGGCCGCAGCCGCAACGATCAGGTCTCGACCGACGTCAAGCTCTGGACCCGCGACGCCATCGACCGCCTCGATTCCGGTCTGGTCCACCTCCAGCGGGCGTTCGTCGAGTCAGCCGTTCGGCACGAAGGGCTGATCCTCCCCGGCTACACCCACATGCAGCGGGCGCAGCCGGTCCTGGCCCCGCACTACTTCCTGGCCTTCGTCGAGAAGCTCGAACGCGACCGCGGCCGCCTGGCGGACTGCCGCAAGCGGTTGAACGTCCTGCCGTTGGGCGCGGCGGCGCTGGCCGGGACGAGCATCCCCATCGACCGCGACTTCACGGCCCGCGAACTGGGCTTCGAGGGGGTCGCGGCGAACAGCCTGGACGTCTCCAGCGACCGCGACTTCGCCATCGAGGCGGTCTTCGCCCTGACCCTGATCGCCGAGCACCTGGCCGGCTGGGCCGAGGAATGGATCCTCTGGAGCACCCAGGAGTTCGGCTTCCTGGCGCTGCCGGACGCGATCTGCACCGGCTCCAGCATCATGCCACAGAAGAAGAACCCGGACGTCCTGGAGCTGATCCGGGGCCGCTCGGCCCGCGTCGTCGGCTCGCTGACGACCTTGCTGGTCCTCATCAAGGGCCTGCCGCTGGCCTACAACCGCGACCTCCAGGAAGACAAGCTCCCCCTGTTCGACGCCTTCGACACCGTCGAGGCCTGCGTCGAGCTGGCCGCCGTGGTGGTCTCGGGGGCGAACCTCCGCCCCGAACGGATCGGCGAACGGCTCGACGAAGGCTACCTGGACGCGACGACCCTGATGGAGCACCTGATCCTCCAGGGCGTCCCCCAGCGCACCGCCCACGAGGTCATCGGCCGCCTCGTCGGCCTCTGCGAGCGCCAGGGCCTGAAACGCCTGGCCGACCTTTCCGACGCCGACCTCGCCGAAGCCTCCCCCAAGCTCGGCCCCGACGCCCGCGGCCTACTGGGCGTCGAGGCGGCGATCCGAGCGTTCAAGTCCTACGGCTCGACCGCCCCGGACCAGGTGGCGACGCAGCTCGGTCGGTGGAAGACGAAGCTGGAACTGTAGGCCGCAGGTCGGTCGCCCCTTCTCCTTCAACAAGGGGAGAAGGCGAGGAAGGCCGACGTCGAGCGATCCCAAGTCAGACGACGAACCGGGCGGTCCTCGCCCGACCTTCCCCACCCTTATTGAAGATCGAAGCCCCATGGAAGCCTTCCAGTACTGCGAAAATCAGCTCTATTGCGAAGCCGTCCCGGTCGCCAGGCTGGCGGAGGAGTACGGGACGCCGCTGTACATTTATAGCGCGGGGGCGATCGTCGACGCGCTCAAGTCGTTGCAGGAGGCCTACGCCGAGGTCGACCCGCTGGTCTGCTACTCGGTGAAGGCGAACTCGAACCTCGGCGTGCTGAAGCTCCTGAACGGGCACGGCAGCGGGTTCGACGTGGTCTCCGGCGGCGAGCTGTTCCGGGTGGTCAAGGCGGGGGGCGACCCCGGCAAGACGGTGTTCGCGGGGGTGGGCAAGAGCGACCCGGAGATCGCCCAGGCGATCGAGGCCGGCGTGCTGATGTTCAACGTCGAGAGCGAGGCCGAGCTGGAGTCGATCGCCCGGGTGGCGGCGTCGATGGGGCGGGTCGCGCCGATCGCGCTGCGGGTGAACCCGGACGTGGACCCGAAGACCCATCGGTACACGTCGACGGGGCAGAAGGAATCCAAGTTCGGTTTGGATATCGATCGGGCGATGCGGATCGCGGGGACCGTAAAGGATATCCCGAGCCTGTCGATGATCGGCATGCACATGCACATCGGCTCTCAGATCACCTCGGTCGACCCCTACGCGAAGGCGGTCGGTAAGGGGGTGGAGCTGATCGAGAGGCTGCGGGCGATGGGCCACCCGATCGCCTGGTACAACATGGGGGGGGGCTACGGGATCGCCTACAAGGGGTCGGAAGCCCGGCCGATCCGCGAGTTCGCCGCGGCCATCCTGCCGGGGATCAAGGCCGCGAAGTGCCGCCTGGCGATCGAGCCGGGGCGGGTGATCGCCGGCAACGCCGGCGTGCTGGTCAGCCGTGTGTTATATACCAAGCAGTCGGGCGACAAGCGGTTCCTGATCCAGGACGCCGCCATGAACGACCTGATCCGGCCGGCGCTTTACGAGTCGTTCCACCGGATCTGGCCGGTCGTGGTGCCCGAAGGGTTCCCCGCGCCCCCGACCGACTACGAGGCCGAGATCCCCGGAGCCGAGCCCCGGGACGTCGTCGGCCCGATCTGCGAGAGCGGCGACTTCTTCGCCAAGGACCGGTCGCTGCCGCCCCTCGACCGCGGCGACCTCCTGGCGACGTTCTCGGCCGGCGCCTACGGCATGGTCATGGCCTCCAACTACAACACCCGCCCCCGCGCCGCCGAGGTCCTCGTCGACGGCGACCAGGCCAAGCTGGTCCGCCGCCGCGAGACGCTCGACGACCTGGTGGCCCAGGAGCTTGAAGTCTGAAACGAAGACCGGAGCGGACGACCGCCGGGGGGCCCCTCGGCGGTCGCGAGGCCGCGCGGGGATCGGACGAGGACGCGAAGGAGCGAGGGCGGGAGGCGGGGAGCCGAGGAGTAAGGCCAGGCGGAGCAGGGCGGGGCGGGGCGTCCCGGACATCAACTCATCGGATCACAGTCATGCGTCAAGACATCGTTCGCTCGATCGGCCGATCCGAGGAAACGGGACCGTCGCGGAGGCCCCGCGCGTCGTCGCGATCGCGGGCGCTGGCGGCCGGGGCGCTCGTCGCCCTCGGCTGGTCGACGGCCGGTCCGGCCCTCCCGCTGGCACACGCCCAGATCCCGGGCCCCGAGCTGTTCGCCCAGCAGCCCAAGACGCCCGAGGAGCTCTGGGGCGCGATCGACTATCTCTCGCGGACCGGCCAGGGCCGCCAGGCGGTCCCCTACCTGGAGACCTTCTCCCAGGCCGAGGTCGACGACGCGACCCTGCTGAAGCTCCGCGACAAGTACGGCCCCGGCTCGTTCCTCCGCCTCGACGACGACCCGGCCACCAAGCCTTTCGCCAAGCCCCTGACCGACAAGCTGAACGCCGCCGCCCGCCGCATGACCGCCGACCCCGAGCGGATCCGCGGCTACATCCCCGCCCTCCTGGCCTCGAAGGAAGAGCAGGATTACGCCGTGGCGAGGCTCCGCGAGTCGGGGCCGTTCGCCGTCCCCGCGATCGTGGCCGAGATCAAGAAGTACGGCCCGACGGCCCCCGAGCGCGGGCGGCTCATCCACAACGCCGGCCGGCTCGACACCTCGTCGGTCCCGGCCTGGATCGCCGCCCTGGACAGCCCCGACCCCCTCCTGGCGGCCGACGTCGCGGGGATCCTGGGCGACCTCGCCGACTCCCGCGCGGTGCCGTTCCTGACCTTCCCCGCCGCCTGGGCCGACTCGCCGATCCCGGTCAAGACGGCGGCCGCCCTGGCGATCGAGAAGCTGACCGGCAAGCCGTTCGCGAACCAGCCCCGCTCGCCCGTCAACACGCTCGACGACGCCGCCGAATCCCTGGCCCGGCACCAGTACGAGATGCCCGGCGAGCGCGTCCTGCTCTGGCGTTGGGACGAGGCGCAGGGCCTACCCGCCCCGGTCGTGGCCCGGCAGGTGGACGTCGAGGGGATCTTCGGCGGCAAGCTCGCCGGCCAGGCGCTCCAGCTCGAGCCCGCGAACCGCCGGGCGCAGGTAGTCCAACTCGGCTTCCTGCTGGAGCGGGCCATCGACAAGGTCGGGTTCGCCAACTTCCCGGCCCAGGACCAGGAGACGTACGCCGAGGCCCTGGCCGCCGGCCCCGAGGTCCTCGCCGACCTCCTCCGGGGGGCGATCGCGACCAGCCGCGTCAACCTGGCCGCCGTCACGGCCGAGGCCCTGGGCAAGGTCGCCGATCCCAGCCTCCCCTCGCGGGACGGACGCCCGCACCCGCTGGTGGAGGCCCTCTCCGCCCCCGGCCGCCGGCTCCAGCTCGCCGCCGCCCGCGCCATCGTCGACCTCAGCCCGACGCGGGCGTTCCCCGGTTCCAGCCGGGTCGTCCCCACCCTGGCTCGGTTCCTCCTGAACCAGAGCCGTCCCCGGGCCGTCGTGATCGACGGCAACCCGGCGCGGGGGGCGCAGGTCGCCGGGGCGCTCCGGGGCCTGGGATATGAGGCGAACGTCGAGACCAGCGGCGAGCGCGGCTTCCAGTCCGCGACCGAGTCGGCCGACGTCGAGATGATCCTCACCGCCCACGACCACGCCTCCGGCTCCTGGGACCTGCTCGACATCCTCTCGATCCTGCGGAGCGACGCGCGGACCTCGCCCCTGCCGCTGTTCGTCTACGGCCCCAGCGACCTGGAAGCCCGCCGACCGAACCTGGCGCGGAACTACCCGGGCGTCAAGTTCGTGGTCTACACCGCCACCCCCGAGGACCTCGAGCGCCAGATCGGCGGGCGGCCCTCGAAGCTGAGCGACGAGGAGCGGATGTCGCAGGCGAAGGCCGCCGCGGAGACCCTCGCCCGGATCGCCGCCCGCCCCCGCAGCCTGTTCGCGCCCGACCTGGCCGCCGCCCGGGAGACGCTCTCCTCGGCGATCGGCCTGTTCGGCGTGGAAGGGCCCATCGCCGAGACGCTGGGCGAGATCCCGTCGCCCCAGGCCCAGCGCGCCCTGGCCGACGCGATCCTCGACGGCTCTCGCGACCCCGCCCTCCGGCGCGACGGCGCCCGCCGCCTCGCCCGGAGCATCCAGCGGTTCGGCCCCATGCTCGCCCCGGACCAGGAGGTCAAGCTGAGCCACGCCTTCCAGTCCGAGGACGACGCCGACCTGCACACCGGCCTGGGCATGGTCCTGGGGGCCCTCCGCCGCACCTCCCGCGAGTCCGAACAGCGGCCCGCGAACCTCGTCCCCGGCGGGGCCGCCGCCGATCCCACCTGGGCCCCGGCCGCGGCGCCCGCCGCCGAAACCGTCGAGCCGGCGACGCCGGCCCCGGCGGCCGCGACGCCCCCCGCGCCGCCGATCGCGCCGACGTCGACGATCCCCGCGCCGCCGCCGGTGGAGGCCGCGCCTCCGGGTTGACGAGGTCGACGCCGGATCGCCGCGCCGCCGCACCAGGACACCGCACCACCAGGAATCGCCCGTCCCATGCCCATCGAGACCCGGCCGAGCTACGGTCGCCCGCTGAAACCCGAGCCCCGCGGGACGGGGCCGGGGTCCGGCCTCGATCCGAACGCCCCGCTCCCCGGGGTCGTGGGCGCGGGGCCGATGATGCGCGAGGTCTACCGGACCACCCGCCAGGTCGCCCCCTCTCGGGCCTGCGTCCTGATCGTCGGCGAGACCGGCACGGGCAAGGAACTGGTCGCGCGGGCGATCCACGACCTCAGCCCGCGCTCCACCGGCCCCTACATCCGTGTCAACTGCGGGGCGCTCACCGAGAGCCTGCTGGAGAGCGAGCTGTTCGGCCACGTGAAGGGGTCGTTCACCGGCGCGGTCGACAACCGCACCGGCCGGTTCGAGGCCGCCCACACCGGCAGCATCTTCCTGGACGAGGTCAACAGCACCTCGCCCAAGCTCCAGGTGAAGCTCCTCCGCGTGCTCCAGGAGGGGGAGTTCGAGCGGGTCGGCGACAACAACACCAGGAAGGTGGACACCCGGATCATCGCGGCCACCAACCGCGACCTCCTCGACGAGATCGACGCCGGCCGCTTCCGCGAGGACCTCTATTACCGCCTCAACGTCATCCCCATCCACCTCCCCCCGCTGCGCGAGCGTCGCGACGACGTGGAGCTGCTGGTCCTCTTCTTCCTCAAGCGGTACGCCGAGCAGAACCGCCGCGAGATGCGACGGGTGCACCCCGAGGCGATGCGACGCCTCCGCGAGCACGACTGGCCGGGGAACGTCCGCGAACTCCAGAACTACGTGGAGCGGGCGGTCATCCTGGGGGACGGCCCGGAGATGATGGTCGAGCACCTCCCCCCCCAGCTTCGAGGCGAGGCCGCGCCCCGGCCGATCCGCCACCGAGGCGGCGGCTCGGGCGCCGACTTCTCCTCCCTCACGTCGGAGCTGGTCCGCCAGGGCATCCGTTCCGCCGGGCCCAACGCCAACGACCTGCACGACCGCGTCGTCGGCCAGGTCGAGCGCGAGCTGATCCAGCAGGTCTTGCAGACCTGCGACCGGGTCCAGATCAAGGCCGCCGCGCGGCTGGGGATCAACCGCAACACGCTCCACAAGAAGCTCTCGGAATATCGGATCGACGAGAACGCCCCCGCCGCCGGCCCCTCCAACGGCGACGGCGACGACGCCCCGGACGGCGGCCGGACCGGCGACGCCCCCCTCCCCAACGACGAGTGAGCCCGACCATGCGGAAACCGGTTATCACGCCCTCCGGAAGCGACGGGGAGGCGCCGACCTTCGGCGCGCGGAATTCCAGCGAATCCGCCCCGGTCGGCTTCGAACTCGACCGTTTGTACCCGGGCGACTGCCTGGACCTGTTGCCCCGAATCGAGACGGGCTCGATCGACCTGATTTTCGCCGACCCCCCCTTCAACATCGGCTATGATTACGATGTCTACGACGACGAACGCGACACCGACGCCTACCTCGACTGGACGAGGCGCTGGGGCCGTGAAGTCGTTCGTGCGCTCAAGCCCGACGGGACGTTCTGGCTCGCGATCGGCGACGAATACGCCGCCGAAATGAAGTGGATCTTCCACCGCGAGCTGGGCCTGACCATGCGGAGCTGGGTGGTTTGGTACTATACGTTTGGGGTCCACTGCCGACGGAAATTCGCCCGCAGCCACGCCCACTTGTTTTACTTCTTGAAGGACCCCAAACGTTTCACCTTCAACGACGAGGACGTCCGCGTCCCGTCGGCCCGCCAACTCGTCTACGCCGACGCCCGCGCCAACCCCAAGGGACGGCTCCCCGACGACACCTGGATCCTCCGCCCCCAGGACATGACCACCGGCTTCGACCCGATGGAGGATACCTGGTACATCCCCCGCGTCTGCGGCACGTTCAAGGAACGCGCCGGGTGGCACGGCTGCCAGATGCCCGAACAACTCCTGGGCCGAGTCGTCCGCGCCTGCTCCAACCCGGGCGAGACGGTCCTCGACCCCTTCGCCGGCAGCGGCACGACCCTGACCGTCGCCAAGAAGCTCCACCGCCGCTTCCTCGGCTTCGAACTCTCCAACGACTACGCCGCGGCCGTCGAGAAGCGACTCGAAGCCGCCCGCCCCGGCCAGCCCCTCGAAGGGGGAGCCGAGCCCCTCGCCGGCGGTCGCAAGACCCCCGCCGAGCCCCCCAAACGCCGCAAGCGCGCGACCGCCGCCAAACAGGCCGAGGCGTGACCCGGAGCCCCGACCAGGCGTCGTCGAAGGAGGCGGGCAGACCGGCGCGGGCCTGCCTCCTCCCCCCTCATCCGGCCCTGCGGGCCACCTTCCCCCGCGAGGGGGGAAGGGCGTTAGGGTCCGGCCCCGCGTCGTCGGCCGCCGCCCTCGCGGTCAGGCGTCGTGGGCGGCCGAGCGTTCGTGCTTCTGGAGTTCGGTCTCCAGCTCGGCGACCCGCGCCTGGAGCGAGGCCAGTTCGTCCTTGTGGACGAGGTTGAGGCCCTCGACGGCCTTCTTGACCAGGCCGTTGACGCGAGCTTCGAACTCGTCGCGGGCGGTCTCGGACTGCTTCATGAGGTTGTCGAGGAAGTCGCGGCCCTCGTTCTCGGAGAGCTTGGCCTGGTCCACCAGGCCGCGGCCGAGCTCCTCCACCTTGTCCTTGGTCAGCACGGCGAGGCCCACGCCGGTCAGCAGCGTCTGCTTGATGAGGTCGATCATCGCGGAAACCCTTCGCGTCAGATCCGAGGAAATGGGGCCGACGGCCCCGCTCATCCTCCATCATACGCGCCGCGACTTCCTCCCGATGCGCCCGCCGGCCGACTCGCGGGGCAGGCGCGGCCCGAACTCCGACGCCTCTGGGATTCGGCCGGCGATTCTCTTACAATGGGGCGGAGCGCGCGGGGGGCGCGGATATCGAGGCGTCGAGGGCCGCAACGGTATGGATCGGCTGCAGATCCTGTGTTTCGCCGGGACTTACGGGCTTGCGCTGGCGGTCGAGCTGGCCCGGGTCTTCGTGCGCAGCCGGTTCCGGTGGCACCTGGGGGTCGGCCTGACCTTCCTGGGATGGATCGTGCAGACGCTCTACCTGGCCAACCTCGCCTGGACGCGCCAGACCCTGCCGGTGACCTCGGCGTTCGAGTCGGTGATGGTGCTGTCGTGGGTCGTGGCCCTGATCAGCCTCTACCTGATGCTCCAGTGGTCCCGCAACGTGGCCGTCGGCTTCTTCACGCTCCCCCTGGTCCTGGGCCTGATCCTGGGGGCCGCGTGGTTCGTCCCCCGGTCGCCGGAAGGGCGGGAATGGGACGGGGCCACGGCCTTCTGGGGGACCGTCCACGGGACGTTCCTGCTGGCGGGGGCCGTCTGCGCGTCGCTGGCGTTCGCGACCGGGCTGATGTACCTGGCCCAGATGCGCCGGCTCAAGTCGAAGCAGACGCGGCGGTACGGGTTCTCGCTGCCGAGCCTGGAGCAGTCCGAACGGGTCAACCGAGGGGCGGTGGTCGCGGCCTTCCCGCTCCTGACGGCGGGGCTCCTGATCGGGGTCTTGCTCAGCGTGGTGGAACTCCGGAAGGGGGGCGTCGGGGCCTCCCTGGGGGTCCCCTGGTACGACCCCAAGGTCCTCAGCGCCTTCGGGATGTGGCTGGTGTTCGCGGGCCTCTTGCACGCCCGGTTCCGGCCGTCGATGCGGGGGCGGACGGTGATGATGTTGACGATCGCGGCGTTCGCCTTCCTGGTCTTCACCTGGGTCGGGGTCGAGGCCCTGCGGCTCCCCACGGCCCACGGCGCGTCGCGGACGATCGGGAGGTTGCCGTGAGGCTGCTGGCCCTCGGGGTCGACCATCGATCCGCCCCCGCGACGGTCCGCGAGGCCCTGGCCTTCGGCGACGACCGCCTGGACGCCGCCCTGCGCTCGCTTCAAGACGCCTTCCCGGGGAGCGAGTTCGTCGTCCTCTCGACCTGCAACCGGGTCGAGATCTACGCCGCCGGCCCGGCCGACGCCATCCCCGACGTCGACGCCCTCTCGGGGTTCTTCGCGGACTTCCACGGCCTGCATCCCGACCAGTTCGCCGGGCACCTGGTCGGCTACCACGACGAGGCGGCCGTCGGCCACCTGTTCCGGGTCGCCGCCAGCCTGGAGAGCCTCGTGCTGGGCGAGGGCCAGATCCTGGGCCAGGTCCGCGAGGCGTACCGCTCGGCCGTCGACCGCAAGGCCGCCGGGCCGGTCTTCCACGCCGTCTTCCAGAACGCGCTTCGGGTCGGCAAGCTCGTCCGCGAGAAGACCGGCATGGACCAGGGGAAGCTCTCCGTCGCCAGCGTCGCCGTGGACCTCGCCCGCGAGGTCTTCGACACCTTCACCGACAAGACCGTGCTGGTGATCGGCGCCGGCAAGATGGGGGACCTCACCCTCCAGCACCTCAAGAAGCTGGAGCCGGGACGGATCCTGATCGTCAACCGGAACGCCGAACGCGCCGAGGCCGCCGCCGAACGCTGGCGGGGCCGGGCCGTGCCGTTCGACAGCCTGGGCCAGGCCCTCGTCGACGCCGATCTCGTCATCAGCACCACCGCCGCCGCCGAGCCGATCATGACCCTGGACCAGTACGTCCGCGTCCAGCGCGCCCGCCGCAACCGGCTGTCCCTGATCCTCGACATCGCCATCCCCCGCGACTTCGACCCCCGCATCGGCGACCTCGACCAGGTGACCCTCTACAACGTCGACGACCTCCGCGCCCAGGCCGAGCAGAACCTCTCGCGCCGCCGCCGGGGGGTCGACCCGGCCCTCCAGATCATCGAGCGCGAGACCGCCGCCTGCTACGCGGCCATCCGCCGCCAGCAGGACGCCGGGGTCCTCCTGCGTCAGCTCGGCGACCGGGCCGACCAGATCCGCCGCCGCGAGCTGGACCACCTCTTCGGCAACATGCCCCAGCTCTCCGACGCCGACCGCGAGGCCATCGCCCACATGGCCGCCCGGCTCCAGAACCAGTTCCTCCACCACCCCCGCGCCGCCGTCCGCACCGCCGCCGCCGAAGCCGCCTCCGCCCCCGAATCCCCCCACCCCATCCTCACCGCCGTCCGCCACCTCTTCGGCCTCACCGACTCCCAGCCCCAGGCCAGCCTCAAGAAGATTACCTGAGCCCCTCCCCAAATTGGCTTCGTTCCCCCCGACCCGCCGAACGAACCAGACACTACAAGTCCTTATTTCAAATCATTTTAAATCCACAACCCGGCTTCAAGAATTGGCTTCGTTCGCGCAGTTTTCATCTCTCACCGATCCCGCGCCTCGCATCGCCCCCAGGCCCGCCGCGAATTGGCTTCCTTCGCCCCGCCCCGCGAAACGAAGCCGACCACGCAAGTCCTTTTCAGACATCTCTTTAACACCAGAACCCGCTCCCGGAAATTGGCTTCGTTCGCGCACTTTCGAAGCCTCGCTCGCTCGTCGACCAGGCGGGAAGCCGTTGCAGGAACCGGCCCAGAGGCGGCAAGGGAGCAACGACCCCGCCACGCGACGCGCGCAGCCCGTAAAGACAATGACACTATCCGCCGGGTTACGGAACGTCCCGAGCTAGCCGAACGGCGTCCGAGGCCCCGAATGTAGCTTTGGTGCCTGGCCACCGCGGCCACGGGTCATGCTGACCGTGCGGCTCGACCTACTAAGTTGCAAGATAGGCCGCGAGCTTATGAGCTGCCATGATCAGCCGAAGAAGGACTGGCAAGACCGCGAGTACGATAGTAGGGGGGAGCCACCTCACGGCCGGGAGCGTTAGGTCCGCCGGGCGTGCGACCTACTCCTCTGAGTTGCTCAAGCGGACCTTGTCCAGCAGATCGCGTACTTCCGCCGAGATCGCGGCGTAGCCCTTCGTCTGCAAAAGCTGGTTCTTGTCCGACAGCTCGATAACGCTGCCGTCGAACTCGACCCCGCAGTCATCGACCAGGCCCAGCACCACCTGCGAGTCCTTGGGCCGCCGCTCGTGGATGAAGCTCAGCATCTTCTTCAGGTTGGCTATGTCCTGGTCCTGCTGGTTCGGCGAGTCGATCACGATGGGGCAGAAGGCCGCCGTCGAATTCTCCTTCATCAGGTGGAGGATGCTGTAGTAATAGGCCAGCAGGGCGCGGGGGAGGTCGCTCCCGGTCTCCGAGACGCTCGAATAGACGTGCAGCTTCTCGTGGGCCAGGTTGTGGACCTCCAGTTCGAACAGGTACTTCCCCATCATCTCGCGGAACTTCTTGGTTATCGCCTTCCTCCGCTCCGCGTTGTCGTACAGGGCCATCTCCGCCTTGACGGCGTTTATCTCCTTCTGCACCTCGGCGATCTGCCCCTCGACCGCCGCGATGTCGTTGCGGATGATCTGTTGGACCTGCTTCCGGCCCTCGTTCTCGATCAAGTCCTTCAGCTTCAGCTTCCCTCGCTTCGTGTTGAGGATCTTGTCCACCCGGGCGAAATCCGCCTTGGTGTCCACGAACGCGTTGCTGGTCTTCTCGATCTTGCCGTTCACCTCGATCAAGTCGTCCTGCAACTGGCTCAGCAGCTCGTGGCAGCGGTCCTCGTCCTGGGCGATGGCCAGCCGCTCCTCGAACGAATTCTCGTAGACCGCCCCGCACATCGGGCAGTCGATGTGGTCCTTGGTCTCGTGCTTGACGATGTACTCGATGTCGGCCTGGAGGTCGCCCAACATGCTGTTGGCGATGGCGATCTGCGTCTCGACCACCGTCTTCGCGGAATAATGCCGGGCCAGTTGCTCGCGGAGCTGCTCCTCCCGCTTCTTGATCTTGTCGCAGAGCAGCAGCAGCTCCTTCACGTCGTTCTGATAGGCCTCAATGTCCATGTCGAAGGTCGCGGACTTCAGGCGCTCTTCCAGGTCGAGCAGGATCGACCGGAGCGACGCCTGCTTGCCGTTCAGCGGCTGCAACTTCTCGTGCAGCGAGTCCAGCGAGCCCTTCGCCCGGTAGTATTCGTTCGGCCTCACCCCCGCGTGGTACTCAGCCAGGTCCTTCTTCCAGTTGGCGAACTGGTCCAGCCGGGCGAAGGACGACCAACTGCTCTTCCAGCCCGCGTCCTGGTCGACGTAGAAGGGCAGGAGCAGGTAGGCGGGCGGCGGCGTGACCAGGTCCCCCTTGCGCGTCGGCAGCTTCAACCCGAACCCCATCAGCCGGGCGAAGTAGGGCGCGACCCCGTTGGTGACGGAATCGAAGGACTCGAGGTGCTGCCGGTCGGCGTCGAAGAAGCTGTAACGCGTCTGGTTCTGGAGGACGTGGAACGTCCTGCCGTCCACCGCGAAGGTCAGGACCCCGATGACGCGGGCGTCCTTCCATTTCGCGTGGGTGACGGCGGGGGCGGCACCGAAGCAGCGGTAGATGCTCTTCAGGAGCGACGACTTGCCGGTGTCGTTATCACCCTTGACTATCGTCGTCTTTGGGTGGAACGAGAACCTTCTCCCCCGCTTTTCTTGCAGGGAGAGCAGGGTCAGATTTTTTAAAAAGAAGCTTGGCATCCGTCTTCTTCCGTAGGTTGCGAACAAGCTTCCTATAGTTGTTAATAAGCATATAGGTGGAAGAGGGCGATGGCCTTCAGGTAGGGGTTGCCGTAGATTTCCGACCCCTTGATTCTCAGGGCCCGCACCCGCGCGACGCAATGGTCCAGCGTTGCGGAAAGCTTCGCGGCGCAGGCGTCGTCGGCGGCAGCCTGGACGGCCTGGCGGGTCTGGGCAAGCACGACGTTCCAGTCCTGCATCCGCTCCATCTCGAAGAGGCGGCAGGCGTCGCGGATCTGGATCAGCTCCCGAAACCCCACGTCTTCCGAGGCCAGCTTCGCGTCGATGGCTGGCCACTCGCGCTCGAACTTCTTCTCCTCCCGGAGTTTCGAGATCAAACCCGTGAACTGCGCCCGCGAGATCGCCTTGTGCTTGAGGACCCCGTCGTAATCCAGCCCCTGCTTCTCGTAGTTCGCCTTCCGCCTGAGCTCGTCGTAGAGCGTGTTATAGAGCGGACCGACCGCGATGGAAATCCCAGGCCGCTCCCGCTCGAGGAACGCCACCAATTTGCCCTTCGCGTGGTCCGCGTGGTCGTGGACGCTGAGCGCGGTGACGACGAGCTTGGCCAGGTCAAGGAAGACCGGCGGGGCGGTCAGACCGTGCTCGTTCATGATCTTGTCGATCACGCCGTCCGCCTCTTCGTCGGCCAACTCGTTCAGGCAGATCGTGTCCTTCGTGTCGGACTTGGTCCCGCACTTCAGGTCCATCCGGTAGGGGTAGTTGCTGACCAGGTTGACCGACCGGACGCTCGCCTTGAAGACCAGGCAGTTCTCGTACATCTTGCCGAGGATGGACTTGCCCTTAGCCTTCTTCAGCTTCTTCGGCCTGAGCAGGGCGGTCAGGCTCCAGTGCGAATCCGCCGTCTTGATCTGGTAGCAATCGACCGCCTTCGGGTCGACGGGCGAATCCAGGACCACCACGTCGTCGTGGTGCTCCATCACGAGCACGTAGTCCTTGCCGCCTTCCTGCAACTCGAACAGGTGGCAGAGCGCCCAATCCCGCTGGAAGTCGAAGCGGTTGGCCGCCATTGCGCCGCTGGCTTCGCGCGGGCGGTTGACGAGGCAGTCTTTGACACTCATGAGTTGTCGCCCAGCCCGCCGCCCCTTGACCTCGCACAAAAACCGACCGATCAAACTACCATGCTCGCAGGGGGCAGGCTAGAGGAGCCGCGCCCGGCCATATAAAATCCATAACTACTTGGATGGCATCCTGCGGCAGAAGCGTTCCCTATTTGGGATTTTCCGATTGTCCAGGCACCCAAACAGGAAAGTGGGGGGATCTAAGCGGTCTTGCCCCCCGCGCATTGCCTAAATCCTCTAGATGCAGTGCCTGGCCACAGGGAAGCTTTCTTCCAAGCCGCCAGGACGCCGGACGGTTCGCGGCCCGGCGGCTCGTGCTTCGTCCTAACGCTCCTTACGTTGTCCCGCGGGACAGGACTCTGGTCGCGACAGGTTCATCGCCGTGTCGACGAGTCCGATGTGGGAGAACGCTTGCGGGAAGTTGCCGACGAGGCGCCGGCTCGCCGGGTCGTACTCCTCGGCGAGGAGGCCCACGTCGTTGGCGAGGCCGCACAGCCGTTCGAAGAGCCGCTCCGCCTTGTCCCGCTCGCCGAGGAGGGCGTAGTTGTCGGCGAGCCAGAACGTGCAGGCGAGGAACGCCCCTTCGCCCGGCGGGAGGCCGTCGTCGGACTTGGACGTGTCGTACCGGAGGACGAATCCGTCCCGGAGGAGGTGGCGTTCGACGGCTTCCACGGTGCCCCGCACCCGCGGGTCGGAGGGGGGGAGGAACCCGACGAGCGGGATCATGAGAAGGCTGGCGTCGAGGAGGTCCGAGCCGAAGGACTGCACGAACGAGTTCATCGCCGGGTCGAAGCCGTCCCGGCAGACGCGGTCGCGGACCGCTCGGCGGAGCCCCCGCCACGCGTCGATCGGGCCGTCGAGCCCGAACTTCTCGGCGCTCTTGATCGCCCGGTCGAGCGCGACCCAGGCCATGACCTTCGAATGCGTGAAGTGCCGCTTCGGTCCCCGGACCTCCCAGATCCCTTCGTCAGGGTCATCCCACACGTCGCCGACGAACCGCACGAGCGCCCTCTCGAGCGCCCACCCGGCCGGGGCGGGCTTCAACCCCGCCAGCCGGGCGTGGTGGAGGGCGTCCGCCACCTCGCCGTACACGTCGAGCTGGAACTGGGTGCTCGCCGCGTTCCCGACCCGGACGGGTTTCGACCCCTCGTAGCCGGAGAGCCACGGCACCTGGTACTCGTCGAGCCGCCGCTCGCCGCCGAGGCCGTACATGATCTGGAGCTTCGACGGGTCGCCGGCCACGGCGCGCAGGAGCCACTCCCGCCAGGCGCGGGCCTCCTCCGTGTAGCCGGCGTTGACGAGGGTGAGGAGGGTGAAGGTCGCATCCCTCAGCCAGCAATACCGGTAGTCCCAGTTCCTCACGCCCCCGATGAACTCCGGGAGCGACGTGGTGGCGGCGGCCGCGATCCCGCCGCTCGGGAGGTACTGGAGCGCCTTGAGCGTGATCAGCGAGCGGAGGACGAGGTCCCGCCGGACGCCCTGGTACGTGCACCGCCCCGACCACTCCCGCCACCAGGCGAGGGTGTCGTCCAGCGACGCCTCCGCGTCGACCGGCGTCGGGACGGGGTCGAACGACCGGTGCCAGGTGAGGGCGAAGGGGACGCGCTCGCCGGCCTGGACCGTGAACTCGGAGACGGTCTTCATGTTCTCGCCGTGGGTCTCGGCCGGCGTCCGGAGGTGGAGCGCGTCCGGCCCCGCGACGGCCGTCACCCCGCCGTCGTCCCGTTGGACCCACGGGATGATCGATCCGTAGTCGAAGCGGATGACCAGTTCGCTCCGCACGGCGACCGCGCCGCCCCGGCCTTCCACGATCCGGACGACGTCGGGCGCCTCGCCCCGGATCGGCATGAAGTCGATGACCGCGAACTTGCCGGCCTCCGTCTCGAATTCGGTTTCGAGGACGAGGGTGTCGCCTACGTAGCGGCGCCGGACGGAGCGGACGCCCCCGGCCGGCGCGATCCGCCACCGCCCGTTCCCGGGCGTCCCCAGGAGCGCCGCGAAGCAGGCCGGGGAGTCGAACCGCGGGAAGCAGAGCCAGTCGACCGACCCGTCCTTGCCGACGAGGGCGGCCGTCTGGCAGTCGCCGATGAGCGCGTAGTCCTCGATCGGAAGCGCCATGAGCCGTCAAACCTCCGCGAGCTGGATGATGGGCTTGACGTCGTCGGGCCGTCGGGCGAGGGCGTCCGCCCACGCGTCGAGCGGGACGCTCCGGTTCACGATCCGCTTCAGCCACCCCGCGTCGGCCCGGGCGAGCGCGTCGGCCGCCTTCTCGTAGTGCCGGCGGTTGGCGTTCACCGAGCCGAAGACGACGTCGTTCTCGAGCACCATGCTCTTGTTCAGCGCCCCCGCGTCGGTCGGGATCAGCCGCCCGCCGGAGGAGATGCCGGTGAGGCACGTGATGGCCCCGGGCGGAGTCGTCTGGAGGATGTCGAAGACGAGCCGCCCGACGCCGGTGCACTCGACGACGACGTCGGCCTCGGCCGAGAGCTCCTTCACCGAGCCGGTGTGATAATGGGCGCCGAGGTCCCTCACCAGCCCCGGCTTCGGCCCCTCGGTGACGCGGTCGAGGACGTGAATTTCCAGCCCCCGCTGCCGCCCCATCATCGCCGCCAGGAGGCCGATCGGCCCCGCGCCGGTGACGAGGCACGTCTTCGGCCTCCAGAGGGCGCGCTCGCCGATCCGCTCGATGTGCTCCCAGGCCTTGGCGAGGACGCTCGCCGGCTCCATGAGGACGCCGAGGAGCCCGAGGTGCGGCGCGACCTTGACGAGGAAGCCGGGGTCGCTCCGGAACCGCTCGCGGCAGAATCCGTCGATCTCCTTGATCCCGCGCTCCGTGTACCGCCCGTTCCGGCACATGTCCCATTCGCCCACGCCGCAGTTCGGACACGGCACCGGGTCCGGGTGGCGGACGATCCCGGCGACCAGATCGCCCGCGGATAGCCCGCTCCCGGCCGGGGCCTCGAGCACCCGGCCGAGCGACTCATGCCCGAGCACGAGCCGTCCCCGCCCGGGCGGGGCCCACCCGTATACGCCGGACGTGATCTCGAGGTCCGTCCCGCACACGCCGACGGCGATCGTCTCGACGAGCACCGAGCCTTCGGCCGGGTCCGGTTCGGCGATGTCTTCAACCCGGGCCGAGCCCGCCGTGCCCGGCACTACCGTGAGCGCGCGCATGTCCCCTCCCTTCCGCCCTCAAATGCCTGGTTTCTTAAGCAAGAACCGTACCGACGGCCGGCCGCCGCACGGCGGGACGCGGCTCGCCGCTCCGGTTTCGCGTTCGAGGAGACGCGGCGAAACAAGGGGGGACGTACGGCGTTGGACATACCGCAGAGGTGGAAGGCCATCGAGCGCGCGGCCCTCGCCGCTTCTCCAGGTTTGGCGTTTGGCCGTTGAGAATCCGTCAGGAGCCCGGGGCGAGGGTGCGGGATTCCAGTTCGAGGAGGCGGCGGAGGACGCCGAGGGCTTCGGGGTCGCCGGTCTTGGGGAGGTTGGCGGCGAGGATGACGGTGTCGGCGCGTTCGAGGAGGCGCTGGTACTTGACCCAGGTGCGCTCGGGGTCGTCGCCGAGAGGGGCGGGGCGGCGGGAGAGTCGGCCGGAGATGGCCGGGTAGTCGGGATGGGCTTCGAGGAAGCGGCGGATGGCGTCGGACTGCTCAGCGACGATCCGGGGGACTTCGGGGTGGAGCGGCACGGTCAGCTCGGGCCAGCGCTCGGCGAGGGCGGCGCGGAGGCGGCCCACGGCGGGGTTCGATCGGCGGGCGGCGTTCGGCCCGGTCGGCGGGGCCTGCGCGGTGTATTCGCGGCGGGGCGGGGGATCGGCCTGGGCGGCGTCGGGGCGGTTCGCGGGGCGGTTCCGGCCCCGGCCGCGGCCGTTGTTGCGGCGGGGGTCGATCCTCCTGGCCTGCTCGCGGGCGCGGGCCAGGCGGTCCTCGCCGTCGAGGCCGAGGATCTGCGAGAGCCCTTCGAGGGCCGCCTTCTGGGCGGGGTCGGCGGCGGCGAGCACGGCGGACCAGGGGGCGTCCTGGGGGAGCAGGCCGAGGTCCGGGTCGTCCTCGGGGAGGGCGAAGCGGCTGTGGTCGCGGAGCAGGCGGTCGGAGGTCGTGGTGGGGATGTCGATCGTGTCGGACGAGAGCAGGACGTGGGCGAACGCCTCGGCGTAGGAGGTCCGGCCGTCGCCGTCGAAGTCGGGCCTGACGACGGGCTTCCCGGTGCGGGTCTCGCCGGCGAGGGCTTCGAAGAAGGACGTGGAGAACTCGTGGTAGTCCTCTTCGGAGATGTCCGGCGTGCAGCCGGCGGCGGTCCGCGAGGCGATCGTTGAGAAGAAGCCGGCGCGGGGGTTGGGGGCGAACCCCTTGTCCGGGTCGCCTTCGTTGTAGATCACGTTGGCGAACCCGCCCGAGTAGCACTGGACCATCACCAGGGTCACGTCGACGTCCGGGCTCATCGCGTCGAGCTGCCTGGCGAGCCGATCGACGGTGTAGGCGTTGGGGGTCCCGGGCATGACCAGCGACGTGTTCCGGGGCTGATCGCCCCCCTTGGGGTCGGGCCCGCCGTGGCCGGTGAAGTAGAAGAAGAGCCGCTCGCCGGGCGGCAGGGCGCGGCCGACCTGCTCGAACCAGGCGTCGAGGTTGGCGACGCTCGACGGGCCGACCAGGCCGGGGATGTCGACCGTGGAGTAGCGCAGGTCGCCGTCGTCGTCGTTGAAGAGGATCAGGCCCAGGGCCCTGGCCAGCCGCTGCTCGTCCCCTTCGGGCATCCGGTGCTGGACCGAAGGGCCCGCGCCGCCGTCGCCGAAGTAGATGTCGTGGCGGATCCCGCCCAGGCCGAGCTTGGAGAGCACGCGCTGGAAGTAGGCGACGTTCCGCTCCAGCGAGATCTGGTTGTGCGACGGCGGCCCGCCGCCGAACGTCACGACGTGCGTCCCCGCGTCGGCCCGCGCCGTCGTCAGCGCCGCCAGGATTCCCAACAGGCCGATTCCGATTCGCATATCCGGGTCCCCGATGGTCTTCTTGCCGGCCGGTCGGCCCGACGGGATGCGAGCCGTCGCGCGATCGCCGACCCTCTATGAAGATAGCGTCGGGGGGACCCTCGCGGGGCCGGATTCGCCCGAGATCGCCGGGCCGCGCCCGAGGAGGGCCGGGGAGTTCCGGGCGGCCGAGGCCGCCCGGCGCGCGTTACGCCGGACTTTGACAAGTCAAGGGAATTCGCGTACGATCTGGGATTCACCCGCCGACGAGAGGTCGTCGCGGCCCGGCGCGCGCGGGAGCGATCGGCCTGGACGCGGGCGGAACAGGGAGATTATTCGGCGATGACTGAGATGATGACCACGGACGTCCGCGCGATCATGGATCGCACGCCCTTCGATGTTTCGGCCGTCGCCGATCTGCGCGAGGTGCTCAACCGCGATCCGTCCCGCTATCGGACCCTCCGCGACGCCGTGGCGACGATCCGCGACCGCGAGAAGCAGCAGCCCAGCGGCAGCCAGGAGACCAACCTCCGCCTGGGCGTCGGCGAGGTCCTGCTGGGCCGATACGCCGCCGGCCTGGACAACCTGAAGCGCGCCGGCGACGTCGGGATGGCCCTGTATTTCCAGGGCCTGGCCGCGGAGAACCTCCAGCGTTACCAGGAGGCGGCCGACGCCTTCGCGAAGTCGGCCAAGCTCGGCTACGACGCCAAGAACTCGGAGCTTCGCCGCGCCGGCGCCCTGCGTCGGCTGGGCCAGGCCGACCAGTCCAACGGCAAGTTCGAGCAGGCCGCCGGGAAGTTCCAGGAGGCCAAGACGATCCTCGGGGGGCTGGAGACGTCGGTCGGCTCGTCGGCCGAGTACCACTTCCAGCAGGGCGCGGTGCTCGCCGCCGAAGGGGACCTGGAGCTGGCCGCCGCCGAGCTGGAGAAGGCCCTGGCCCTCGACCGCGACCACAACGGCGCGCTCTTCGAGCTGGCCTACATCAACGACCTCTACGGCAACGACGACGCCGCCGTCGACTTCTACAAGCGGTGCACCGAACGGCCCCCGGTGCCGCTCGCCGCCTGGATCAACCTGGGCGTGCTGTACGAGGACGAGATGAAGTTCCGGGAGGCCGAGCAGTGCTACCGGCACGTGCTCGACTACGACCCCAACCACCCCCGCGCCCGGCTGTTCTTCAAGGACTGCCAGGCCAGCAAGGGGATGTACTACGACGAGGAAGCCGAGAAGGGCTACACCGTCCTCAAGCAGCTGCTGGAGATCCCGGTCACCGACTTCGAGCTGTCGGTGCGGAGCCGCAACTGCCTCCGCAAGATGAACATCCGGACGCTGGGCGACCTCACCCGGACGACCGAGGCGGCGCTGCTGGCCTCCAAGAACTTCGGCGAGACCTCGCTGGCCGAGATCAAGGAGATGATGCGCTCCAAGGGGGTCCGGCTGGGCATGGCGCTGGAAGGCGCCGAGCGCGGCGGCCCCGGCGGGAACGACCACCGCGCCGAGCCGGCGCAGGAGGTCTCGCCCGAGGTCCAGGCCATGCTGAGCAAGCCGATCAGCGAGCTGAGCCTGTCGGTGCGGGCGCGCAAGTGCATGAGCAAGCTGAACTTGCAGACCGTGGGCGACCTGACCAAGCGGTCGGGGGACGACCTGCTGGAGTGCAAGAACTTCGGCGTCACCTCGCTCAACGAGGTCCGCGACAAGCTCTCGGCCCTCGGCCTGAAACTCAAGAACGACTGACCCCACCTTGAGCCCGGAAACCGCCCCCGCCGCGCCCCTCGCCGCGAGCCCCACGCCCGGCGTCCGCCCCGTCCGCTTCACGGCGACGGCGCGCGACGCCGGTTCGGCCGCCCGCGCGGGGAGGCTCGACACCCTCCACGGCCCGGTCGAGACCCCCGCCTTCATGCCGGTCGGCACGCAGGCGACCGTGAAGGGCCTGACCCCGGACCAGCTCCGCGACGTCGGCTCGCGGATGGTGCTCGCCAACACCTACCACCTGGCCCTCCGCCCCGGCGAGGAGACGGTCGCGGCGATGGGGGGCCTGCATCGCTTCATGGCCTGGGACGGCCCCATCCTCACGGATTCGGGGGGGTTCCAGGTCTTCAGCCTGGCCGACAAGGCGAAGATCACCGACCGGGGGGCGACGTTCCGGTCGCACCTCGACGGCCGGCTGCTGGAGCTGACCCCCGAGCGCGCCGTGGCGATCCAGGAGGCCCTGGGGGCGGACGTCGCGATGTGCCTGGACCAGTGCCCGGCCCTGCCGGCCGCCAAGGCGGACGTGGAGGCGGCCGTGAACCGCACGATCGCCTGGGCCGGCCGCTGCCGGGAGGCGAGGCGACGCCCCGACCAGGCCCTCTTCGGCATCGTCCAGGGGGGCTCCCACGAGGACCTCCGGGCCCGCTGCGCCGAGGCCCTGATCGCGATGGATTTCGACGGCTACGCGGTCGGCGGCGTGAGCGTGGGCGAGAGCCGCGAGGAGGTCCGCCGGGCGCTCGACGTCTCCGTCCACCGGCTCCCGGAGGACCGTCCCCGTTACCTGATGGGGGTGGGCCGCCCGCAGGACCTGCTCGACGCCGTGCTGGCGGGGATCGACCTGTTCGACTGCGTGATGCCCACCCGCAACGGCCGCAACGCCACCTGCTTCACCGACCAGGGCCCGGTGAAGCTCCGCAACGCGGCCCACGCCCGCGACCCCCGGCCGCTGGAGGAGGGGTGCGACTGCCTCGCCTGCGCGAAGTTCTCGCGGGCCTACCTGCGGCACCTGTTCCTGGCGAAGGAGATGCTGGGGCCGATCCTGGCGTCGATCCACAACCTGGCGTATCTCCACCGCCTGATGCGGCGGGCGCGGGAAGCGATCCGCGCCGGCCGATTCGTCCAGTTGCGGTTGGAAGTGCTTGAAGCCCTGGGACCCTAGGCGTTAGAGTGCAGGAAAATCCGGCCGCCGACGGGTTTCGAGTCCCGCGTCCGCGCCGCGGCCCCCCTCGCGAAACCCAACGAGCCTTTATCGGACCCCCATGATGCCAGGATTGTTCGACGTGATCGGCCCCCTCTTCGCCCAGGACGGGGGCGCGCCGCCCAGCAACTGGACGACGCTCCTGTTCCTGATGCCGATCCCCTTGCTCTTCTATTTCATGATCTACATGCCCCAGAAGGAGCAGGAGAAGAAGCGGCGGGCGATGATCGACTCCCTGAAGAAGAACGACAAGGTCGTCACCGCCGGTGGGATCTACGGGACCGTCGTCTCGATCGACCCGTCGTCGGACCGCATCGGCCTGCGGATCGACGACGACAAGGGGGTCAAGATGAGCGTCACCCGCGCCAGCGTCGTCCGGGTCCTGGAAGGACCGGGGTCGGACTGAGCGTTCCGTCCCCCGGAGCGGCGATTCCCGGCCGCGCCGGGCCCCGTCGCCTCCTCGCCTCGCCGATGCGGCCGGGCGTCGAACGTCCCCGGACGCCGACCGTTCGGACGCCGAGGGCCGCCTCCCCCGCGAGGGGGCGTGCAGATCGAGCCATCCTGATTTCTCCGATCGAATCCGATCCCATCCCGATTTCCGCCGACCAGGGACCGCGGTCGGCCGCCGCCTGCGGGGCTTGAGGAACGCCGATGAAGAACCTTGTGAACTGGAAGAGCATCTTGATCGTGGGATCGACCCTCCTGGGCCTGATCGCCATGTCTCCCCCCGAGAAGAAGTTGAAGCTGGGCATCGACCTCTCCGGAGGGACGATCCTCGTCTACGAGGTCGCCAAGGAGAGTACGTCGTCCGGCAACTTCAACATGGAGGAGCTGATCGCCGCGCTGAAGCAGCGGGCCGACCCGCAGGGGGTCAAGGAGACGCCGATCCGCAACATCGGCAACAACCGGATCGAGATCATCCTGCCGAAGGCGAGCCCGGAGGAGGTCGAGGAGATCAAGAAGATGCTGACGGACGTCGGCTCGCTTGAGTTCCGGATCCTCGCCAACCAGAAGCACGACTCCGAGGCGATCGCCCGCGCGATGGGCCCCGGCGGCCTGGCCAAGCCCCCCGCGCGCTACAAGTGGGCGCGGCTGGGCGAGGTCTCCACCGGGACCGAGCCCCAGTTCACCGAGGCCTCGATCACCGACCCCCAGCAGAACTGGAAGCGCGACCTCTACGCCGGGGTGGAAGTCGTCCTGACCGGCAAGGACGCGACCGGCGCCGACAAGACGCTGGCGATCCCGATCCTCCGGAACACGAACGACACGCTCACCCTGGCCGAGCCCCACAACCTCGGCTCGATCGCCTCGTACCGGGTCGAGTACAACCCCAGCGGGATCCGCGGCGGCGACCCGACCAACCCCCGCCCGGGCGACCCGATCGTCCGCGAGGAGAAGGTCTCCGAGGGCCGCACCGAGACCTACATCCTCTGCGTCCAGGACCGCCAGGACGTCACCGGCAAGTACCTCTCGCGGGCCTACATGCAGACCGACGAGAAGCTCCAGCCGGCGGTCGGCTTCCAGTTCAACCGCCAGGGCGCCCGCCGCTTCGGCCAGCTCACCCGCGAGCACCTGCCCGAGGAGGGGGACGCCTTCCGCTACCAGCTGGCGATCCTGCTGGACAACCTGGTGATGTCGGCCCCGTCGATCAACTCGGAGATCCGCGACTCGGGGATCATCGAGGGGGGCGGCCAGGGGTTCAAGGTCAAGGAGGTCCAGCACCTCATCAACATCCTCCAGGCCGGCAGCCTGCCGGCGAGCCTCGACCCGACGCCGCTCCAGGAGGAGAACGTCGGCCCGACGCTCGGCGAGGACTCGATCGCCAAGGGCTGGCGGGCCATCTGGGTCTCGATGCTCGTCGTCCCCGTCTTCATGATCATCTACTACCGCTTCGCCGGCGTGGTGGCGGTGGTGGCCCTGGTCGTCAACATGATCCTCCTGGTGGGCTCGATGGCCTTCATCCAGGCCACTTTCTCGCTCCCCGGCCTGGCCGGGCTCGCCCTGACGATCGGCATGGCGGTCGACGCCAACGTGCTGGTCTTCGAACGCATGCGCGAGGAGAAGGAGCGCGGCGCCGGGCTGGCGCAGCAGATCCGCAACGGCTTCAACCGGGCCTGGGTGACGATCTTCGACTCCCACGTCACCAACCTGCTCGCGGCGATCGTGCTCTACGCCGTCGGCACCGAGGAAGTGAAGGGCTTCGCCCTGACGATGATCCTGGGCATGCTCTGGAACCTGTTCACCGCCGTCTTCATGTCGCGGCACATCTTCGAGACCGCCTACGCCCGCGGCTGGCTGCGCGAATTGCACTTCCGCCAGATGCTGGACAAGACGAACATCGACTTCGTCGGCCCCCGCTACTACTGCATGGCCGTCTCCCTCGTCGTGATCCTGCTGGGCCTGGGGGCGTTCTTCGCCCGCGGCCGGACGATGTACAACATCGACTTCACCGGCGGCACCCTGGTGACCATCCGGCTGAACGAGGCCGACGCCACCGTCCGCAGCCTCTCCTCCAGCCAGCGGACCGAGCTCGTCCGCGAGAAGGCCGGCGTCCTCCCCGACGTCACCATCGAGAGCCTCCGCGTCAGCCAGAACCAGAAGGAGCAGGCGGCCCGGTTCAACATCCGGACCACCGAGCAGGACTCGCAGAAGGTCAAGAACCAGATCATCGAGGCGTTCGGCCCGTCGCTCGCCAAGATCGACATGACCGTCGGCCCCGAGAAGGCGATCGGCGAGCCCGCGGCCCCGGCGTCGGCGTCCGCCGCGGCGAAGTCCGCCCCCTCGATGGTCGCCCGGTTCGCCGGCGGCCGCGAGTACGAGCTGGCGTTCAACACCACCTCGTTCAACAGCACCCAGCCCCCGGCCCAGGTGGTCTCGTCCGAGTTCGCCCGGGTCCTCGACGCCGCCGGGATCGTCAACCCGAACTCGCGGTTCGAGATCACCGCCGCCGGCTCCGGCGGCAAGGCCCGCGCCGAGGGGACCAAGCTGATCCTCAAGACCGACCTGGAGCCCGACGTCGCCAAGGCCGAGCTGGAAGCCCTGAAGGACTCGCTGGCGAACAACCGCGACATGCTCTTCGAGCGGATCGCCAACTTCGGCAGCACGGTCGCCTCGGAGACCCGGACCCTGGCCCTGATCGCCACCGTGGCGAGCTGGATCATCATCGTGGCCTACCTCTGGTGGCGGTTCCACTCGTTCACCTACGGCCTGGCCGCGGTGCTCGCCGTCGTCCACGACGTCCTCATCACCCTGGGGGCCATCGCCGTCAGCTACTGGCTGGCGCTCGTCCCGGGCCTGAACACGCTCCTGATGATCGACCAGTTCAAGATCGACCTGCCGATCGTCGCGGCCTTCCTCACGCTCATCGGCTTCTCGGTGAACGACACGATCGTCATCTTCGACCGCATCCGGGAGATCAAGGGGAAGACCCCCCACCTCACCCCGCAGCTGGTCAACGCCGCCATCAACCAGACCCTCAGCCGGACGATCCTGACGTCGCTGACCGCCTGGCTCGTCGTCGTCGTCCTCTACGTCCTCGGCGGCGAGGGGCTCCACGGCTTCGCCTTCGCCCTGGTCGTCGGCTTCCTCAGCGGAACCTACAGCACCGTCTACATCGCCACCCCGATCCTCATCGACTGGATCGGCCACGAGGAAGCGACCCACGGCGCCCTCGCCAAGCCCGGCGACAAGTCCAAGGCCGTCACCTCGCGGTAAGCCGCGGGCCCACCCCGCTTCCGCTCCGCTTCAAGCCCTCCCCCACCGCCGGGGGAGGGCTTTTCCGTGCGCCTCTCCCGACGCCCGGCCGAGACCGCCCCCTGGATCCCGGCGTCGGGAGCGGTCGTGGAGCGCCCCTTCGATATTGGTCGGATGCGTATATTCATGGCTCCTTGTCGGCATCCCCATCGCGTCGACCGTTTCGTTGGTCTATCTTAGGTTCGTCACCCGCCTGCCGGCGCGGGTCCGAAGCCTCGTCTTCACGGCCGCCGCCCTCGCGGGGGTGGCGAGGCTCGGGGCGCGTCATCATTCGCTCTGCGGATGGGGCGGCGAGGGCGCCGGATCGTCTTCCGGGCGGCCCGATTCCGCTGCCCGGACGCGACGGCCGAAGTGTCAGGGAGCCGGAACCCAAGCGAGGAGGGAATGCGAATGGCTGTTCGACGTCGTCTCGGGATGTTGTTCGTGGCCGCCTGCGTCACCCCGCTCGCCGCCGCCGGCGAGCCTCCGGCGCGTCCTCGCGCCCGCGAGCTGGGCGTCGCGCCCGGGGTGTTCGAGACCGGGACGCACAACGCGATCACCGACGTGCCCGGCGTGAAGGTCGGGCAGACGACGATGATCGATGGGGATTCCATCCGCACCGGCGTCACGGCGATCCTGCCGCACGGCGGGAACCTCTTCCGCGAGAAGGTCGCCGGCGCGGTCTTCGTGGGGAACGCCTTCGGGAAGCTCGCGGGCTCGACCCAGGTGAAGGAGTTGGGGACGATCGAGACGCCCATCGTGCTGACCAACACGCTCTCCGTCGGCGCGGCGGTCGACGCCGTCGTCGCCTACACGCTGGAACATCCCGAGAACGTCGCCGTCCGCTCGGTCAACGCCCTGGTCGGCGAGACCAACGACGGCGGCCTCAACGACATCCGGGGGATGCGCCTCCACCGCGAGCATGTCGTGGACGCGATCAGGCAGGCGGCCGACGGCCGGGTCGCCGAGGGGAACGTCGGCGCGGGGACGGGTTGCGAGGCGTTCGGATGGAAGGGGGGGATCGGCACGTCGTCGCGCAAGCTGCCGACCCGCTTCGGCGGATGGACGGTCGGCGTGCTGGTCCAGGCCAACTACGGCGGCGTGCTGACGATCGACGGCGCGCCGGTCGGGAAGGAGCTGTCCCGCCACGCCTTCCTCGCCGCGGCGGACGACGCGGCGGGGCTCCAGGAGAAAGGCCGCCTCAACGGCGACGGCTCGTGCATGATCGTCGTCGCGACCGACGCACCGCTCGACGCCCGCGACCTCGAGCGCCTGGCGGCGCGGGGGGTGTTCGGCCTGGCCCGCACCGGCTCGTCGTTCTCCAACGGCAGCGGCGACTACGCCATCGCCTTCTCCACCTCCCCCGAGTGCCGCGTCACCCACGGCGACGATCGGCCCCGCCCCCGCGCGACGCTCCCCACGGACGCCGTCTCCCCGCTCTTCCAGGCCGCCCTCGAAGGCGTCGAGGAGGCCGTCTACAACGCCCTCCTCCGCGCCGAGAGCATGACCGGCGCGAACCGCCGAACCGTCGAGGCGATCCCCATCGAAGGCGTCCGCGACGCGCTCAAGAAGTACCACAGGATCCCCTGACGCGTCGCGGCCCGATCGCCGTCAGCCCGTGACGGCGACGGAGTCGGGGTTCGCGGCGTTCAGGCGGCGGTAGCCGGCGCTGGTCCAGAGCCAGAGCCCGGCGGCGCCCTGGTCGACGAGCAGTCGGTCGCCGCCGAGGCTGGGGACGAAGGAGTCGACGGCGGTGGAGCTCAGCCGGACGAACTGGGACTTCGCCGACCACGACCACAGGCCGAACTCGCCGAACTCGACGAACAGCTTGTCCCCGCCGATCCGCATCGAGCGCGGGTCGGCGTCGGTGAGCTTGCGCCAGCCGACGTTGCCGGTCCAGCTCCAGAGGCCGGTGGGGCCCATGTCGGCGTAGAGGACGCCGGCGGCGGCGGCGAGACCCTGGGGGTTGGAGTCGCCGAGCTTCTTCCAGTTCTGGTTGGCGGCCCAGCTCCAGGTCCCGCTCGCGCCGTAGTCCAGGAAGAGGACGCCGTCGGCGGCGGCCATCGACTCGGGCGCGAGGTCGTTGAGCTTGTACCAGGGGAGGGCGTCGCCGTATCGCCAGAGGCCGCCGTGGCCGAAGTCGATGTAGGCGGCCTGGCGGTCGACCGTGATCGCCCGGGGGTCCACTTCGCTCAGGCGGGACCAGCCCCGCGATTCGCTCCACCGCCAGAGGCCGCCGGAGCCGAAGTCGGCGAGCAGGACGTCCTCGGAGCGGTTCCAGTCGTCGTTCACGACCACCATGTTCTGGGGGTCGGCATCGGTGATCCGCCGGCTGCCGCGGAGCGCGTCCCACTGCCAGAGGCCGCGGACGCCGAGGTCGATGTAGGCCATCCGGTTCGAGGAGGCGACGACGGCCTGGGGGTCGGCGTCGAGGATCTTGCGGAAGCCTTCGGAGGTGGTGAACGTCCAGAGCCCGGAAGCGCCGAAATCCAGGAGGGTCAGGGGCTCCAGGCTCGCCGGCTCGTCATCCTTGATGTTGACCGTGGCGATGGAGACGGCTCCCAGCCCGGCCCCCCCCTGGGGATCTTCGAGGACCACCCGGAACGACTTGAAGAGCGCCTCCGCGATCGAGTCGTCCCCGATGGTCACGGTGAACGTCGCCTTCGACTCGCCGGCGGCGAACGTCAGCGTGGTCGTGAGGGCGGCGTAGTCATACCCCGGAAGGGCCGTCCCCGCCACGGTCCTCGCCCGCACGGTCGCCGGGGAGGAGAGGTCGCCGGTCCGGATCGCGGTGAGCTGGACCCGGCCCGCCCCCTCGGCGACGACCCGGGCCGTCGCCGTGTCGAACTCGATCAGCGAGACGATCGCCGGGGGCTCCGCGCCGAGCGTCCCGGGGCCGGACATCATCCGGCGGTCTTCCAGAGAATCCAGGGCCAAGGTCCGCGGGGCGCGACGACGCGCCCGTCCCTGAGTCCGCAACATGCTGGGGCTCCATCCTGGTGTGCGACGAACGAATCGACCGAGCGTGCTCATCCCGACGGACGTCTCGCCCGGCCGCATCCCGGGGCCGACGGATTCGGTCCTCCCGGAAACTCCCTGATCGTCGGGGGCGATCTTAACGCAAGACGGCCCGCGCTGAACAGGGCCGACGGAAGCCGCCGCCTCGCGACGTCCGCGGGCTCCATGTACTCTATCGGGGAATCGGGCTCGACGGCGTCATCGCCCGGCCGTTCCGAAGCCCCGGCGCGACTCGACGAGCCTCTTGCGGGCCGACGGCCGGGGGGCGAGAATCCACCGGACACTCCGTCCTCGAATCGACATGGGAGGCGTTCATGCGGCCCTGGGCCTGGGGAATCGTCGCGGCGGTGGGATTCGCGTTGATGGTCGGGACGTACCAGGACCGCATGGCGATCGACCCCTCCGCGCCGTGGGCTTCGGCCCTGATGGCGATCGGCGAGGGGGGCCGCCGGCGGCGCCGGAAGGAGCCTCGACGCTCGCCGCGCGGGCCGTGCCGTTGCCGCTCTCCGGGCTCTCCGGAGAGTTCGCGAAGGCGATGGCGGCCGACGACCCCAAGGGCGCGGCGAGGCTGGCGATGAGCGTGGGCCCGAAGCTGATCGAACTCCCCACCCCGGAGATCGCCGCGCTCGCCCCCTGGCTCCGGTCGGGCCGGATTCCCGAGGCCGACGCCGACGAGGTCCTGGCCGGGGCCGAGGCGGTCGGAACAGACGTACAGGTCGGCGGCCGGACGCTCCAGGTCGTCGGCGCGCTCACACCGGACGTCGCCCTGTTCGCCACGTCCTACCTGGCCACAGCTGGCGCGAAGCTCGACGAGGCCCTGGCCCCACCGGAAGTCGCGACGAAGGCCGTGACGCTCATCCGCCCCAGGAATGCGGACCGCCTCGACGCGAAGCTCGGCGAACTGATCCTCGCGGCCTATCCATCCGATCGGTTCCAGCTTTTGACGCCCCGAATCCGGCCCGACGGCGTCGCCTTCGGGCTCTATCTGGCCGGCCAGTCGCTCTTCCTGCTCGGGGGTTCGGGCCTGCTGATCGGCCTGTATCGCCGCCTGGCCGCTCGGAAAAGCACGTCGATCCTCCTGACCGCTCCGCTGCGCGAGATCGCCGGGCGTCCCCGGCTGATCTGGGGGGTGCATCTGGCGTTTTTCGGGCTCTACGTCGCGGGGTCGCTGGCGGCGTACGCCTTCCCCACGGTGAACTCGTTCCTGCTGGCGGCCGTCACGTCGGAGTTGGGGGACGGGGGGAAGGGGCCGCTGGCGGCTGCGGGCCGGGCCTATCGCTCGGGGAGCATCCCCTACGCGGCCGTCGTGACGTTCCTGGTGAACTTCCCGCTCGGCTCGCTGGCCGCGATCACGCTCCCCTCGTTGATCGTTCCGGGTTCGGGCGTCCTGCTGTCGATGTTCCGCGCCTCGACGTGGGGCCTGATCCTGGGCCCGACCGAGGCGATCCTGGCCGGTCGGATGATCCCCCATACCGGGACGCTGCTCCTGGAAGGCGAGGGCTACATCCTGGCCACGTTCTTCGCCCTCCTCGTCCCCGTCTACCTGTTCGGCTCCGGGCCGATCCCCCCCGTCGAGCCCCCGCCCCCGGACGACCCGGAGCTTGCAAGCCTCGCCGAGCCGCCGTCGCCGCCGCCCCCTCCCCGGCGCGAGGGATTCGTCCGCCGGTTCGCCGGGGCGGTGGCGATCAACGTGAGGGGGAACGTCCTCGTCGCGATCGTCCTGGCCGTCGCCGCCGTCTATGAGGCGTACGAGGTCATCCGCATGGCCGGGTTCTGATCGATTCGATCCTCGACTCTTCGTCCCAATTTTCTCGGGAACCGCGCGGGATTTCCACGGAGTCTCGGCGAGTCTCTCGGAGGGATTCTCAAACGGAGGCGCATCGGGCAGGATGAAGAGGGACCATCCCCGCGGACGGAACGCAGATCAGGCGGCCTCCCATCTCTTTCCTTCCCCCCTGGTGGGGGAAGGTGGCCCGCAGGGCCGGATGAGGGGGACCATCAAGGCGGACGCACGGATGCGGCTGATGGCTCGCGTGCTCGTCGTCCCCTCATCCGCCGATACGGGCCACCTCCCGCGCGCCGGCAGAAGGGATGAAGTCGACGGCTTCCGTCATCGCGAACGTCTCGTAAACGCCGACGGCTTTCGTGCTCGTCCTCCCCCTCATCCGGCCCTGCGGGCCGCCTTCCCCCGCGAGGGGGGAAGGGATACGGGCGAGAGCCGTAGATTGCTCGACTTCCCCCAGGAATCGGAGATCCTCGCTTCATGGCTCGTCCTCGCACGCCTCGTCGCCCGATCCGAACTTCGTCCGAGCCTCGGGGCGAGGCGATATCGACCCCGTCGCCCTGGGCCGCGAGGCGGATCGGCGTCGTGGTCGTGGTCGTGATTGCGGCCGTCGCGGTCATGGCGTTCGCCTTTCTGGCGGCCCGGCCGGAGGAGCCGGGCTCGCTCCGGCGTCGGGCTGAGGCGGCCTCGGCGGCGAAGGATTGGGAGACGGCGCTGGCGCTCTGGCGGCGGGTGAACGGATCGCCGTCGGCGACGGGGGCGACCTGGCTGGAGGAGGGGAGGGCCTGCCTGGCCCTGAGCCGGGCCGCGCAGGGGGATCGGGCCTTGCGCGAGGCGACGGCGACCGACCCCAAGGCCGCGAAGGCCTGGGCGTTGAGGCTGGAGATCCTCCGCGTCGAGGACCGCTGGTTCGACGCCTCGAGGATCGGCTGGGAAGCGTTCGAGGCCGTCGCCCCCGAGGACCGCGCGGCGGTGCTCCGCGAGATGACCCTGGCCGCGATCTCCGACCTGCCCGACGACCTGGCGCGCGACACGCTCAAGAAGTGGATCGCGGCCGACCCGGAGGACGTGGAGGCCGAGGCCGCCCTCTGGCGTCGGATCGGCGGCGACCCCCGATCCGACGACCCCGACCGCCCGACCCGCCTGGCCCGGCTGGAAACGCTGGTCGCGAAGCACCCCGACCGGCCCGACGTGCGCGAGACCCTGGCGACCCTCCTGGCCGACGGCGGCGACGTGGAGCGGGGCCGCGAGGTCCTCGACGCCTGGCCCGAGGCCGCCCGCGACGCCCGGTTCGATCGGCTCGACGGCCGCTGGAAGCTGGACTACGAGGGCCGCCCGGAAGAGGCCGTCGCGGCCCTGTCGCGGGCGAGCGAGGCCGCCCCCCACGACTGGCGGACGCACTACCGCCTGGCGCGGGCCCTGACGATCCTGGGGCGTCGCGACGAGGCGGCGAGGGCGGCGAGGACGACGGCGAGGATCCGCGAGGCGCTTGACCCGATGACGCTCGGTCCGGCCCTGGAAGACGCCTTCGCGAGGCTCGACCGCCCCTCGGCGCGGGCGACGATCGCCGACGCCTGCGCCCGGGTCGGCCTGGAACGGCTGGCCCGGGCCTGGCGCGAGCTGCCGGCGGCGATCCCGCCGGCCGGGCCTCAGCCGGCGGCCGGGGCCTCGGGGACCAGGCGGCCGATCCCGTAATAGGTGAAGCCCATCTCGACCATCCGCTCGGGGTCGAACACGTTCCGGCCGTCGAAGACGACGGGGCGGCCGAGGAGCCGCTTGATGACCTCGAAGTCCGGGTTGCGGAACTCGTTCCACTCGGTCGCGATCACCAGCGCGTCAGCCCCTTCGATAGCCCCGTACGGGCGGTCGCAGTAGGTGATCTTCTCGCCGTAGATCGCGCGGACGTTGGGGATGGCCTCGGGGTCGTGGACGCGGACCTGGGCCCCGGCGGCGAGCAGGGCGTCGATCAGGACGAGGGCGGGGGCCTCGCGGATGTCGTCGGTGCGGGGCTTGAAGGCCAGGCCCCAGACGCCGATCGTCTTGCCCGCCAGGTCGCCCTGGAAATGATCCGTAACCTTGCGGACGAGGACCTGCTTCTGGGCCTCGTTGACCTCGTCGACCGCGAGCATCATCCGAGGCTCCAGCCCCCGGGACTTGGCCATGTGGACGACCGCGCGGATGTCCTTGGGGAAGCAACTGCCGCCGTAGCCGACCCCCGGATGGAGGAAGTGGAACCCGATCCGCTGGTCGTGGCCGATCCCCCGGCGGACGTCGTTGACGTCGGCCTGGTAGATCTCGCAGAGGTTGGCCATCTCGTTGATGAAGCTGATCTTGGTCGCCAGCAGGCAGTTGGCGACGTACTTGGTCATCTCGGCCGACTCCGGCGACATGACCAGGAACGGCCGGTCGGTGCGGAGGAACGGGGCGTAAAGCTCGTGGAGGATCTCGGCGACCTCCGGGCGGCGGGCGCCGACGACGACGCGGTCGGGCTTGTTGAAGTCCTCGATCGCGGCGCCTTCCTTGAGGAACTCGGGATTGTTGGCCACGTCGAACGGGACCCGGGCGACTTCCTTCATCTGCCGGGCGAGCTCGGCGTTGGTGCCGACCGGGACCGTGCTCTTGATGACGATCACCTTGGGACCGTTCAGGTTCTCGGCGATCTGGCGGCCGACGGCCCAGACGCCCGAGAGGTCCGCGCCGCCGTCGTCCCCCTGGGGCGTGCCGACGGCGATGAAGACGATCTCGGCGTCGGCGATGCCGGAGGCCAGGTCGGTGCTGAACTTGAGCCGGCCGTCGCGATAATTGCGGTGGACCAGCTCGGCGAGCCCCGGCTCGTAGATCGGGATTCGGCCCTGCTTCAGACCCTCGATCTTGTCCGCGAGCTTGTCGATGCAGACGACGTCGTTGCCGCTCTCGGCCAGGCAGGTCCCCTGGACCAGACCGACGTATCCCGTTCCGATGACTGCGATTTTCACAGGGCGTCTCTCATGCATGCTAGGGGATCGTCGCGGCGACCGGGGGAGCGGCGGCCGGGGAGGGCGGGGCCGTTCGAGCCGGGCGCGAGGGCGGGGCCGCTCCGTGGCGCCGCCTCGCGACGCTCTGGCGCGTCGCAGGCGCCTATTATGGAAAGGCCGACCCGGCTTGGCAAGTTCGACGGGCGATGCGGGGGATTCCGGCGCCGGGGGACGTCTCGCCGCCCGCCGCGCCAGGCGTTAGAATGAATCGCCCCGCCCACCCGGCCCGCGCGCGGGTGCAAGCTCTCAACCCGGGCTCAACAAACATGAGGCCCCCGACGGCCGGGACGCGGGCCGGTTCGATTCGATTCGGAACGATGGCCGGCGCGACGCCGGCCCCAAGGGCGAGACGGGAGTCGACAGTGCCATTGCTCGTGCAGAAGTTCGGCGGGACGAGCGTCGCCGATTCGGACAAGATCCTGGCCGCCGCGAGGCGCGCGATCCAGGCCCATCAGCGAGGCGATCAGGTCCTGGTCGTCGTCTCGGCCCGGGGCCACACCACCGACGAGCTCGTCGCCCTGGCGCGCGAGATCAACGACCGCCCCCCGGCCCGCGAGATGGACATGCTCCTCTCCACCGGCGAGCAGGTCAGCATGGCGCTGCTGGCGATGGCCGTGGAATCCCTGGGCGTCCCCGCGATCAGCTTCACCGGCGCCCAGATCGGCCTGGTGACGGACAGCTTCCACACCAAGGCCCGGATCCGCAACATCTCCACCGAGCGGATGCGGGCGGCGCTCGACGCCGGCCGGATCGTCATCGTGGCCGGGTTCCAGGGGGTCGACGAGAACTACAACATCACGACCCTGGGCCGGGGCGGCTCGGACACCACGGCCGTCGCCCTGGCCGCCGTCCTCGGGGCCTCGGCCTGCGAGATCTACACCGACGTCGACGGCGTCTACACCACCGACCCCCGGATCGTCCCCGAGGCCCGCAAGATCGACCGCATCAGCTACGACGAGATGCTCGAGCTGGCCAGCCTGGGCGCCGGCGTGATGCACTCGCGGTCGATCGAGTTCGCCAAGAAGTACGGCGTGCCGATCCACGTCCGCAGCAGCCTCTCCGACGCGCCCGGCACCTGGATCGTCGCCGAGACCGACGCCCGCCGCCTGGGGGTCCCCGTCACCGGCGCGGCCCTGGCGAAAGACGAGGCGCGGATCACGATCCGGGGGGTCCCCGACCGCCCGGGGGTCGTCCACCGGATCTTCCACACGATCTCCAAGGCCGCCGTCGTCGTCGACATGATCGTCCAGAACGTCGCCGTCGAGGGCCTGGCCGAGCTGAGCTTCACCGTCGCCAAGGGGGACCTCCCCGAGACCATCGCGGCCGCCGAATCCGCCGCCGAAGCCGTCGGCGCCGCCGGCGTGCAGCACGACGCCGAGGTCGCCAAGGTCTCCGTCGTCGGCCTGGGGATGCGCACCCACACCGGCGTCGCCACCACCATGTTCGAGGCGCTCGCGCGGGAGGGGATCAACATCCAGATGATCACCACCAGCGAGATCAAGATCAGCGTCCTGGTCCCCCGCGCCAACGCCGCCGCCGCCCTCCGCGCCGTCCACAAGGCGTTCCTGCTCGACGAGGTCCACGCCGAGCCCGCCACGCCGTTCGCCCCCCCCCCGGCCGGCAAGCGGCCGATGAAGCTGGTCCCCCTGGCCGACCCCGACGCCGACCCCGCCCTGCCGCAGGGGATGGAAGACCTGGTCATCGCCGGCGTCGACCTGGATGAGACCCAGGCCAACGTCTCGCTCTTCGGCGTCCCCGACGAGCCCGGCTACGCCGCCAAGGTTTTCCAGGCCATCGGCCGCGCCGGCGTGTTCGTCGACATGATCGTCCAGAACGTGAGCCTCTCCGGCGCGACCGACCTCTCGTTCACCGTCCCCCGCGACTCCGCCGAACGCGCCGCCGAGGCCGTCCGCCCGTTCGGCGGCGGCCAGATCGCCATCGAGCCCAACCTGGCCAAGCTCTCCGTCTCCGGCGTCGGCATGCGCACCCACACCGGCGTCGCCACCGCCATGTTCGGCGCCCTGGCCGACGCCTCCATCAACATCAAGCTCATCAACACCAGCGAGGTCCGCATCAACGTCGGCGCCGACGCCGCCGGCGGCCGCCGCGCCCTCCAAAGCCTCCGCAAGGCCTTCGCGCTGGACGAGGAGTGAGGGGCGGGGATCGTTCGACGGACCCGAGACGCCCCGGCGCACGGCCGGGGCCGGGTCTCGACTTCCTCCCCGACCCACAGGGAACCGCCGTGACCGCTGTAGTCCGCGCCCCGGCCGTCGAAGCGGCGGTCAGGTCGCTCGACTGATTGCGGTCTCGACCGCGGCCACGGATCGATCGAGCGCCTGGGCCAGGGTCTCGCCGAGCCGCAAGCCGTCGGCCCCCGCCGTGGCGGCCGCTAGACGGGTCGCGAATCCGAGGTAGTAGTCGGTGAGCCAATCCGGGTGCGGGTCAGGGATGGGGATCGGCGGCCACCACGGCGGAAACTTCGGCGGCCTCGGGGGAGTGGGGCACCAGTCCTCCAGGTCGCGCAACGCGACGCTGAGGTCCTGCCCGAACCGCTCGCTCAACCAGACGATGCGGATGAATTCGGACGCGATCGCGGCGCCCAGCTCGTGGGGCGGCAGCGGTTGGGGGTTGAGCGCCACCCTGGAGAAGTAGCTGAGCGGCCCCTGAGGGATGATGTCGTAGATGGCGGGAGTGCGACGCCCGATGATCGCGAGAAGCCGGCCGTCGATGGAAAGGCGTCTCCTCTTCTTGGCGGCCTGCTGCTGGGTTGCTTCTTCCATCCGAAACTCCTGTGGGACGATTCCCGATGCGGGGTCGGCGCCTGACGACTCGGCCGATCAACCGGAAGACCGGTATCCAAGCCGCCGCCATTCGCAGCGCCAGGAGAAGGAGCGCGTTCGACGACGCGCATCCACGATGATGAGCCCGGCTCGCCCAGTGACGCGGGTCAAGTGAATTCCCGCCGAGGCGCGACCGTCGAGATCGACGAAACGAGGCGCGATCAGCGACCGCGAAGCTGCTCGGCTCCTGCGCCTGAGTGGAGGCCGACGCCTGGCGTCAAGGAGACGACCGAATCCTTGTGTGAGAAATGGCGATCGTGATGTGGGTTCTCGCCACAGCCATGATGATTCACCATAAATTGCGTTAATTCAAGAGAAATCAGGAATAACACCGGAAATTACCGTCGTTTTTAGACGACTTTAGATCTTTGATGAATTCCAGGGCGAGGCCGGCGTCCTGCAATCCCTCCCATCTCACGGCGACCAGGCGCAACGGCTCCGCCTCGGGGAACGTCCGCTCGCGGTCAAGGACGTCCTCGGCGATCAACTGCCGCGAGCCGACTCGGCGCGGGTGGGGAGGCGGTCGGCGCCGGCCTCGCGTTCGACGCGTACGGCGTCGTCCGGCTTTGGTGAACCCGTTCGCGAGCGTCGCCGTCGCCTGAAGCGTCGGGTCGGGCTGGGGTGACGTGATCGCGAGGGGGGGTCGTTTTCGAGGACGCCCGGACGATCGTCGCTCGGAGTGCGGCCGGTCGGCTGGGCCGGCCCGTCGGAACGGGTTTGTCAAACCGGGGGCCGGGCGAAATAATGGGAGCCTGGCCGGGTTCCGTTCGGGTGGGGGTGCGCGCGGGTGCGGCGGCCCGAGACCGAGGGCCGGCGCGGGTTCCGTTTCCTACCTCGTCCTCAGCTTCAGCCCCAGAGAAAAGAGCATATAGCCGTGGCGCGTGAGAAGATCGTCCTCGCCTACAGCGGCGGCCTCGATACGTCGGTGGCCGTCAAGTGGATCAACGAAACGTACGACATGGACGTCATCGCCTACACCTGCGACCTCGGGCAGGGGCAGGACATCCATGCGATCCGCGACAAGGCGCTGCGCACCGGCGCCGTCGAGGCGGTCGCCGAGGACGCCCGCAACCTCTTCATCGACTACTTCGTCTGGCCCTCGCTGATGGCCGGCGCCCTCTACGAGGGCAAGTACCCGCTGGCCACGGCGCTGGGGCGGCCGCTGATCGCCCAGCTGATGGTGCGCGTGGCGCGCGAGCATGGCGCGACGGCCGTCGCCCACGGCTGCACCGGCAAGGGGAACGACCAGGTCCGGTTCGACGTCACCTTCCAGACCCTCGCCCCGGACCTCAAGATCGTGGCCCCGGTCCGCGAGTGGAAGTGGACCCGGACCCAGGAGCTGGAGTACGCCGCCAAGCACGGCATCGAGGTCGAGGCGACCAAGAAGTCGATCTTCAGCACCGACCAGAACCTCTGGGGCCGCTCCATCGAGGCCGGCATCCTGGAAGACCCCTGGGTCGAGCCCCCCGCCGAAACCTTCCAGTGGACCACCGACCCCAAGGACGCCCCCGACGAGCCCGAGGAGGTCGAGATCACCTTCGAGCAGGGCCGCCCGGTCGCCTGGAACGGCAAGGAGATGGACGGCATCGAGCTGATCGAGGCCGCCAACAAGACCGCCGGCAAGCACGGCGTCGGCCGGATCGACCACATCGAGAACCGCCTGGTCGGCATCAAGTCGCGCGAGATCTACGAGGCCCCGGGCGCGATCCTCCTGAACGAGGCCCACAAGGAGCTGGAGTTCCTCACGCTCTCGAAGGAATCCCAGCGGTTCAAGACCCTGGTCAGCCAGACCTACGCCGACCTGATCTACAACGGCCTCTGGTTCAGCCAGCTCCACCAGGACCTGATGGCGTTCACGGTCTCCAACCAGCAGTACGTCTCGGGCGTGGTCCGGATGAAGCTGTACAAGGGGGGCCTGATCGTCGTCGGCCGCAAGAGTCCGCACAGCCTCTACCGCCACGAGCTGGCGACCTACGAGGAAGGCGACCAGTACGACGCCACCGCCGCCATGGGCTTCATCAAGATCCACGGCCTCGGCCAGACCACCCAGGCCAAGCACCAGCTCCTCAACGCCAAGGCCGGCGGCCCGCGCCTCGAACTCCCCAGCATCATCCCCCCCAGCAACACCAAGTGACGTGGACGGCCCGAATCGCCCCCCCGCGATCGCCCGCGGGCGGGGGCGACGGGACGTTCAGCGGCCCTGGGCGCGGAAGTAGGCGATCCAGTCCTTGCCCGTCTCCTTGGTCAAGCCCTCGAGCGCCGCGTCGATCCTCGGGCGGGCGGGGGTGCCGGCCTTCTCGCGTTCCGCCCCGCGACGCGCCATGCGCTCGGTCTCGCCGGTCCACTCCCCGGTGGAAAATCCGCGTGAGAGCGCGGCCAGATACCAGACGCGGGCGTCGTCGGGCCGGGCGGCCGTCAGGCCCTGGAAGGCGTCGAAGGCCTCGCGATATCGACGCTGCCGGAAATCCGCCAGGCCGGGCTCGATCGCCGAGTCGGCCGAGCCTTCGGCCTCGGGACGCCCCCCCCGACGCTTTCGGGCGCCGTCCCGCCGTCGGCCCTCGCAGACGTCGACGACTTCTGAAGCTCGGCCACGAGCCCCCGCACCTCGTCGAGCGACTCGCGGTTGGCCTTGATCTCCCGGCGGTTCGCGTCCACTTCGGCGGGGATCTCGTCCAGCTTGCGGGCGAGGGAATCGACGGCCGACGTGGCGGCCTCGACCTTGTCGACCCGCTCCATCAGCGGTCCGAAGTCGGGCATCGGCGACGTGACCTTCGCGTCCTGATCCCGTCGCAGGCCCTCGACCCGCTCGGAGAGGTCGTCGAGCCGAGCGGCCAGGGCGGTCGCGGCCTGCCCCGTCGCCTCGTCCGTCGCGCTCGCGGCACTCTCCGCGACGGGGGGCCGAGGCGCCAGGAAGCTCGTGTAGGCCCAGGCCCCGGCACCGCCCATCAGGAGCGAGAGCGCCGCGCACATCGCCAGGCCGGCGAGGCCGATCCCGGCGGAAGGGCCGACCTCCGGCCCGTCGACCTGGCGAGGTCCGGACGGCCATATGGCCCCACGCGTGGGCTCCTCGGATCGCGCCGGATCGGTCGGCTCGTTGACCAGGAACTCCCCGCCCACGGCCGACTCGTCTTCAAGGCCGCGATCGTGTCCGTCCGTCGTCCCATCATGCGGCGTCATCGTTCTCGGCTCCCATCGGGCCTCTCGACTCCCCTCTCATTTCAACGGGGGACGAGCCCGATTCTGATCAAGCGAACATCGTGCCGTTCCGGACGAAATGGGGCCGAATGGCTCATTTCCCAGGGATTTCGCCGAGACCGCGGTGTCCTCGCGACGCACATTAATGGACCCGCCCTTGAATCCTACGACAACTGTGAGACAATGGTCTCGTCAGCAAATCCGGCCCCTTTCCTTCAGGAGTCTCGCCATGGCGCGCTTGCGGATCTTGCTCATGGGCCTGGTGCTGGTCGGCCTTGGGGGGCGGGCGGGGGCCTGCCTGAACGACAGCGAGCTGAAGACGCACGAGCGGGAGTTCCGCTCGCAGTATGGCGAGTGGGTGGGGCCGGACGAGGGGGCGGGGGAGGGGGCGATCCGCCGGGCCCTGCGGCATGACGTGCTGCTCGGGGGCGGGGCGGCCTTGCTCGTGGGGGCGTTCGTGGTGGCTTCGAGGCGCGACCGGGCGAGGGCCTGAACCATGAGCGCGACTCGACGCGTCGCCCTGACGGCGCTGGCGATGACGGCGGGCTGGTGCGTCGGCTGGCTGGTCGGGGCGATCGGGAACCTTCCGGCGTCGTTCGATTCGTCGAACTACCCGTTCCTGGCCCGGTCCTATCCGCCGCCGCATCACGTCCCGAAGTACGAGGGGGGCGTGGCCTTCCGGTTCGCGATGGCCCACGACGTGATCCACGAGCGGTTCGCCAAACACGGCCCCGCCTACTATCGGGAGCGGGATCGGCTGGCTCGCGAGAAGCTCGCGGACTTGCCGGCCGACGACCCCTCGGCCTTCGACCTGACGGACGACCTGGGCGTGGGTCTCGACCGGCTGGGACGGTCGGACGAGGCCGTCGCGGCGATGCGCGAGAAGCTCGCCCGACAGGAGGCGAAGGGCTTGCAAGGCCGCGACCTCTACACGTCATACGCGAACCTTGGGACGTTCCTGATCCACGGCAGCTTCAAGCAGGCCGCCGCGGGCGACGCCTCGGCCCGCGAGCGGTTCGGCGAGGGCGTCGGGTTCATCCGCAAGTCCGTGGAGGTGAACCCCGAGGCCCACTTCGGACGCGAACAGTGGCAGGCCGCGATCGCCGAATTCTTGCTCGCCACCATGGACGATCCGGCGCTCCTGAAGACGTACGACTGCCTCGGCAATCGGCTCGACCTCGGGACCCGCCAGATCCTCGATCGCGAGAACAACTGGGTCGAGACGGCCTACGGCCGCCCCTACGACGTGGCGTTCAGCAAGGGCGAGTCCCCGTCGAGCCCCGGCTCGGTCCGCGATCAGATCACGAAGGTCGGGGCCGAGACGGGATGGCTAGGCGTCCCGCTCCCCTCGCATCGCGCGCCGGTCGCGTTCGACGAGCCGACGCTGGGGATCATCGGCATGTGGCGGCAAGGGGGCGGGGCCAACCCCCACTTCGCCCTGGCGCTGGGCGAGACCATGCTTCGCGTCGGCCAGCGGTCGATCGCCTGGACGGCCTTCGAGCGCGCCATTCGGCTGGCCGACCGCTACTCGACCGACCCGGCCATCCAGGAGTTCCTGCGCGAACATTGTCGGAAGCGTCAGGCCCAGATCGAGGAGACGCTGACGTCCGACCCGGCCCGAGTGGCGCGCCTGCTCCCCCAGTTCGAAGCCGAGCTGGCCTACGGCCAGGGCTATCAGAAGGACTACCAGGAGTTCGAGGCGGCGAAGATCGCGGCTGGAGCGTCGATCGAAGACGACCATTTCCTCGACGACTTCCCGCGGCGCAACGAGTCGATCGCCTCGCGCAGCGGCGCGGAGGAAGCGTTCGCCCGAGTCGACCGGAAGGACATGAACACTTATATCGCCGCCGACATCCAGGCCAAGGCCCTGTTGGGGGCCGGCCTGGCCGCGATCGCGACGGCCGTCTTCCTGCGCTGGAAGTCTCGCCGACGCGCCGGGAAGGCGCGCACTTCGGCCGTGGCGTAACGGTGTCATCCTGCTCCCCTTGTGGGAGAAGCGATGACGTCGACAGTCTCCCACCCCCGTAATCGAGCCTGAAAGTGTGCTTCGGCGGAGCGCGCGATGGGTGAAGGGGGATCGTCGGCGGCCTTGCGAAACTTGCCGTTCGAATGGACCGAACCTAAAATCGCTTCGGTCCAACACGAGCAGTCGTTCGGCTTGAGATATGCATCATTCAGGACAGGCCGATCTGGACGCACGATCCGAGCCTCTGTCCCGACCTTGGTGCGATCGGCCCCCGCGACACCGAGTCCGACACCCGTGGAGACGAGATGTCCGACCTGCCTTCCGATTCTTCGGCTCGTCCCGCGCTGGCGGCCCGCTATCGCGAGGTCCGTAGCCGCAGTGAGGAACTGTGCACGACGTTGGAGCCGGAGGATTATCAGCTCCAGTCGATGCCCGATTGCAGCCCGCCCAAGTGGCACCTGGCGCACTCGGCCTGGTTCTTCGAGACGTTTCTGCTCGTGCCGCACGCGCCGGGGTATCGCGTGCATCACCCTCGGTACGGCTTCCTGTTCAACTCCTATTACGACTCGATCGGCGATCGCTGGGCCCGCCCCGCCCGAGGATTGCTGTCGCGTCCCACGGTCGCCGAGGTGTACGCCTACCGCCGCGCGGTCGACGAGGGGATGCTCGGTCTCATCGAGTCGGCCGACGACCAGGTCCTGGGCGTAATTGCGCCTCTCGTCGAGATCGGCCTGAATCACGAAGAACAACACCAGGAGTTGTTGCTCACCGACCTGAAACACGCGTTCGGCCTGAACCCGCTGCGGCCCTGCTACGCCCCGGCGGTTGATGTGGAGGCCGTCGACCCGAGCCCCCTGGGATGGGAGCCGCACCAGGGGGGCGTGCGCTGGATCGGTCATGAGGGGCCTGGCTTCACGTTCGACAACGAGGGGCCTAGGCATCGCGAGTACGTCGCCGCGTTCGCGCTGGCCTCGCGTCCGGTGAACAACGGCGAGTATCTGGCGTTCATCGAGGACGGCGGCTACGACCGGCCCGAGTTGTGGCTCTCCGACGGATGGGCCGCCGGCCGCGACGCCGGTTGGTCGGCGCCCTTGCACTGGCACCGCGACGGCCCCGGCCACGTGCTGTTCACGCTTCGGGGGATGCGGCCCCTGGACCCGGCCGAGACCGTCTGCCACCTGAGCTATTACGAGGCCGACGCCTACGCCCGATGGGCCGGAGCCCGGCTGCCGACCGAGGCCGAGTGGGAGACTGCGTCCCGCTCGCGGCCGGTGGAAGGGAACTTCCTGGACTCGGGCCGGCTCCACCCGACGACCGCCGGGGGCTCGTTCTATGGCGACGTATGGGTGTGGACCTCCAGCCCGTACGCGGCCTATCGGGGGTATCGGCCCGCCGCCGGGGCGCTCGGCGAATACAACGGGAAGTTCATGTGCAACCAGATGGTGCTGCGAGGCGGCTCGTGCGTCACTCCGCCGGGGCACGTCCGGCCGACTTACCGCAATTTCTTCCCGCCCCACGCCCGCTGGCAATTCTCGGGACTCCGACTCGCGAAGGACCTCTCCGAATGATGATCGACACCCGACTCGCGACGGCCGCCGACCGCCGCTTCCGGGCCGACGTGCTCGCCGGCCTGGCGCTTCCCCGGAAACGCCTGCCTTCCAAGTACTTCTACGACGCCGTCGGCTCGCGGCTGTTCGAACGCATCACCGAGTTGCCCGAGTACTATCCCACGCGGACCGAGCTGAGCATCATGCACCGGCATGCCGACGCGATGGCCGCGCGCTGCGGCCCGCGCTGCCTGCTGATCGAGCTGGGCGCCGGTGCTCTCACCAAGGTGCGTCTGCTGCTCGACCGCCTTGACGCCCCGGCCGGCTTCGTCCCCGTGGACGTCTCCGGCGAGCACCTCCGCGAAGCCGCCGCGACCCTGGCCGACGACTACCCCGCGCTGGACGTGGAGCCGGTCGTCGCCGACTTCACCGCCCCGTTCGCGGTCCCCGAGGCGGCGACGGCCGAGCGGAAGGTCGTGTACTTCCCCGGATCGACCCTCGGCAACTTCGATCCCCAGGAGGCCGACGACCTGCTGCGGCGGATCGCCAGGATCGTCGGACCCGGCGGCGGCCTGCTTCTGGGGGTCGACCTGCGCAAGGATCCGGCCGTCCTGGAGCGCGCCTACGACGACGCGGCCGGGGTCACGGCGGCGTTCAATCGCAACCTGCTGGCGCGGATCGACCGCGAGCTGGGGGGGGACTTCGACGCGGAGTCGTTCCGCCACGTCGCGTTCTACGACCATGAGAAGTCCCGGGTCGAGATGCACCTGGTGACCGACCGCGAGCGCCGGGTGCGAGTCAGGGCCTCGACCTTCGACTTCCTCGCCGGCGAGTCGATCCACACCGAGAATTCCCACAAGTACGACATCTCCGAGCTGGCCGCCCGCGCCCAGGCGTGCGGGCTCCGCCTGGACGAATCCTGGACCGACGCGCGAGACTACTTCGCGGTCCTGTACCTGACCGCGGCCTGAAACCCGCCCCTCTCTGGAGATCACTGGATGAAGGCGACGTGGAACGGCACCGTCCTGGCTGAATCCGACAAGACCGTTACGGTCGAGGGAAACCACTACTTCCCTCCCGACTCGATCAAGCAGGAGTACTTCAAGCCGAGCGACACGCACACGACCTGCCCCTGGAAGGGGGTCGCCAGCTATTACAGCGTCGAAGTGGACGGCGATCGGAACGCGGACGCCGCGTGGTACTACCCGAAGCCGAAGGAGGCCGCCGCCGAGATCGCCGGCCACGTCGCCTTCTGGAAGGGCGTGACGGTGTCGACCTGATGTTCACGCTCCGCGACGTCGAGAAGGTGTACGCGGGGCGCCCGGCGCTCGGCCCGATCTCGCTGAAACTCCCCCCCAATCGGACGACGGTGTTGATCGGCCCCAGCGGTTGCGGCAAGTCCACCCTGCTGCGGCTCCTCATCGGCCTGGCCGGGCCGCACTCGGGCGAGGTCTCGTTCGACGGCGAGCCGGTCGCGCCGAGCACCGCCCGATCGGTCCGGCTGCGGGTGGGGTACGTCATCCAGGACGGCGGCCTCTTCCCGCACCTGACCGCACGCGCGAACGTCACCCTGATGGCCCGCCATCTCGGCCGTGACCGCGACGCGATCGCCGCGCGCGTGGACGAACTGGCCGCGCTGACCCGGTTCCCGGGCGACGGTCTGGACCGCTACCCCGGCGAGCTTTCCGGCGGCCAGCGCCAGCGCGTGGGGCTGATGCGCGCCCTGATGCTGGAACCGGACGCGCTCCTGCTCGACGAGCCGCTCGGCGCACTCGACCCGCTCGTCCGCGCCGACCTCCAGGAGGAGCTTCGCGAGATCTTCCGCACGCTCCGCAAGACGGTCGTTCTTGTGACCCACGACCTGGGCGAAGCGACGTTCTTCGCCGACCGCGTCGTGCTTTTGCGCGACGGCCGGATCGTCCAGGAAGGGAGCCCCGCCGATCTCTGGCACCGCCCCGCCGACCCCTTCGTCACCCGCTTCGTGCGGGCCCAGCGCGGGCCGGAGGTGCCCGCATGAGGCGCCCGCATGGCTTCTTTTTGACGGCCTGCCTGCTGATCACGGGGCTGACGATCGCCCCCGGCTGCTCCCGCTCCGAGAAGGGAGTGGTGATCGGCGCGAAGAAGTTCACGGAGTCGGTGATCCTCGCGGAGATGGGGGTGGCCCTCGCGCGTGACGCCGGGGCCGAGGCCCGTCGCGACGACCTGGGCGGCACGCCGGCGCTCTGGCTGGCGCTGACGCAGGGGGATATCGACGCCTACCCCGAGTACACCGGGACCATCACGCGGCAGATCCTCAAAGCCGAGCCGCCCGACCTCGACGCGGCCCTGGCCGAGCGCGGCGTCCGCCTGAGCCGGCCGCTGGGCTTCCGCAACAACTACGCGCTCGGCATGCGCAAGGACGTCGCCGCCGCGCTGGGCGTCACCAAAACGTCCGACCTCCGCAACCACCCCGAGCTGCGCTGCGGCTTCATCCACGAGTTCCTCGACCGGCCCGACGGCTGGCCCGGCGTGAAGGCGCGCTACAACCTCCCCCAGACGAACGTGCAGGGGATGAACCATACGCTCGCCTATCGCGGCGTGGTGGAGAAGGCGCTCGACGTCACCGAGGTCTACACCACCGACGGCGAGATCGCCCAGTACGATCTCCTGGTGCTCCCCGACGACCTGGACTTCTTCCCCTCATACGAGGCGGTCTGGCTCTACCGCGCCGACCTGGGCGAGCGTTTCCCGAAGGTCGTCGACCGCCTCCGCCGCCTGGAGGGGAACCTCACCGAGCCCGAGATGCAGCGAATGAACGCCGCCGTGCAAGGCGACAAGCGCGACGAGGCCCAGGTCGCGGGCGAGTTCCTGCGGTCGAAACTGGGCGTGGACGCGGTCGAGTCGACCGAGGGGACCCTGGTCGGCCGGGTGCTGGAGACGACGGGCGAGCACCTGCTGCTGGTCGTGCCGTCGCTCCTGGCGGCGATCGCGATCGCGGTGCCGCTGGGGATCGTCGCCGCACGCAAGCCGAGGCTGGGCCGGTTCGTACTGGGGGCCGTGGGCCTGCTCCAGACGATCCCGTCGCTGGCGCTTTTGCTGTTCATGATCCCGGTGATGATGTGGCTGATCGGCCGGGGCACCGGCGCGCCGCCGGCCGTCGCCGCCTTGACGCTCTACAGCCTGCTCCCCATCGTCCGCAACACCCACGCCGGGCTGACGGGCGTCCCCCGGCCGCTCCGCGAGTCGGCCGAGGCGCTTGGGCTCCCTCCCTGGGCGATCCTCCGACGGGTGGAGCTGCCGCTGGCCGCCCCGACGATCCTGGCGGGCGTGCGCACGGCCGCCGTGATCAACGTCGGCACCGCGACGCTCGGCGGCTTCATCGGAGCCGGCGGCTACGGCCGGCCGATCCTCCGCGGCATCGACAAGTTCGACGTCCCCCTGATGCTCGAAGGCGCCATCCCCGCCGCGCTCCTCGCCGTGGCCATCGAGGCCCTCTTCGGCCTGATCGAACGCGCCGTCTCCCGCCGGGACTGAGGGGCTTCGGATCACGAGGGCGCTCCACCTTGCCGGGCCTTCGCCCGCTCCAGCAGGACGCGGACGCGGTCGACGGAGGCGTCAAGGTTCTTCTCGACGTCGTGGCCCCAGAGGCGGAGGACGGCCCAGCCCTGGCGGCGGAGGAGCGCGAAGTTGCGGCGGTCGCGGGCGCGGTTGCGCTCGATCTTGGCCTGCCAGAACGGCGAGAGCTTGTGCTTCCAGAGCGGGTAGCGCCAGCCGTGCCAGAAGTCGCCGTCGACGAACACGACGACGCGCGCCCTGGTGAACACGAAATCAGGCTTGCCGGGCAAGAGCTTGTAATTACGTCGATACCGCCAGCCCAGGCGGTGGAAGGCCGAGGAAACCTTCCGTTCAAGCGACGTGTTCTTGCCTTTGACCGCCTGCATCGTCCGCCGACGTTGCTCGGGCGTCAGGTTGTCGGCCACCGGGCGTCCTCCGCAGCTCCGCGATCCCCGCCGCGACCGGCGACAGGACGTGGCGGTCGATCCATTGTACGGCCGGCACGCAGACCGCGTCGCCGAACCCGAACAGGTTCTGGATCGTGTTCGCGACCAGCGGGAAATCCGGCGCCCCCTGGAGCCGGGCGTACTCCCGGGGCGACATCCAGCGCATCCGAAGTCGGCCCGCTTCCACCACGATCACGATCTGCTTCGCGCTGCCGCCTCGGGGCGTGCGCAGGCAGCCGGCGACGCCGTCGAAGCGGACCTCGGCGCGGGTGCGGCCGTCGCGCTTGCGGCGGTAGATCGTGCCGATGAACGTCTCGCCGGACGAGACCATCGCGTCGACCCGTTCGCGGTGACGGTCGTGCATCATGTCGCGATGTTTGGAAACCGCCGCGGCGTCCCACCAATCCTGGGCGTCGTCGCGGTCGATCACCTCGGCGACGTCCGGAGGCTTGACCCCCGGCGCGGGGACGTCGAAGGCGATCCAGCCGGTCGGCAGGTCGATCGCGCGCATCAGCTCGATCAGCTTCCGAGGGCGGATGCGACGGTCGGCCGATTCGAGCCGCTCCTCCCAGGCGTCGACGATCCAGCCCGACTCGGCCCTGCGCACCGCCCCAGGCGGGTCGAGATCCGCGCGCACGCCGACGACGAACACGCGAGGCCGGCTCTGGGGGACGAACATCGCGGCATCGAGCGTGAAGGCGTCCAGCCGGTAACCCAGGCCCGCGAGCGCCCTGGCGGCGGCCTCGAAATCCTTGCCGCCGGACGAGGTCAGGAATCCGGTCACGTTCTCCAGCAAGACCAGGCGGGGGCAGCGCTCGGCCAGCGTCTCCATCGCCCGGACGAAGCCGAAGAAGGTCGACGAGTGCGTCCCCTCGAACCCCCGACCATTCCCGGCCAGCGACAGGTCGACGCAGGGGAAGGAGGCGGTCGCCAGCAGGGGACTCCCCTCGATCCGCGACACCACCTCGGGCGTCTCCCAGACGTCCCCCAGGTGGAAATGCCCCTCGTCGCCGAACCGGCCGAGGTAGAGCCCCTGCTTCTTGGGGTCGACGTCGTTCGCATAAACGCACGACCACCCCGACGCCCCGAGCGCCTCGCGCACCAGGCCGATCCCGGCGAAGAATTCGCAGAACGTCTTGTCCGCCGCATCGCTCATGCCGGGCCCGTCCCTTCGTCGCGACAAGCCTATCATACGGACGGACGGTCGGAGAGCCGCGAGGGTCGCCTCAGCCCGGGCGCCGCGCGTCTTCCAGGCTGGGCTCGTCGAAGGTCCAGCGGGCCTCGATGGGCTCGTCCAGGTCGTCGAACCTCACCTTCGCGACGGGCGCGATGCGGACGCCCTGCTTCCGCAGCAGATAGGCGACGAGGCGACGGTCCCAGCCGAGCTTGTGGAGGACGAACCCGACGAGGAGCGCGACCACGGCGAACGTCGCCAGGACGACGGCCAGGAACGCGACGAACACCATCGCGACGATCAGTACGAGCAGGTGGATGAACCAGATGATCGGCGGCATCGCTTCACCTCGGGGCAGGGCAGGGGGGCGATCCAGTCGCCGCCTCGACCTATCCTATACGGGGACCGAGAACGCGACCATCGCGATCGCACAACGGGGCGCGACGAGGAGGATTCGGATGAGACTCGACTTGATACGGACGGCCTGCCGGATGACGACGCTCGCGGCCGCCCTGCTCCCCCTCGGCTGCGGGGATCTCGAGGCGTATCCGGGGCCCGAGTACGCGTTTCAGGCGACGTTCGGGGCCTTCCCCTCGTCGTCGGTTCGGAACCTCCAGGGAGAGGGGCGGGCGTTCCGCGACAGCGGCCACGTTTACCTGAAATTCGAGGTTCCCCAGGGGACGCTCCAGGCGATGCTCGGCGGCGGCTTCACGCCCCTGAGCGCGGAAGCGTTCGCGAAGGAGACGACCGGAGCCGCGATCTACGGCCCCAGGCCGGGCTGGTGGATGCCGCTCCCCGGCTCGACGGTCCTGCTGGAGTCGAAGCGCTTCCACCCCACCTTTTCCACGGGGGAGGCGTTCGCCGCGTATGAACCGGCGACGTCCACCGCGTACCTCTACTGGAGCGGCATGGATTGAGGCGTGCCCGTCTTCATCGCGCGGTCGATTCGGGGTTGACCATCCTGGGGGTTCGCAACAGAATGCGGCCTCAGGTTGCTGGAGCCTGGAACATCTAGGAATGTACGTCTTGTCGTCAGGTTCTGTGTGATTTGAGGCCGGCTCGCCGTCGAAGGCGGGAGGCCGCATCACTGCGACGCGTTTCGCCGTGGGTCGAGAGACCCGCGCGGGACGGCGGTGGGCGGTCGGCCCCGCGCTCCCGTCCGGAGCGGGATGCGATCATTGAGGATCGCGTCCCGGATTCGGTCCAAACGGGGAGGTGGTCGAGGTGGGACTCTCAAGCTTCATGAGAACGATCGGTTCTCGACCCGGGAAAACTCGCCGATATCTCCGGAATTCCGGGGGGCGGGCTTCGCGGCGAGGAAGAACGAGGTCGATCGGATCTCCAGACATCGCCGACAACGTCCAGCTATCAAGGAGGATACGCGCCGTGACGCGTCCTGGATTCACCCCGACGGCAGTACTAGCGGCCACCGTGCTGCTCGGGCTCGGAGCCTGGGCCCCGACGGCGAGCGCCGCCGCGATCAACCCCAACGGCACGACGGCGACCGCCTATTATCGGCTCACGGCCGACGCCGGACTCCCCGAGCCCGCCTCCGACATCGCCGGCCCCCAGGTCGTGGCCCTGGTCTCGCCCGCCGGCGGCGTGGTCCCCCCGATCAACGCGGCCGGCGAACAGGGGAGCCCGCTGACCATCCTCGGCGACTCCCACGGCTTCGACGCCGACCAGCTCGTCGTGGCCCTCAAGGATTCCACGAACGAGGCCGGCACGCCCGAACAGCTCCTGGGCCTGGTCTTCTTCGGCCAGGGCCTCCAGCCCGGCGGCGTCCTGCACTTCGCTCTGAGCATCGACAAGGCCCTGGCCGACAACCCGCCCAAGCTGACCTCGTCGACCCCCGGCGTGAGCATCACCGCGATCACCCAGACGGACCCGACGCCCGACCCCGGGACCGGTCCCGACCCCGTCGACCCGGCCCCGAACGTGCCGGAACCGGTGGGCCTCCTCCTCTGGTCGGCCGCCGGCGGCGCCATCGTCTTCCGCACCCGGTCGCGAGCCCGCGCCCGTCGTCTCCAGAACGCCTCGGCCTGATCGATCGGAACGCGCCCGGGCCCGGCGTCCGCGCCGGGCCTCGCCCCGCTTCGAATCAACCAACCTCCCGCGAACGCATGTTGTTTTTTCGCACGGGGCCGGGCCCGCGAACCCCCTCCGGAACCACCCGATCGAAAAAGCCTTCTGGTCGAAGCCGAACAAATCCCTCATAATGGCTCGACCTGGCGCTTGCGTTGAAGCCGACTGGCTTGCATGACCGCTTGCTCTACACCCGGGATCGAGTCAAGCCATGAACGAACCCCCACCAGACTCCCAGGCGGTCTGCCCCTTCTGCTCGACCCCACTCCGCAAGGATCCCGAATCCGCGGCCGGAATCACGGCCTGCGGTCGCTGCGGTTGGACGAACCGCCCGGCGTCGTCGTCCCCGCCTCCGACGACCGCGTCAGGTTCCGGGTCGGGCGTCTATGCGATGGTGGGGCCGTTCCGCCCGGAGGGGGCCGGACACGTCGAGGTTTCCTGCCCGGAATGCGGCGCGGGGCTCCGCGTGCGCGACAAGTACGTCGGGCGACACGTCCGCTGCGGGGGCTGTCGCGCGAAGTTCCTGGTGGAGCCCGCGACCCTGGATCTCGCCGCCGCCGCCACCACGCCCGACCCCGACGACCCGTGGCAAGGCCGCGCCGAGGTGTTGAGGCTCCTGGACGAGGTCGCCGCTCTCCGGGATCGCAACCAGCGTCTCCAGGACGAAGTCGCCAGGCTCGAACGCGAGCGCGACGCCGCGACCCGAGAACTCGGCCGGATCCGCTCCGAGGCCGAGTCCGCCCGCGCCAGGTCCGGCCGGGAACGGTTCCGTCCCGACCCTGACGACGCCGACGAGGACGATCCCGCCGCCACCTTCACGTTCCTCAACGGCGTCGTGCGATCCCCCCGCGCCTAGATCCTCCCTCGCGAACGAAAGAAACGCCGACGGCTTCCGTGACGGCCCCTTCGCATGGGAGAGGGGGGCGGGCACGAGAGGCCGTCGGCGTCTCGATCGGTCGGGCTTGAGGGTCCCCTCATCCAGCCTTCAGGGGCTTCCTCGCGGGGGGGCGGGGAAGGGGAGAGGGAAGGCCGGATGAGGGGAGGATTCGCGTCGGCTCAGTCTTCCTGAGCGTCGGGGACGGCCCAGAGGCGGACGGAGCCGTCGAGGGAGCCGGAGGCGAGGGTGCGGCCGTCCGGGGAGAAGGCGACGGAGTAGACGTTGCCGGCGTGGCCTTCGAGGACGGTGCGGCAGCGGCCGGTTTCGAGGTCCCACAGCCGGATCGTGCGGTCGTGGCTGCCGCTCGCGAGGAGGGGCTCGGTGGGCGAGAACGCCAGCGCGGCGACCCATCCGGCGTGGCCGGCGAAGTCGTTCAGGCAGACGCCCCGCTCGACGTCCCAGAGCCGGATCATGCGGTCGAAGCCGCCGGTGGCCAGCAGGGGGGCGATCGGGGAGAAGGTGGTGGCGGCGACGCCGTAGTCGTGGCCGACCAGCCGGTGGGCGCAGGTCGGCGTGGGGCTGGTGACGTCCCACAGCTTGACCTCGCCGCGGCGGTCCTCGGCGGCCGGGTCGGCCATGGCCGGGACGACGCCCGACCCGGCGGCCAGGAGGCGGCCGTCCGGCGAATAGGCGACCGACCAGACCGGCGCGGCGTGCTCGGGCAGGCTCACGCGCTCGGCGCCGTCGGAGACGTTCCAGAGCGTGACCGTGCGGTCCTCGCCGCCGGAGGTCGCCAGGGTCAGGCCGTCGGGGCTGAACGCCATCGCGTCGAGCTTGCCCGAGACCCGCAGCAGGCGGCGGCTGCGCTTGGCGTCGGCTTCCCAGAGGGTCACCGCGCCGAACGGCAGGCCGTCCCAGCCGGCGCCGAGGCCGGCGATCGTGCGACCGTCGGGGCTGAACGCGACGGCCTCGACCTCGTCCCACTTGCCGCGCACGGCTCGCATCAACTTCGGCGCGGCTTCGCCTTCGCGAAGCTCCCAGATCTTGACCAGGCCGTCCCATCCGCCGCTGACCAGCGATCGACCATCCGGCGAGAAGGCGACCGACGTTACCACGTCGCTATGCTTCGCCAACCCACCACGCATCGGCTTCGTATCCATCGATAACGTCATCTCGAACCCTCCCCCCTTGGTATGTCGCACGGCCGTCGATGCGCGGTCGGACTCGACCGGACTATCTCCATCTGCATCGTCGCGAGAGACATCTATATCAATTGCCGTGCCAAGGCGGCCGAGAGGGGGCGTGAGGGTCCGTAGACCGCTCCAGGCAGTGACGGCGCGCGATATTTCGCGCCCGTGCGGGCCTCGGTCGGCGCGGTCGTCTCGAAGGGAGGGGTGGGCGTCGGTCAACCGGCCTGGTCGTCTCCAGACCAGACCGAGCGCTCGATTCGAAGGCCCAGGGCGCGGATCTTGGTGCGGAGGCTGCCTCGGGTGATCCCCAGGATCCGCGCCGCACGCACCTGATTCCCCTCGGTCTCGCGGAGGACGCGGGTCAGGAGGGTTCGTTCCATCAGGGCGAGGGCCTCCGCGTGGAGGTCTTCCGACCCTTCGCGCAGCCTCGTCTCGATGAACCCTTCCCAGTCGACGGCCGGCTCGGCGGCCTCGCCGTCGCCGAGGCCGTCGGCGACGGCGCCCGCCTCGCCGGCCGGGGGTTCGCCGGATCGGATCGCTTCGGGCAGGAAATCGGGCAGGAGGAGGGGTCCCTGCGCCTGGAGCAGGGACCACTTGATCATGCTTTGAAGCTCGCGGATGTTCCCGGGCCAGGGGTAGCGGCGCATGAGTTCGAGGGCCTCGGGGGAGGCGTGGACCACCTCCTTGTGCAGCTCCGGGCTGAACCGGCGGAGGAAGTGGTCGACCAGCAGCGGCAGGTCCTCGATCCGATGGCGAAGCGGGGGCAGGGCGATGGTGAAGACGCTCAGGCGATAGTAGAGGTCCTCGCGGAACACGCCCGAAGCCGCCAGCTTGGGGAGGTCGCGATTGGTCGCGGCGATCACCCGGACGTTCGACCGGATCATGGCGTTGCCGCCGACGCGCTCGAAGGTGCCGTCCTGGAGCACGCGGAGGACCTTGGCCTGGGTCAGCGGGGTCATGTCGCCGATCTCGTCCAGGAACAGGGTGCCGCCGTTGCACTGCTCGAACTTGCCGATGCGGGTGCGGTCGGCGCCCGTGAAGGCGCCCCGCTCGTGGCCGAACAGCTCGCTCTCCAGGAGCGCCTCGGGGATGGCGGCGCAGTTGACGGCCAGGAACGGCTCGGCGGCGCGTCGGCTGTGCTGGTAGATGGCCCGGGCGATCAGCTCCTTGCCGGTGCCGCTCTCGCCCAGGATCAGGACGGCGAGGTCCTGGGGGGCGACGCGGCCGATCGCCTTGTAGACCTCCTGCATGGCCGGCGAGCGGCCCACGAGGACGTCGGCGCGGTCGGTCGGCGGGGCGTCCCCCGCGACCAGGGCCGGCTCTCGGCTGAGCCGGGAGATCTCCGCGGCGCGGCCGACCAGCTCGCGGACCCGGGCGAGCTGCAAGGGCTTCAGCAGGTAGTCGTACGCCCCCTCCTTCATCGCCTCGATGGCCGATTCGGTCGTGCCGTGACCGGTGATGAACAGGACCGGAATCCGCGCGTCGATCCGCCGGATCTTGCGGAAGACGTCCATCCCGCCCATGTCCGGGAGGTTCAGGTCCAGGACGATCACGTCCGGGCGGGCCAGCTCCGCCAGGGCCAGCCCCTGCGTGCCGGTGGCCGCCGCCGCGACCTCGTACTCGGGCGACTGGAAGGCCCGGCGGAAGGCGTGGAGGATCGAGGGCTCGTCGTCGATCACCAGGATGGAGGCCACGGCTAGGTTCCTTTGGTCGGTGCGCCGATCCGATCCGGCCCGGTCACGCTCGGGAGGACGGGCCGCCGAGGATCCGCGAGGGACCCGGGAGGCGGAGCACGAAACGGGCGCCCGCGCCTTCGGGTTGGTTGGAGGCCACCAGGCTGCCGCCGTGGTCGCGGGCGATCCGCTCGGAGATCGCCAGGCCCAAGCCCAGGCCGGCCTCCTTGCTGGTGAAGAACGGCTCGAAGAGGCGCGGCAGGGCGTCGGGCTGGACCCCCGGCCCGGTGTCGTCCACGGTGAGCTCGACGAAGCCGTCGGGCGCGCGCGACACGGTCGTCGTCAGCCGGCCGCCGCGAGGCATGGCGTCCAGGGCGTTCATCGTCAGGTTCATCAGGACCCGGCCGATCTGCTCGGCGTCGGCCTGGACCTGGATCGGCTCCTCCGGGCGGACCAGCTTGATCTCGACCCGATGCTTGGCCGCACGGCCCTGGAGCAGGGCCAGGGTCTCGGCGGCGACGGCGCCCAGGTCGATCCGCCGCCCTTCCGGCCGCGAGGGCCGGGCGAAGTCGATGAACGCCTTGAGACGCTCCTCCATCCGGGCGATCTCGCGCTCGATGACCTGCAAGTCCTCGGCGGGGAGGCCCTCCTCCTCGGCCTTCTCCCGCTGGAGCTGCACCAGCATGGAGATCGCGGTGAGGGGGTTGCGAAGCTCATGGGCCATGCCGGCGGCCATCCGGCCCGCGGCGGCCAGCTCCTCGGCGTGGATCATGGCCCGCTCCAGGCCGGTGGCCGCGGAGTAGCCGAAGAACAGGCCCGCGATCGTGGCCAGGCCCCCCACGCCGGCGAGCCACCAGGCCGTCCACGAGGCCGTGCGGTGCATCGCCGCCAGCGACCGCGCCGTCGCCTCGGCGATCTCGGCGTCCAGATCGCGGGCCGCCTCGCGGACGTCGGTCTCCAGGATCGTCAGCGCGGCGCGGCCGGGCGGAAGCCCCCCGGCGACTCGGTCGTCGGCCTCGGCCTCGGCGGCGACGGTCTCCCGGTAGCGCCGGAAGCCGTTCTCCAGCCGGTCCACGATCCTCACCGCCTCGGGGCGGTTCACCGTGACGTCGGATTCGACCAGGAGCTGGCGGACGTCCTCGTGCAGGGCCGCGACCCGAGCCCGGCCCCGCCCCGAGTCGTCGCCGAGCAGCCCGATCTCGATCAGCTCGCTGAGGTCCTTCAGCAGGCCGTCGACGAGCCGTCGCCCGTGCAGGTCGGCCTCCAGCGCCCGGACCGTCGCCGCCTGCCGCCAGCCCAGGTAGACCGCCGCCGCCGCGCACGACGTCAGGAAGAGGAGGCTCGCCACCAAGGAAGGCCACGCGATCCGGAACAAGAGTCTTCGCGTCAGCACGCCTCGCCCCCCTGGCTCGTTCGCCCCCGACATCCGGGTCCCAGCCTCACAGTATACCCGACCGCCGCCCCGGCGAGGCTCGAAGCGTCGGGGCGGGCCGAGCACGGCCGGAGGGATCGCCGGGCCTCCCCCTCCAGGAGATCGAGGCCGCGTCCGCGTGTCTGGCTCTTGGGCTCGTCTGCTTAAACCCTCGGCGTCCGGGATCTCCGCAAGTCCCGCCTCGGCGCCTTTCCAGAAGCGACAACCCGTTTCACGGGCGGCACTTGGAACCTGACTCACCAGACCGCGCGAAGCCTGGCACGGGAATGGCTATGGGGGGTGCTCCGGTTCCTCGCCCTGGCCCTGCTTCGGAGAGCCCCATGACTCAGCGCCCTCTCGACGTGGTCGTCGAACGACTCCTGGAACTGGAAGCCGCCACCCGCCGCCTGGAGCGCGAACGCCGACGTTGGCGAGTCGCCGGGACGACCCTGGCGCTGGGCTTCGGATTGCTCGTGACCGCCGGCGCGGCGATGCGCGAGACGCCGACGTCGATCGAGGCGGGCGAGTTCATCCTCCGGAGCCAGGACGGCAAGACCCGCGCAGCCCTGACCATCCGCCCCGACGGCACGCCGGGGCTGGCGTTCTACGACGAGAAGGAGACGATGCGGCTTTCCCTGGACCTGGGGACGGAGGACGGGAACGACGACGACACGCCGGGCGTGAACGTCTACGGGCAGGAGGGCGAGCTGCGGGCCGCCCTGACGATCCGCCCCGACGGCACGCCGGGCCTGGGCTTCTTCGACAAGGACCACAATCCCAGGCTCTCGCTCGACATGGCCGCCGACGACTCGACCGGCGTGAACATCTACGGGTCCGGGGGCGCGCTCCGCGCGGCGATGGCGATCCGCCCCGACGGCACGCCCGGACTGGGCCTGTTCGACGAGGCGGGCCGCGTCGTCCGGTCGGTCGACGCCGGCGAATCCGAGGCGCCCCGCCCGGGCGGGGTGCAGTGACCTCGGGCCTCCCGATCAGGGGCTGCTGGGAAGCCAGGGTTTGATCATGGCGATGGTCCGGCCGGTGCCGTACTCCGGGTTCCGCGAGCTGATCGGCGACCCGACAGGGGCCCGCCGAACCACCCTCGCGACGCTGGGGGCCACGATCCAGCCGGCCTGGGGGGCGTAACCTCGCCAGGACGCCGTCGGCTGGTAGGTCGTCCAGGCCGTCGCCGGAGCGTAGCCGCTCCAACCGCCGGCCGTCTCGGCCGCCTGGGCCCCGGCCTCCGGCGCGTCCGGCCCACAGACGCCGAGGATCGTCAGGATCACGGCCAGACCTGCGATGCCGCGCAAGACCTTCATAGCGACGCCTCCCTTTCCTTCGTCGCGGTGGACCCGGTCGGTTTCGAAAGAACGCCCGCCCCTCGGACCTCGTCGGCTCGCGGCGGTTGGTCCGCGGAGCGTCCTGGAATTATATACTTCGAAGTCCTGAAACGAAGCCGCAAAGGCCAGGCCGACGCCCTGGGAGAGAGGCCCTCCCAGAGTCGGAGGGGCGTGATCGTCGCGCGGCCATGACGACCGATGGGCGGCCGGGGCTCAGGCGTCGCGGAGGATGCGGCCCGCGAAGAGGCGGTGGATCTCGCGGCCGTCGTCGACCAGCAGGGCGCCCTGGGGGTCGACGCCCCGGCCGACGCCGATGAGGTTGCGGGGGCCGATCGCCGCGCGGATCGGGCGGCCCCGGAGGAGATCGAGCCGTTCCCAGGTCGCGGCGAGGGTCGGGTCGTCTGCGGCCAGCCGCCGGAGCGCGGGGGGGAAGCCCTCCAGGACGGCGGCGAGGAAGGTGGGGAGGTAGGCGACGGTCAACGGTCGGGGCTGGAGAGCGCCCAGGGAGGTCGCCATGGCGGCGACCTCGGGGGGGGCCAGGTCGAGCCGGGTCGCGACGTTGACGCCGACGCCGATCAGGATGCGGTCGCCGGCCGGGGTCTCGACGCGCTCCGGGAGGATGCCGGCGAGCTTCCGCCCGCCGACCTCCACGTCGTTCGGCCAGCGGACGCCCAGGCCGGGGTCGACCAGCCCGAGCGCGGCGACGGCTTCGACCAGGACCACGGCCGTCATCAGGGCGATCCGGGGCTCCTGGTCGACCCGGACGCCGTGCGCGTCCGGGTCGAGGACGAGGGTGAAGGTGAGCGAGCCCTCGTCGGACCACCAGGCGTTGGCGCGCTGGCCCCGCCCCCGGGTCTGCCGCCGCGCCCAGACCGCGAACGGGGGGAGACGGCCGGGGTCGACCACCATCGCCCTGGCGACGGTGCTGGTCGACTCCAGCTCGTCATGGATCAGCAGCTCGCGGACGAACGGCCAGGGGGGCATGGCGGGCTCGCGTCGCGGGGGGTCAGGCGTCGGCCAGCTTGACGAGGAGGTCGCCGGCCTTGACCTGGAGCCCGACCTTCGCGGGGAGTTCGGCGACGCGGCCGGGCCGTTCGGCGTTGATGGTGGTCTCCATCTTCATGGCCTCGATCGAGAAGAGCTTCTGGCCCTTGCGGACCGGGTCGCCCACGCTCACGGCCACGCCGACGATCAGGCCCGGCAGCGGCGAGCCGATCTGCATCGGGTCGGCCGGGTCGGCCTTGGGGGCCTCGACGACCGAGGAGGCCAGCGAGCGGTCGGGCACCTCGACCTCGCGGGGCTGGCCGTTCAGCTCGAAGAAGACCGTGCGCATGCCGTCGGCGTGGGGCTCGCCCACGGCCAGGAGCTTGACGATCAGGGTCTTTCCCGGCTCGATCTCGAAGGGGTACTCCTCGCCCGCCTCGGCCCCGTAGAAGAAGACGGGGGTGGGGAGGACGGAGGTGTCGGAGAACGCCCGCTCGTGGGCCACGAGGTCCGGGAAGACGCGGGGGTACATGAGGTAGCTGAGGACGTCGAAGTCCGAGATCGCGGCCGGGTCGTCGCCGCCCCGGATCTCGGCGACCTTGGCGCGGACGGCGTCGAGGTCGACGGGGGGGAGGTTGGCGGCGGCGCGGTCGGTCAGGGGCTTGCGGTCGCGGAGGATCCGCTTCTGGAGGGCCGGCGGGAAGCCCCCCGGGGGCTGGCCCAGGCGGCCTTCCATGAACTCGACGACGCTGTCCGGGAACGCCAGCTCGCGCTCGGGGTCCATCACGTCGTCCGCGGTCAGGTTGTTGGCGACCAGGAACAGGGCCATGTCGCCGACGACCTTCGACGACGGCGTGACCTTCACGATGTCGCCGAACATCAAGTTCACCCGGCTGTACGCCTGGCAGACCTCCAGCCAGCGCGGGGCGAGGCCCAGGGCGTCGGCCTGCTGGTACAGGTTGGTGTACTGGCCGCCGGGCATCTCCAGGTCGTAGAGGTCGGCCGCCGGCGACCGCGGGCCGGACTCGAACGGCTTGTAGAGGTCGCGGACCTCGTCCCAGTAGCGGCTGACGTCGATCAAGGACTGGTGGTCGACGCCCGTGTCGCGGTCGGTGAACCGCAGGGCCTCGACGATCGCGTTCAGGTTCGGCTGCGAGGTGAGCCCCGACATCGCCGCGACGGCCCCGTCGGCGACGTCCAGGCCGACCTCGGCGCCCAGGAGCACGCTGGCCGCCTGGGCCCCGCCGACGTCGTGGGTGTGGAAGTGGATCGGCACACCCACCTCTTCGCGGAGCGTCTTGATCAGCTTCACGGCCGCGAACGGCTTGCAGAGCCCGGCCATGTCCTTGATGGCGATCAGGTTGGCCCCGCGCTTCTCCAGGTCCTTGGCGATCGCGACGTAGTAGGCGAGGTCGTACTTGGGGCGGCCGGGGTCGAGCAGGTCGCCGGTGTAGCAGATGGCGGCCTCGCAGATCCCGCCGGCGTCGCGGACGGCCTCGATGCAGGCCCCCATGTTCGGGACCCAGTTGAGCGAGTCGAAGACGCGGAAGACGTCGATCCCGGCGTCGGTCGCCGTCTTGACGAAGGCGGCGACGACGTCGTCCGGGTAGCTCGTGTAGCCGACCGCGTTGGAGCCCCGGATCAGCATCTGGAAGAGGATGTTGGGGATCCGCTCGCGGAGCGCGGCGAGCCGCTCCCAGGGATCTTCCTTGAGGAACCGCATGGCGGTGTCGAACGTGGCGCCCCCCCACATCTCCAGCGAGAACAGGCCGGGGAGGCGGTGGGCGTAGGCGTCGGCCGCGCGGAGCATGTCGCGGGTCCGCAGCCGGGTGGCCAGGAGGCTCTGGTGGGCGTCCCGGAAGCTGGTGTCGGTCACGAGCAGGGGCTTCTGCTCGCGGACCCACTTGGCGAACCCTTCGGGGCCGAGCTGCTTGAACCGCTGGCGGGTGCCGTCGGGGATCGGGTCCAGGTGGTCGTAGGCCGGGGGGGCCGGCTCCGCCGGGATCCTGCGGCCGGGGTCGCGCTTCACGCCCGGGAAGCCGTTGACGGTCACGTCGCCGATGTAGGCGAGGAGCCTGGTGGCCCGGTCCCGGCGCTCGGCGAACTCGAAGAGCGACGGGGTCTGGTCGATGAACCGGGTGGTGCATCGGCCTCCCAGGAACGTCTCGTCGGTGACGACGTTGATGAGGAACGGGATGTTCGTCTTCACCCCCCGGATGCGGTATTCCTGCAGCGCGCGCTCCATCCGGGAGGCGGCGTCGACGAACCGGCGGCCGTAGGTGGTGACCTTGACCAGCAGCGAGTCGTAGAACGGCGTGACGATCGCGCCGGAGGTGGTGGAGCCGCCGTCGAGCCGGATCCCCGGGCCGCCGGAGGAGCGGTAGTGGGTGATCCGGCCGTAGTCCGGGGTGAAGCCGTTGGCCGGGTCCTCGGTGGTGATCCGGCACTGGATCGCGAAGCCCTCGGTGCGGACCGCGTCCTGGCCGGAGATGCCGATCGCGGGGTTGGCCAGCGGCTCTCCCTGGGCGATCAGGATCTGGCTCTTGACCAGGTCGATCCCGGTGACGACCTCGGTGACGGTGTGCTCGACCTGGAGGCGGGGGTTGACCTCGATGAACGAGAAGGTCCCGTCCGCGTCGTCGACCAGGAACTCGACCGTGCCGGCGTTCTCGTAGCCGACGGCCCGGCCGATCTCCAGGGCGGCGTCGCAGATCGACCGCCGCAGGCCCTCGTCGAGGTTGTAGGCCGGGGCGATCTCGATGACCTTCTGGTGCCGGCGCTGGATCGAGCAGTCGCGCTCGTGCAGGTGCACGAGGTTCCCGTGCTTGTCGCCCAGGAGCTGGACCTCGATGTGCTTGGCCTTGGCGATGAACTTCTCGACGAAGGCGTCGGGGCAGCCGAACGCGGCCTTGGCCTCGCTGCGGGCCTGTTCGAGGGCCCCGTCGAACTCCTCGGCCTTGTTGACGACCCGCATCCCCCGGCCGCCGCCCCCCATCGAGGCCTTGATGATGACCGGGAAGCCCATCGCCTCGGCCACCTTCCGGGCCTCGGCGCCGGGGACGACCGGCTCGCTCCCCTTCAAAACCGGCACCCCGGCCCGCTCGGCCAGGGCCCGCGCGGCCACCTTGTCCCCCAGCCTCTCCAGGATCTCGGGCGTCGGCCCCACGAAGACGATGCCGGCCGCGGCGCAGGCGCGGGCGAACTCGGCGTTCTCGGACAGGAACCCGTAGCCGGGATGGATCGCGTCCACCCCCTTCTCGACCGCCAGATCGACGATCGCCTGGATGTTCAGGTAGCTCCGGATCGGCTCGCCGGCCTGGCCGATCTGGTACGCCTCGTCGGCCTTCAGCCGGTGCAGCGCGAACCGGTCCTCGTGCGAGTAGAGGGCGACGGTGCGGATACCCAGCTCATGGGCCGAGCGGAAGATGCGGATGGCGATCTCGCCGCGGTTGGCGACCATCAATTTGCGGAACGACTTCATTCGGCTCTTCCCGGCTGGCTGAGGGGAGGGGATCGGCTGGCTCGTCGATTTCGGGCCCGCCATTATCCCAGAAACGGGGCCCGGAATTCATCCTCAGTTTCCGCGCGGACCGGATTCTCCAGCGTGCCGATCGGCGCGATCGTCGCCCGGACGACGTCTCCAGGCCTGAGGAACACGCCGGTGGCCGAGCCCACCCCCGACGGCGTCCCGGTGGCGATCACGTCGCCCGGCTCCAGGGTGACGAACCGCGAGACGAACGAGACGACGGCGGCCACCGGAAAGATCATCTCGGCGGTCGTCGCGTCCTGCTTGATCTGGCCGTTGACCGTCAGCTTGATCGGCAGGGCCTGGGGGTCCGGCACCGCCTCGGCCGAGAGGATGCACGGGCCCATCGGGCAGAACGTGTCGTGCCACTTGCCGTGCAGCCAGTCGAAGAACTTGTCGCGCTCGCGGGGCTTCCGCCCGGGGTTGGGCCGGAAGGCCCGGTCGCTCACGTCGTTGACCACCGTATACCCGGCGACGTGCTCCAGCGCCGTCGACTCCGACACGTCCCGGCACGTCCTGCCGATGACCACCCCCAGCTCGCATTCCCAGTCGATCTGGTCGGGCGAGCCCGCCGGGATGACGATCGGGTCGCCGGGGTGGGTCAGCGTGGTGCTCGGCGGCTTCATGAAGACGTAGGGGAAGGTCTCCTCGCGCTCCGTGTCGCGATAGCCGCGCTCGGCCAGATGCTTGCCGTAGTTCCCGGCCAGGAACAGCATCTTCCGAGGGCTGGGGAGGGGGACCAGGACCCGCACTTCCTCAAGCGGGATCGTCAGCTCGGAGACCGTGATGACGTCCAGTTCCTCGATCCAGTCGTAAAGCCGCTTCGCCTGCTCATAGGACTGGCCGTCCGGCGGCAGCAGATCGAGGAGGTCCTCGGTGGCGGACAGCAGCATCTCGGTCTCGGTCTCGCGGCTGTACATCTCGGCCGCCTGGTCGATCGGGATCACCACGTCGTCGTCGAGGAAGCCGGTCAGGACCAGGTCGTCGCAGAGGAATCGACAGACACGCATATTCCTGACTCCTTGATCCCCTTGTACTATCTCGACCCGGCTCGATCCGATCCCGGCCCTCGATCGCGACGGGGGGGAGATGGCACCAGTCTATCTCGATCCCGGCCCGAGTCCAGCATCCACGCCCGCCGCGAGGGGGCTTGAGGATCGGGCCGGGGGGGACCCGCTTCGATTCAGGAGATCACCTCGCCGGCGAAGGCCCGGCGGGCGAGGTTCAGCCCCCCCACGGCGGGCTCGTCGACGCGGGTGGGGATCGGTTCGTAGCCCCGGCCGCGAAGGTCTTCGAGGAGAGCGTCGGCGAGCAGGGGGGCGGAGACCAGGAACCCGCCGGCCAGGCCGAGGGGGAGGGGGCCGGCGGTCCATCCCAGGGAGCGGGCGGCGGCGGCGGCGGTCTCGCCCAGTTCCCGCGCGGCGGGCTTGATCAGGATGTCGACGAGGCTCGCGTCCCGGAGGGCGGCGTCGATCACGGCCGGGGTGAGGGCGGCGACCTTCGTCCGGTCCATGCCGGGGGCGTACACGGCCGAGACGATCTGGCCGGGGCCGTCGATCTTCAGGGCCCGGCAGAGGGCGTCGGTCAGGGCGTCGGGGCCGGTCGGCGCCGGGTCGCGGCCGTCGATCCGGCGGGCGACCAGGCGGAGCGCGGCGACGGCCAGGGCGTAGGCGCTCCCCTCGTCGCCGAAGACGGCCCCCCAGCCCCCGGCGCGGGCCTTGCGGCCGTCAGCGGCGCGGGCGACGGCGATCGAGCCGGTGCCGGCGATCAGGCCCACGCCCCAGCCTTCGGGCGTGCCGGCGGCGACCACGAGGTCGCCGTCGTTGACCAGCACCAGGCGGTCGGCCCAGTTGCCCGCGACCGCCCACTCGCCCAGCAGCGCCTTGTCCTCGGGGCGGTCGAAGCCGGCCACGCCCAGGCAGGCGACGGCGACGGCCCGGGGCCAGAGCCCGGCCTCGGCGAACGCGCCGGCGATCGCTTCCTCCAGGGCCGTCCGCGCCGCGGCCGTGCCGACCGCCTTGGCGTTCGACGGCCCGGCGGCCCCCTGGCCGAGGACCCGGCCGTCCCCCAGGCCGAGCAGGGCGACCGTCGAGGTCCCCCCGCCGTCGACCCCCAGGAACAGGGTCTCGGCGGCGTCCGTGGATTCCGCGGCCTGATCGTCGTTCGTGCTCATCAAAGGCTCGCCCCCGTCTTCGCCGCGATCGCCCGTCGCACCTGCCCGCCGTGCGCCTCCAGGAGCGCCCCGGCCTCTTCCGGCCCCACCCCCGCCAGCTGCGCCACCAGGGCGACCTTGAGCCGGCCGCCGCACGCCGCCAGCAGCTCGACCGCGCGGTCGTCGTCGACCTCGGCCAGCTCCCGGAGCATCCGACGCGCCCGGATCCGCAGCTTCTCGTTGACCGGAGTGAAATCGACCATCCGGTTGCCCAGCGTCTTGCCGATCAGGACCATCGCCCCGGTCGTGATCATGTTCAGGACCATCTTCGTGGCCGTGCCGGACTTCAGCCGGGTCGAGCCCGAGATCACCTCGGGGCCGACCAGCAGGGCGACGTCCAGGTCGACCTCCGCCCCCAGCAGGCTGGGGCGGTTGCAGGCGACCCCCACGGTGGCCGCCCCTCGGCTCCTGGCCTCGCGGACGGCGCCCAGGACGTACGGGGTCCGCCCCGAGGAGGCGATGCCCACCACGATGTCGCGGTCGCTCACGTCCATCGCGGCGATCTCGGCGGCCCCGACCCCGGCGTCGTCCTCGGCCCCCTCGATCGAGCGCGTCAGCGCCGCCGGGCCGCCGGCGATCAGGCCCACGACCATCTCCGGGGGCGTGCTGAACGTCGGCGGGCATTCGGAGGCGTCCAGCACCCCCAGGCGGCCCGAGGTCCCGGCGCCGACGTAGATCAGCCGGCCGCCGCGGCGGAACCGCTCGGCCGTCCACTCGACGGCTTGGGCGATGTTCGCCGCCTCGGCCCGGACGGCCTCGACGACCTTCAGGTCTTCCTCGTTCATGATCTCGACGATGCCCAGCGCCCCCGCGGCGTCGATGCCCGTCGTCAGCGGGTTGCGAGACTCGGTCAGCAGGTGGTCTTCCAGTGCCATGATTCGGTTTCAGCTCGTCGGTTGGAGGGACTCGGACGCGGGGACGGGCGCGGCGGCGGTCGGGAACAGACGGCCGACGGCCAGGCCGACGAGGAACGTCGTCGCCGAGCCCACCAGCGCGAACCAGGGCCAGGCCAGGGGCGTGCCGAACTTGGCGTAGGAGACCGCCGCCACCCCCGCCGCCATCCCCGCCAGCGCGGCCCCCTGGCCGACGTGACGGGTCAGGTTCCCCAGCAGGAAGAGGCCCAGCAGGATGCCCGTCGTGAACCCGGCGATCGCCAGCGCGTTGCTCACCACGCTCGACTCCAGCCCCGTCGCCCACCACGCCACCGACGCCTGCACCACGCCGAAGCCGATCGTCGCCAGCCGCGACAGCCGCATCAGCCGACGCTCGTCCTCGTCCCCCGAGATCGGCCGGTACAGGTCGTTGATCAGCGTCGACGCCGAGGCGTTCAGGGAGCCCGAAAGCACCCCCATCGCCGACGCGAAGATCGCCGCAACGACCATCCCCTTGATGCCGATCGGCAGGTAATTCACGATGAACAGCGAGAACGCCTGGTCCGACTTCTCCAGCGGCGAGGCCGGCGGGAACTGGCCGAAGAAGACGTACAACGCCACGCCGATGAACAGGAAGAGGGCGAACTGGGCCAGCACCACGAACCCGCTGGCGATCAACGCCCCCGCCGCCTGCTTCTGCGACCGCGCCGCCAGGTAGCGCTGGACCATCATCTGGTCGACGCCGTGGGTGGCCGTGTTCAGGACCATGCCGCCGAACACGCCGGCCCAGAAGGTGTAGGGCTTGGCCCAGTCGAACGAGAAGTCGAACGTCCGGAACTTGTCGCCGGCCCTGGCCGTGTCGATGAGCTGGTTCCAGCCGCCGGGGAGCTTGCCGACGAGGATGTAGAGGGCGATCAGGGCGCCGACGATGTACACCGTGAACTGGAGCACGTCGGCCCAGATGACGGCCTTCACGCCGCCGAGGTAGGTGTAAACGATCGTGGCGGACTCCACGGCGATGATCGCGTAGAGGATCGGCCAGTCGGTGACGAACGCCAGGACGGTCGCCGCCAGGAACAGCCGGAGGCCGTCGGCCAGGTTCCGCGTGACGAGGAACAGGGTGGAGGCCGTGCGCCGGGTCGCCTGGCCGAAGCGGACGCCCAGCACCTGATAGGCGGTCTCGATCTGCCCCTTGAAATACGCCGGCAGCAGGACCATCGAGACGATCACCCGGCCGACGAGGTAGCCCATCGGCAGCTGGAGGAACTCGAAGTTCCCCTTGTACGCCTCGCCGGGCACGCTCAGGAACGTCACCGTGCTGGTCTCGGTGGCGACGATCGAGATCATCACCGCCCAGGCCGGCATGTTCCGCTCGCCCAGGAAATACCCCTTGAGCCCCTGATCCCCCTTGCCGCCGATCCATCCCCCGAGCGCCGTGCACCCGAGGATGTAGATCACGATAATCGTCACGTCGATCGGATGCATCGGCCCTACCACAAGTCGTTGGGTCAGGTACCCGCCGAGGCCGGCGCCGCCTCGCGGTCGGGTGAGGTTAGGATCTTATCACAAGCCGGGGGAGCGTTGCATCCTTGGTCCCGCTCGGTCCCCGGCCGGGGTTCGCAAGAGGGATCGAAGGCCGCCAGGAGGTCGATCGGGCGGCGCCGTCGGAAGGCCCTTCGTCCGGTCGGGACGGCCGACGCGGGGGGTTGCGAGCCGTCGCCGTCCTGGAGCGATGGATCCTGGCGTGGCCGGTCGCACGGCGATACCGTCGCTGGAGAGAGCGGCCCCGAGGTCCCGCGCCGGCTTCGCTCCTCACGTCCCTCGTCGAGAAAGGCCAACGGTCATGCGCGCTCGACTCGCCTGGTCTGCGACGCTCCTGGCCCTCTCCGCGGCGACGGCCGCCCCGCCGAGGCGGACGCGCTGCGACGACGACGGCGACTTCTGCGTCCGCTACCTGACGCCGGGGACGTACTCGCTGTTCATCCACGATCCGGACGCGAGCTTCCGCCGGGTGGACGACGTGGAGGCACCGGCCGGCGTGGTCGACCTGGGCGAGCTGACGCTCACCCCGGCGCGACGGTCGAGGTCGAGATCGCCTTCGCGCGGCCCGCGCGTCCCCGTCACCGGCGCCTTCCCGATCACCCTCACGGCGGGCCGCCTGGCGCCGTGACGCGCCGGGCGGCCCCGGGGTCAGGCCCGCCGGGTGCGCAGGAACACGGCGCGTTCGGTGGCGAGGCCCAGGGCGTTGGTGATGCGCAGGGTGGCGACGCGGCCGGGCTTGCCGTCGGGGTCGGCGCCGGTGACGGCGACGCGCGGGCCGACGGCGTCGGCGCGGAAGCGGCCCTGGCCGGGGAGGCGGTCGAAGTCCCACTCGAAGTTGAGGCCGGCGTTGCGGACGTGTCGGGAGCGGCCCAGGGCGCGGGCGGAGGCCGTGGCGCCTCGCACGGCCACCCCGACGAAGGGCGCGGGGGTCAGGTCGTTCCAGATCGCGGCCTCGATCGCCCGGTGGCCCAGGGCGTTGGGGTGGAGGGTCCCCTTGGTGTCGAGCGGGCCGGTCAGCCCGACCGGGCCCTGGAACAGGCTCGACTCCCTCGCGGTCCTGAGAAACCGCAGGTTCCCCAGGCCGTCCTCGACCTTCGGGGCGTCATAGCCGTGGCCCAGGAAGGCGGAGGAGATGTTCGTCACGTAGGTCCAGCCGTTCGCCTTCGCCCCCGCCGCGACGGCCTGGTTCAGCGGGGTCAGGATCGATTGCGAGACGAAGTACGACTCCGTCGCCGAGATCTGGGCGGGCGGGATCACGTCGAAGACCGCCGGGCCCCACCAGGGGAGGGTGAACGACCGGCCGTTGTTCGGGTTCACGAACGAGCGGTAGACTCGCGTCGGGTCCGGGTACTCGAAGAGGAACGTCGCCGCCGGGGAGACGCCCACGTCGGCCAGCGCCTGGCGCACGCTCGCGTAGCCGTTCGGGAGCGACGCCGCGTTGAAATCGAACAGGTCGAGAACGAGCGACAGGGGCGTCGAGGCCGCGACCGCCGCGTCCGCCTGCCGGTAGATCCGATTGACGGCGTTGGGCGCGAACGACGAGGCGTCGCCGATCACGTCGGTCAGGTCGATGTCGCTCGCCACCAGCCCCTTCGTCAGCGTGGCGAAGCCGACGTCGTTGGCCCCCAGCGAGATGAAGAGCTGATCCACGGGCCGGCTCCCCACGATCGCCTGGAGCAGCTTCGTCTGTGCGGTCAGAAGGTAGTTCGGGTCTTCCAGGCCGTAGGCGGGCACGGCGCCGATGGCCGTCTGGGTCGTGGCCCCGCTCTGGGAGACGTGCACGAACGTGACCGACGTGTGCGGGTCGGACCGCTCCAGTTGCAGCGCGTACTGCGCCGTCGCGGCGACGGTGGAGCGGTGCGACTGGCGGTTGTCGTTGGTCATGTCCAGGCCGAAGGGGGTCGGCCCGTAGTAGCCGTCGGCCCCGTCGGCCCAGAGCGCCGCGGCCGTCTGGGTGAGGAAGGGGGATGCGAGGGTGAACGCCGTCGCCGGCGCGTCCTGGTTCAGGTCGCTGCTCTGGAGGTAGGGGATCGTCCCCGACGGGAAGTAGCCCGGCAGCGAGAGTCCCTGGACCTGCTCCGGGTTCGCCTCGCCGGAGCTGTAGCTGTCTCCCATGCCGACGACGAGGATGTCGCGCACGCTCACCGGCTTCTCGACCGAATCGACGACCACGCCGCCCACGATCTTCTGGAAGGTGGTCGCGTAGGTCCCGGCGGCCACGCTCACGGTCGGCAAGTCGCCCGAGGCGATCTGCGCGGCCGTCCGCTGCACCACGGTCCCCGCGCCCGAGCCGGGCTGCATCGACCAGCCGTAGACCGTCGACGGGTCCGGGTTCGGGTCGTCGAGCACCGAGAACGTCAGGGAAAGCGAGGTCGGCTGGGCGTAGGTCGCGGTGTTGGGCAGGTCGATGAGCCCGTTGTGATTCAGGTCGAGCCCAAACCGCTCGGCCATCGCATAATCGAAGTCCACGGCCAGCAACTGGCGGGGCTCCAGCGCCTCGACACCGAAACGCGACGCCCGACCACGCGACTTCTTCACGACGGCTCTGCTCATCGACGCGGACTCCCGTGTGGATCTGGGGGCGGCAACCCGCCTAGTCTGGCAGGCTTTCCCCATGTGACGCAAGGGGCCGCCCGGAAATCCCGCGGCCCTTTCGCCCCGACCGGCGTCGGGACGGGCGATCAGGGCGTCGGGGCCGGGCCGAGGAGGCCGGCGAGGGCTTCTTCGAGCATGTCGGCGCGGGCGAGGCCGAGGCGGAGGGGAGGGGGGATCTGGGCCTCTCCCCAGAAGGCGCCGGCGAGCTGGCCGCAGACGGCGCCGGTGGTGTCGGCGTCGTCGCCGAGGTTGACGGCGCGGAGGACGGCCTCCTCGAACGTCGAGGCACCGGCGAACGCCCAGAGGGCCGCCTCCAGGCTCTCCACCACCCAGCCGGTCCCCCGGATCTGGGGCGGCTCCTTACCCCGGAAGCTCCCCCGGGCGACCTCGCGGATCAGCGGGTGGAGCGGCTCGGCGGCGTCGATCCGCCGCAGCGGCGGCCAATCCGGCGCGAGCACCGCCTCGCGATCCTCCCCCTCGATCAGGGCCGCCGTCACGACCGCCATGTAGCGGCAGGCGGAGACGCAGTGCGGGCTGGCGTGGGTCACCACGCTCGACTCGGCCGCCAGCCGGGCCAGCTCCTCCACCCGGCCCGGGTAGAGTCCGGCGTACCGGATCGGCACCGGCGCCAGCCGCATGATCGAGCCGTTGCCGCTGGCCGACTCCGAGGGGTCGCCCGAGGTCCTCGCGTTCCTCTTCTCCTCATAACAGGCCAGCGACCGGGCCGTCGTGATCCCGACGTCGAAGCAGCGGCCGTTGACCGAGTAGGCCCCCGTGCGACGCCACTTCAAGTAGCGGTCGGCCTGGTCGTTCAGGTCCCAGCCGGCCGTCGCCAGGCTGTCCGCCAGCGCCAGCGCCATGCTGGTGTCGTCGGTCCACTCGCCGGGCTCCAGGCGGTGAGGACCACCGTCCCGATACCCGACCACCGGGGCGAACGACCCCGGCCGACGGAACTCCACCGCCGCCCCCAGCGCGTCGCCGACCGCGAGGCCGACCAGGGCCCCCCGGCGACGATCCGTCCTGGAAGCCTTCGCCCCTCGGATCTCCTCCATCGTCCACCTCCTCGTGGATCCCATGATGCACCCAGGCGCCACATCGCGCCGAGGCGGCACTTCGCCGAATCAACACCGCGTCGTCATCCGGCCTCGACGCAGCGCCTTACGAGGCGTCTCCAGGCGGGCCGCCGGCCGGGTTAGGGCGAAGGTCCCCGGCCGCCGCCGGACATCCGCATCGACGCCAGGATCGGCGACCGGGGACGCGACGCCGGAACGACTCCAGTCTCTCCATCAAGCCCAGGGCCGCTCCATAACCGTATTCTTATTCCACTTAAACGCCAATTCAAGCACGAAATCGAAACCGCCGGCCAATCGGGCCGTCGAACGCCTTACAAGGAAACCGGCGTCCACACGCGGGAGGTGAGGCGACCGGGGCTCGCTCGCCGGCCCTCAAAACCTGGGGAGGCAGAACTTCCCCAGGACGGCCGGGCGGCGGGCGCCGGTGACGGAGGGGAGCGAGGTCGGCAGGCCGAACAGGGCCTCATGGGCCAGGACGGCGAAGGCCATGGCCTCGCGGGCGTCGCCGGGGACGCCGCGATCGTCTCCCAGGAGGAGCCGGGCGGGGGCCAAAAGCTGGGCCAGGCGGCCGAACAGGGCGGGGTTCTTCACGCCGCCGCCCGCCCCGATCACCTCGACGACCGGCGGGACGAAGCGGGCGAAGGCGTCGGCCACGGTCCTCGCGGTGTACTCGGTCAGGGTGGCCATCAGGTCGGCGTCGAACCTCCCCAGGAGCGTCCCCGCGCGGTCGACGAAGGGGTCGCCGTACATCTCGAAGCCGGTCGACTTGGGGGGCCGGCGCGCGAGGTAGGCGTCCTCGGCGAGCAGCGTCTCGACGAGGGCCTCGTCGACCCTCCCGGCGCGGGCGAGGGCGCCGTCCCGGTCGCAGTCGAGCGTCCCCCCGGAGATCCGCCGGGCCAGGCGGTCGAGCAGGGTGTTGGCCGGGCCGGTGTCGAAGCCGAAGACCCGGGCCGGGTCGGGGTCGAGCACGGTGACGTTGGCGATGCCTCCCAGGTTGAGCACGGCGCGGCGCTCGGGAGGAGCCTGGGGGTCGCGGGGGGCGTAGAGGATGACGTCGGCGAATGGGGAGATCGGCGCCCCTTCGCCGCCGGCGGCGACGTCGCGGGCGCGGAAGTCGGCGATCACCAGCGCGCCGGTGCGCTCGGCGATCACGTCGCCGTCGCCGATTTGCAGCGTCGCCCCGATCGCGCCCGGGACCGAGCTGTGGTGGTAGACCGTCTGGCCGTGCGAGCCGATGAGGTCGACCTCCTCGGGCTTCAGGCCGGCCCCGGCGAGGGTCTCCAGGCAGGCGTCGGCGAAGGCCTCGGCGACCAGGACGTTCAGCTCGGCGACGTCGCGGACCCGCCAGGCGGCCAGGTCGAGGATGCGGGCCTTGATCGCGGCGGGGTAGGGGGTCTCCGCGTAGTGGAGCAGTTCCACGCGCGCGCCGGGGCCGTGGGCCGAGGGGAGGCCGAAGCCTTCGATGCGGCAGACGGCCGCGTCGATCGAGTCGGCGCTGGTGCCGGAGATCATCCCCACCACGACCCGCGACGGCTTGGCCGTCCGGGCGGTCAACAGGTCGGCCGCCGCGTTCATGAGCATGTGGTCCTCGAAGGGGCTCCGGGCTCGATCCGGGGCATCATAGCAGGTCCGGCGGCCCCCCGGAGCGCCGGGGCGGCGGTTGCGGATCGGGGCGGATTGGGATAAGATCCCGGGCCGATCGCATCGGAAAGGACCGCGACGAACACCACGGAAGGAGCCCCTCGGAATGCGCCCGAACCCCCCGGCCGACCTCGACGGTCCCCCCGCCGCCGACGCGACGGCCCCGGCCCCGGCGCGATCCGGGCTGGGCGGCGTGGACGTCGGCTGCATCCTCGGGCTGGCGTGGTGGGTCGTCGCCAGCCGGTTCCCGTACCTCGACACGTTCCAGCTGATGGGCAAGGACGGCCCGCTCTACGTCAACGCCCTGAAGCTGGACGCGACGTTCGACGTGCCGATGCCGGGGAACCTCGGCTACGTCCTCCTGGGGAAGCTCGCCAATCAGGTCTGGGCCAACCCGGTGACGGCGTACCTGGCGGTGAACGTCGGGCTGACGATCCTCGGCGCGGCGTTCAGTTACCTGTACGCGGCGCGGTTCGTCTCGCGGCCCCTGGCGGCGGCGACGGCCTGGGCGATGACCTGCAACCCGATGGTCTGGTGGCACGGCGGGGCGATCGCGAGCTACCCGGTCTGGCTGGCGGTCCTGCCGGCCGTCGGCTGGTTCGGGGCACGGTATCAGCAGAGCCGGGGCCTGGGCGACCTCCTGGGCGCGAGCGCGGCGCTGGGGCTGGGGATGATCCTCCGTCCCGACCTGCTGTTCTTCGGCACGCCGTTGTGGGCCGGGTCGCTGCTGCTGGGCCGGGCGCCGCTGCGGCACTGGCTGATCGGCGCGGCGATCCTGGCGGCGGCCTGCTGCGCCTGGTTCTTCGGCACGGCCTGGGTGCTGGGGGGCGTCGACGTCTACCTCGGCCGCGTGCAGGCCAAGCACGAGGGGGACAAGGCCGGGTTCTCGCTGTTCGTCCGCGGGCTGTTCGAGGGCCTCGTCCGCAACGTGGTGAAGTACGCCCTGTTCCTGGCCTGGGGCTCGCTCCTGATCGTGCCGCCGTTCCTGGTCGGCCTGGCGCACGTTTTCCGTCGCGAGAACTGGCGGGCGCTGACCCTGGCGGCGCTCTGGGTGGGGCCGTCGTGGGCCTTCTCGTTCCTGATCTTCGCGGGCAACGCGGGCCTGATCTTCCCGTTCCTGCCGCTCCTCTACCTGGGCGCGGCGATCGGCCTGAAGGCCCTCTCCGGCGAGCGCCGGGCGGTCGTCGTGATGGGATGCCTGGCCGTCCTGAGCATCATGCAATTCACCCAGACCCGGCTCCGCCCGCAATACAACCAGCGCGACGTGATCCTCAACGTGACCTTCCTGCGGTACAGCGGCGCCGGCCTCGCCCATCGCTACAACTTCAACCTCGACGACTTCGGCGTCTCGCCCGCCCTGGCCGACGTCCGCCGCCAGATGAAGAATCCCGAGCCCGTCCCCGCCCTCCCCGGACTCCTCCCCGGCCAGGTCCTGCCGCACTGACCGGGCGGCCGCGATTGGCTTCGTTCGCGCCGACCGACAACGAACCCATTTGACGCAAAACCAATCACGTAGTCCTTTTAAGCCACAATCCCCGTGCGTGAAATTGGGTTCGTTCGGCGTTTTCGTCGATCGCGCCGACTCGCACCGACGCCTCCTGCGGCGTCGAAGGTACGCCAGGACCCGCGATCGCGCACGCCGTCGGGAGACGCGTCCGGAACCATACCGTCCTTCCCCCCTCGCGGGGGAAGGTGGCCCGCAGGGCCGGATGAGGGGGAAGACCAGCACGAAAACCGTCGGCGTTTCGGTCCGTCCACAGTAACGGAGGCCTTCGACGTCATGCCTTCTCCCCTCGCGGTGCTCCGTCGAAAACAACAACGAGCGGGCATGCGTCCTCCCTGTCCCCACCAGGGGGGAAGGATGTTTGTCGCCACCCTTCTTCGAGTCCGGCACGACGGCGGTCTCCCTCATCCGACCCCTCCGAAGTCTGCCTTCCCGCCAGGGGCGAAGGCGGTTCCCGGCCGGCCCTTCGTGCGAGTCCGACGACTTCTCGGCGGGGCCTCGTCCGTCCGGGGTTCGCGCGACGAACGGTCCCCAAATTGGGTTCGCTCGCGTCGCCTCGAAATCGAACCCGATCGCCGCATGATGCATGATGAAAAGCTTTTGGGGCGAAAATTGCGAACCAGGAAATGGGTTTGTTCGGCGCGCTTCGCCTCATCGTCTCCGAGTCCGGCGAGTCTCCCGCGCCGGACCTTCGGCCGGCTGCGGGCGCAGCATCGCTTACCCAGAGGATGCGCCCGGATCGGCGATTGCAAACGAGCCGGGCGGTTTCTCAGTCGGGCAGCTTGAATCGCAAGAACTTGCCGACAGCCGCGAGGATCCGGAGCAGTCGGCGGGGAGGGTCGACGGAGATGATCTCGCGGGGGTGGTCCGAGAACAGCATGGCGACGAGGAGGACCGACCTCAGGTCCCTGGGCGGGAGTTTCATTCCGCTGTGGCAGACCAGGGCGTGGAGCCGCCGGAAGAACCTCTCGAAGTCCATCGCGGGGCTGTGGACGTTGCGCAGGCGGACCTCCGCCCCGCTCGTGTTCCGCAGGGTGTGGGGCGTCCCCGCCTTGACGGTCACCGCCTCGCCCGGGCCCAGACGCCGCCACTCGCGACCGACGCAGACGTCGAGCGTCCCGGACAGGACCTCGTAGCTCTCCTCCGCCTCGGGGTGGATGTGCAGCGGCGGGCCGCCGAAGTCCGGAGCGAGCACGTTGACGGCCTCGAACGACTCGCCGTCCGTTTCGACGGTGCGCTTCGTCACCTCCCAGAACATCCCGATCGGGGCGAAATCCAGGATTCGGTGCGCTTCGGTCGATTCCATGGCGGTTCCTTCGACGAGTCCGAGGTTTCCGGCGACGCGCCACAGGCTACCCGTTTCGCCTGCCCACGCCTCCCCCGGTCTCGAGCCGGTAAATGGCTCTGCGTCGCGAACCCGATCGATATCCCCCATGTTGCTCCCGCACCAGGAGGCCATCGTCCGCGCTTTCCCGCCGTCGAATACGGACGTGGTCGCGTTCCTCGCATCCTTCGACGCGCCCGTGAACGCCTACCCGGCCCGTGAACGGTTGCGTTGACTGTACTTCGTGCCGCAGAGTCGAAACAGCTCGAAGTGTACGACAAGATCGTTAACGGACCGTCTCCCTCCCTTGTTGCGATTGTAACGACATGCAGGAATCGGCGGCGGCCTCGCAATGGCCGTCGCCGATTCGTCGCATCCAGGTCTCGCCGGCGGGGCGCCGCCGAACACCGGGTCGCAGATCGGCTCAGACCGAGACCGGGAACGGGTTGCGCTCGGGGAAGGCGGCTTTCTGGTGCCAGTAGGGGTAGGCGAGGGGCCGGGCGCTGGCGGCGTCGAGCTTGGCGACCTGATCGGCGGTCAGGTTCCAGCCGACGGCGCCGAGGTTCTGGCGGAGCTGCTCCTCGTTGCGGGCGCCGATGACGACGGTGGCGACCGTCGGGCGCTGGAGGAGCCAGTTGAGGGCGACTTGCGGGATGGTCTTGCCGACCTCGGCCGCGACCTCGTCGAGCGCGTCGACGACCTTGTAGAGGTACTCGTCGTCGACCTGCGGTCCGGCGTCGACGGCGACCTTGGTGTTGAGTCGGCTGACCTCCGGCTTCGGCTGGCCGCGCCGGAGCTTGCCGGTGAGGCGTCCCCAGCCTAGCGGGCTCCAGACCACCGCGCCGACCCCCTGGTCGAGCCCCAGCGGCATCAGCTCCCACTCGTAGTCGCGGCCGACCAGCGAGTAATACGCCTGGTTCGCGACGTACCTCGGCCAGCCGTGGCGGTCGGCGATCGACAGGGCCTTCATCAGGTGCCAGCCCGAGAAGTTCGAGCAGCCGACGTAGCGGATCTTCCCGTCGCGGACGAGCTGGTCGAGCGTGCTCAACACCTCCTCGTGGGGCGTCTGGGCGTCGTAGCCGTGGAGCTGGAACAGGTCGATGTGGTCGGTGTTCAGCCGCCTGAGGGAGTTGTGGACGGACTCGATCAGGTGGAACCGCGAGGAGCCGACGTCGTTGGGGCCGTCCCCCCGGCGGAACGTGGCCTTGGTCGAGATCAGGACCTTGTCGCGACGCCCCTCGATCGCCTTGCCGAGGATCTCCTCGGCCGCGCCCTTGGAGTAGACGTCGGCCGTGTCGAACATCGTGACGCCGGCTTCGAGGCAGATGTCGACGAGCCGGGTCGCCTCGGCGACGTCGGTCTGGCCCCAGGCCTTGAACATCTCCGTGTTGCCGCCGAACGTCCCCGTCCCGAAGGTCAGGGCCGGCACCTTGAATCCCGACCCGCCCAGTCGTCGATATTCCATCGCGTGCTTGTCCTCTTTCGTGAATCGGCCCGGCTCCGACGGCGGGGAGCCGCTCGACGCGCCGGGGTACGACTCCCTATCGTACGGGACGAGGCAACGCGCGCCTCGCCGATCCGGCCGTCTTCCACGAGATGGCCCGGTTCGGCCGGGCCTCGATCAATCGCGGGGCTTCTCGTCGGGACGGAGGAAGCCGAGGTGGTGGGCGCAGTGGATGAGCTGGAGGCGCATCCATTCGTCGCGGTCCAGGCGGCCGAACAGGTGGGAGGGCTGGTACGGGCCGGTGGAGGCTTCGAAACGCTCGACGGCCCGACGCAGCCGATCGATCGCCTGGGCCTCGTCGCCGCCCGGATCGGGGACGGTCTCCTTCATGGTCGGGGCGCCGGCCGGCATCTCGCCCTTCGCGAGCACCCGACGCGCCGCGAGCGGGCCGACGGTGTGCCTCGCCACGAACAGGAACGGCCGCAGGAGGGTCGGAGGCGCGGGGAATCCGTCCATCGGGAACGTGATCCAGTCGGCCAGGTGGCCGCAGGCCTGGGCCAGGCCCCACCGGCCGAGGCGGGTGTACCCCCGCTCGCGGAGCGACTCGGCGTCGCGGACGGCCTCGTCCAGGCTCGAGAACTTCAGCTCGCGGCGCTTCGGCTCGGTGGACACGTCGATTCCTCCATCGTCTCTCGGATCGGGGCGGGTCGGGGTGCGAAACCGAAGGGCAAACGACGCGCCGCGGTGGACGGCCTCGGCCGTCGAGCCCTACAATCCGACGACCGAGCCGGAGGACGACATGCCGACGAGTTCCGCCCCGACGCCGACGCCGACGTTCCAGCCCGCCGCCGCTTCCGCGCCCGCGCCCGCCTGGGCGGCGACCCTGCACCGGATCGCCGACCACCTGGCGTGCGACCTGGGGGGCGGGCCTCGGCCCTGGAGGTTCGCCTGGGTGATCAACTTCCAGAAGGGGGGGACGTTCCCGTTCCTCGGCCTCCTCATGGCCTGGTATCAGAATACCAGCCCCGCCGCCTGGATCTACCTGGCGATGCACGGCGGCTACGGCCTGGCCTGGCTCATCAAGGACCTGGCCTTCCCCGACCCGGCCTGGCGGCGTCGGATCACGATCGGCGGCGGCCTGTTCGTCTTCTTCGGCGTGCTGGCCTGGTACTGGTCGTTCGGCTGGCTGCTGATCTCGGGCGCGTCGCGGCCGACCTACCCGCTGCCGGACCACGCCTGGTTCAGCCTCTGCATCAGCCTCTGCCTGGTCGGCACGGCGATCATGATCGCGGCCGACGCCCAGAAGTTTTTCACGCTCCGGCTGAAGCCCGGCCTCATCACCGACGGGATGTTTCGCCATATCCGGCACCCGAACTACCTCGGCGAGATGATGATCTACGGCAGCTTCGCGATGATGGTCTGGCACTGGCTGCCGTTCGTGGTGCTGGCCTGCGTCTGGGTCGGGGTGTTCGCGGTCAACATGACCGTGAAGGAGGCCCGGCTGTCGCGCCATCCGGGCTGGGCGGAGTATCGTCGCCGCACCTGGTGGCTGCTGCCGCCGATCCTGTGACGGCGGTCGAGCGGCCTCGCATCGAGATGAGGAGATCGCCGTCATGAAGAGCCTCTTGATCGTTCTCTGCATCCTCCTTTCGGCCCCCGCGCTGTTCATCGGTGCCGTCGGGAGCGGGTCGGACCGGCCGTTCCTGATCGCCGGGGCGATCCTGCTGGGATCGGCGACGATCGCGACGGCGATCCCCAAGGACGAGACGCCGCGAGGACGCCCCAAAGAGGTCGATTGAAGGGGCTTGCGGCGGGCCCGGTTTCGCCGGCGATCACGCTTGACGGGGTTGCATCGATCGGGGATACTCCGCTCTCTCACGAGAGTCTCCAAACTCGGGATGGAATCCTGGGGATGGAAATTGCACCTGCACGAGTCAAGGAAGACGAGACCTACCGTGCTTGGCTACACCCTGTCTTTCCATCGACGCACGACGGGCCGCGCGGGTCGAAGACCTCGACTTCGCGGGCGGTCCTCAGCCGTCCCCCCGACGCTCGCCGCCCTCGCCTCGCTGGCGGCGGACGCGATTTCCCGACTCCTCGACGGATGCCTCGTCGCGGATCGGCCTCCGATTCCGATCGGTCTACCGAACCGGACGACGACGACCGGCGCTTCAAGGAAGCGGCGCGGGGAGGGCCTGGGCTGATGATGATGATCTCGAACGGATACCTGATGATCTTCGCGTTCGCGATGATGGGGTGCGTGCTGGCCACGCCCCTGGTCACGCAGATCGCGGGGTGGGTGGGCGCGATCGACAAGCCGGACAACTTCCGGCGGATCCACACCACGGCGGTCCCCCGGCTGGGGGGCCTCGGCCTGGCCCTGGGCGTGGCCGTGGGGGTCTTCCTGCCGCACGCCTCGGCGTGGTCGGCGAACATCAACATCAACTTGCCCGACCTGGGCCGCGAGTGGCCGATCTTCATCGCGGCCCTGATCATCCTGGTCGTCGGCTTCGTCGACGACACCCGGTCGCTGGGCCCTCGGGTCAAGCTGCTGGGGCAGGCCGCGGCGGTCATGGCCCTGTACCTGGGGGGCATCCGGATCGACCGGATCGAGGCCCTGGGGCTGAACCTGGACCTGGGGAGCCCGGCGTTGCACCTCGCGGTGCTGGGCCAGACGTTCGACGTCGCGGCGCCGAGCCTGGTCATCACCATGTTCTGGTTCCTGGGCTGCATGAACGTCTGGAACCTGATCGACGGCATGGACGGCCTGGCGTCGGGTGTGGGCCTGCTGGTGAGCGGCACCCTGACCCTGGTGGCCCTGCACAACCAGAACGTCGAGGTCGCCATCCTGGCGACGGCCCTGGCCGGCTCGCTGGCCGGGTTCCTGCTCTACAACTGGCATCCCGCCTGCATCTTCCTGGGAGACAGCGGGGCGCTCCTGATCGGGCTGTTGATCGGGGTGATCGGCGTGCAAGGGTCGCTGAAGGGCCCGTCGGCGATCTCGATCCTGTTCCCGATCCTGGCGATGGGGCTGCCGATCTCGGACACGGCGATGGCCATCTTCCGGCGCTGGGTGCGGAACCTGCCGATGAGCGCGGCCGACCGTCGGCACGTCCACCACATCCTGATCGGCCTGGGGCTCAACCCGAGGCAGGCGGCGCTCTTGCTGTACTGCTTCTCCGGCTTCCTGTGCGGGGTGGTGCTGCTGGGGGTCTCGCTGCGGAGCGAGTTCCTGGCGCTGGTGCTGGGGATGTCGGGCTGCCTGGCGTTCCTGGTGGTGGTGACCAGCCGTCGCGACGAGCTGAACAACCTGCTGGACGACTTCCAGGCCCGGATGCTCCGGGGCCGCCAGGAGCGGCAGGCCGCGAAGCTGACGTGGGAGGCCATCCAGCGGGTCGAGCTGTGCACCTCGCCGATGGCCGCGTACGAGATCCTGGAGCGGACGGCCGAGGCCCTGGGCTGCGCCGGGATCCACGTCGCCTGCGCCGACGCGACGTTCCCGCCCGAGGACGCCGTCCACACGCTCGACGCCATCGACAACGGGGCCTCCTCGTCGCCGGGGGCGATCTTCCGAACGGTGAGCGACGACCTGCGGATCACGGCCGTCATGCGGCTGTCGCCCGAAGGGGGCCTGGCGGCCGACATCGTCTTCCGCTACCTCCAGCGCCTGACGCAGAGCCTGGGCGAACGCCTGCGGGCCTTCGCCGCCGACGAGGCCGCGGGTGCCGAGGCGATCGAAGCCGCCGCGACCGACGTCGACGCGGACGCCGCGCCGCGGCCCGCCTTCCCGATCGCGATGGCCCGAGGCCTGGGCCGTCGGCTGCGATTCCAGGAGCCGGCCGTCGACGCCGGCCAGCCGCCCGAGGCGATCCGGGGCGTCCCGCCCGCCGCCGGGCTGGCCCGCCGCTGACGCCCGAGCCGCGCCGACCCCGGTCGATCGAGCCCAGCCGGGCCTGACGGGAAGAGGCGCGGACGCCGACGACGAACCCCAGGGATTGGACACGGAGCCCATCATGGACGACATCTCGCCCTATCGCGGACCCTCCGCCCCGATCGCCCCGGCCGCGCGCGGCGGGCCGCGCCGCCGAGCCCCTATCGCCACGCTCCCGCCGCCGGCGCCCCCTACGGCCCGGACCTCGCCGCGGTGAAGACGCCGGGGCATTACCTGGGGGCGCTGCGGCGGCGGTTCTGGCTGGCCCTGATCGTCGCCGTGCCGATGGGGACGCTGACCTCGATCTGGGCGCTCCGCCAGCCCAAGATCTACCAGGCCGTGGCCCAGATCCGGATCGAGCAGCCGCACTACGACGCGGCGCTCTCCACGCTGGTCTCGCGCGACATCGGCCCGGTCGACTCGGCGACCCAGACGAGCTACGCGACCGACCTGGTCACCGACCTCCAGGGGCGGGGGCTGGCCGACAAGGTCCTCTCGAACACCCGGCTCGGCCCCGAGCTGGCCCAGCTCGACGACCCGGCGATGGAGCTGATCGTCAGCAACATCACGGTCAAGCAGCTCATGAAGTCCAACACCTACAACGTCGCGCTGACGGGCCGCGACCCGGCCCTGACCAAGCGGCTGCTGGAGGCCGAGCTGGAAGAGCTGGTCAAGCACGCCGACGGCGACCGCCGCAATCAGGTCGACCAGACGGTCCAGCACACCGAGTCGGCCCTGAACAAGCTCCGGCAGGAATCGGCCGCGCTGGAGAAGCAGATGCTCGGCCAGATCGCCAGCCTGGGGACGATCGGCCCCGGCGGCCGGAACATCCTGGAGGAGCAGTACGCCCACCTCGGCCAGTCGATCGCCCACAAGCAGGCGCGCGTCGTCGAGTTCCAGCAGAAGACGATGTTCGCCCCGCTCTTCCCCAGGGAAGGTCAGGGCGACCCCGTCGCCGCCATGAAGCAGCAGCAGATGGCCCAGCTCCAGGACGCCAAGGACCAGCTCACCAAGCGGCTCCTGGACCTGAAGCGCAAGGCCCGCCACTTCAACTCCGACCCGGCCGTCCAGAACGTCTCCAACCACCTGAACGACGTGCTCGACGAGATCGATCAGCTCGGCGCCTCGTTCCAGAAGACGAAGATGGCCGCCGACCCGACCGAGATGATCATCGAGTCGCAGCACCGCGACATCGAGGCCGACGAGAGCCGCCTGGCCGACCTGCTGGAACGGATGCGGAAGGCCATGCCCGACCACCAGAAGTTCCTCGGCCTGATGAGCGATCGCGACACGCTGCGGAAGCGGATCGCCGACATGGAGCACGACCTGGCCTCGTTCGAGATCCTGGCGAAGTCGCAGACCGCGCCGGTGAAGATCCTGACGCGGATCGAGGAGCCGACCGTGCCGATCAAGCCGAACCGCGTGGTCTCGATCGCGATGGGGCTGATCGTCAGCATCGGCCTGGGCCTGGGCCTGGTCTTCCTGCTGGAGCACCTGGACCACTCGGTGCGCGAGCCGGAGCACGTCAGCCACGGCCTGTCGCTGCCGCTGCTGGGGATCGTGCCGCGGATCCCGCGCACGGCGCTGACCCATCGAGGGGGGGGGCACCTGTGGACCCCGGCCGTCCCGGACTCGGCGGCGGCCGACGCCTTCCGCAACATCCGGGCGAGCCTCCTGGGGGCGGCCGACCGCAACGGCCCGATCGTCAGCCTGCTGGTCACCAGCGCCAAGGCGGGCGATGGCAAGAGCACCGCGGCGCTCAACCTGGCCGCCGCCTGCGCCCGCGCCGGCGAGCGGACGCTGCTGATGGACGTCGACCTCCGCCGGCCGACGCTCGCCGACGCCTTCCCGGCCGACCCCGACGACGAGGACTCCGGGCTCGGCCTGGTCGACGTCCTCAAGGGGTCCGTCCCCTGGCAGGCGACCCTGCGGCACACCGACCTGCACAACCTGGATTTCATCGCCACCGGCGACCCGAGCGGGGTCCCGATCGAGATCCTGGGCACGCTGGAGCTTCGCCAGCTCCTGGCGGCGCTGACGCACCACTACGACCGGGTGATCCTGGACGGCCCGGCGATCCTGGGCATGGCCGACTGCCGCGTGCTGGGCCGGATGGTCGACGCGGCGGTGCTGGTCGTCCGGGCGGGCGTCCACCCGACGATGACGCTGCAGCGGGCGAAGGCCGTGCTGGAGCAGTCGCACGTCGAGATCGCCGGGGTGATCGTCAACGGGCTCAGCGAAGGGGTGGAGAACTGGTCGAGCTACGGCTACGGCCCGGCCCCGATCGCGGCGTCGTCGTACCGCCGCGACCGGGCGCTGCCGGCCTCGCCGACGGCGGCCCCCGCCCGCGAGGACGCCCTGGCGGGCGCCCCGGCCGACGCCTGACGACCCCTCGACCCGGGCCCCGGGCGGAATCGGAGCAACTTCGTGAACAGCCTTCGCATGCGATTCCTGGCGACGTTCGACCGCACCTTCGGGTGGCTGGTGGCGGGCCTCGTCCTGGCCGCGATCCTCGGCTTCGGGGGGACGGCCTGGTGGTCGCGCCCGGCCCTGGCCGTCGCCGCGACCGGGCTGGCGCTGCTCCTGCTCGTCCGGAATCTGGCCGCGGGCCGCTCGCCGATCCTCAAGAGCCCGCTCGGCCTCCTGGGCCTGGCGGTCCTGGGGCTGGGCGTCGCCCAGACGGTCCCCCTGCCGGCGAGCCTGGCGGCGCGGCTGTCGCCCACGGCCCGCGAGGCCTACACGCGGGGCGTGCTCCCCGACCTGGCCCGCGCCGACGACCCGAACGCGAAGCTGGGCGAACCGGCGACGATCCGCACGCCGGTCAGCCTGGACCGGGCGGCGACCGTCCGCCGGCTGGCCCTGGCGGCCGCCTGCCTGGCGATCTTCTGGTGCGCCTCGCACGCCGTCGATCGGCTCCAGCGGCTGTACCTGGTCTGGGGGGCGGTGATCGCCGGGTTCCTGCTGAATTCGACCCTCGCGATGGTGCAGATCAGCACCCGGACCGACGGCCTCTACGGCTTCTGCGTCCCCGGCGCGGGAGCGCCCTGGTGGGCTCCCGACCTGAACGACCTGCTCGACGCCCCGGCCGTCGCGGCGCTCCGAGAGCTTCCCGCGTCGACGGCCCCGGGCTCGGCCCCGGCCGCGCAGCTGGAGGTCGTCCGACCGTTCACGTTCGGCACCCTCCCCGGCGGGGTCGGCGGGTTCCTGGCGCTGGGCGCGCTGGCCCTGCCGCTGACGCTGGCGCTGGTCCTGCACCTCTGCTCGCCGAGGGGGAGCCGCGAAGGCTGGTCGGACCGCCTGGGACGCTCGGGGCAGGGGAGCCTGGCGATCCTCCTGATCCTGCTGTCGATCCCGGGGGCCGTGCTGGTCGGGATGGCGTCCGGCCCCTGGTTCTGCCTGCCGTTCGCGGTCGGCCTGGCGATGGTCGGGCTGCCGGCCCTGTTCACGCCCGGCGCCCGCGTCCTGGGCTTCGGCCTGGCCGCCTCGCTGCTCGTCGCGCTGGCTTCGGGGGTGGCCTTGCAGGTCCGCTGGGACGACCTGACCGGCGTCCAGCCTCCCTGGCAGGCGCCCGACTGGCGCGAGAACCGCGAGACCTGGCGCGACGCCGCGCGGATCTTCCGCGAGTTCCCCGTGGCGGGGGTCGGCCTGGGAGGCTTCGGCGCGGTGCACCCGTACTTCAAGGACCGCGACCTGGCCTCCAACACCGCCATGAGCAGCCTGTTGCAATGGGCGGTCGAGACGGGCGTGGTCGGCCTGGGGATCCTGGGGCTCGGGGCGCTCTGGTGCCTGGTCCGCATCCCCGGCGGTCTGAAACGGCTCGGGTCGATGGATCGTTTCCTGGCGCATGGGTTGATCGGGGCGGCTTTGGGGCTTAGTCTATTGGCCGCCGTCCACTGGACGGTCGAGTTGACCGCCGTCGCCGTCTCCGCCAGCGCCCTGGGTGGAACCTGGAATCGCTGGCTCGCCGGCGGCACGGACCTGTTCGTCGAACGCGGTTGATCGCGAGGACGCGACGCAACGAAACGACCGGGACATCGCTCAGGGAGGAGTCGATTCCACGATGGCCGAATCCACCTGTCTCCATATTCAGGACCACGACGCCGGGCCGATCCGCATCGTGGAAGTTCCCTGGATATCGGTGCGCATCGGCAGGGCGGCCTTCTGCGAGGTTCGGCTCACCGACCCGTCGCTCCCCGAGGAAGCCTGCCGACTCCATCGTCGCGGGAGGACCTGGCACCTGACCCCGTTGGGGGGCTCGGACGTCTCCCTCGACGGCCGTCCGATCGACGGCCCGCGACCCCTGCCGTTCGACGTCGCCTTCCAGGTCGGCGGCTTCCGGCTGGCCCTGAAGCGGAACAAGTTCGCCGAGCCCGACTGGCGTCCCCCGCGCGACGAGCCTCGTGGCCGCGCCGGCCGCGAGCCGCTCGCCGAAGCCTTCCCCGAGCATGCCGCGCCCCCGACGACGACCGAGCCCACGGCCGCCGCCCCGGCGCCCGACCTGGGGAATCCCTGGGAGGCCCGCTGGCAGGCCGCCGGCGACCGCCTCAAAGCGGCCCGCGCCGTCGAAGCCCGCCCCGCGCCGACGCCCTCGCCGGCCCCCGCCGCCGCCGCTCCCGCGACGCCCCCCCGGCCCGCGCCGTCGAGCCCACGGACCGCCGCCCGACGCCCGAACCCCCTCGCGCCGCCGCGTCCCGCGTCGAGCCGCTCGCCCGGCCGAGAGCGACGGTCGTCCCGAAGCCTCCGGTCTCGCCCCGGTTCGAGCCGGCCGCCTACACCCGGCCCGTCGCTCCCGCCGCGCGACCGCCTCGCCCCAGTCCCAGCCCCAGCCGAAGCCCCGGCCGGTCCGCCCGCCCGAGCCCCGCCGCGTCGAGCCCCCCACGCCCGAAGCCTGGACGAGCCCGATCCCCGAGCCGTTCCGCGGCGCGATCCCCGAAGCCCGTTGCGTCGAGACGCCCTCGCCCGCAGCCTGGACGAGCCCGATCCCCGAGCCCGCCCCGCCGCCGACGATCGTCGAGCACCCGGATTTCGATCGTCTCGCCCGTCTCGAAAACCTGGACGTCGCCGAGCTGGATCGCGACTTCGCCGCCGCTGAAACGGCCCAGGCCGACGCGGTCGAGCCGGAGGTGGTCGAGCCGGAGGTGGTCGAGCCGATCCTCACGGTCGAGCCCAGGCCAGCCGAGCCGGAAGTCGTCGAGCCGATCCTCACGGTCGAGCCGGATGCGGCTCCCTCCGAGGCCGAAGTCCCACAGGCCGAGGAACCGGAGCCGATCGCGTCCCCGACGACGATCGAGGCCCTGGAACCGCCGATCGCCGAGTTCGCCCCGGAAGCCCCGCCTGAACCGCAGCAGGCGATCGAGCCCGAGCCGGAACTCGAACCCGTGCAAGCGGTCGAGCCGGAGCCGGAGCCCGAGCCGTCCTGGACGTACGCGCCGGTCGTGGAATCGACGACGACGCATTCGCGGTTCGTCGCGGACACCAGCGGCTATGGTCAGGCGCAGGCTCCGATCGGCGAGGGCGCCCGGTCGCGTCGGGCGGTCGCCCCGGCGCCGAGGAGCGTCGAGCACGACGAGGACGGGGCCGAGCCGTTCGACCCGACGCGGTCGCGGCGATCGCGGCCCAGCGGCGAGTGGGTCCTCCCTTCGGTGCAGGACGTCCTGAATAACGGCCTCCGGCGCGGGCTCGACGAGGGGGATGCGATCCCCAGGCCGCCGTCGCGGCCGGCGAGGATTTCGGCCGGTGCGCCGACGGTCGCGCGGGAGCCCTCCCAGTGGAACCCGCCGGCCTGGCTGACGGCGCCCCCGGCCTTCGCGATGACGCTGGCGGTGGGCGGCCTCCTGGCGTTCGGCTCGTGGCGGCAGTCGGTCGTCTCGCACGGCGCGTCGACCGCGATCCAGAACTCGGCGGCCGTCCGCCGAGGGCTCGCCAAGGACCGGCCGCTGGCCAAGTCGATCGTCCCGCCCCGGCCTTCGTGGTGGGGCGCGGCGCCGGCGCACCTGGCCGAGTGGGGCGTCTACCTGGACGGCACGCGAGTCGAGCACGGCTGGGACGCGACCGCCCCCGAGATGCTGGAGGCCGCCGCGCTCGCCGGCCCGCTCGACCCCCTGGCGCGGTTCGTCCTCGCCCGCAAGACCGGCGACCGGCCCGACGGCGCGATCGACCCCAGGGGGTCCCTGGGCCTGAGCCGCGACGCCGTGAGCCTCGCCTGGACCGGCCGCTCGCTGCACAAGGCGGGCAAGGACGCCGAGGCGGTCGGGGCCTATCGCCGGGCGCTGGAGATCGCCGCCAGGTCGGTCCCGACGCCCCGCGACGCGCTCGCGTTCAGCGAGGACCCGAACATCCCCCGCTACCTCCTGCCGGGCGAGGAGCTCGCCGCCGCGATCATCCGCGAGCTGATCGCCGACGCCTCCTGGCGGTACGCGGACTGGGCCGAGGCCGTCCCCGAGTCGGGCGTGTCGGCCCTGGCCGCCGCCCGCGTCCTGAAGAAGGAGGGGAGGTCCGAGGCCGACGCCATCCTCAAGCGGATCCTCGACCGGGCCGAGGCCGAGGCCAAGGCCCGCGCGGGAGCCCCCGACGAACCGGCCGAGGACGAGGCCGCCGAGGCCGTCGCGCTCGCCGTCGCGGCCGAGGCGATGGCGCTTCGGGCCGACTGGAAGGACTCCGAACGACGCTACCGCGCGGCCATCGACCGGATGGCCGACCCCCGCATCCGACGCTCCTGGTGGTTCAACCTCGCCGACGTCGCGATGCGGCTCAACGACGACGACCAGCGCCGGGCCGCACTCGACGAGGCCCTGGCGGTGGTCGACTCCGACGACGTCAGCCGCCGCGCCATGGATCTGCAGCGCGGCAATTCAGGGACGATGGATCGCCTCCGCCCCACGGGGCCCAAGGCGAATTAACGGATTGACACCCGGGCGCGACCCCTCCCCTCGCTCCGAAGGATGACCATCATGGCGGCGACCCCCGACCTCCCCACTCCCCACCCCGCACCCGCGACCGTCCCGGAGGCCCCCGCGAGCCTCTTCGACGCCGCGAGGCGCTGGGCCGGCGACCCGGACAACCGGCCGACGGTCCTCGGCGTCGTCGCCTGCCTCGCCATCTTCGCGCTGCTGTTCCAGGAGAGCCTGGGGCACTTCTACTATGCGTGGACGACCGACGACAACTACAGCCACGGGTTCCTCGTGCCGCTGTTGAGCCTCTATTTCGCCTCGCAGGTCTACCGCCGCGAGGGCTGGCCGGCCGCCCCCGAGGGCCGCTCGGGGGTCTGGCTCGGGGGGGTCCTGCTGGGGGGTGCCTTGCTCGTCCACCTGCTGACGATCCCGCTGCCGATCCCGTTCCTGGGCGACCTGGCGCTGCTGGCCGGGCTGGCCGGGGGGTTCACGATCTTGGCCGGCGCGGCGGCGCTTCGGCGGTTCTGGTTCGTCTTCTCGTTCCTGATCTTCATGGTCCCGCTGCCGATCGCCCTGTACTCGCGGATCGCCTCGCCCTTGCAGCTCATGGCGAGCCGGGTGGCGTCGTCGTTCATGAACGCGACCGGGGTGCCCGTGCTCTGCGAGGGGAACCGGATGACGCTGCCGGGGGGCGTCCAGATGTTCGTGGCCGAGGCTTGCAGCGGGATGCGGCAGCTCACCGGGTTCCTGGCCCTGGCGGCGGCGGTGGCGTACCTCACGCGGCGTCCCAGGTGGTACAAGGCGGTCGTGGTCCTCTCGGCCTTGCCGATCGCCCTGTTCGCGAACACGACCCGCGTCGTGGTCACCGGCTACATCATGCACTACGTCAACCCCGCGTACGCCGAGGGGGCCTATCACACGCTGGAGGGGATCCTCCTGATGAGCCTGGGGCTCTTGCTGCTCAACTCCGTCTGCGTGCTGATGGACCTGTTCTGCGTGGGAGCCGACGGGGCTTCGCCGACGGCGACTTCGACCGAACCCGAACCCGAGGCTGAGCCCGATCCTCCCGCCGGCGGGCGGCCGCGGTCGGGGGGCTGGTCGAGCCGTCGCGTCGCCGGGCCGCTTTCGCTGAGGACCGCAACCGAGGAGCTGTCATGACGACCGTGAAGCGCTGCGGCCTGTGCGCCGCGTTGTTGACCCTCGGCCTGGCGGCGCAGGCGGGCCTGGAGCGGCTGGACGCGCACGAGCGGCCGCCGCTGAGGCAGTCGTTGAAGACGATCCCGATGGAGCTCGACGGCTGGGTCGGCCGCGACGTGCCGGTCTCGGCCGACATCATCGAGCGGGCGCAGACGACCGAGTACCTCAACCGGAGCTACGAGAGCCGTCGCCGCCCCGGCGTGAAGTTCACGCTCTGGATCAACTATTCGGAGTACGGCACCAACCTCCGGCACACGCCGGAGATCTGCCTCCCCTCCGGCGGCTGGACCAAGATCGAGTCCCAGACCCGCGAGCTGGCGCTGCCGGCGGCCGCCGACGGCGGTCGGCCCGTCGTCGCCACCCGCCTGGGCTACGCGCAGGGCGACCTTGTGAAGCATGTGGGATTCTGGTACTACATTTTCGGGGAGGGGAAGCTGGAGAACTTCGTCCGGCGGCTCCCCGTCACCAGTCGCAGCAGCCACGGACGGACCACTCGCGGCTCGTCGATGACGGTCGAAGTCTTCTACCCCGGCGACGTCGACCCCGACGCGGTCGCCCTGGGGGAGTTCGCCCACGAGCTGCTCGCCGCCCTGGAGCCCATCCTCCCGCGCGAGCGGGCCGAATATCACGTGCCCTGACGGATCGGGGCGACCCCGCAAGACCAGACGCCGGCGCACGCCGCCGCGGACCCGAGGCGACCGACACGATGAAACGCGCCCTCCTCACCGGCATCACCGGACAAGACGGCTCCTACCTCGCGGAGTTCCTGCTCGGCAAGCCGGAATACGAGGTCCACGGGCTGGTCCGCCGGTCCAGCAGCCTGAACCGCCAGCGGATCGACCACCTGTCGCGCTCCAACCCCGTCGCCGCCGAGCGCCTGCACCTCCACTACGCCGACCTGGCCGACGCGTCGTGCCTGTCGGCGATTTTGGAGGAGGTGCAGCCCGACGAGGTCTACAACCTCGGCGCCCAGAGCCACGTCCGGGTCTCGTTCGACCAGCCCCTCTACACCGCCGACGTCGTCGGCCTGGGGACGCTCCGGCTGCTGGAAGCCGTCCGCGTCCTGAACCGCAGGCGGCCGGTGAAGTTCTACCAGGCCTCAAGCTCCGAGATGTTCGGCTCGGCCCCCGCCCCCCAGGGGCCCGACACCCCGTTCCACCCCCGCAGCCCCTACGCCTGCGCCAAGGTCTACGCCCACTGGCAGACGATCAACTACCGCGAGGCCTACGGCCTGTTCGCCTGCTCCGGCATCCTCTTCAACCACGAGAGCCCCCGGCGAGGCGAGTCGTTCGTGACCCGCAAGGTCACCCTGGGCGCCGCCCGGATCAAGGAAGGGCTCCAGAAGCGGCTGGTGATGGGCAACCTGGAAGCCAAGCGCGACTGGGGCTTCGCCGGCGACTACGTCCGCGCCATGTGGCTGATGCTCCAGCAGGAGAAGCCCGACGACTACATCGTCGCCACCGGCGAGACCTACTCCATCCACGAGCTGCTGGAGAAGGCCTTCACCCTCGTGGACCTCGACTACCGCGACTACGTCGACTTCGACGAGCGCTACGTCCGCCCTTCCGAGGTCGACGTCCTCCAGGGAGACGCCAGCAAGGCCCGCAAGGTCCTCGGCTGGAAGCCCGAGGTCGACTTCCACGGCCTCATCACCATGATGGTCGAACACGACCTGGAACTCGCCCGCCGCGAGAAGCACGCCCAGGCCTTCCCGGGGCGGTGACGCGGACCCGAAGCGAACGGCCTTCGTTCCCGCGGTCCGGTCGGCCCGCCCGGACCGCCTCGTCGACCCGCCTTGACTCGTCCTGGAAGAACCCGGCGATCGAGAGTTCCGCCCCCGGCCGGGTCGGTCTTGCCCTCCGGCCCGACTTCTGATTAACTTCGACGTGACGACCAGGACGCTGCACCAAGGAAGGTCGACACCATCATGGACGTACAAGCGCGCACATACCGGGATTCCGTGGTCGTGGCCTGCCCGGACGCCCGGCCGCCCGCCTACCAGGCCGTCGTCGGCCTGGGCCGCGCGGGGATGCTCAAGCGGTTCGTCACGTCGTACTACCACGACCCCGACGGCATGGGCGCGAACCTCGCCCGCAAGCTGGCCCCCGCCGCCTACGACCGCTTCCGGCGGGTCCTGGCGCGTCGCCACGACGAGGAAATCCCGGCCGACCGCGTCGCCTCGGTCCCGATGGTGGACGTGGCGCTCCGGGTCGAATCGCGATTCGCCGGTCGTCGGCCCGCCCTGAAACGGGCGGCGGCCCGGGCGCGGACCGAGTGGTTCGACCGCCGCCTCGCCCGCGAGCTGGCCTCCGCGAGGCCCGAGGCGCTGCTGGTCTTCAGCGACGTCGGCTCGGGCGTGGCGATGCCGTCCTGCCGCGGCCGGGGGATCGCCACCGTGCTGAGCATGGTCCACGGCGACGTTCGCGAGGAGGCCCGGGTCCTGGAAGCCGAGCAGGCCCATTCGCCCGACTTCTTCCCGCTCTACCTGGGCGACGCGTCGCTCGACCGCGAGGAGATGGCCTGGCTCCACGCCCGCCGACTGCGAGACCTGGAGCTGGCCGACCTGATCCTCGTCCCCTCCGAGCACATCGCCGGCGCCCTCCAGCGCGAGGGGGTGGCCCGCGAGCGACTCCGGGTGATCCCCTACGCGGCCGACTGCCGCCGCTTCCGGCCGCTCTCGACCAGGCGGGCGAAAGCCGACGACGCCTGCACGTTCCTGTTCGCCGGCGGGGTGAGCCAGCGGAAGGGGATCAAGTACCTGCTGGAAGCCTGGGCGAAGGTCCGCCGGCCGGGCTGGAAGCTCCAGCTCCTGGGCCCCATGCCGCGCCGGCCGGGGCCGCTGGAAGGGCTGCTGGAAGGGGTCGAGCCGCTGGGGAGGGTGGGCCATCCCGAGGTCCCCTCGCACATGGCCGCGGCCGACGTCTTCGTCTTCCCGTCGCTGTTCGAGGGCTCGGCCGTCGTGACCTACGAGGCGCTCGCGTGCGGGCTGCCGGCCGTCGTCACCCATGAGGCCGGGTCGGTCGTCCGCGACGGCGTCGAGGGCCTGATCGTCCCGCCGCGCGACGTCGACGCCCTGGCTTCCGCGATGGCCCGGCTCGGGGAAGACCCCGCGCTCCGGGCGCGGATGTCGGCCGCGGCGCGGGGGCGGGCGATGGACTTCGACTGGCCCCGCTACCACGTCGCCGTGGTCGAGGCCGTCGCCGGGCTCGTCGAGGAGCGGCGACGGCTCCGCCTCACGGCCCGAGAACGGGAGCGTGAGCGAGAACGGGTCCGGCCCCTCGCGGCCCGGCCCGGCGGCTGAACCCGGAGGGATCGGCCGCGGAGCTTCGGATCGCGCACCAGGGAGGGGGCGGCGCCAGGGGCGCCGGAGAATCATGGACGATCTGCAATACGTCTACGCGACCGCCGGCGTGATGGCGCTCTACTTCGCGTGGCAGGTGGCCACGAAGCGGTTCGACCCGTTCGCCCCGGTCTGGATGTTCTTCGTCGGCTACGTCCAGGTCTACGTCATCCAGCCGATCTCCTATCGCGAGTGGGCGGTCGCCACGCGCGGCGAGGAGCTGGTGCAGTGGGCGAACCTCCGCGCCCTGCTGGCCCTGATCTGGTTCCTGATGGTGTACCACGCGGGGTTCGGCCGCCTCCTCGCCCGCCGGCTGCCAGCCTCGCCGCGCGGGTGGTCGGTCGGGACCGTCACGGCCCTCAGCCCGATCCTGGTCGTCTGGGGCCTGTACTGCGCCGGGATCTTCGGCGGGGGGTCCGCGCAGGAGGAGATGTCGCCCGAGGGGGCGCTCCTGCGGTCGTTCCCGTTCGTGATGATGGTGGCGGCGGTCCTCCTGATGACGACCGGACGCCGGCTCGACGCGCCCCGGCCCGCCTACTTCCACGCCGGGCTCGCCCTGGGCGGGCTCTACGTGCTCATCTGGATGTTCAACGGCAAGCGCTCGCATTCGTTGATCGGCGTGCTGTCGACCATCGCCTCGATCTACATCACGCGGCTGAAGCGGCCGTCCTGGGGCGTGCTGGGGACGACGGCGTTCCTGGGCGCGCTGGTGGTCGCCCTGGCGATCGGCTGGCGGAACAACCAGAACTACGAACGCTCGTTCTCCGGCTTCGCGGAGTACGCCAGCGAGTTCGACCTGGCGCAGATCCTGGTCAGCATGGACATCGCCGAGGAGGAGCCCGACCAGGGCGCCTCGTATGAGACCAAGGAATACGGCGGCTACCTGCTGATGCTGGACACCGTGCCGGAGAAGTCGGACTACGACTACGGCGCGAGCTACCTGCGGATCTTCTCGACGTACATCCCCCGCATCATCTGGCCGTCCAAGCCGCTCTACGGCCGTCAGCAGTGGATCGACGCCTGGGTCGCCGGCTCCGAGTTCCCCCGCGAGGACGACTTCACCGGGCCCGCGATCGGCATCCTGGGCGCGGCGCAGCTCAACGGCGGGCTGATCGGGACGATCATCGTGCTGGCGGGGGCGGCGATCTTCCTCCGCACGCTCTACGACTACTTCCTCCTCTACGCCGACACGCCCTGGGCGCAGTTCTTCTGGTCCATCTTCTTCTTCAACGCCTGGTTCATGGTGGTCACCGACGACCCCCTGATCTGGTTCTACTACAACTGGGCGTTCTCGGTCTTCCCGATCGTCGTCCTGACCTGGTCGGTCTCGAAGTTCTTCGCCCGGCCGGAGGCCGAGGCGGGCTCGAACGAGCCGCACGACCCGAGTGAGCCGTACGAGCCCCACGCCGAATTCGAGGCCCACGTCCGGGCCGCCCGAGGCCCCCGATTCGCCACGGAGAGGATCCCATCATGAGCCCGCCGCCCCGGACCGCCGCCGCGCGGCCGCCCTACTCGTTGAATGAGAAGATCGACGTCTGTCGAGGCGTCTTCGCGTTGCTGGTCGTCGTCGCGCACGCGTTCGAGCTGGCGGTCACGCTCGACCCGCACTGGGCCTCGGGCCTCCCCCGGCCGCTGGTCGACGTGCTGAGCTACGCGACCGGCACGGGCATCTACTACGTCATGGGCTTCTTCATCCTCAGCGGCTACTGCATCCAGGCGTCGGTCCAGCGCCTGGCCCGCGAGGGGACCTTCCCGCTGCGGACCTATCTGGTCGCGCGGGCGACTCGCATCCTGCCGCTGTACTACGCGGCCCTGGCGTTCGCCGTGGCGGTCGAGGCCGGAGCCCGCGCTTCGGGCTGGCGGCCCTCGGTCTGGATGAACGGGCTCAACCGGCCGACGCTCGCCTTCCAGGGGCTGCTGGTCCAGAACTTCACCGAGACGTTCGGCTCGTTCGCGCCGTCGTGGAGCATCACGAACGAGGCGGCGTATTACCTCCTGTTCGGGCTGATCGCGGCCGTGACGATCCCGCTGGGTCGACGGCCGGCGGTGGCGGGGATGGGGCTCTGCGTCGCGCTAGGCCTGGCGTTGCAGGTGGGCTATCGGCTGGGTGCGCGGCACCCATTGGTGCTCTGGACGGGCCTGCTGTTCGGGCTGGGCGCCGTCTGGCACCTGGGGGCGTTGGTCTCGGTCTACACGCCCCGGCTGGCCGATTCGCGCCGGCTCGGCCTGCTCGCGCGGGCGTGGCCGGCGGCCGTGCTCCTGAGCATGGCGATGTGGACGAGTCGGCGGGTGCATCAGGAGTTCGTGTACGTCGCCGCCGGCGTGGCGTTCGCGCTGATGCTGGTCCGCTTCATCAACCAGGACCGCGAAGCCCGCGCGTCCGGGTCGCCGCCGCCGTCGGGGACGCGGCGGCTCCCGGAGGAGCTGGGGCTCATCAGCTATCCGACCTATCTGTTCCACGGGCCGCTGCTGCTGGCCTTCGGGACGGCGATCCGGGCCGGGGGCGTGACGGCCCCGTGGTGGGCGATCTGGCCCGCCGCGGCGCTCTTCGCGATCGGCTGCTGCCTGCCGCTGGGACGGCTGCTGGAGGCCCCGATCATGGCCTGGCGCGTCGACGTCATGCGTCGCCTCCGGAGCCGCCCCGTCGCGCCCGCCGCCGCCGCACCCGCACCCGCACCCGCACTGGGGATTCAGCGATGATCGAGACGCCCCGCCCCCCGGCCGCGGGCCGGGCCGGGCCGACCGGAGCCCCCGCCATGATTTACGCCGTCTGCTTCACCAACTTCGGCCCCTATCACCTGGCCCGTCTCCGCGCCCTGGCGGCGCGGCTGGCGGCGCGGGGCGACCGCCTGATCGCCTATGAGACCGCCGGCGGCGAGCGCCTCTACCCCTGGGCCCGGAGCGAGGATCGTGAGCCGTTCGAGCGCGTCGTCCTGTTCCCCGACCGGGCGCTCGAGGAGATCCCCGCCGGCGCGTGCGCCGAGGCGATGACCGAGGCCCTCGACCGCGACCGTCCCGACGCCGTCGCCGCCGTGGGCTACGTCCGGCCCGAGTCGCTGGCGCTGGCGAAGTGGGGGCGTCGCCACCGCGCGGCGACGATCCTGATGTCGGAGAGCCAGGCCGTCGACCGTCCCCGCGTCTGGTACAAGGAGCTGCTCAAGGCTCGTCGGCTGCGGCTGTTCGACGCGGCGCTCTGCGGCGGGCCCTCGCACCGCGAGTACCTCGTCGACCTGGGCATGCCCGCCGACCGGATCGCGCTGGGGTACAACGCCGTCGACCACGACTTCTTCGCCGAACGCGCCGACGCCTGCCGGGAACGCCCCGGCTCGCGCGAGGGGACGCCGGACGCCCCGTTCTTCCTGTCGGTCTGCCGCTTCGCCCCGGAGAAGAACCTGATCCGGCTGATCGAGGCGTTCGGGCGCTATCGAGGGCAGGGGGGCTCGTGGGACCTGGTCCTCTGCGGCGACGGCCCGCAGGCCGCCGAGGTGGCCGGGGCGATCGAGAAGTCGGGCTGCGCCGGGGCGATCCACCGGCCGGGCTTCCTCCAGGCCGACGGCCTGTCGCGATGGTACGCCCACGCCGCCGCCTTCGTGCTGGCGAGCGTCTCCGAGCCCTGGGGCCTGGTCGCCAACGAGGCCGCCGCCGCCGGCCTGCCGCTGCTGCTCTCCGCGCGGGCCGGCTGCGCCCGGACGCTCGTCCCCGAGCCCGAAGGGACCACCGGCGCTCGGTTCGACCCGCTCGACGTCCGCGACATCGCCGCCAAGCTCAACTGGACCGCCGCCCTCTCCGACGACGACCGCCGCGCCATCGGCCGTCGCGCCCGCGAGGTCGCCGCCGAGTGGGGTCCCGACCGCTTCGCCTCGGGGGCGATCGAGGCCTGGGAGACGGCCCGCCAGCCCCGACGCTCGCGCCCCCTGGTCGGTCCGATCCGGATGAAGGGCTGACCCGCAGGAACGCCACGAAGGATCTCGCGACTCGAACGACACACGGAGGTGACACCGATGACGACCCTGACGACCAGGTCGAAGCGAACCGAGACGAGCGCCGCCCCCGCCCGCTGGCTCCACCTGTGCAACGGCCTGGACCCGGTCCGCGACGGCGGCATGGTGCCGAGCATCCTGGGAATGACCGGCGCGCTGAAGCGGGCGGGGGGGGACGTTCGGATCGTGACGCCGACCCCCTCGCGGCTCGACGAACTGGCCGCGCCCGAGGGCCTGGCGATCGACGGACCCGACGTCGACCTTGACGCCGCCGTGCGCTCGGCCGACGTCGTCCACATGCACGGCCTCTGGCAGTTCCACTCCCGGCGCGGGGCGGCCGTCGCGCGGTCGGCGAAGGTGCCTTACGTGATGGCCGCGCACGGCATGGCCGAGCCCTGGGCGCTGCGGCACAAGCGCTGGAAGAAGAAGCTCTACCTGGCCCTGGTCGAGTCGCGGAATCTCCGGCGGGCGTCCTGCCTGCACGCGCTGTCGCGGCCCGAGATCGGCCACCTCCGCGACCTCGCGCCGTGGACCCCGGTCTGCTTCGTCCCCAACGGCGTCGACCTGGCGGCGCTCGACGACCTGCCGCCCCGCGAGGCGCTCGAGGCCGAGCACCCGGAGCTGAAGGACAAGTTCGTGCTCCTGTTCTACGGCCGGGTCCACGCCAAGAAGGGCCTGGACCTGCTGGCCGACGCCCTGGGCGCGCTGGCCCGCGACTTCCCCCAGCTCCACCTGCTGATCGCCGGCAAGGACGATGGGGCCCTCACGCCGTTCTCCCACCGCATCAGCGAGCTGGGCCTGAACGACCGGGCGACGTACGTCGGCCACGTCTCCGGCGCGAAGTCGCGGCGGGTCTGGGCGGCGGCCGACGCCTTCACGCTCCCCAGCTACAGCGAGGGGTTCAGCATGGCGATCCTGGAAGCCCTCGCCTGCTCGCTCCCCGCCGTCTTCACCACCGCCTGCTACTTCCCCGAGGCCGCCAAAGCCGATGCCGCCGTGGTCGTCGAGCCCGAGGCCGAGGCGCTGACGCGGGCCCTCCGCGAGCTGCTGGAACGCTCCCCCGAGGAGCGCCGGACGCTCGGCGCCAACGGCCGACGACTCGTCGAATCGGAGTACACCTGGGAGCAGCAGGCCGCCAAGCTCGCCGACGTTTACCGCTGGCTCGCCGGCGGCGGCGCCCCGCCCGAATGCGTCATCGCCTGACCGGACGACCGTCCCCGGCCCAAGGCCCGCCCCACACTCCCGGAGTCGAGACCCCATGCCCGTCCTGGACGAAGCCCGAACCCAAGTTCAAGCCCAGGCTCCCGAGCGATCCGCCGACGCCCCGCGCACGGGTCGGGCGCCGGTCAGCGTGATCGTGCCGGTCAAGAACGAGTCCGCCAACCTGCGCCGCTGCCTGCCGGCCCTCGACTGGGCCGACGAGGTCTTCGTCGTCGACAGCCAGAGCAACGACGACACCTGCGACGTGGCCGTCGAGCACGGCGCGAGCGTCGTCCAGTTCGCGTTCAACGGCGTCTTCCCCAAGAAGAAGAACTGGGCGCTCGAGAACCTGCCGTTCCGCAACGAGTGGGTCCTCATCGTCGACGCCGACGAGGTCGTCGTCCCCGAGCTGGCCGAGGAGATCCGGGCGCGGATCGCCGCCGACGAGGCCGAGGGCTTCTACCTCAACTCCAAGTATTACTTCCTGGGTCGACGCATCAAGCATTGCGGATATTCCGAGTGCTGGAACCTCCGCCTGTTCAAGCACAAGCTCGGCCGCTACGAACGTATGCCCGACCACACCGGCGGCCGTTCGGGAGACAACGAGGCTCACGAACACGTCGAGCTGCAAGGCCGCGTCGGCCGCCTGCGACACGAGCTGGACCACCACGCCTATCCGACCATCGCCGCCTGGGTCGAGAAACACAACCGCTACGCCGTCTGGGAAGCCGCCCAGTACGAACGGTTCCTCAGCGAGCCGATCCCGAAGTCCATCGGCCGGGGCAAGCGGTTCAAGCGGATGCTCAAGAAAATCTATCTCCGCCTGCCGATGCGTCCCGCCGTCCGCTTCCTCTACTCCTACGTCCTCCGCCTCGGCTTCCTCGACGGCAAGCCGGGCCTGGTCTTCTGCACCCTGCTGTCGTTCTACGACTTCCTGTCGTGGGCGAACGTGTATGAGAATCGGGTGACCGAGCGCGACGCCTGACCGCGCCCGGCGGTCAGTACGCCGAGGCGTCCACGACCTCGCCCCCCGCGCGGGTGGCGAGGGCTCGGAGGACGGCCGGGGCGATCGTCGCCTTGATGAACCGGACCGAGCCGTCGGCCATCGCGAAATTTCCGACCCCGTCGTGGTCGCTGCTGAACCCGTCCGGGCCGGCGTTCGGGTCGCGGGAGATCCTCTCCGACGTGTCGTCGAGCCTCCAGAAGCCCTCGGACGGGCCGGTCCGACCGAGGGCGAGGAACAACGACGAGGTGCAGCCCTGCAGCTTCCAGCCGTCCTTCGTGCAAAGGTTGCCCGAGGGGAAGGCCACGCCGACCCAGGTCGCATCGGCGATGCGCCGGGAACGCTCGCCGACGAGGAGGGTGGACGACGAGCCGTCGCGCAGGTCCCGCAGGCCGACCCGGCTGTCGCCGAAGAAGACGCCGTCCCCCGAGCGAACCGACCACGCTCCCCGGCCGAATCCCGGGGTGTCGAGCCGCCCGGCCGACCCGACGTACTGACCGGGCGCGAGCCAGTCGAAGCCGTGAATGGGCGTCGGCATCATGAAGCCGTGGTCTACGGGACCGCCGCCGGCCGAGCTGGGGCAGTGGAACGTCGCGATCGGCGCGGAGCCCGCAGTCCGGTTGTCGTGGACCCTCTCGAAGAACGACGGGGCGAAGTTGAACGCGTCGAAGAGCGACCTCTGTTCGAGCCAGCCCAGGATCGCGCAGCCCCAGCCTCCCCCCGGAGGATGGGGGACCGCCGGGTCGGCGGGCCATCCCCGCAGGACGACGCCCGGCGGGAACGCCCCGGCGGCGTCGTGGTAGGCGTGGAGCGCCAGCCCCACTTGCTTGAGGTTGTTCGTGCACTGGAGCCGCCGGGCGGCCTCGCGAGCCGACTGGACCGCCGGCAGAATCAGCCCGACGAGCAGGCCGATGATCGCGATCACGACCAGCAGTTCGATCAACGTGAAGCCCCGTCGCAGTCCGACCGGATCGATCGATCGCATCCCTCTCCCTCCTGAATCGAGATCCCGAAGCCGCAACGGGCAGGATTGGCCAGGCACCAGATCAGGGAAGATTGAGGACTATACAGTGCCTCAATCTCCACCCATACTGCCTTGCCCCCCCCTCCTTCGCTGGTTAACCAACTGTTCGTTTGCCCCCCATCCAGTCCCATCCGAGCGACTCCTGCATCACAGGCCGCCCAAACTCTCCCTGATGAATGCCTGGCCGATGACCGATGTCCCCATTGCTTTGCTAGGCGGCGTAAAACAGTCTCTGCTGGCATAGAACCTAAGGGGGACGTCGATGGTCCGCCGAAAGATGCGTCGACAACACTCCTTGCGATACCTCGCCCAGCTCGGTCTCTCGCAAATATCGAACCGCGAATGAACGCGAGACGGAAACCGTCTCGAAGCGCTAGGCCAGCTTGACAAGACTTCGATTCGAGCAGATCCTCTTTGTTGCACTAGCCTCGGAGTATAAACAATGGCTCGCGCCTACTCAATGTTCAGGTACGCAGTCGGCATGGGCTTGATAATCTTTCATGCCTGGGTTCCGTGCGGACATAGCCAAAGCATCAAGACAAACCCGACCCCCGTGACTTTCGGCTCAGGGTGCGAATTTTCGATCGATGGTCGCCCGTGGAATGTGTCCGGCTACCTTTGGGAAAGCCGCTTGATTTCGCCCGTCGTAACTTCTTGGGGAACACCGACGGGCGCCACCAACACCACCTCAGCGACTCTTCTTTCTTACTTGCCCCTTCCGGGAACCTATGAATTTCGATGCACCATGACGCTGTTTCCTTACCCCGGAAACCCCTACGTTGTCCCAATTGTCGTCACCAAGTCCCTGATCATCCCAAAGCCAGACGAACTTGAAATCATTTCTGGAACCAACGTATCGACGCCTATTGGATCGGACCGCAACATTGTCTTTCGGGTCAAGCAAGGCGACGCCGGAGCCGCGTACATATCAGGTTTTGCTCAATAAAGCATAACAAATCTCACGGTCTACACAAACACGGGAGCTGTGTTTAGCGTCGAGCCGCCTTCTGGATGGGTCCCCGGGAGTTCGTCCGACCCACTAGCTTCGCGCTTCACCATCCAAGGCGGCACTATTGTTGATATGAAACAAGTGAACGACGATCCGACATACTACGCGACGCGGCCCCTCGAGAACATCGTCGTCTCGCTTGACCAGGAGATCAGAATCAAATTCACATATCCTGGAGGATTTATCGACTATGCGGAGTTCCTGCCTATGAGCTTCCGCTTCAAGAAGGATGGACCCGGTACTTACATTATCGAGGCTGACTAACCAGCCACCAACGAGGAGGCGTTTTCGATGACTCGAGCTGCAGCGTGCCCCCAGTTCCGCCGCGGTGCCTTCGTGAGGTCGATCGTGGCGACATCGTTCGTCGGTCTGGCAGGGGTGGGACTTGCCGGTCGGTCGAACGCCCAGGGACCGATCGTGTCGACCCTCGCCGCGTTCGCGAACGCCCCTGACTCGCCGGACGCCCCCGAGGATGCTTTTCTGGAAGAGGTGCCGGCGCGTTGGCTTCTCACCATCTCGCCCGGCCCCAACGCCCAAGGTCCTGACCTGGAACGACAGCAGGCGGTGGCCCAAAGGATCACCTTGCAGACGGAGATCGCCCGATTCGTCCCCCAGGAACGGGCCCTCCGTTGCTCCTGGATCGACTTCGACGAGGCACCGGCGATCGTGGCCTGGAGCGGGATCATCCAGGAGATGGCGACGACCCCGCTGGGGCTCTGCGTCCGAATCCGCGTCACTCCCGTGTTCGAGTCGGGAATGTTCTCGGCGTCCGTCTCGACCGAGGAGACCTATCTCGTCTCGGACGATGGGATTCGGCTGATATTCATGGCTCCCGAGCCGGCCTTCGCTCCTCGCGTCACCGTGTTCCACTGAGGCTGGGGGGCTGAGGTCTTCTGACCCATCCCGGGTCGCGGGACATTCGACGTTCGAGGGAATCTCGCGCCCTCCGAACGCACGCCGCCCGGCGGTTCCCGCCGTCGCCACCCTTGCTGCGGCCCCGGGAAAAGTGCTAAGATCGGGAAATTTTCCGGGCCGCGCCGCCTCGTTGAGGAAGTCCGAGGGCGAGCGCGGCCCGAGGCGTGTTTCGCGCGGCAAGGGGCGGCCCGCGAAGGGGTTGCGCGCGACGCGACCCGGCTCGACGCCCACCGGCCCACCCCATCCTTCCTCATCTATAAGACGCGAGAACGACCTGCCGTGCCCAAGCGTACCGACATCAAAAAGATCCTGATCCTCGGCGCGGGGCCGATCGTCATCGGCCAGGCCTGCGAGTTCGACTATTCGGGCACCCAGGCGTGCAAGGCCCTTCGCGAGGAGGGGTACGAGGTCGTCCTGGTCAACTCGAACCCGGCCACGATCATGACCGACCCCGAGATGGCGGATCGGACGTACATCGAGCCGGTGATCCCGGAGATCGTCGAGCGGATCATCGCCGTGGAGCGGCCCGACGCCGTCCTGCCCACGCTCGGCGGCCAGACCGGGCTGAACGTCGGCATGGCCCTGTACGAGTCGGGCGTGCTGGCGAAGTACGGCTGCATCCTCATCGGCGCGAGCGCCGAGGCCATCCGCAAGGCCGAGGACCGCAACCTGTTCAAGAAGTGCATGGACGAGATCGGCCTGGAGAGCGCCAGGAGCGGCCTGGCCGAGAGCCTGGAAGACGCCCGCCGGATCCGCGACGAGGTGGTGGGCCTGCCTTGCGTGCTCCGCCCCAGCTTCACCCTGGGGGGCTCGGGCGGCGGCATCGCCTATAACCGCGAAGAGTTCGACCGCATGGTCAACTACGCGCTGGAGATCAGCCCCACGCACTCCTGCCTGATCGAGGAAAGCCTCATCGGGTGGAAGGAGTACGAGATGGAGGTGATGCGGGACTGCGCCGACAACGCCGTCATCGTCTGCTCCATCGAGAACCTCGACCCGATGGGGGTCCACACCGGCGACAGCGTGACCGTCGCCCCGGCGCAGACGCTCACGGACAAGGAATACCAGCGGATGCGGGACGCGTCGCTGGCCGTCCTCCGCAAGATCGGCGTGGACACCGGGGGCTCGAACGTGCAGTTCGCCGTCAACCCCCGCGACGGCCGGATGATCGTCATCGAGATGAACCCCCGCGTCAGCCGCTCGAGCGCGCTGGCGAGCAAGGCGACCGGCTTCCCGATCGCCAAGATCGCCGCCAAGCTGGCCGTCGGCTTCCGGCTCGACGAGATCCGCAACGACATCACCCGCGAGACCCCCGCCTGCTTCGAGCCGACGATCGACTACGTCGTCACCAAGGTCCCGCGCTGGGCGTTCGAGAAGTTCCCCGAGGCCGACGCCGTCCTGACGACCCAGATGAAGTCGGTCGGCGAGGTGATGGCGATCGGCCGGACGTTCAAGGAGTCGCTCCAGAAGGCGCTCCGCGGCCTGGAAGTCGGCCGGTTCGGCATCGGCTGCGACCCGAAGGACCGCTGGGGCACGCCGGATCAGCCTTCCGAGGACGAGATCATCGCCAAGCTGGCCACGCCGAACATCGAGCGGCTGTGGTACCTGCGGTACGCCCTGCTGGCCGGGATGGGCGTCGAGCGCGTCCACAAGCTGACCGGCGTCGACCCCTGGTTCCTGGCCAACATCCAGGAGCTGTGCGAGATCGAGGGTCGGCTCCGCCAGGTCCGATCGCTGGAGGAGGCGTCCGACGAACTGATCCGCGAGGCCAAGCGGACCGGGTTCGCCGACCGCCAGCTCGCCCACCTCTGGGGCGCGAGCGAGAACGAGGTCCGCCGCGAGCGCCGTCGCCGGGGGATCGCCGCGGTCTACAAGCTGGTGGACACCTGCGCCGCCGAGTTCGAGGCCGTCACGCCGTATTACTATTCGACCTATGAGACCGAGGACGAGGCCCGGGTGGGCGACCGGCCCCGGATCATGATCCTGGGGGGCGGGCCGAACCGGATCGGCCAGGGGATCGAGTTCGACTACTGCTGCTGCCAGGCGGCGTTCGCCCTGCGGGCCGACGGCTACGAGGTCGTCATGGTCAACTCCAACCCCGAGACCGTCAGCACCGACTACGACACGTCGGATCGGCTCTTCTTCGAGCCCCTGACCGTCGAGGACGTGCTGGACATCTGCGAGCGCGTGCAGCCCACGGGGGTCATCGTCCAGTTCGGCGGCCAGACCCCGCTGAACCTGGCGAAGGCGCTGGAGGCCGCCGGCGTGCCGATCATCGGCACCAGCCCGGAGAACATCGACGTCGCCGAGGACCGCGAGCGGTTCCGCATGGTCATCGAGCGGCTGGGCCTGCGGCAGCCCCCCAACGCCTCGGCCACGCGGTTCGACCAGGCGCGGCGGATCGCCGACCGGATCGGCTACCCCGTCGTCGTCCGCCCCAGCTTCGTGCTGGGGGGCCGGGCGATGGAGATCGTCTACGACGAGACGAGCCTGGACCGCTACATGACCGAGGCCGTGGACGCCAGCCCGGACCGGCCGATCCTGATCGACAAGTTCCTGGAAGACGCCGTCGAGGTCGACGTCGACGCCGTCTCCGACGGCGAGCGGACGATCGTCGGCGGCGTGATGCAGCACATCGAAGAGGCCGGGATCCACTCCGGCGACAGCGCCTGCGCCATCCCGCCGTACTCGCTCCCCGACGAGATCGTCGCTCGCCTCAAGCAGCAGACCTACGCCCTGGCCGAAGCCCTGGGCGTGCGCGGACTCATGAACATCCAGTTCGCGGTCAAGGACGGCGAGATCTACGTCCTGGAGGTCAACCCCCGGGCCTCGCGGACGGTCCCGTTCGTCTCCAAGGCGACCGGCCTGAACCTGGCGCAGGTCGCCGCGCGGGTGATGGTGGGCAAGACGCTGGCCGAGCTGGGCGTGGCCGACGAGCCGTCGCCGTCGTACACCTCGGTGAAGGAGGCGGTCTTCCCGTTCGCCAAGTTCCCGGGCGTCGACATCGTGCTCGGCCCCGAGATGCGGTCGACGGGCGAGGTGATGGGCATCGCGCCGGACTTCCCCACCGCCTTCGCCAAGAGCCAGCTCGGCGCCAGCAGCCGGCTCCCCTCCGAGGGGACCGTCTTCGTCAGCGTCGCGTCCCGCGACCGCAAGGGGATCGTGCCGATCGCCAAGAAGCTGGCCGAGCTGGGCTTCAAGATCATGAGCACGGCCGGCACCAGCGCCGCGCTCGCCGAGGAGGGGCTCCAGGTCGACGTCGTCCGCAAGATCCAGGAGGGCCGGCCGAACCTGCTGGACTACCTGGCCAACGGCGACATCGCCCTGATCGTCAACACCCCCAGCGGCAAGGGCGCCCGCACCGACGAGGGCCGCATCCGCGCCAGCGCCGTCAGCCACGGCGTCCCCTGCATCACCACCCTCGCCGGCGCCCGCGCCGCCGTCGCCGCCATGGAACGCCTCCGCGAAGGCCCCTTCGAGGTCTACGCCCTGCAAGACCTGCTCAAGAAAAGCTGAGCGGCCTCCCGCGGTCCGGGGCATAACATCCTTCCCCCGCCGGGGGGGAAGGACGTTATGTTCAAGCTCGCCCCGTCGACGCCGAGGTCATCGCATGAAGGTGGAGACGCATGACGATTCGATGCGTATGGTCCTGGCCCGCGTGAGGCGGCGGTGGGGGCCGTTGCTGACGTTCTCGGCGGCGTTCTCGCTGCTGGAGGCGGCGGTGCTGGCGCCGACGGCGGCGGGGGTGCTGCGGCTGGCCTTGCAGTCGTGGGGGCGTTGCTCGGTCGGCAACTTCGAGATCGTCGCGTTCTTCCTGTCGCCGGTCGGGCTGGCCGGGCTGGCTGTCCTGACGGCGCTGCAGCTCACGACGCTGAGCCTGCGGCTGGCGGGGGTGATGGGGGTCCTCTCGGGCGACGGCCCCGGCGTCTGGCACGCGTTCGACTCCGTCAAGCGGCTGCCGGCGTTGCTCAAGGTGGACCTGCTCCAGGCCGTGCTGCTCCTGCTGCTGGCCGCGCCGTTCGGGGCGGCGGGGGCGTTCGCTTATGCGAAGCTCTGGGGGCCCCACGACCTCAACCGGCTGGTGGTCGAGCGCCCGGCCGCGTTCTGGGAGGGGGTCGCGGCGGTCGGCGCGATCGGGGTTCTGTACGCGGCGGCGGCGGGCTGGCTCTACCTGCGCTGGATGTTCGCCGTCCCGGCCGTGCTGTTCGAGGACGTCCGCGCCCCGTGGACGGCCCTCCGCTCCAGCGGCCGGCGGACCTCGGGGCGGATCGGCCGACTGGCGGTCGTCGTGCTGGGGGCCGGGGCCGGCTTCCTCGCGGCGTCGGCCGCGCTGACGTGGCTGCTGCACACGATCAACGGCCTGGTGCTGGACCAGGTCGGCCCCTCGCCGAAGCTCGCGGTGGCGGCGACGGCCGCGCTCCTGGCGGTCGACGGCGCCCTGCTGGCGGGGTTCTCGGCGGCGGCCGCGGCGATTTTCGCGGCGCTGATCATGGCCAGCTACAAGCAGGCCGGGGGGGTGATCCGCGAGACGGTGGTCGACGAGCCCCGCGCCCGATGGTGGACGACGGCCGCCGTGGCCCTCTCGGCCGGCTCGCTCGCGCTCTCCGCGCTGGCCGCGAAGGAGCTGATCGGCGACGCCCGGGTCTCCGAGCGCGTCGAGGTCACGGCCCACCGCGCGGGGGCCTTCGACGGCCCCGAGAACACCGTGGCCGCCCTCCGCATCGCCGCCCGGCAAGGTGCCGAATGGGCCGAGATCGACGTCCAGTCCACGGCCGACGATCAACTCGTGATCGTCCACGACGACGACCTGCTGCGGATCGCGGGCTCGCCGCTGCGGATCGTCGACTCGACCCTCGAACAGCTCCGCGCAATCGACCTGGGGACGCCGTTCGACCCAGGCTTCGCCGGCGAGCGGATCGCGACGCTCGACGAATTCCTCCAGGCCGCCGCCTCGGCTTCGATCGGCCTCAACATCGAGCTGAAGGCCAAGAACGACGCCGGGGCCGTCGCGCTCGTCGCCCCCGTCCTCGAAGCCGTCCGCAAGGCCGACGCGCTGGGGCGGGTCCGGATCTGCGGGCAGTCGTACCCGGCGCTCCAGGCCGTGCGTCGGCTGGAACCCGGCCTGGAACTCGGCTTCATCACGGGCGCCGTGATCGGCGACCCGACGCGGCTGGACGTGGACTTCCTGATGGTGGAGACCCGGCTCGCCACGCGGGATCTCGTCGATCGCGCCCGGTCGCGCGACATGCCCGTCCAGGCCTGGACCGTCAACGTCGTCGACCGCGTCGCCTCGCTGGTCGACGACGGCGTCGCCGGGATCATCACCGACGACGTCCGGGGCGTCCTCGCCCGCCTGGCCGAGATCAACGCCCTCGACCCGCTCGAACGCCTCCTGCTGCGCGTCCGCCACGGGCTGACCCGCCGCTAGGGGAGGGCGGGGGGCTCAGGCGCCGAGCTTGGATTCCAGGTCGGCGAGGATCTCGACCACGCTGTCGAAGCCGGGGAGGAGCGGGCTGCGGGCGTCGTCCTTGAGCCAGCCGACGACCTTCTTCTCGGCCGACATCACGGTCGAGTGGTTCCGCCCGCCGAAGTAGCGGCCGATCTCGCTGTAGCTGGCCCCGGCGTGCTTGCGGGCCAGGTACATGGCCAGCATCCGGGGGTAGGCCAGCGTGCGGACCCGGCTGCCGGACTTGAGGTCGTCGGCCTCGACCTGGAAGAAGAGGCAGATCGACTTCTCGACGTCGCGGAGGGCCACCGACTGCGACGTGTTGCGGATCGTCTCGCGGAGGGCCGTCTTCGCGACCACCATGCCGACCGGCCGGTTCGACAGCGAGGCGTGGGCCAGCACGCTCTGCAAGGCCCCCTCCAGCTCCCGGACGCTCGTCTTCACGTGCTCGGCGATGAAGTCGACCACCGCCGACGGGACCTCGACCCCCTTGGCCTTCGCCTTGGCCCGGACGATCGCCTTGCGGGTCTCCAGGTCGGGGGCGTCGAGCTTGACGACCATCCCGCCCAGGAACCGCGTGGCCAGCTCGTCGGTCAGCTTGGCGATCCGCCTGGGATGCTGGTCCGAAGACAAAACGATCGGCACGCCGCGTTCGATGAGGGCGTTGAACGTGTGGAGGAACTCCTCCTGCGTCGCCCGCTTCGAGGCCAGGAAGTGGACGTCGTCGATCACCAGGACGTTGACGCCCCGATACCGGCTCCGGAAGCTCGACAGCGAGGAGGTCCGCATCGCCTCCAGAAACCCGTTCGTGAACGCCTCGGCCGTGACGTGCACGACGTTGAGGCCGGGGTGGGCCTGCCGCATGCCCTGGGCGATCCCTTCGAGCATGTGGGTCTTGCCCAGGCCGACGCCCCCGTGGATGAACAGAGGGTTGAACGACCGCCCCCCCGAGCGGACCATCTCGCGGGCCGCCGCGCAGCCGAGCTGGGTCGCCGGGCCGACCACGAAGTCGTCGAGGCTGCGGAGGACTCGCGAGGAGCCCGGAGGGGCGGCGAAGCGGTGGGGGAGGTCGGTCGAGGGCCGCTCGACCGGCGAGGCCGACGGCCTCGGCCCGCCCGGGACCGGCACCGTCACCTTGGTCCGACGGTCGTCGCCCGTCGTCGGCCGCTCGGGGACCGCCTCGACGTCGTGACGGGGCTCGGCCTCGTCCTGCACGGAGTAAGAGACGGGCAAGGACCGGCCGACCACCTGCCGCACCGCGTCGGCCACGCTCGCCGCGAACCCGCTCTTGATGCGGTCGCGGAAGTAGGCGTTCGGCGCCACGACCTCGACCGAATCCCCCTGGCCCTCGCCGACGACCCCCAGGCGGACCCCCTCGCCGAACCACAGCCCGAACCGCGTCTCCCCGACGCGCTCCGCGACCGCCTCCCGAAGCGCCCCCTCCAGCTCGTGGGAGACCAGCGAACGATCCGTCTCGGGCGCCTTCGCCTGCCGCTCGCGTCCCTTCGTCTTCCCGGTCGCCCCGACCATGATCAC